>NZ_JBIVZM010000006.1:497581-594550 GCF_044759525.1 Streptomyces sp. NPDC101110 | reverse complement strand
ACCGCGCCCGCCGCGGCCCACCCACGGCTCGGGCTCACCCCCCACACTCCTCCTCCGCGCCCCTGGCCCGTCGTATCCCGCAGCGCGGCGGCCCGGGGGGGGGGGGGGGCGCCGCCCCCCCCCCCCCCCCCCCCCCCCCCCCCCCCCCGGTCTTTCACCTGAGGGGTACTCAGGAGTCAGTGGCCGATCACGATTTGACCTGCGTCGTGACCAGGTTGGAGAAGGTGGTCAGCCGGGTGTAGACACCCGGGTAACCGGCCTGGGCGCAGCCCTCGCCCCAGGAAGTGATGCCTGCCAGGACGCCCCCGATGAGCAGGGGGCCGCCGCTGTCGCCCTGGCAGGTGTCCACGCCGCCGGAGGTGTATCCGGCGCACACCATGTCGCTCTTCACGTAGTCGGAGCCGTAGGAGCTTCCGCAGCTGGAGTCGGACACGGTCGGTACGGTCGCGGTGCGCAGCTGGTTGGAGGAGCTGCCGTTCGAGGCGGTGGTGCCCCAGCCGAGGATGCGGGCAGTGGTGCCGGCCGCGTACACCGAGGTCTGGGAGGCGGAGACGTACTTCGCCGGGGTGTACGGCATGGACGTCGACAGCGTCAGCACGGCCACGTCGTCGCCGTTGCTGACGTCGGTGTAGCTCGGGTGGACCCATATCTTGCTGACTCTGGCGACCGTGCCGTTGGCGCCGTTGAGGTAGGTGCGGCCTCCGACGACGCGCACGCTGCCGGCGGTCTCGCCGACCATGCAGTGCGCGGCGGTGACGACCTTCGTGGGCGAGACCAGCGTGCCGCCGCAGAACTGGTTCTGCGAGGCGTCCGTGATCTGCATGACGAACGGGTACGCGGACGCCGTGGTGGTGGTGCCCCCGACGATCGGCTGCGGTGCGGCGACGGCCGAGGGTGCGGCGAGCAGCGCGGTCGTGGCGGCGGCGGCGGTCGCCGCGGCGACGGCGGCAAGCTTCTTGGCAGCGTTGAGCCCGAACATGGGTCTCCTTGGGGAGTTGCCGGTGGGGGGTCGCGCGGGTGGTGGGGAACGGGGACCCTGACGCCTTTGTTCGGATCTCCGTGTGCCCGGCGAGCGGCACGCCCCAAAGCTAGAACCCCGCGGGCGGCGCCCCCAATGAGGGAACCCCCTAAGGGAGTTGGGCAGGGATAACCCTCGGTCGGGCCCCGTAAACCCAGGTGGGTCAGGTCGGGCGGCGGCCCGCGGCCAGCCGGACGATGTCCACCCGGGAACGGATGCCGAGCTTGCGGTAGACCCGGGTGAGGGTCGCCTCGACCGTCTTGACGCTGATGAACAGGCGGGCCGCGATCTCCCGGTTGGTCGCGCCCTCCATCACCAGCGAGGCGACCTGACGCTCCATCGCGGCGAGACCCTCCAGCGCGTCCAGGGCGACCGGCGGCGCGGTGGCGGCCGGTGCCACCGCCGCGGGGCCGGCGGTGGCGGCCGCGTCGACCTGCCGCAGCCAGGGCAGCGCGCGGCAGCGCCGGAACAGCCGCGCGGCCTCGTCGTACGACGCCGGTCCCGGCAGCGGCCCGGACCCCGGACGGGGGGCGGCGGCCGCCTGGGCGCGCAGGCGGGCCAGGGCGAAGGCGGCCCGGGCCTCCTCCAGGCCGTACCCGAGCCGCCCGAGCCGGTCCTGCACGGACATCAACCGGGCGAGGGCGGCCTCGTGTTCGCCCCGTGCGGCCCGCACCAGTGCCTCGGCCCGGTCCAGGACGGCCAGCACACTCTGCCGGCCGAGCCGCAGCGCGTGCGCCCGGGTGGTGTCGATGACGTCCTGGGCCTCGGCGGGCTCGCCGATGCGGACCAGCGCCTCGGCGAGGTCGCCGTGCCAGCGGCCGCGCCCGGGGTCGTTGATGCCGAGACCCTGCTCCAGCTCCCGCACCCGGCGCAGGGAACGGACGGTGGCGGCCGGGTCGCCGGCCACCAACTGGGCGTAGCCCAGCGCCGCGAGGGCCCGCGACAGGTACATCTGGTCGCCGTCGACCTCCGCGTGGTCCGCAGCCTCGCGGGCGAGGGCCAGGGCCCGGTCGACATCCCCGGCCGAGGCCTCGGCGAGCGAGGCAAGCATGGCCGAGGCGCCCTCGCCGATCCCGGAGTCCCGCGCCAGCCGCAGACTCTCGCGGGCCAGGTCCAGGGCCCGGCCGCAGTGCCCGGAGCGCAGCTCGGTGTCGGCGAGGAAGCGCAGGAAGTGCACCTCGCTCTCGACCATGCCGCGCCGCCGTACCTCACGCAGCAGCGCGGTGATGGTCGCCCGCGCCTCGGGCAGCTGGTCGCTCATGATCAGCCAGCGAAAGCGGGCCGACCCGGCGCCGTTGTGGTGGCAGGCCACATAGGGGTCCTGGGGCTCCTTGAGGGCCCGTTTGACGGTCACGGGGGCGTCCGGGTGGCCCATCAGGGTCTCGGTGGAGGCCTGGAAGGACAGCGCCATCAGCTCGGTGCGCCGGTCCCCGCCCCGTGCGGCCAGCTCCGCCGCGTGCGCGGCCTCCTGCCGGGCCTCGGCGAAGTCGCCCTCGACGACCAGGCCCCGCCAGGCCAGCTGGTAGTGGACCTGGGCGAGCAGGCACGGGTCGTCGCCGGCGTCGGCCAGGACCTGCGGGAAGACGGCGTCGACCTCGCCGAGGGCCTGGCCGGCCGCCTCGATGACCACCATCCAGGCCCGGACCCGCTCGGCCGGCACGGTGGCACGCGTCAGTACGTCGCGTGCGATGTCCCGGGCGAGATCGGCCTCGCCGGCGGTGATCGCGTCCTCGGCGGCCTGCAGACGCCGCTCGTCGGGGCCGGGAGTGCTGTCGGCCGGGGTGTGCCGGGCGGACAGCAGCCCGAGCGAGGCGGCGACGGACGGGGCCCCGCGGTCCCGGGCCAGCGCCCCGGCCTCGGCGAGCCGGGCCGCGACCTCCGGGTCGGTGCCGGTGGTCGCCAGGGCCAGGTGCCGGGCCCGCTCGATGGGGTCGGAGGCGGCCGTGGACAGCGCGGCGTGCACGGCCCGCCGCTCCTGCGCCGGGGCCTCCGCGTAGAGCGCGGCCGAGATCAGCGGATGCGCGAACCGCAGGGCCGGCGCCTCGGGGTCCGTGGCCAGCAGCCCCAGGGCCGCCGCCTGGGCCGTCTCGGCCTCGGCGTGCTCCCGCCCGGCCGCGTGCAGCAGCGCCACGGTGGGACGGGCACCGGCGCTGGCCACGAGGAGGGTGCGGCGCGCCTCGTCGGACAGCATCTCCAGCCGGCTCAGCACCAGGGCCCGCAGCGACGTGGGCACCGGCAGCGGTTCGCCCGGCCGGGGCCGGGCGGGGCTCTCGGCCAGGGCCCGGCCCAGCTCCAGTGCGAAGAGCGGGTTGCCGCCGCTGGTGCGGTGGATGTCGCGGACGGTGGACCGGGACAGGGGCGTGTAGCCGCGGTGGTCCAGCAGCGCGGAGACCTGTGTGCGGGTCAGCGGGCCCAGCCGCACCGCGAGGGTGTCCGGCGGCGACGCGGGCAGGTGACGGTCGTACTCCTGTCCCTCGGTCCGGACCGCGCACAGCATCTGCACGGGGGTGTCACCCAGCCGGCGGGCCGCGAAGCCGAGCAGTTCCGCACTGGCGGCATCCAGCCACTGCAGATCGTCGGCGACCACCAGCACCGGCCTCTTCGCGGCGAGGACACGCAGCGCCGACAGCACCGCCAGGCGCAGCGCGAGCCCGTCCCGCTGGAGCGTGGACTCGCCGCGGCCGGTCAGCGCCGATTCCAGCGCCGTGCGCTGGGCGCCGGGCAGCGCACCGGACACCTCGTCCAGGACCAGCCCGAACAGATCGGCCAGCGCCAGGAAGGGCAGGTGGGATTCCGACTCGGTCGCCGAGCAGCGCAACACCGTCCGGTCCGCGCCGCCGTAATCCGCGGCCAGCGCCCGCAGGACGGTCGACTTTCCAATTCCGGCCGGGCCGTGGAGCAGCACACTGCCCCCTCGGCCGAGCTGATCACGGGCCGACGCGAACAGCTCCTCCCGGCCGATGACCTGGTCGGGGCGGCTTCTGGGAGGCTCCTGGAAGTCCCGTCGTGCGGTCACCGCTCCCCTCCCTGTGTCGTGTCCTGGCCAATATTAGGCAACAGTTCTTTGAATTTCGGAGGGACGACCTCGTGAGGGAAATAACAACATGTGACGGCGGGAGAATTCTCCGGACTCCCGAATGCCCCGGAAGACCGGGTCGGCGCCCTCTCGGGGCCCCCTCGGCCCAGCGCTCGTGCAGGCATCAGAAAAATCACCACAAACCTACGGCAACCACCCCGATCGGCGCGCGGCGACCACGGCCTCGCCACGGGTGCGGGCCCGCAGCTTCCGCATGGCCGAGCGCAGATACCCCTTGACGGTCTCCGGCGTCACGCCCAGCCGCTCCGCGGCGACCGCGTTCGTCGCTCCCGCCGCCACGCACGCCAGCACGTCCACCTCGCGCGGCGCGAGCCGGACCCGGGGCGGCCCGGCGGGCTCGTCCGTCAGCAGCGCACACGCGCCGAGCAGCTCCGCGCGCAGCTCCGGGTCCACGATCCGCGTGGCCAGTGCCCTCAGGGCCGCGTGCGCCTCGCGCACCCGCTCCCACCCCGGGCCCGCCCCGGCCGCGGCGGCCAGGGTGCGGGCCTCGTCCCGGACCACCAGCGCCCGCTCGACGTCCCGCGCCGCCTCCACGGCCGCGTCGAGCATCCGCCCGCCCATCGGCAGGGCCGTGCGCAGCGCCCCGTACAGCACCCCGCGCACCCGGTGCCGCACCACCACCGGCACGGCCAGCACCGAGCGCAGCCCCTCCGCGCAGACCGGGGCGTCGTACTCGTGGCTGATCTGCCGTGACATCGAGTAGTCGGTCACCACGCACGGCCGGGCCAGCGCGACCGTCTTGCCGCCCAGACCGGTGCCGGACGTCACCACCAGCGACCGCAGGGCGTGCGTCGCCGTGCCGCTCAGTTCGCTGATGCGCATCTGCTGCCCGGCCTCCATCAGGCCGCCGAAGGCGACGGGCAGGCCGGTCCCCCGGCGCAGCCGCAGCAGCGCATCGCGTATCTCGACCGCGTCGGACGCGTCCGTCGTCACCTGATCGCCCCTTCACTACGGCTCCTGTGCGGGCGCACCCCCCGTTCGGGGGTAGTGAGACCTGCATCACGGATTACACGATGGCTCAGAGCCGCCCGGCAATGGTCCGGCACCCAGGAGGACAGATGACATCGGCGACGGAGCTGTTCCGCGACGCGCGGGATTTCCTGCTCGAACACCGCGAGGACTACCCGACCGCCTACGAGGGCTTCCGCTGGCCCCGGCCCGAGTACTTCAACTGGGCGCTCGACTGGTTCGACGAGATCGCCGACGGGAACGCCCGCACCGCCCTGCACCTCGTCGAGGAGGACGGACGCGAGACCCGGCTGTCCTTCGGGGAGATGTCGGTGCGGTCGGCTCAGTTCGCCACCTGGCTGCGGGAGCGGGGCGTGCGCGCCGAGGACCGGATCCTCGTGATGCTCGGCAACCAGGCCGAACTGTGGATCACCGCCCTCGCCGCGATGAAGCTGCGCGCGGTGGTCATCCCGGCCACCCCGTTGCTCGGCCCGGCCGACCTGCGCGACCGCGTCGAGCGCGGCCGGGTGCGGCACGTCATCGCGCGTGTGGCGGACACCGGCAAGTTCACCGAGGTCCCCGGCGACTACACCCGCATCGCCGCGGGCGACGCCGGTGCCGTGCCGCACGGCTGGCTGCCGCTGGACGACGCCTACGGCGCCTCCGCGGACTTCGCCCCCGACGGCCCCACCCGGGCCGACGACCCGTTGATGCTGTACTTCACCTCGGGCACCACCGCCCGGCCCAAGCTCGTCGAGCACACCCACACGTCGTACCCGATCGGCCATCTGTCGACCATGTACTGGATCGGCCTGCGACCCGGCGACGTGCACTTGAACATCTCCTCACCCGGCTGGGCCAAGCACGCCTGGTCCAATCTCTTCGCCCCGTGGAACGCCGAGGCGACGGTCTTCCTGCACAACTACACGCGTTTCGACGCCGTCCGTCTCATGACCGAGATGGACCGGGCGGGTGTCACCACCTTCTGCGCCCCGCCGACCGTGTGGCGCATGCTCATCCAGGCCGACCTGACGCAGCTGCGCACCCCGCCCCGTGAGGTCGTCGCGGCCGGCGAGCCGCTGAACCCGGAGGTCATCGAGCAGGTCCGCCGGGCCTGGAACATCACCATCCGGGACGGCTTCGGCCAGACCGAGACGGCCGTCCAGGTCGCCAACAGCCCCGGCCAGCCACTCAAGACCGGCTCGATGGGCCGGCCGAGCCCCGGTTACCGTGTCGAACTCCTCGACCCCGTGTCCGGCGCGCCGGGCGCGGTGGAGGGCGAGATCGCGCTGGACCTGTCCGACCGGCCCGTCGGGCTGATGACCGGCTACCACGGCGACGCGGACCGCACGGCCGAGGCCATGGCCGGCGGCTACTACCGCACGGGCGACGTCGCCTCCAGGGACGACGAAGGGTATCTGACGTACATCGGCCGCAGCGACGACGTCTTCAAGGCCTCCGACTACAAGATCAGCCCGTTCGAGCTGGAGAGCGCGCTGCTGGAGCACGAGGCGGTCGCCGAGGCGGCGGTCGTGCCCGCCCCCGACGAGCTGCGGCTGGCCGTCCCCAAGGCCTACGTCGTGCTGGCCGAGGGCTGGCAGCCCGGCCCCGACACCGCCAAGGTCCTGTTCGAGCACTCCCGCGAGGCGCTGGCCCCCTACAAGCGCATCCGCCGCCTGGAGTTCGGCGAGCTGCCCAAGACCGTCTCGGGCAAGATCCGCCGGATCGAGCTGCGTGAGGCCACGGCCGCCGGGTCGGACGCCGAGTACCGCGAGGAGGACTTCCGGTGAACTCCTACAGCCACGGCACCGGCGCGACGGCGCTGCTCGGCGACACCATCGGGGAGAATCTGGACCGGGCCGTGGCGGCCTGGCCGGGCCGTGAGGCGCTGGTCGACGTGCCGTCCGGCCGGCGCTGGACGTACGCCGAGTTCGGCGCGGCGGTCGACGAACTCGCCTCCGCCCTGCACGCCTCCGGCGTCGCCAAGGGCGACCGGGTGGGCGTCTGGGCCGTCAACTGCCCCGAGTGGGTGCTCGTCCAGTACGCCACCGCCCGCGTCGGCGCGATCATGGTGAACATCAACCCGGCGTACCGCACCCACGAGGTGGAGTACGTCCTGAAGCAGGCGGGCGTGTCCCTGCTGTTCGCCTCCCTGCGGCACAAGACGAGCGACTACCGGGCGATGGTCGAACAGGTCCGGGGCGGACTGCCGGAGTTGCGGGAGGTGGTCTACTTCGACGACCCCGGCTGGCAGGCGCTGCTGGAGAGGGCGACCCCCGACGCCACGTACGAGGAGCTCTCCTGCGACGACCCGATCAACATCCAGTACACCTCGGGCACGACCGGCTTCCCGAAGGGCGCGACCCTCTCGCACCACAACATCCTCAACAACGGTTACTTCGTGGGCGAGTCGATCGCCTACACCGAGCAGGACCGGATCTGCATCCCTGTCCCCTTCTACCACTGCTTCGGCATGGTCATGGGGAATCTGGCCGCCACCTCGCACGGCGCCTGCATGGTCGTCCCGGCCCCGTCCTTCGACCCGAAGGCCACCCTGGAGGCGGTCCAGCAGGAGCGCTGCACGTCCCTCTACGGCGTTCCGACCATGTTCATCGCGGAGTTGAACCTCCCCGACTTCGCCTCCTACGACCTTTCCTCCCTGCGTACCGGCATCATGGCGGGCTCGCCCTGCCCGGTTGAGGTGATGAAACGGGTGGTCGCCGAGATGCACATGGCGGAGGTGTCCATCTGCTACGGCATGACCGAGACGTCCCCGGTGTCGCTGCAGACCCGGCGGGACGACGACCTGGAGCACCGCACCGGCACGGTCGGCCGGGTCCTGCCGCACATCGAGGTCAAGGTCGTCGACCCCGCCACGGGCGTCACCCAACCGCGCGGGAAGGCGGGCGAGTTGTGCACCCGCGGCTACAGCGTGATGCTCGGCTACTGGAACGAGCCGGAGAAGACCGCCGAATCCGTCGACGCGGGCCGCTGGATGCACACGGGGGACCTCGCCGTCATGCGCGAGGACGGCTACGTCGAGATCGTCGGCCGCATCAAGGACATGATCATCCGGGGCGGGGAGAACATCTATCCCCGCGAGATCGAGGAGTTCCTCTACGGCCACCCCAAGATCCAGGACGTGCAGGTCGTCGGCGTCCCGCACGAGCGCTACGGCGAGGAGGTCCTGGCCTGCGTCATCGCCCGCGACCCGGCGGACCCGCCCACCCTTGAGGAGCTGCGGGTCTTCTGCGAGGGGCAGTTGGCGCATTACAAGGTCCCGGCCCGGGTGCGGATCCTCGACTCCTTCCCGATGACGGTGTCCGGGAAGGTCCGCAAGGTGGAGCTGCGGGAGAGGTTCGCCGACGGCTGAGGGACGTGCCGGTCACAGCGGCGCGCGCATGCACAGCCGTGGCCAGAGGTCGAGGCCATGTGCCGCCTCCGCCGCGCGGATCTCGCGGAGCCCGGGCGTGAGGTCCTCCCCGGGCACGGGCCGGAAGCCGAGGCGGGCGTAGTACGGGGCGTTCCACGGGACCTCCGCGAAGGTGGTCAGCGTCAGGGCCGCCAGGCCCTCCTCGCGGGCGCGGTCGGCGGCGTGGGCCAGCAGGGCGCGCCCGATGCCCTGGCGTGCGGCGCCCGGGTGGACCGAGACCTGCTCGATGTGCAGGGCGCCGTCGACGGGTTCGGCGAGGAGGTAGGCGACCGGGCGGTCCCGCTGGTCGGCGGCGACCCAGCAGCGGCCCGCCCGGCGGTAGCGCTCCAGTTCGTCCAGGGCGGCCGGTTCGTCGTCGGCGATCTCCGGCATGCCGAGGTCGCGGAAAAGGGCACCGGCGGCCCGTTCGATGTCCCGCAGAGCGGGGAGTTCGGCCGGGGTCGCGAGGCGGATGCGCATGCGGTGAGTATGCGCTGCCCGGGCGTGTTCAGGGGGCCCGGTCCCCGGCGCCGGAGGCCGCCAGGGCGTCCGCCGGGGCGTTCACCGGCCGCGGTGTGCCGGTGAGGTCGAGGACGAACAGGGCGACACCCAGGGCGTCGGCGCGGGCCCGGGCTTCGTCCGCGTACCCGGCGAGGGAGAAGTAGAGGCCCTCCACGGACTCCGTCATCGCCGTCAGCCACAGGCATTCGACGTCCCGCGGGGTCGCCGGGCGTATGGCCGGATCCACCTGTGCGACGACACCGCGGGCGGCGAGTCCGATGCCGGAGGGCGGACGCTGGTCGGCCCTGCGGACACCCCGGTAGCCGAGCCAGCGCAGGTACAGGGCGGTGGCCGTGACGGCATCGCGCGCCGTACGGATGGTGACGGAGGGGAACGGGGGCCGGGCGGCCGGGGTGGCGGGCCGGACCGTGTCGGCCTCCGGGACCGGCGTGACCTCCGGGACCGGGGTGACCTCCGCGCCGGGCGTGCCGTCACGATTGGCAGCGCTCTCTCCGTCCTCCATCACCGCCACCCGCAGCACCACCCCGCACGCGCACCCCACCTCGGGGCGCGGCCACTCCCCGCGCCGTCCGCAGGAGCCGCACCGCACCGTCACCCAGTCGTCCTGCCAGACCCGGTGCGCAACGGGCGTCGCCGTGCCGTCCCGGTCGAGGCGCGGGGAGACCGGCGCGCCGCACACGCACGGGTACACCGGTGGCGTGCAGCGGTGCTCGCGGCGGCAGGTTGGGCAGCGCACCGAGGCGGTCTCGGCCATGGCACTCCAGAACCGTGTCGTAGCGGGACGGCGTGAACATCGTGCCCCCTGCGGCCCCGCCCTGTCCGGCGCTTTCCGTCTCTTGACGCCCTTCGCCCGCCCCGCATACATTAATTCCAGATCGTAGAAAACAATTTCCGCAATACGGAATTGCTCACCGCGGGGCGCGACGGGAGTGCGAATCCGACAGCCGAAGCAGGAGTACTCGATGGCTCGAATGACCGCTGCCCGCGCGGCAGTTGAGATCCTCAAGCGAGAGGGCGTCACCGACGCGTTCGGTGTCCCCGGCGCGGCGATCAACCCGTTCTACGCGGCGCTCAAGGCCTCCGGCGGCATCGCCCACACCCTCGCCCGGCACGTCGAGGGCGCCTCGCACATGGCCGAGGGCTACACCCGGACCCACCCGGGCAACATCGGCGTCTGCATCGGCACCTCCGGCCCGGCCGGCACCGACATGATCACGGGTCTGTACTCCGCGATCGGTGACTCCATCCCGATCCTGTGCATCACGGGCCAGGCCCCGACCGCCGTGATCCACAAGGAGGACTTCCAGGCCGTCGACATCGCCTCCATCGCCAAGCCGGTCACGAAGATGGCCGTCACGGTGCTGGAGGCCGCGCAGGTCCCGGGCGTCTTCCAGCAGGCCTTCCACCTGATGCGCTCCGGCCGCCCCGGCCCGGTCCTCATCGACCTGCCGATCGACGTGCAGCTGACGGAGATCGAGTTCGACCCGGAGACGTACGAGCCGCTCCCGGCCTACAAGCCCGCCGCGAGCCGGGCCCAGATCGAGAAGGCCCTCGGGATGCTGAACGCCTCCGAGCGGCCGCTGATCGTCGCGGGCGGCGGCGTCATCAACGCCGACGCCGCCGAACTCCTCGTCGAGTTCGCCGAACTGACGGGCACTCCGGTCGTCCCGACCCTGATGGGCTGGGGCCTGCTGCCCGACGACCACGAGCTGAACGCCGGCATGGTGGGCCTGCAGACCTCGCACCGCTATGGCAACGCGACCTTCCTGGAGTCCGACTTCGTCCTCGGCATCGGCAACCGCTGGGCCAACCGCCACACCGGCAGGCTCGACGTCTACACCGGCGGGCGGACGTTCGTGCACGTCGACATCGAGCCCACCCAGATCGGCAAGATCTTCGCCCCGGACTACGGCATCACCTCGGACGCCAAGGCGGCCCTCGAACTGTTCGTGGAGGTCGCCGGGGAGCTGAAGGCGGCCCGTAAACTGCCCGACCGCTCCGCCTGGGCCGCCTCCGCGCAGGAGCGCAAGGCGACCCTCCAGCGCCGTACGCACTTCGACGACATCCCGATCAAGCCGCAGCGCGTCTACGAGGAGATGAACAAGGCCTTCGGTCCGGAGACCCGGTACGTCTCCACGATCGGTCTCTCGCAGATCGCCGGCGCGCAGATGCTGCACGTGTACCGGCCCCGCCACTGGATCAACTGCGGTCAGGCCGGCCCGCTCGGCTGGACCATCCCGGCCGCGCTGGGCGTGGCCAAGGCCGACCCGGAGGCCTCGGTCGTGGCCCTCTCCGGCGACTACGACTTCCAGTTCATGCTGGAGGAACTGGCCGTCGGCGCGCAGCACCGGATCCCGTACGTCCACGTCCTGGTGAACAACTCCTACCTGGGACTGATCCGGCAGGCGCAACGGGCGTTCGAGATCGACTTCCAGGTCAACCTGGAGTTTGAGAACCTCAACTCGCCCGAGATCGGCGTCTACGGCGTCGACCACGTCAAGGTCGCCGAGGGCCTCGGCTGCAAGGCGATCCGCGTCACCGACCCGGCCGAGCTGGGTGCCGCCTTCGAGCAGGCCAAGAAGCTGGCCGCGGAGTACCGCGTCCCGGTCGTGGTCGAGGCGATCCTGGAGCGCGTCACCAACATCTCCATGTCGACGACCAACGACATCGGCAACGTCGTGGAGTTCGAGGAGATCGCCACCGAGCCCGGCCACGCGCCGACCTCGATCAGGACGCTGAAGGTCTGACACCCGCGCAGCACAAGGGGCGGCCCGTCCGGAAGGACGGACCGCCCCTTCTGCGTCCCCCTGGGCCCTGCCGGGACCCTCAGTCCTCGCCGCCTCCGCCTCCGCCGCAGTGGTGGACGCCCCCACCGACGCCGCCCGTGGTGCGCGGCTTGTGCTGGGGGAGGTCCGGGCCGCCCACCTCGGCCCGGCGGACCAGACCCGCCCGCAGGGCGAAACGCGGCATCAGCAGCCGCAGGGCCGCCTCACCGTGCAGGGCGACCAGCAGCAGCCGCTCCCGGTCGGTCAGGCCGTGCCGGCTCGCCGGCAGGGGGTGCTCGTTCCGCAGGTCCCGGACGTGACGGCGGGCGGCTCGGGTCGCGCCGAGCAGGGGATAGCGCAGCAGGCCCGCCCGCGCGAGCGGGATGCGCATGACGGCCACGGCGAGCCGGATGTCCGGATCCTTCACCAGGGCCCTGGGAGCCACGGGCTCGCGCAGCAGGGCTTGCACCGCAACCGCCAGGGGAGAGGGCGGCCGCGCCGCCTCCACGGCGTCCGCGGCACCCGCGCGGATCGTCCCGGGCAGGTCCGGCTCCGCCAGGCGCCGCAGGTACAGCTCCACCACGGCGACGGTGACGGCGGCCCGCGGGCCGTCCCCCAGCAGTGCGATCTCGTGCGGCTCCAGCCGGACCGCCGCACCGTCGCTCATGGCTTCACCCCCGCACGGGGCCCGCCGCCCCCGTGCCGACGGGCCCCGTGTGAGGAGAATGTGCCCGGCCCCGGGGGCGGTTGAAGCCCCCGGGGCCGGGTTCAGAGGTTCATTTGAGGGTTCCGTACGGGCTGTACGACCGGTGCCGTAGGCGCGCTCACGCCTCGTGGTGCTCCGACAGCCCCGGCCAGTCGTCCGGACCGCCGCCCTGCCACTCGACGAGGTCGCTCTCCGCGACGTCGGTGACGTACAGGTCGGCCAGGCGCAGGATCTCGGCGACGTCATCCGTGTGGGTGGCGACGCCCAGCGGCTCCTCGCCCAGGGTGACCCGGCGGGAGCCGTCCAGGGCGGGGGCGTGGACCACGACGTGCGGTTGCTCGGTGGGAGGTGCCATGCCTTCAGGCTGCTGCGAACGGGACGGTTCCGCACCCCGAGGGCGGGCCGGCCGTCCGGCGGCGCGAGGCTGGGCGCGACAGGACGTTCGCGCCGCCGGACGGGGTCGGGGGAGAGGGGTGAGTGGTGCTGGGACCGCGGCGGGTGCGACGGGCCCCGGGGCCGGCTTCGCTCAGGTCGAGAAGCCGGTCCGGGCCTTTCACCACCGCACTGGCTCGCACGCCGCCGCGGTCCGCGCCCTGACCGTGTCCGTGCCCGGGTGACCACCCCTCATCCGGGTCTCCCCGGGCGGTCGGGCACGGTCAGGGAGTTCAGTCCTCGCGCAGGGCGCGGACCGCCTCCTTCACGCGCCGCCCGTACTCGGGGTCGGCGGCGTGGAAGTGCGCGAGGTTCTTCTCGATCACGTCGTCGCGGGAGACCTGGGACAGGCCCCCGGCGATGTTCGCGACCAGGCGGGACTTCTCCTCGGCGGACATCAGCCGGTACAGCTCGCCCGCCTGGAAGAAGTCGTCGTCCTTGGTGTGCGCGGGCGCCTCGTGGGTGCCGGTGTGGCCGGAGACCGCCAGCGGCGCCGACAGCGGACGGCCGGTCTGGACCGGGCCGTCGTAGGAGTTCGGCTCGTAGTTCTTGGCGTACCGGCCCTGTGCGTTGGACGCCATCAGGCCGTCGCGGCCGTAGTTCCGCGCGGCGGTGGCCTTCGGCGCGTTGACGGCCAGCAGCGTGTGGTTGACGCCCAGGCGGTAGCGGTGGGCGTCCGCGTAGGCGAACAGCCGGCCCTGGAGCATCTTGTCGGGCGAGGGACCGATGCCCGGCACGAAGTTGTTCGGGGAGAACGCGGCCTGCTCGACCTCCGCGAAGACGTTGTCCGGGTTGCGGTCCAGCACCAGCCGGCCCACCCGCCGCAGCGGGTAGTCCTGGTGCGGCCACACCTTGGTCAGGTCGAACGGGTTGAAGCGGTAGTCCGCCGCCTCGGACGCGGGCATGATCTGGGCGTACAGCGTCCAGGACGGGTGCACACCCCGCTCGATGGCCTGGAGCAGGTCCGTCTGGTGCGAGGCCGGGTCCCTGCCCGCGATCTCGGCGGCCTGCTCGCTGCTCAGGCAGCGGATGCCCTGGTTGGTCTTGAAGTGGTACTTGACGAAGAACGCCTCGCCCCGGCTGTTGGTCCACTGGTAGGTGTGCGAGCCGTAGCCGTTCATGTGCCGGTACGAGGCCGGGATGCCGCGGTCGCCCATCAGCCAGGTCACCTGGTGCGTGGCCTCGGGGGAGTGCGCCCAGAAGTCCCAGACGTTGTCCGGCTCCTGACGGCCCGTGAACGGATCGCGCTTCTGTGAGTGGATGAAGTCCGGGAACTTGATCGGGTCCTTGATGAAGAACACCGGGGTGTTGTTCCCGACGAGGTCGTAATTGCCCTCCTCGGTGTAGAACTTCACCGCGAAACCGCGCGGGTCACGCACCGCGTCCGCGCCGCCGAGCGAGTCGGCCACGGTGGAGAAGCGCAGGAACACCTCGGTGCGCCTGCCGACCGCGGAGAGGAAGTCGGCGTGGGTGAAGTCCGTGACGTCGTCGGTCACTTCGAAGTGGCCGTACGCACCCGAGCCGCGGGCGTGCACCACACGCTCCGGGATGCGCTCGCGGTTGAAGCGCGCCAGCTTCTCCAGCAGATGCTGGTCCTGGAGCAGGAGCGGGCCGCCGACACCGGCGGTGGCGGAGTTCTGGTTGTCGGCGACGGGGGCGCCGGACTCGGTGGTGAGCACGCGCTGCGACATCGTGACCTTCCGTACGAGAGGGCAGCGGAAACAATTTTCCGCTTTGTGGAGCCTAGGGTCGGGGCGAGCGGAGCGTCAACAGTTTGTTGAAGTGGTGGGTATGGCTGGTTCCGGGCGGCGCCGCCCCTTTGGGCGCGACAGGACAGTTGTCAGCGGCGGCGCCGCCCGGGGATCGGGGACCCCCGGGCCTACGAGGGTCGGGGGAGGGTCAGACCTGGGCGCCGGAGAGCCGCTCCACGGCCCGCAGCAGCGCCGAGTGGTCGAGGCCGCCGTCGCCCTGCGCGCGCAGGCTCGCGACCAGCTGGGCGACCACGGCACCGACAGGCAGGGCCGCGCCGACGTTGCGGGCGGCGTCCGTGACGATGCCCATGTCCTTGTGGTGCAGGTCGATCCGGAAGCCCGGCTTGAAGTCCCGGCCGAGGAAGTTGTCCTTCTTGCGGGTCAGCACGGTCGAGCCGGCGAGTCCGCCGCCCAGCACGTCCAGGGCCGCCTTGAGGTCCACGCCGGACTTCTCCAGGAAGACCACGGCCTCGGCGCACGCCTGGATGTTCACGGCGACGATCAGCTGGTTGGCGGCCTTCACGGTCTGACCGGAGCCGTGCGGCCCGCACAGCACGATGGTCTTTCCGAGCGCCTCGAAGATCGGCTTCGCGGTGTCGAAGTCGGCCTGCTCGCCGCCCACCATGATGGACAGCACGGCCTCGATCGCACCGGCCTCGCCGCCGGACACCGGGGCGTCCAGCACGCGGATGCCCTTGTCCGCGGCCGCCTTCGCCAGATCGACCGACGTCTGCGGCGTGATCGAGGACATGTCGATCAGCAGCGCGCCGGACCGCGCGTTCTCCAGGATGCCGTCGGGGCCGTAGGCGATGGCCTCGACCTGCGGGGACGCCGGGACCATCGTGATGACGACATCCGCGTCCTGTACGGCCTCGGCGATCGAGGGGGCGGCGGTGCCGCCGGCGGCGGCCAGGCGGTCCAGCTTGTCCTGTTCCAGCGTGTAGCCGGTGACCTGGTAGCCAGCCTTGATCAGGTTCTCGGACATGGGGGAGCCCATGATGCCGAGTCCGATCCAGGCGACCTTGGGGAGTGTGCTCATGACGGTGTGCCTTTCGGATACGGGGTCAGCGGGACAGCCAGTCGAAGGCCTCGGCGCTCGGGCGGTCGCCCGGCTTGTACTCGAGGCCGACCCAGCCGTCGTAGCCCGCCTTCGTGAGCTGGTCGAGGAGGTCTTCGAGGGGCAGCGCGCCCGTGCCGGGAGCGCCGCGGCCCGGGTTGTCGGCGATCTGGACGTGGCCGGTCTTCGAGGCGAACCGCTCGATCACCGTCGGCAGGTCCTCGCCGTTCATGGACAGGTGGTAGAGGTCCATGAGGAAGCGCGCGTTGCCGAGCCCCGTCGCCTCGTTGACCTTGTCGACGACCTCGACGGCGGCGGGCGCGGACACCAGCGGGTACAGCGGCGACTCGGGCTTGTTCAGCGCCTCGATCAGCAGGATCGCGCCGATCCGGTCGGCGGCCCGGGCGGCGAGAGTCAGGTTCTCCAGCGCGAGCGCGTCCTGTTCGGCCGGGGCCACGCCCTCGACGCGGTTGCCGTACAGGGCGTTGAGCGCCGTGCAGCCCACGGAGGCGGCAAAGCCGGCGGCCACGTCGATGTTGGCGCGGAACCGCTCCGACTCCGCACCGGGAAGGGACAGGGCGCCGCGGTCAGGGCCCGGGAGCTGCCCGGCGTAGAAGTTCAGGCCGGTGAGCCGGACGCCCGCTTCCTCGATCGCCCGCTTCAAGGCGTCGAGCTCGGACTGCTCGGGGACCGGTGCGTCGACCCAGGGCCACCACAGTTCGACCGCGGTGAAGCCCGCCGCGGCGGCGGCCGCGGGACGCTCCAGGAGGGGGAGCTCCGTGAAGAGGATCGACAGGTTGACGTTGAAGCGCTGGTCTGCGAATCCCATCGGGGCGGCGCTCCCTTCCTTGTCTTCGGTGGTGCGTCTTCGGTGGTGCTTGCCTTCAGCAGTCACGTATTCCGTATTGCGGAATCTTATTTCTGCTTAACGGAAGATTGCCTGCGGGGTGCGAGGGCTGTCAAGAGGGGCTGCCGGAAAGTCCGTCCCGCGCGTTAGGTTGAGCGCGTGCGACTGAGAGTGGAGTTCACGACCGAGCCGTTCGACCTGGACGAGGCCCCCGCGCACGCGGTGGTGGCCCGCGAGGTCGTGGAGGCCGCCGAGCTGGACGCCGTCGACGTGGGCCCGTTCGGCAACACCGCGGAGGGTGGTGCCGACGCGGTGCTCACCGCCGTGGACGCCCTGCTCCGCAAGACCCTGGAGGCCGGTGCCACCCGCGTCTCGCTCCAGATCAACGTGGTCGAGGAGGGAGGGGCGTGAGCGGCGCAGGGGACGAGCCGTTCATCGCGGCCGTGAAACCCCTGGTCGACGCGATGGGCGGCGAGATGATCCCGCCCGACGAGGCCGGTCCCGACGACGTCGTTCTGGCCTGGGAGGGCAGGGACGCCGTCGCCGTACGGCTGCCGCAGCTCGCCGACTCCCTCGACCACATCCTGGCCGCCATGGAGCGCCGCAAGGGGATGCCGCTGGCCGACCTCGACCGCAGGGCCAAGCAGGAGGTCGTGCGGATACTCGAGGCGCGTGGCGCCTTCTCCGTGCGGCACGGGGTGGAGACGGTGGCGAGCGCCCTCGGCGTCAGCCGCTTCACCGTCTACAACTACCTCAACCGCGAGAAGGGGGCCTGACCGCACCGCACCGCACCACGGTTCACCCGCACCGCACCCGGTCCGGTTTCGTGGAACTGAATTTTCAACAAACTGTTGACGTGCTGTCGCGGGAGGGCGTTAGCTATCGGCACGCCCGTTCAGCACGAAGGCCGAATCCGGCCACGGAGGCTCCCGTGACTTCCACTTCCACGCCGCCGGGCCTGGCTCGGTTCAACGCCCTCGAGGAGCACGCGGCCCGCACCGCGCTCCACGAGGCGTGCGCCTCCACGGCGTGGGCGCAACGCCTGCTGGCCACCCGCCCCTACGCCACCGCCGAGGACCTGTACGCCGCGAGCGACGCCGCCATGGCGGAGCTGACGGCCGCGGACCTCGACGAGGCGATGGCCGGCCACCCGCCCATCGGCCGCCCCGAGCCCGGAGACCCCACCTCGGCCCGGGAGCAGCGCGGCATGGCCGGCGCCTCCGACGCGCTCAAAGCGGAGATGCTGGAGCTGAACCTCGCCTACCAGGAGAGGTTCGGCCATGTCTTCCTGATCTGCGCCACCGGCCGGACCGGCGAGCAGATGCGCGACGCGGTCAGGGAACGGATCGGCAACACACCGGAGCGGGAGCGGGAGATCGTCCGCACCGAACTGGGGAAGATCAACCGCATCCGCCTCGCCCGGCTCGTCGAAGAGGAAGCCTGACCCCATGAGCACCAGCACCACCGCCTCCGTGTCCACGCACATCCTGGACACCAGCGTCGGCCGGCCCGCCGAGAGCGTCGCCGTCCGGCTCTCCGCCCGCGCGGGCCGCGAGGCGGCCTGGCAGGAGCTCGGCGGCTCCGCCACCGACGCGGACGGCCGGTGCAAGGACCTCCCGGCGCTGCCGGAGGGCACCACCCATGTACGGCTCGACTTCGCGGTGGAGCCGTACTTCGAAGAATCTGCGAAGAAGCAAGCCGATGCGCAGCAGGACGCCCCCGCGAATCGGGACAGCGGCGCCGGTGTGTTCTTCCCGGAGGTGGCGATCACGTTCGCCGTCGTGCCGGGCGAGCACTACCACGTACCGCTGCTGCTCAACCCGTTCGGCTACTCCGTTTACCGAGGGAGCTAGCTAAATGACCGTCAATTCCCGCCCTGCCCGCCCGGTGATGCTGGGACAGAACCAGTACGGCAAGGCCGAGAACCGAGTCGTCAAGATCACGCGGGACGGCGCCACCCACCACATCAAGGACCTCAACGTCTCCGTCGCGCTGAGCGGCGACATGGACGAGGTCCACTACTCCGGCTCGAACGCCAACGTCCTGCCGACCGACACCACCAAGAACACGGTGTACGCGTTCGCCAAGGAGCACTGCATCGAGTCGGCCGAGCAGTTCGGCATCCACCTCGCCCGGCACTTCGTCACCAGCCAGGAGCCGATCCACCGGGCCCGGATCCGCATCGAGGAGTATGCCTGGGAGCGGATCGAGGCCTCCGACGCCAACTCCCGGTTCATCGGCGCCGACGAGGTCAAGCACTCCTTCGTCCGCAAGGGCCAGGAGACGCGGCTCACTCAGATCACCTACGACGGTGAGCGCTGGGAGGTCGTCTCCGGTCTGAAGGACCTCGTCGTCATGAACTCGACCAACTCCGAGTTCTGGGGTTACGTCAAGGACAAGTACACGACGCTGAAGGAGGCCTACGACCGCATCCTGGCCACCGAGGTCTCCGGCCGTTGGCGGTTCAACTGGACCGACGACGAGCAGCGCATGCCGAACTGGGAGAAGTCCTACGAGCAGGTCAAGAAGCACATGCTCCAGGCTTTCGCCGAGACCTACTCCCTCTCGCTCCAGCAGACGCTGTACCAGATGGGTGCGCGGATCATCAACCACCGCAGCGAGATCGACGAGGTCCGCTTCTCCCTCCCGAACAAGCACCACTTCCTGGTGGACCTGGAGCCGTTCGGGCTGAAGAACGACAATGAGGTGTACTACGCCGCCGACCGCCCCTACGGCCTGATCGAGGCGACGATCCTCCGGGACGGCTGCGAGGCGAAGATCCCCGAGGACCTCACCAACCTCTGAGGTTCCCTCTTTCGGCACCCGTGGCCGGGGAACCCTCCTCCCGGCCACGGCACTCAAAACTTCCAGGGTCCTGCCGTGCCCTCTCCATCACAGCGCAAAGGACGAACCATGGCAGCAGACCGGCGCATCGTCATCGAGAACTGCGCGATCGCGACCGTCGACGGACACGACACCGAGTACGCCTCCGGGCACGTCGTCCTCGCCGGCAACCGCATCGAGTCGCTCGGCGCGGGCAGGGCCCCCGAGGGTCTGGAGAACGTGGCACGCCGCATCGACGCCTCCGGCCACCTCGTGACTCCCGGCCTGATCAACACCCACCACCACTTCTACCAGTGGATCACCCGGGGCCTGGCCACGGACCACAACCTCTTCAACTGGCTCGTCGCGCTGTACCCCACCTGGGCGCGCATCGACGAGCCGATGGTCCGCGCGGCCGCCCAGGGCTCGCTGGCGATGATGGCCCGCGGCGGCGTCACAACCGCCATGGACCACCACTACGTCTTCCCCCGGGGCTCCGGCGACCTCTCCGGCGCGATCATCGGCGCCGCCCGCGACATGGGCGTCCGCTTCACCCTCGCCCGCGGCTCCATGGACCGCAGCGAGAAGGACGGCGGCCTGCCCCCGGACTTCGCCGTGGAGACCCTCGACGGTGCGCTCGCGGCCACCGAGGAGACCGTGCGGCGGCACCACGACTCCTCCTTCGACGCCATGACCCAGGTCGCCGTCGCGCCCTGCTCGCCCTTCTCCGTCTCCACCGAACTGCTCCGCGACGGCGCCCAGTTGGCCCGCCGCCTCGGCGTCCGCCTCCACACGCACGGCTCGGAGACCGTGGAGGAGGAGAAGTTCTGCCACGAACTGTTCGGCATGGGCCCGACCGACTACTTCGAGTCCACCGGCTGGCTCGGCGAGGACGTGTGGATGGCGCACTGCGTCCACATGAACGACTCCGACATCGCCGCCTTCGCCCGGTCCCGCACCGGCGTGGCGCACTGCCCCTCCTCCAACGCCCGCCTCGCCGCCGGCATCGCCCGCGTCCCCGACATGCTCGCGGCCGGCGTCCCCGTCGGCCTCGGCGTCGACGGCACCGCCTCCAACGAGTCCGGCGAACTCCACACCGAGCTGCGCAACGCCCTCCTCATCAACCGCCTCGGCGCCCACCGGGAAGCCGCGCTGAACGCCCGCCAGGCCCTGCGCCTCGGCACGTACGGTGGCGCCCAGGTCCTGGGCCGGGCCGCCGAGACCGGCTCCCTGGAGCCCGGCAAGCTCGCCGACCTCGTGCTGTGGAAGCTGGACACGCTCGCCCACGCCTCCATCGCCGACCCGGTGACCGCCCTGGTCTTCGGCGCGGCCGCCCCGGTCACCGCGTCCTTCGTGAACGGCCGGCAGATCGTCGAGGACGGGCGGCTCCTCACGGCCGACGAGGACGCCATCGCCCGCGCCACGCGGGACGAGGCCCGGCGGCTGGCGAAGATCGCCGCCGAGGCCTGAACACCCGGATGACTCCGGCCGGGAGGGACGGCTCCCGGCCGGTGGCCGTGAACCCGAGCGGGGTGCACGGCGGTCGTCTCCGGGGTGCGCGTGAACACGCGCGCCCCGGAACGGCCACCACCGTCCGCCGCACATCCGGTCCCTCCCCCAAGCTCTCGGCTTCGCTCGAGCAGGGAGGTGCCCCCCATGACCACCCGCACCACCTCCCTGACACCCACGGCGGCCCTCGGGCACAGCCGTGTAACCGACCGGAGGGACGCCGCCGTGGCCGACCACCCCGTTGACGAAAAACTCCCCGCGCTCAAGATGGCGACGACCGGCCTGCAGCACGTGGCCGCCATGTACGCGGGCGTCGTCGCCCCGCCCCTGATCATCGGCGCGGCCATCGGCCTCGACGCCACCGACCTGACCTTCCTCACCGGAGCCTGCCTGTTCACCGCGGGCCTCGCCACCTTCCTGCAGACCCTCGGCATCTGGAAGATCGGAGCCCGGCTGCCGTTCGTCAACGGCGTCACCTTCGCCGGTGTCGCCCCGATGGCCGCGATCGTCGCCTCCACCGAGGACAAGTCCGACGCTCTGCCGATCATCTTCGGCGCGGTCATCGTCGCCGGACTCCTGGGCTTCCTGGCGGCCCCCGTCTTCTGCAAGGCGATCCGCTTCTTCCCGCCCGTCGTCACCGGCACCGTCATCACCCTGATCGGCATATCGCTGCTCCCGGTCGCCTTCGGCTGGGCACAGGGACCGAACCCGGCGGCCCATGACTACGGTTCGGCGACCAACCTGGGCCTCGCGGCCGTCACCCTGCTGATCGTCCTACTGTTGCGCCGTTTCACCACGGGCTTCGTCAAGCAGATCGCCGTACTGCTCGGCCTCGTGATCGGCACGCTCATCGCGATCCCGTTCGGCGCCACGGACTTCGCGCCCGTCGCGGACGCGGCCGTCGTCGGCTTCCCCACCCCGTTCCACTTCGGCGCACCGCAGTTCCAGCTCGCCGCGATCATCTCAATGTGTGTGGTGATGGTGGTGTCGATGACCGAATCAACCGCCGACATGCTGGCGCTGGGCGAGATCGTCGAGCGCCCGGCCGACGAGCGGACCATCGCGGCCGGCCTGCGCGCCGACACCCTCGGCTCGGCGCTCAGCCCCCTCTTCAACGGCTTCATGTGCAGCGCCTTCGCGCAGAACATCGGCCTGGTCGCCATGACGAGGATCCGCAGCCGTTACGTCGTCGCCGCGGGCGGCGGCTTCCTGGTGCTGATGGGCCTGTGTCCGATGGCGGCGTCGCTGATCGCCGTCGTACCGCGCCCGGTGCTCGGCGGGGCGGGCGTCGTCCTGTTCGGCTCGGTCGCGGCCAGCGGCATCCAGACCCTGGTCCGGGCCGCCCTGGACAAGGACAACAACGTCCTGATCGTGGCCGTCTCCCTGGCCGTCGGCATCATCCCCATCACGGCCCCGGAGTTCTACCACGCCTTCCCGGAGACGGCCCGCATCGTCCTGGACTCCGGCATCTCGACGGGCTGTGTGGCGGCCGTGCTGCTCAACCTCGTCTTCAACCACCTGGGCAAGGACGCCCGCGACAGTCACGACGTGACCCACCCGATGGAGGCGGGCGAGGAACTCACGAACACCCCGAAGGCCCCGGCCGCGTCCTGAGGGCGCCGGACTCCGCCTAGGCTTCTGCCTTGGTCAACTCCAGGTTGACCGGGGGATCAGGGGACGAGGGGGAGACGGGCCGATGAACCACGCGACCGAGGTGTTCCAGCCGTTGCGGGCGGACGATCCGCCCGTGGTCGCCGGGTACCGCCTCGCGGCCCGGCTCGGCGCGGGCGGCATGGGCCGTGTCTACCTCTCCCACACCCAGGGCGGCCGGCCGGTGGCGATCAAGGTGGTACGGCCGGAACTGGCCGACGACCCGGAATTCCGGCGGCGGTTCCGCCGGGAGGTCGAGGCGGCCCGGCGGGTCCGGGGCGCCTACACCGCCGAGCTGATCGACGCCGACGCCGACGGCACACCGCCCTGGGCGGCCACGCTGTACGTACCCGGGCCGTCCCTCGCCGACGCCGTCGCGCGGCGCGGGCCGCTGCCCGTCCCCGCGGTGCTGTGGCTGATGGCGGGGGTGGCCGAGGCGCTCCAGGCCATCCACGTCGCCGGCATCGTGCACCGGGACCTCAAACCGTCCAACGTGCTGCTCGCCGCCGACGGGCCGCGCGTGATCGACTTCGGCATCTCGCTGGCAGCCGACTTCACCTCGTACACCGTCACCGGCGCAGCCGTCGGCACGCCCCACTTCATGGCTCCCGAGCAGGCGTCCGCGGCCGAGGTCACGGCGGCGACCGACGTCTTCGCGCTGGGCCAGACGGCCGCGTTCGCGGCCCTGGGCCGCCCGCTCTACGGGGAGGGCTCCGCGGTCGGCGTGCTGTACCGGATCGTGCACGACCGGCCCGACCTCTCCCTGCTGCCCGAGCAGCTCCGACCGCTGTTCGCCCGCTGCCTGGCCGCCGACCCGGAAGACAGGGCGGACCTGGCGGAGATCGTCGACTGGTGCCGGCAGCGACTGGGCGCGGACGCCGACGCGGGCGCGGGCCCGGCCGTGTGGCGGGACGTCACCGGACCGGAACCGGCCGTCCCGTCACCGCTCTGCACTCCCACGCGCGTCGAGCTCCAGCCGCTGGTCGTCACCCAGCCCCAGCCGCTGCCGGGCGGGCCGGGGGAGCGGCGGACGCGACGCCGGCGCACCGCGCTGATCACGGCCGCCGCCGTGACGGCGGGGGTACTGGCACTGGGCGGCCTGCTGTGGACGGTCCAGGACGCGGGGAACAGGTTCCGCGACTGGGTGGCCGGCGCACCGGCGACGCCGGACCCGGACAGGTCCGGACGGCCGGCGGACTCGTCCACGGCGTCGCCGTCGGCCTCCGGGTCCGTCGCGGATGCCGGGGGCCGGACACCGTGGGCGGCGGAGCCCTCCCCGACCGTCTCCCAAACGCCGCGCCCCATCGGCCGGGTTCTCCAGAGGCTGGACGCGAAGAGCTCGCTGAGCTTCGAGGAGCCGTACCAGCGCGACGACCGGGAGGGCGACGTCCGGTTCGACTGCGAGAACGCCGGATGTGCGCTGGAGAGCGACACCAGTGTCTTCATCCAGATGTTCACCGACGAGGGCGTCTCCCTCGACGAGTGCCGGCTCATGCTGGCGCACGCCGATCAGCGCCGCTGGCCGCTGGCCTCGGTGCCGGTGGGAGGCCAGATCTGCGTCAAGCACAAGTCCGGGGACATCGCCCTGCTCACGGTCCAGACGAAGTCGACCGCACTGCCGGAACTCGCCGCCCTCACGATGGACATGACGATCTGGCGGCGTTCGGCGACCTGACCGCCGCGCGGTCACACCGTCGGCCGTCTCGCGCCGGCGGACGAACGACTGGCCCGCCGGGTGCGCGCCCGCATGGGGTCGCTGCCGGCCTGCCTGTGACCGGACAGGCGGTGCATGTGCCGGCCTGCGTGTGACCGGACAGGCGATGTACGAGCCGTGGACCGAGCGTCAAACGTGCGTGGAACCCCCCTGACCACACTCCGTTGCACCGGAGGCCCCGGTTCCGGCCGACTCGGCCGGGCGGGCCGCCCCTAGGAGCAGGAGCAGGAGCACACCATGAACGTGACGGTGATCGGGTCCGCGAGCGCGGCGTCGCCCGAGGAACGGGCGCTGAGGGACCTCTATCTGGAGCACGGCCCGGCCCTCTACGCCTACGTGCTGCGCATGCTGGGAGGGGACATCCACCGCACGGAGGACGTCCTCCAGGAGACGCTGCTGCGCTGCTGGAACAAGCAGACGCTCGCCGACGGCGAGGGCATGGCCGTACGACCCTGGATGTTCCGCATCGCCCGCAACATCGTGATCGACGCACACCGGACGAAGATGGCCCGCCCGCAGGAGATAGGCGGCGCAGACTGGCTGACCGAACTGGGCACCGACGCCGACGACATCGAACGCATGCTGTCGTCCGTCGTCCTGCACGACGCCCTGCGGGCCCTGACGCCGGCACATCGCGAGGCGCTGGAGGCCACCCTCTTCGCCGACCGCACCACACAGCAGGCGGCCGGCGCGCTTGGCGTCCCCCAGGGCACGGTGAAGTCCCGTGTCTACTACGCCCTGCGCAGCCTCAGAGCTGCCCTGGAGGAACGCGGTGTGCACTGACCGGCCGCGCCGCGCGACCGCCCGCAGGGGACCCGGCCCACGGTCCTACGAGAGTCCGAACAGCCCCGGATCGGACGCCAGCTTCCTGAAGACCGCCGCGGGATCCGCGACCAGCCTGCGCTGCTCCAGGTCCAGAATCCCGCCGACCGCCGTGATCTCCGCGGCCACGGTGCCGTCGGCCTTCACGACGGTCTGCTCGATCCGGAACGTCTTGCCGCCGCTCCACTCGAAGGCGCAGGTCACCTCGACCTCGTCACCTGCGAGCAGCTCGCGTTTGTAGCGGATGGTCGTCTCGAGGGCGACCGGGCCCACACCGCTGCCGACGAGGGCGGACTGGCTGATCCCCGCGGCGTGGAGCAGCGACCAGCGGGCGTGCTCCGCGTAGTTCAGGTAGACCGCCTGGTTGAGGTGTCCCTGTACGTCCGTCTCGTAGCCACGGACGGTCACAGGGACGGAATACGGCTCGCTCACGGCTTTCCCTTCTCGCGCCGGATCTCTCGCACCGGACTCTCGTGCACTGCGCAATGATCCACCGATCTTGGCATGCCCATCACGTCCGGCGCGGCGAAGCCAGCAGATACCGGCTTCCGCTGCGCGGCTCGCGGTGCTCGCTCACCTGCCAGCCTGCCCCTTCCAGGGTGGCCGCGCAGGCCCGCAGCGCCGCCGCGTCCGGCTCGTGGACGGCGACTGCCTCCGGCTGTGGGGTCTCCCGTACGCGATAGCCCCCGCCGTCCTGTCCCGCCGGAGCGTGCCCGGCCGCCTCCAGGGCCAGCGCCGCCGCCCGCACCAGGTGCGTACGCTCCCAGCCGCACGGCCGGTCCACGTCCCCGCCCGGGTTGGTCATCCGGCGCAGCTCCAGCAGCCCCTGCCAGGCGCTGTGCACCTCACGGCGCCGGGCGGGACCGGCGGCCGCGGCGATCTCCTCACCGCCCACGCGCGCGGCGAACACGCCCGTCGACGCGGTGGCCCGAGCGGGCTCGGCCGCTTCGGGCACCCGGGTGATGCCCTGCCGCACCCGGTGCCCCTCCGGCGTCAGGAAGTGGTCGTGCGGCGGCCGGGGATGCCGGAAGGCCAGCCCCCGCTTCACCAGGGCGGTGAGCTGTGCCTCCGTGCCCCGCAGCCGCCCCGTCACGGGATCGGCGGCGTCGATGACACGCCGCTGCGCGGCGGTCGGCGGTCGCGTCACGGCCGCCCTCCTCTCTCCCGGCGCTCCCTCCGGGGGCACACGCCCCATCTGCTCGAAGGCTACGACCCACCACTGACATGCGGGGCCGGGACGGCTCCCCGCGCCGCGCCCCGGCCGCCCACCCGCCGGGGCTCGGGCCGCCAGGTGGCCACCAGAGCGCCGGCCAGCAGCAGCTCGGCCAGGTCGCCGCCGTAGTACATGACCTCCGCGCCGCCCTGCACCTGGTCGACGGGCGCGTGGATGTCGGCCCAGAAGCCGCCGTACATCAACTGGGAGATCACGGCGTGCGCCGCGATCGCGACGCCGAGGTAGACCAGCCGGGCCCTGACTCCCGGCCGGGCGGGGGCCGGGTCGGGTCCGGCGATGACGTGGGCGAACAGGCATCCGGAGAGCAGGAAGTGCGCGTGCAGCAGCCAGTGCGCCGCAGGGTCGGCCCTGGTCGCGTCGTACAGGGGAGTGAAGTACAGCACCGCGAGGCCGCCCGTGGAGAGCGCCAGCGCCACCGCCGGGTGGGTGAGCACACGGGCGGGCGGGCTGTGCAGCACCGCGGTCAGGCGCCGGGCCGGGGACGCGGGCAGGGTGCGCAGCAGGAGCGTGACAGGGGCGGCCAGGACCAGGGCGAGTGGCGCGTACATGCCGATGAGGAGGTGCTGGACCATGTGCCCGCGGAAGTCCTCGTGGGCGAAGGGGGCCACGGGCGGCAGCAGTGCTGCTCCGAGCAGGAGGATTCCGCCGAGGAACCAGCCGGTCCGCCACCGGCTCCAGCCGAGGGCCGGATTGCGGTGGCACGCCCGGCGGACGAGCAGCAGGTAGACACCGCAGGCGGCGAGCAGCAGGAGGGCGGGCGGCAGCCAGTCCGGGGTGCCGCCGCCCGCGGCATGCCCGTGCCCGTGCGGGTGGTGGCCCATCAGCCGGCCATGCCCTCGTGCCGGCCGACGGCCGCATCAGGGGCGACGGACCGGCCGCTGCGCTGGAGCAGGTGGCCACCGGCGACCAGCAGGGCGCCCAGGACGAGGAAGCCGATGTCCCACCAGACCTGGCCCTCGCCGGCGTAGACGTGGTGGATGCCGAGGACGTGGTGGTCCAGTACGCCCTCCACGAGGTTGAACAGGCCCCAGCCGACGAGCATCCACCCCCACAGCACCCGGGAGGCCCACACCCGGCGCCGGTCGTGGGTGACCCGCGCGTAGAGGACGGCCAGCCCGAGCAGGACCGCGAGCCAGCACACGGTGTGGAAGACGCCGTCCCACAGGGTGTTCATCTCCAGGCCGGAGACGGTGTGGGGGTTGTAGTACTTCAGCCCGACGCGGTCCTTGTTGGTGCTGGAGAGCATGTGGTGCCACTGGAGCAACTGGTGCAGCAGGATGCCGTCGGCGAATCCGCCCATGCCCACCCCGAGCACGATGCCCGGGAGCCTGATGTCCGCCGGTCGTGCGGTGCCGAACCGGGCTTCGCCCTGCGTGGTGGCCATCACTCGTCTCCGCTCCTGCCTGGGGGAAGGACCGAGGACGACGTTCCCCGTTGTGCGGCGCTCACGCCCGGCGCAGAGCCATGATCCGGCTCCAAGACCCTTTCCGGCCGTCCCCCCGCGTGGCCGGGAAAGCCCCGTGCCTACTGGCGGTACCCGCCGAGGAACCGCCCGATCCGGCCGATCGCCGCCTCCAGGTCCTCCGCGTGCGGCAGGGTCAGGATGCGGAAGTGGTCCGGAGACGGCCAGTTGAAGCCCGTGCCCTGCACCACCTGGATCTTCTCCCGCAGCAGCAGGTCGAGCACGAACCGCTCGTCGTCGTGGATCCTGTGCACCTTGGGGTCGAGGCGCGGGAAGGCGTAGAGCGCGCCCTTCGGCTTCACGCACGTCACGCCGGGGATCTCGTTGAGCATCCGCCAGGCCACGTCCCGCTGCTCCAGCAGCCGTCCGCCCGGGGCGGTCAGCTCGCGGATGGACTGCCGGCCGCCGAGCGCGGCCTGGATGGCGTACTGCGCGGGCGCGTTGGCGCACAGCCGCATGGAGGCCAGCATGGTGAGGCCCTCCAGATAGTCCTTCGCGTGCTGCCGCGGGCCCGTCACCACCAGCCAGCCGGAGCGGAAGCCCGCCACCCGATAGGTTTTGGACAGGCCGCAGAAGGTGAGGACGACCAAGTCGGGGGCGAGGGCGGCGGCCGAGTGGTGCACGGCGTCGTCGTAGAGGATCTGGTCGTAGATCTCGTCGGCGAAGACCATGAGGCCGTGCCGCCGGGCGAGGCCGAGGATGCCCTCGACGATCTCCTTGGGGTAGACCGCGCCGGTGGGGTTGTTCGGGTTGATGATCACGACCGCCTTCGTCCGGTCGGTGATCTTCGACGCCATGTCGTCGAGGTCGGGGTACCAGTCGGCCTGTTCGTCGCACAGGTAGTGGACCGCCTTGCCGCCCGCGAGGGTCGTCACCGCCGTCCAGAGGGGGAAGTCCGGGGCGGGGACGAGGATCTCGTCGCCGTCCTCGAGGAGTGCCTGCACGGCCATCGACACCAGTTCCGAGACGCCGTTGCCGAGGAAGACGTCGTCGACGCCGACCTCCAGGCCGAGCGTCTGGTACCGCTGGGCCACGGCCCGCCGGGCGGAGAGGATGCCGCGCGAGTCGGTGTAGCCGTGCGCCTGCGGCAGCATCCGGATCATGTCCTGGACGATCTCCTCCGGCGCCTCGAACCCGAAGAGCGCCGGGTTGCCGGTGTTCAGGCGCAGCACGCTGTGGCCCGCCTCCTCCAGGGCGTCGGCGTGCTCGATGACCGGGCCGCGAATCTCGTAACAGACCTCGCTGAGCTTGCTCGACTGCCGGAACTCCATGCGCTGCTTCCCCTCTGGCGACTGTGCTGCTTGGTTTTACCAAGTACGCGCTTGGAAAGTCCAACAACTTGTCTAGACTGCGTCGCATGCCACCTCGCCGAAGCTACGACCAGTACTGCTCCGCCGCCCGTGCGCTCGACGTCGTCGGTGACCGCTGGACCCTGCTGATCGTCCGGGAGCTCCTCGCGGGCCCCCGCCGCTACACCGACCTGCACGCGGACCTGCCCGGCGTCAGCACCGACGTACTCGCCTCGCGGCTGAAGGACATGGAGCGCGACGGTCTCGCGACCCGGCGCCGACTGCCGCCTCCCGGGGCGGCGTACGTGTACGAAGTCACGTCTCGGGGGCGCGAGTTGCTGCCGGTGCTGCAGGCGCTGGGGGAGTGGGGACGGGCCGGGCTCGGCGAACGCCGGCCGACGGACGCGGTGCGGGCGCACTGGTTCGCCCTGCCCCTGCTGCGCCTGCTGGACGGTGCGGGACTCGTCGAAGTCCGCCTGGAGGAAGGCCTGTTCCATCTGTACGCCGGTGCCGGGGAGGGCCCGGTGTACGGTGACGGGCCCGCTCCCGGGGAACCGGACGCCCGGCTGGCGCTGGACACCACCACGTGCACGGCCATCGCCCGGGGCGAGCTGAGCCTGGACCGCGCCGTGCGGGACGGCCGGGTCGAGGTGAGCGGCGACGGCACCCTCGCCAAGGCCCTTCGCGAGGAAGGACAGAAGGCCCGCACGGGGCGGGCCTTCTGAGAGGCGATCAGATGGTGGCCCGCCGGTGGCGGGTCGGGTGAGGGCCGGTCAGGCTCCCGGCGGAACCCGGGACGGCCGTCCCGTCCCGCGTGTCAGGGCGTACCCGCCGACACCCGCCAGCGCGGCCAGGATCCCGCCCACCGCGGTCCACACCCACCGGTCCGACCACCAGCCGGACGTCCAGCCGTCCTCGGGTTCGAGACCGGCCAGCACCGCCGCGTCCTCCCGCTCCTCCTCGGGCCTGGAGGCGATCCCCGGTACCAGCGGCTCGGCGAGCGAGCCGTCCACCGCCGCGGACCCGCCGACGTCCTCGGAGCCGGCCCGCACCTCGGTGCCGACCGGGAGACCGAGGTCGGCGGTGGCGACGCCGACGGCCGTCAGACGGATGTAGTAGGTACCCGGCAGCGGGTCGTTCGCCCACGGCTCCGACCAGGCGCGCACGGTGCGCAGCACACAGGCCAGCTCCACGGAGGAGGCGTCCGCCGCCGCGGTGCGGGTCTGCGCCCCGTACCGGCAGGCCTGACGGCGGCGCAGACCGTCGTAGACGTCGATCTGCCAGGTCTGGGCGGCATGGGTCTCAGGCAGCTTCACCGTCGCCCGGACCGTGGGGCGCTGCCCGGTGTCCGCGGGGAACGACCAGTACAGGTAGTCGCCGGTCGAGCCGCTCGCCGTGGCCCGCTGCCCCTGCTCGAACTCGGCCGCCGTACGGAACGACGTGCCGGCCTGCGTGGGGGCCGACGAGCCGTCCTGCGACGGGCTCGGTGAGGCATCGGCGGCGGCCGGGGCGGCCGCGAGGCCCAGGGTCAGCAACGCCGCGCCCAACGCTCGCATCACTCGCATCAGTTGGTCCTCCAGACCGCGACCCGCCAGCGCGACAGCCAGCCCCATACGACACCGGCGAGGAAGCCGGTGAGGATCAGCACACCGAGCAGCCACCAGCCGCGGCCCAGACCGAAGGCGGCCACGTCGCCCGCCTGGTTCGGGGCGTCCACGACATCCACGGTCAGCTCCAGCGGCAGACCGGGCGTGGTCTTCACTCCGGAGGCCGGCGAGAAGGAGTGCGAGACGGCGAGGCAGACCGCTTCCGCGGGAGCGTCCTCGTCGTCACTGTCGGCCTTCGGGTAGCGCAGGCCCGTCGAGATCACGTCCGTACGGCCGTTGCCCGCCGCCTCACCGCGCACGATCTCGCGGCCCTTGGACGTGACGGCCCGCACCAGCACGCCATGGCCGGGGTTCACCGCCCGGTCCGCCGCGACGCTCACCGACGCACGCAGCTCCTGGCCCGGCCGCACGTCCACCCGGTACCAGCGCTGCTGCCCGAACTCCTCACGGTCGGTGTACAGGCCCGGCTTCAGCGCCGGCGCCGCGGAGCACCGGTCGGCACCCTCGGCCGGCACCGGCGTGACCACCGGATCGGCTGCCCGGTCCACCAACTGGTTGACACGGTCGGTGAGTTCGTCCTGGTGTTCCACCGAGGTGTAGGTGCCGCCGGTGGCCTCGGCGATGCAGCTCAGCTGCCGGCTCAGCTTGGCGGTCGGCACCAGGCCCAGGGTGTCGATGGTCAGGCCGATGCCCTTGGCCGCTATCTCGCGGGCCACCTCGCACGGGTCGAGCGGGGCGCAGGTGTCCTCGCCGTCGCTGATCAGCACGATGCGCTTGGAGCCGTCGCCGCCGTCCAGGTCGTCGGCCGCCTTCAGCAGGGCCGGGCCGATCGGCGTCCAGCCCGTGGGTGTGAGGGTGGCGACGGCCGTCTTGGCCTCGGTCCGGTCGAGCGGGCCGACCGGATAGAGCCGCGCGGTGTCCTTGCAGCCCGTCTTCCGGTCGTTCCCCCGGTAGTCGGCACCGAGGGTGCGGATGCCGAGTTCGACCTCCTCGGGCGTCGCGTCGAGCACCTCGTTGAACGCCTGCTTGGCGGCGGCCATCCGCGACTGGCCGTCGATGTCCCGGGCCCGCATCGAGCCGCTCACATCGAGGACGAGGTCGACCTTGGGGGCGTCCTGGCCCGTGGGTTCACCGGCGGCCGCCCCGGCCGGGAAGGCGAGCCCGGCCGTCAGCGCGGCGAGCAGGGCCCACAGCCCGGCCGCCAGCCGTGTTCTTGTGATCATCGCCGGATCCTATTGATCACCCCCCGCCGGTTCCAAAACGGGGTTCAGCGCAGCGGATTGGGCAGTTCCGCCCACTGGTCGCCGGGCGTGCGCGGGGAGAGGCGCATCAGCGTGAGCGCCTTCGTGGGCAGGGGTTCCGCACACAGCGCCGCGAGATCCGGGGTGCGTGGCAGATCCCGTACGGCCGTCTCCAGGGCCGCGCCGAGCGCCGGGCCCGACCCGGCCGTGCCGGCCAGCGCGCCCGCGACGAGCGATCCGAACAGCTTGCGGCGGAGCACGCGTTCGTCGTCCGTGACCATCCGGGCCGGCAGCTCGGGCACCGTGATGCCGTGCCGGGCCAGGCGCGCCGGGCTGACACGGATGTCGGCCAGGTCGCGATAGACCAGCCGCAGCGGCTCGCCCGCCGCGGAGAGGACCACCAGGAGGTTCTGGCCGTGCGCCTCCAGGGCCACGCCCAGCTCCAGCAGCCGCAGTCCGACGGTGAGGGCGAGCCGCGCGAAACGGCCCAGCCAGGCGGGGGAGCCGGGCAGGTCCGTGGTGGCGAGCGCCGCCACCGGCACGACCCGCTCACCCCTGCCCTGGTACGTCCGCGGGGACTCCCGCAGGACGGCCGCGAAGTCCGGGGAACCGGCAGCCGCCGCGCCCAGCGTGCGCGTGACGTGCAGCAGGCCGTCCATGCGCGCCGCGGGCACCCCCGCGAAGTCCGACAGCACCGCCGACGCGGCCACCGAGGGCAGGGAGATGTCCCGCACCGAGGACGTCAGGCGGGCGCTCAGCGAGGTCTTCACGTGCGGCCCGCCGGGCAGCGCGAGCGTCCGCAGGGACATCAGCGGATGCGCGGGCCGCGACTGCTCGCACGTCCGCTTCAGCACGTGCGCCGCCTGCCACGGGTGCACCGGCAACACCACCCGCCCCCCGTCCCGCAGCTCCCCCGGCCACACGCCCGTCACCAGGCACTCCTCCGCCGGCACCGGCACCAGCCCCAGCTCCACGACCGGCCGGTGCTCGGGCCCGTAGGCCAGCTGCTCGGCCACCGAGAAACCGGGCCGGGAACGGCACGTCGGATGGAACGGATGCCCGTCGGTGATCCGCTGCTCCCACTCCCAGTCGCTCTCCGGCCAGTCGCCCCGGTCGCCCTCCCGTCCTGCCCTCGACAGCGCCAACGAGGCGACGCTGTGCCCGAGTTCGGCGGCGAAGGAAGCGGAGTGCGGTACGGCCAGGTCGGTCATCAGCCCGGCCGGATCCGCGTAGACGGAGTCGTCGAGCCGTACGGCGGTGACGTACGCCCCGGTCGCGTACGGATCCGGCCGCGGACCGTGCAGCCGGCGGCCGTCGGACAGGGACAGCGTCAGACCCTCCCGGGCCTGCTCCCGGCCCACGACCCAGGGCAGCGGCTCGTGGGCGAGACCACGCCACAGCCGGGACAGCACGGCCGCCCGGGCACCGGGCAGTTCGGCCTCGTACCGCGGCAGGAGAGAGGGCCGTACGACGGACAGCTCGTCGGCCACCTCGGCCTCGGCGGTGGGGGGACGGTGCACGGGCGGGCTCCTCGGGTACGAATAGGGGCGTCACAGCGCCGACGGCGACGACCGACATACTGATCATCTCCGCCCGGCACGCTGGAACGACCATAGGGACGAGTGGAACGCGTGGACCTCATGCCCCCGCCCGCCGACGACGACTCGGCCCACGGTGCCGACCGGGCCACCGGACGCCTCGCCGACGCCTGCGCCGCCGTGCCCCTGCTGAACTGCCTGCTGCGGGAGGTGGCACGCCCGGTGCGCAGGGAGGGCGACCACCGCGTCCACCGGCTGCCCGGGGGCCGGCTGCTGCGGGTGCGCGGGACACGGCGGCCCGTCGAACCGGAGATCGAGGCCGGGGGTGCCTGGCACCGCCTCGGCCACACCGAACTGGTCAAGCTCGTCGCGGAGGAACTGCGCCGGCACACCGGCCTGTCCAACCACGAACTGCCCGCCGAGATGCTCGACAGCCGGGACGTCGTGGCCGCCCTGCTCGCCGCCCGCGCCCGGGCCACTCCGCCCGGCGACCTCTACCTGCGCTCCGAGCAGTCCCTCCTGACCGGCCACACCCATCACCCGGCCCCCAAGGCACGCGGCAGCGGCCCCGAGGCCGACTGGCTGCCTTACGCGCCCGAGGCGTACGCCCGCTTTCCGCTGGTGCTGCTCGGCCTGCGCGAGGACACCGTCGTCGAGGACGGCGACACCTCCGCCCTCGACGCCCTCGGCACGGCACCGCCCGGCTACCGGCTGCTCCCGGCCCACCCCTGGCAGCTCGACCTGGCCGCACGCGAGCTCGCCGGGGCGTTCGCGGACGGCAGACTGATCCGGCTCGGCACCACCGCCTTCGACGCCTGGCCCACCGCCGCGATCCGCACGCTCTACACGCCCGAGCCGGACCTCTTCCTCAAGTTCAGCCTGGACGTGCGCATCACCAACGACATCCGCCGCCTGTGGCGCCACGACCTGCTCGCCCTGCGCAGGACCGACGCGGCCGTCAGTGGCGCCTTCGCGGCGTTGGGCGGGCCCTCGGCCTGGCTCGGCGACCGCGGCTACCGCACCGCCGGCTTCGCCTTCGAGGCCCTGGCGGTCCTCGTCCGCGACGGCTTCGGCGGCCGCCTCCGGCCCGGGGCGGTCCCGTTGCTCGCCGCCGCTCTCGTCGAGGGCTTCGACGGCAGTCCGCTCGACCGCGCCGCGGACCCCGGCGTCTGGTGGGCCGCGTACCTCGCCCAGGTCGTGCCCCCGGCGCTCACGGCGTTCGCCGGGCACGGCGTCGTCATCGAGGCACACCTGCAGAACACCCTGGTCGCCGTGGACGCCGACGGACTGCCGGTGCAGGCGCTGTACCGGGACGCCGAGGGCGTGAAGCTGCTGACGGACGTACCGCGGCAGGCAGGCTGGGAGCGGCTCGTGTACTGCCTGGTCGTCAACCACCTCATCGAGATCGCCGGCGCCCTCACCGAACGGCACCCGGGGTTCGACCCCTGGCCCGCCGCCCGGCGCGAACTCGCCCGTCACGACCTCCCCGAGATCCCCGCCCTGCTGGCCTCCCCGACGCTCCCCGCGAAGACCAACCTGCTGCTGCGCTGGACCGGCGCGGACGGGGCCGACGCCCGCTACCGCCCGCTGCCCAACCCGCTCGTGCGGGGCACCTGACCCACCGGGGCCCGGTACCCCCGTGCAAAGATGATCACAACCGTCAGCGAGGGAGGGTGCGGCATGTCCGCGACGCCGGACGCAGGGGTCCCCTGCCGCATCGTCGTCTGCCGGGACTGCTGCTGCGGCAGCCCCAAGATCACCGGCGTCGACCACGCCGCCCAGACGGAGCGTCTGCGCGAGGCGGCACCGGTGCGGATCTCCGACTGCCTCGACGTCTGCGACCAGGCCAACGTCGTCGTGGTCCGGCCCTCCGCCGAGGGCCGGGCCGCCGGGGGCCGTCCGGTGTGGCTCGGACTGGTCAACGACCCGGCCGCCACCGAGGACGTCGTCTCCTGGGTGCGCGAGGGCGGCCCCGGCGTCGCGCCCCTGCCCGACATCCTCGGCCTGTACGTCTTCAGCCCGCGAACCGGACGCGCCGCCGGCAGCCCGTGAGACGGGGCTCGTGGCACGGGGCCGGCCGCAGCACACGGCCGGCGTGACAGGAGCCTCAAGACTCCGTCGCCCGCACGCGGGGCGCCCGGGGATGCGTCGAAGCCGAGAACCACCGGCATCTTCAGGACTCCTTGCCGTCGACGAGGTCCGGGTCGACCACGCTCGGGCGTTCCGACCAGAAGGCGGGCGCCGTCAGGCGCCTCACGACCATGAGGATCACGCCGGCGACCACGATGGCGATGCCGATGACGAGCGGCGGACCGATCCCGAACCACGACACGCCGCTGTAGGAGTTGTCGGGGTCGGCCATGTCCGCCACGGACTCCACCAGCAACCACGCCAGCAGCCCCGCGCCGATCAGTGGTCCGAGGCCGATCAGGAGGAAGTTGTGCACACTGCGGGTCAGTTGGCGGCGGTAGTAGACCGCGCAGGCCAGACCCGTCAGCGCGTAGTAGAACGCGATCAGCAGTGACAGGGCGGTGAGGGAGTCGAAGAGGGCGTTCTCACTGATGCCGTAGAGGACGAGGTACCAGGCGATGGCGATGCCCGCGACCCACCAGGTGCTCACGTCGGGGGTGCGGAAGCGCGGGTGGATGTGGCCGAAGCGCGCGGGCAGGGCGTACCGGCGCGCCATGGACAGCCCGGTGCGCGAGGCCGGGATGATCGTGGTCTGCGTGGAGGCGAGCGCGGACGTCGAGACCGCCAGCAGCACCACCCAGTCCCAGCCGCCCATCGCCTCCTCGGCGAGCAGCGCGAAGACGAACTCCTCCTCCGCCGCGTTCTCGGCGAGGTAGTCCGTGCCCGCGTAGGCCACCACCGCGAAGGCGACCGCGACATAGGTCACCAGCAGCAGCACCGTCGACCAGACGGCCGCTCTGCCGGCGGCGGTGGCCGAGTCCTCGACCTCCTCGGTGAGGTTGACCGCCGACTCCCAGCCCCAGTAGGTGAACACACCCAGCAGCAGGGACGCGGTCAGTGACGCCCCGCCGGCTCCGAACGGGTCGAGCCAGCTGAACTCCGGCTCGATGGCGCCGAGGGTGCCGGTGCCGGCGTAGACGCGGTAGAGCGCCACCACCGCGAAGGCGAGCAGACAGGCGACCTGCGCCAGGATCAGGACGTTCTGCACCTTGGCCGACAGCTCGGTGCCGATCACGCAGACGGCCGTCATCACCACGATGAGCAGCACCGTCAGCGCCTGACGGACCACGTCGTTCTCGGCCCAGCCGTCCAGGCCGACGGCGAGCAGGAAGAACGTCACGGCCACGTCCGCGAGCGACCCGACGACCAGGACACCCGTCATCGTGATGGCCCAGCCGCCGAGCCAGCCCGCCCACGGCCCCATGGCCCGGGTGACCCAGGAGAACGTCGTGCCGCAGTCCTGGTCCACCTTGTTGAGGTAGTAGAACGCCGAGGCGATCAGCAGCATGGGCACGAACGACGCGAGCATCACGCCGGGGGCGTGGATGCCGACCAGCGCCACGACGGGACCGATCACCGCCGCCACGGAGTACGCGGGCGAGGTCGAGTTGAGCCCGATGACCAGCGCGTCGACGAACCCGATGGCGTTCGGCTTCAGACTCGCCTCCGGCGGCGGTCCCGAGTCCGTGATGTCCTTGGCCATGCTCCCTCGCTCCCGTTGTACGTGCGTCCATACAACAAGCACTTTTCGGGTGCTTCGGGCATTTGGCCCCTTCAGGGCTTCATGTCGTCTTCCGGCCGCGGACCAGCAGGTGCAGGAAGTACGGCGTGCCGATCACCGCCGTCATCAGCCCGGCGCCCAGCTGCGCGGGGGCGATCACGGTACGGCCCAGCAGATCGGCGGTGCAGACCAGCGCGGCGCCGAGCAGGACCGCGACGGGGACGACCCGCACGTGCCGCCGGCCCACCAGCGCCCGGGCCGCGTGCGGGGCCACCAGCCCCACGAATCCGATCGTGCCGGCCGAGGCGACGGCCGTCGCCGCCAGCAGCACGCCCACCACCAGGAAACCCAGCCTGGCCGTGGGGAGTCCGAGGCCGAGCAGCCGCGGGGTGTCCTCGTCGAGGGAGACGAGGTCCAGCTCGGTACGCCGGGCGACCGCGACCCCCAGGCCCAGCGCCAGCACGAGCGCGACGGGCAGCACGTCCGCCGTGGTCCGCCCGTACGTCGAACCGGACAGCCAGGTCAGCGCCTTGGTGGCGTTGAACGGGTCGGTGAGCACGATGAGCAGGCTGATGAGGGCCGACGTGCCGGAGGCCATGCCGATCCCGACGAGGACCAGCCGGTTCTGCCGGTAGCCGCCCCGGGCGGAGAGCCCGAAGACCACGGCGGAGGCCGATGCGGCGCCCGCGAACGCGGCGCCCGCGATGCCCCACGACCCGGCCGAGGGCACGGTGGTGACGAGCAGGACGGCACCCAGCGCGGCACCGCCGGAGACGCCCAGCACACCGGGCTCCGCGAGCGGGTTGCGGGTCACGGCCTGCACCAGCGTGCCCGCCAGGGCGAGGGCCCCGCCCGCGCACAGCGCCGCGAGCACCCGCGGCACACGGGTGTCCAGGACGAAGGTCACGGCCTGCCCGGCCCGCCCCTGCGCCCAGTTGGCGACGTCGCCGAGCAGGAGCTTGCTGTCGCCCAGCAGGACACCGGCCAGTGTGACGCCGGTGACCACGGCGGCCAGGAGGGCCACGGTCGCGAGGAACGCCGCACGGCTCGGGACGCGCAGCCGGTCCGGCACGTCGGCCCCGGTGGTGTCCCGCAGCCGCAGCGCCGTCACCACCAGGAAGACGGCACCGACCAGGCTGGTGACGACGCCGGTCGGGACGGCGACCGCCGTGTCCGCCGGGATCAGGGTCCGCAGCAGCACGTCCGACCCGAGCACCAGCCCGGCACCGGCCAGACCGGCCACGGGCAGGGCCGCCCGGGCACGGACGAAGCCCCGGAAACGGCGGGCGAGCGGACGGACCAGCGCGGGGGCGCACAGGCCGACGAAGCCGATCGGCCCCGCGAGCGTGACGGCTGCCGCCGACAGCAGAGCCGCGAGGACCACCACCGTGACACGGGTGGCCCGCACCGGGACGCCCAGCCCGCGCGCCGTGTCGTCCCCGAGGGCGAGCGCGTCGACCCGCCGGGCGACCAGCAGCAGCCCGGCGAGCCCCACCAGGGCGACGGGCAGCATCTGCAGGACGCCGTCGAAGCCGTTCTGGCCGATGCTGCCCTGGTTCCACTGGTAGAGGCCTTCCGTCTGCTGCGGGAACAACAGGAGCAGCCCCTCCGTGAGGGAGTTGAGGCCCAGGGCGAGCGCCGTCCCGGCGAGGACGAGACGTACGGTGCCCGTGCCGAGACCGGACAGGGCGAGCACGACGGCCGCGGCCACCAGCCCGCCCGCGAAGGCCACGCCGGAGGAGGCGAGCAGCGGCAGCGAGACGCCGGTCGCGCCGGCCAGCCCGAGCGCCAGATACGAACCGGCGTTCACCGCGAGGGTGTCGGGCGAGGCGAGCACGTTGCGGCTGACGGTCTGGAGGACCGCGCCCGCGATGCCGAGGACGACGCCGACGAGGACACCGGCGGTCATCCGCGGCAGCCGCGAGGCGATGACGACGGACGCGTCCTCCGGGTCGGCCCGGCCGGTCAGGGCCTTGAACACCTGCGCCGGTCCGACGGCGGTGGTGCCCTGGGTGATGTCGACGACGGCGAGCGCGGCGACCAGCAGGACGAGCCCGGCCGTCACCGCGGCGGCACCCGTCCGGGACGCGGCCGCCGGCGGACGGGGGACGGGGGGTGCTTCGGTGACGGCCATGGCCCCGCTACTTCGTCAGCGCGCCGACGAGGGCGTCGATGTACGCCTCCATCGACTCGGGACCGCCGAACATCCAGATGCCGTCGGGCAGCCGGTGCACCCGGTCCGCCTTCACGAACGGCAGGGAGGTCCACACGGCGTTGTTCTTCAGCTGCCCGGTGAACGGGTTGCTGGACTTGTCGTCGTCGTTGCCGATGTAGGCGAACTGCGTGTCCTTCGGCAGGGCGGTGAGGCCCTCGACGTCGGTGGTGCCGAGGCCGTAGGCCGGGTCGCCCTTGACCTTCCACGCGTTCTTCAGGCCGAGCCGCTCGTTGACGGCGCCGATGAGGGAACCGCTGGTGTAGGGGCGCAGGGAGACCTGGTTGGACGTCACGTAGCCGTCGGAGAAGGCGAGTTCGGTGCCGTCGAGCCCCGCGTCGGCCAGGGCCTTCTTGCCCTCGGCGACCTTGGCCTCGAAGTTCTTCTTTGCGGTGGCGGCCTTGTCGGTGGTGCCGGTGGCCTCGGCGATGAGGTCGAGGTTGGTGAACATCTGGCCGATCTGGTCGGAGGCGTCCGCCGACTTGATCTCCAGTACGGGGGCGATCTTCCGCAGTTGCTTCACGGCCGCGTCCGGCAGGTCGGAGCTGGCCACGATGAGGTCGGGGGAGAGCGAGGCGATGGTGTCCATGCTCGGCTCGCCGCGCGTGCCGATGTCCTTCGGCTCGTTCTTCAGCGGGACGGCGGTGTCCCAGGTCTTGTAGCCCTTGACGTCGGCGACGCCGACGGGGTCGACGCCGAGGGTGAGGAGACTCTCGACCTCGTTCCACTCGGTGGCGACGACCTTATTCGCGGGGCCGTCGAGCTTCACCTTCGCGCCGGTGGAGTCGGTGAGGGTGATGGCCTCGGAGGCCTTCCCCTTCGAGCTGTCGGCGGCCGGCTCGGTGGTGCCGCAGGCGGCGAGGGTGAGCGCCGCGGCGGTGGTGGTGGCCGCGGTGAGCAGGAGACGTCTCATGAGGTGGTGCCGAGCCTTTCGCTTCGGGTGGTGCGGGTGTGGTGCCGGCCGATCGGGCGGGTCCGTAGCCGGCCGGTGTGGGGGTCTGTGTCGACGTCGATCCGGATGCCGTAGACGGCGGTCAGCCGCTCGGGGGTCAGGACGTCCTCGGGGCTGCCGTCGGCGACGATCCGGCCCGCTTCGAGCAGCGTGATCCGGTCGGCGACGGCCGCGGCCTGGTCGAGGTCGTGCAGCACGACTCCGACGGCGATCCGGTGGTCGTCCGCCAGGTCGCGGACGAGGTCGAGGAGCTCGACCTGGTAGCGCAGGTCGAGATAGGTCGTCGGCTCGTCCAGCAGCAGGACGCCGGTCTCCTGCGCGAGGCAGCTCGCGAGCCACACGCGCTGCAGCTGGCCGCCGGACAGGTGGTCGGCGGAGCGGTCGGCGAGGTCCGTGAGGCCGGTGAGTGCGAGTGCCCGCCCGACGGCGGCCGGGGCGTCCTGGTCGGGGCGGCCGAAACGGCCCCGGTGGGGGTAGCGGCCGAACTCGACGAGGTCGCGCACGGTCAGTCCGCCGGGCGTGGGGCGACCCTGTGTCAGCAGGGCCACATGGCGTGCGAACTGCCGGGCGGTCAGGGCGAGGCCGTCGGTCTCCGCGTCGATCCTGAGCTCGGCGCGGCGGGCCCGCTGGAGCCGGGCGATCGTCCGCAGCAGCGTGGACTTGCCGCTGCCGTTGGGGCCGACCAGGACGGTCACCTCACCGGGCCGCAGCGTGATCGCCGCGTCGTGCACGACGTCCGTGCCGTCGTACGACACGGTCACGCCCGTGGCCGACAGTTGGTGCCCGCGCAGGCGCGGCCCGGCCGTTTCCTCACCAGATCTCACGTGGCGAAGGTTAGCCTAACCTAATATCGCCTTGACAAGGGGGGCGGCGGGGGGTGGCCACCGGACTCACGGTCGGACGACGCCCGGCGCCCGGCGTGCTCGTCAGTCGTCGCCGGTCGTCCGGTCCATCAGCGCGCTGTACGCCAGTTGCAGCGTGTCCGCACCGGCCAGGGCGGTGAGGGTGCCCATGGCCGTACGGGTCGCCCGTGGCCACAGTGCCTGGCCGGCGGTCAGGGCGGAGGCGACCCACACGCTCATGCAGAACGGGCAGGTGGCGAGTTCGCCCACGGTGTGCCTGCCGTGCTCGGCCTGCGCCTCCTCGTGCAGCTCGGCGGGCCCCTGCGGACCGACGTACCGGGTGAACGGCGCGCGCAGCGGACTGGTCACCGACGCCTTGCTGAGCAGCCGGCTGAGCCGGAAGGTGGCCACCGAGGTCAGGACCACGTCCCACGGCTCGGGCCGCTCCGGCAGCGTGCGCCCGCTGCGTCGTACCGCCGTGGTCCAGGCGGCCGTGTACGCCGCGAAGCCCGTCATGGCCGCGAGGTAGCCGCCGAGCGGACGGTCGTGCCCCGCCGCGTAGGCGCGGCCGGTGCGCCGGAGTGCTCCGTGCAGCCGCCGCACAAGGTGTCTGTCAGTCATGGTCGCCGCGCCCATGGGCCGCCCCCGATCACGTTCCGTTCCCTCGCGGGGCAGGCTCCCCGCCGTCCTGATGACGCAGCCGTACCTCGACAGGGCCGTCTGTCGACCCGGCGGTCCCGGACTCCCGCTCCAGGCGGTCCGGCGGCCACACGACACGGTTCTGCCGCATCAGCCGGCGAGGCGGGGGTGCGTTCATGCGCCGCCGGGTCCCCACCGCCACCGGCGGCAAACGGCCCGGGTCGGGTGACATGCCTGGTCGTCGTCCCGCGGTGGACCGGTGCGAAACCGGCCGTCCTCGCCCGGGCAACCGGCACCCGCGCCCGCCGAGGGCTCGCGTTTCCCCGCAGGGGCGGCGGGCACTCGCCGCGCCATGAGACCAGGACGCCGCCCACTGATCGCCGACAGCTCCCTCGCCCTCCTCGTCAAGGGATACGCATGGCTGCCCGGCCGCAGGCGCCGCACCACCGCCCCGCTCGTGCGCACCCGGCTCATGGGACGGCCGGCCGTCGCCCTGCACGGCCCCGAGGCGGTGCGCTTCTTCTACGACGAGCGGAACGTGGAGCGCCGGTCGGCGCTGCCCGGGCCGGTGCTGAGCACCCTGTTCGGGCACGGCGCCGTGCACACCCTGGACGGGCCGGACCACCGCGTGCGCAAGGAACTGTTCCTGTCCCTGCTCACCGGGGCCGAGGCGGTCGCCGGCCTGGTGGACCGCGTCACCGCCGCGTGGGACGAGGCGGTGGAGTCCTGGCCCGGCCGCCGGGTCGTGCTGTTCGACGAGACGAGCCGCGTGCTCACCCGCGGCGTGTGCCAGTGGGCCGGCATCGTCGTCGAGGACGTCGGACCACTGGCCCGGGACCTGGTCGCCATGGTCGACGGCTTTGCCACGCCCGGGCCGCGTCACCTGCGGGCCCGCCGGGCACGGGCCCGCTGCGAGACCTGGCTGGGACGTCTGGTCGAGGACGTGCGGACGGGGAACGCCACCGCGCCGGCCGGGTCGGTGCTGGAAGGGGTCGTCCGGCACCGGGACGCCGACGGACGGCTCCTCGACCCGCACACGGCAGCCGTCGAACTGCTCAACGTCATCCGCCCGACCGTCGCGGTGTGCTGGTTCGTCACCTACGCCGGTCACGCACTGCGCCTGAGGCCGGATCTGCGGGACCGCCTGACCGGCGACGACCCCGCCCACGCCGTGGCGTTCGCCCACGAGCTGCGGCGCTTCTACCCCTTCGCGCCGTTCGTCGGCGGCCGGGCCCTCACCGATCTGGAGTGGCGCGGCGAACCGATCCCGTCCGGCACGCTGGTCCTGCTCGACCTCTACGGGCAGAACCACGATCCCGCCCTCTGGGAGAGGCCGTACACCTTCGAACCCCGGCGGTTCCTCGAGCGGCCGCCGGAGGGCGACGAACTGGTCCCCCAGGGCGGCGGCGACCGGACCACCGGCCACCGCTGCCCCGGGGAGGACATCACGATCGCCCTGCTGCGCGCCCTCGTACCGCGACTGGCCCGCCTCCGGTACGAGGTGCCCGACCAGGACCTGCGCATCCCGCTGAACCGCATGCCCGCCCGGGTCCGCAGCGGCTTCGTCATGGACGCCGTCCGGTCGCCGGCGCCCGCCCGGGCCGCCACACCTGCGGCATCCTGAGGCCGGCGGGATCCGCCCGCCGGCCGAGGCTCCGTCCGGCCCGTCGAGCCCGGTTACCATGGCCCCTTCGGATTCTGCCCCCCCCGTGGAGCCTGGACCATGCTGAGAGAGGTCACCGCGACCCGCTACGTCGAACCCCTGCGGTCCGGCGGGTCCGTCCCCGGAGTCGTGGAGGCGGACGACCTCGGCATGTACGTCGTCAAGTTCACCGGCTCCGCGCAGGGCCGCAAGGCACTCGTGGCCGAGGTGATCGTCGGGGAACTGGCCCGCGCCCTCGGCCTGCGCTTCCCCGAGCTGGTCCTGGTGCACTTCGACCCGGCCATCGCCGACGACGAGCCGCACCAGGAGGTGCGGGGCCTGCACGCGGCCAGCGCGGGCGTCAACCTCGGCATGGACTACCTGCCGGGCGCCCGGGACTTCACACCGGAGATCGCCCGGGTCTTCCCCGTCGACCCGCTGGAGGCGGGCAGGATCGTCTGGCTCGACGCGCTGACCGTGAACGTCGACCGCACGGCCCACAGCTCCAACCTGATGCTCTGGCCCACCCTCGGCGTCACGCCCCCGCGCCTGTGGCTGATCGACCACGGCGCCGCCCTCGTCTTCCACCACCGCTGGGACGGCTCCGACCCGGAGAAGGCCTACGACTTCAGGCACCACGCCCTCGGCCATCACGGCCCCGACGTCCGGGCCGCCGACGCCGAACTGGCACCCCGGGTCACCGCGGAACTGCTGCGGCGGATCCTCGCCGAGGTCCCGGACGCGTGGCTGGCGGACGAGCCGGGCTTCGCCACCGCCGACGAGGTGCGCGCGGCCTATGAGACCTACCTCCACGCGCGCGTGCGGGCCTCCGCGGCCTGGCTGCCCACCGACTTCCCCAGCCGGGAGGAGCTCGCAGCCGAGGAGGCCCTGAGGACGGCGAAGAACCAGCAGGGACGCCCCGCGTGGCTCAGGCAGGTCCCCGACCTGCACGGCAAGCCCGCCGCTCAGCAGGATTGGTCGGTGCACCTCGGATGACGGATGTTCAGCGCGTCGAGATCGAACTGGAGGGGGACTCCCCGGGCGGCTCGCGGCGGGTCGAGATCGAGTACTGCACCCGGTGCCGCTGGCTGCCCCGCGCGGCCTGGCTGGCGCAGGAACTGCTCACCACCTTCGAGGCCGAACTGACGGAACTGGCCCTGAAACCCGGTACGGGCGGGGTGTTCGTCGTCCGCGTCGGCGATGAAGTCGTCTGGGACCGGCGCACGCAGGGCTTCCCGGAGCCCACGGCCGTGAAGAAGGCCGTACGCGACCGAGTGGCCCCGGGGAAGTCCCTGGGCCACTCGGAGAGGCCGTCCGCGGACTGAGTCAGCCCTTGAGCTGCTCGTACGCCGGGAGCGTCAGGAAGTCGGCGTAGTCCTCGTCGAGGGAGACCTTCAGCAGCAGGTCGTGCGCCTGCTGCCAGTTGCCGGCCGCGAAGGCCTCGGCGCCGATCTCGGCCCTGATGTTCGCCAGTTCCTCGGCGGCGACGCTGCGGGCCAGCTCGGCGGTGACCTGCTCGCCGTTGTCGAGGACGACCTCCGCGTTGATCCACTGCCAGATCTGGGAGCGGGAGATCTCGGCGGTGGCCGCGTCCTCCATCAGGTTGAAGATGGCGACGGCGCCCATGCCGCGCAGCCAGGCCTCGATGTAACGGATGCCGACCTGGACGGCGTTGACCAGACCCGCGTACGTCGGCTTCGCGTCCAGCGAGTCGACGGCGATGAGGTCGGCTGCCTTGACGTCGACGTCCTCACGCAGCCGGTCCTTCTGGTTCGGCTTGTCGCCGAGTACCTTGTCGAAGGACTCCATGGCGATCGGCACCAGGTCGGGGTGGGCGACCCAGGAGCCGTCGAAACCGTCGTTCGCCTCGCGGTCCTTGTCGGCGCGGACCTTCTCGAAGGCGACCTTGTTGACCTCTGCGTCCCGGCGGGACGGGATGAAGGCCGCCATGCCGCCGATGGCGTGCGCGCCGCGCTTGTGACAGGTGCGGACGAGCAGTTCGGTGTAGGCACGCATGAACGGGGCGGTCATGGTCACCGCGTTGCGGTCCGGCAGCACGAACCTGGCGCCGCCGTCACGGAAGTTCTTGACAATGGAGAACAGGTAGTCCCAGCGGCCCGCGTTCAGCCCGGAGGCGTGGTCGCGCAGCTCGTAGAGGATCTCCTCCATCTCGTACGCGGCGGTGATCGTCTCGATGAGGACGGTCGCGCGGACCGTGCCCTGCGGGATGCCGCAGTACTCCTGCGCGAAGACGAACACCTCGTTCCACAGGCGGGCCTCCAGGTGGGACTCCGTCTTGGGGAGGTAGAAGTACGGCCCCTTGCCGAGGTCCAGCAGGCGCTGGGCGTTGTGGAAGAAGTACAGGCCGAAGTCGACGAGGGCGCCGGGCACCGGGGCGCCGTCGGCGTCGACGAGGTGACGCTCGTTCAGGTGCCAGCCACGAGGGCGCATCACGACCGTGGCGAGCTCCTCGTTCGCCTTCAGCGCGTACGACTTGCCCGACCCCGGGTCGGTGAAGTCGATGTTCCGGGTGTAGGCGTCGCTCAGGTTGACCTGCCCGAGGACCACGTTCTCCCAGGTGGGCGCGGAGGCGTCCTCGAAGTCCGCGAGCCACACCCGGGCGCCGGAGTTCAGGGCGTTGATGGTCATCTTGCGGTCGGTGGGACCGGTGATCTCGACCCGGCGGTCGTTCAGGGCGTCCGGGGCCGGGGCGACCCTCCAGGAGTCGTCGGCGCGGATCGCGGCGGTTTCCGGGAGGAAGTCGAGGGTGGAGGTGCGGGCGATCTCGGCACGGCGCTCGGCGCGGCGGGCGAGGAGCTCGTCACGCCGGGGCGTGAACCGCCGGTGCAGCTCGGCCACGAAGGCGAGCGCCGCTTCGGTCAGGACCTCCTCCTGCCGGGGCAGGGGCTCGGCGTCGACGATGGCCAGCGGGGACGGCGCTGGAGCGGACATGAACGGTCACTTCCTTCAGCGAGCTGTGAAGACGAGCCGGCGTGCTCGGCACCGGGTGCCAGTCTTCCCGAATACGGCGTTCCGCGCCCTGAGAGCCCTCGGGCGCTTCTGAACAGTGGATACTAGTTTCCTCATGGTGGAAGTTCAATCGTCTGTTGATGTCGAGATTCTCTGAGTCGAGGCAAGGTGGCGCTGCGTGCCACCCCGTTCACTCCAGGTGGACCAGGTCGGCTTCGGTGTCGATGTCGAAGGGCCGGGCCACGTCCCCGCACTCCACGAGGCGTACGGCCGACCGGTGCTCCCTCAGATAGGTGCGTGCCCCCCGGTCTCCCGTCGCAGTCGCGGCGATCCCCGCCCAGTGGGCGGCGCCGAACAGCACCGGGTGGCCGCGCACGCCGTCGTACGCGGCGGAGGCGAGCGTCTCCTCGCCCCGGTAGGCCGTCAGCACGCGGGTCACCGCCTCGGGCCCGATGCCGGGCTGGTCCACCAGGGACACCAGGGCGGCCCGGGCGGGCGTGCCCGCGAGCGAGTCGAGCCCGGCGCGCAGCGAACTCCCCATCCCCTGCTCCCAGTCGGGGTTGTCGACCAGGACGCAGCCCGGCAGCGAGGCGCGGGCGCGCACGTCTTCGGCCCGTGCGCCGAGGACCACATGGACGGTTGCGCAGCCGCCCTCCCGCAGCACTCGCACCGCATGCTCGACGAGGGGCCGTCCCCGGTGGGTCAGCAGAGCCTTGGGCCGTCCGCCGAGCCGCCGCCCGCCACCGGCCGCGAGCAGCAGGCCCGCAACCGCCCCCGTCCCGTCCGTCGTCTCCCGTGTCGTCATGGCTCCTGCATACCGCACGCCCCGTACAGGGGTGCGACGGCGCGGGGCGCGGGTCGGACAGGCGTGCGCTCCGGGCCAGAGAGTCACGCAGCGAAACAAGTCGATGACGCAATGGACTGGCGCCCGGTGGTCCGCGTCGTTTACTGTCGCCCGCACCGACCGGCCGGGCACCCGACTGCCGCCCGGTGTGGGGGACTTCGCGTCGGAAGGGCATGTGCACGACGAGGTGCGAGGGGGAGGACTGTGTTGCGGAGCGTCGAGCAGAAGCGGCAGGGGCCCGTGGCCGGCGGTGGTGAGGACCCACGCGTGACGGAGCTGTGCTCCGCCGTGTCCCGGTTACGCCGCCGACTGGCCGCCCATCCCGGCGAGTTCGCCGACCGGACCATCGCCGAGGAGGAACTCGCCGCGATGGCCGCCATGGCCGCGGACGGCATCCCCGAGATCCCCCGCCTGCGCCGCTCCCTCCTGCTGGTCGCGGGCGCGATCGGTTCGGTGAGCGCCCTGTCCGCGGAGCTGGCGGACGTGCGGCGGGCGGCGGATCTCTTCGGGAGTCCGGTGCGGGGGCAGGGCTAGGGGGCTGCTGACGGATCTCCGCGACGCCACGGAGATCCGTCAGAAGCCCCCTGGGGGCCTGTCACGAAAGAGGCGTCGCCGCCCGGCGGCAGGCGCCGCGGCACCTTCACGGCCGCTTTCGCAACAGGCCTCAGGATGTTCGGGACCCCGGAGCCGGTGCGGTCACGCGGGGCTCTGGCTGGCGAGCGCCTCGGACAGTTCCCCCGCGACCTGCTGGAGCACCGGCACGATCTTGTCCGTCGCCGCCTCGGTCACCCGCCCCGCCGGACCGGAGATGGAGATGGCCGCCGCGGTGGGGGAGTCGGGCACCGGGACCGCGAGGCAGCGGACCCCGATCTCCTGCTCGTTGTCGTCGATGGCGTAACCCTGCCGGCGCACGTCCTCCAGGGCTGCGAGGAAGCCGTCGGGCGTCGTGATCGTCTTCTCCGTCGCGGCGGGCATGCCGGTGCGGGAGAGCAGCGCCCGCACCTCCTCCGGCGGGAAGTCGGCGAGCAGGGCCTTGCCCACGCCCGTGGAGTGCGGCAGCACCCGCCGGCCGACCTCGGTGAACATACGCATCGAGTGCTTCGACGGCACCTGCGCCACGTAGACGATCTCGTCCCCGTCCAGCAGCGCCATGTTCGCCGTCTCGCCGGTCTCCTCGACCAGGCGCGCGAGATACGGCCGCGCCCAGGTGCCCAGCAGCCGGGACGCCGACTCGCCGAGGCGGATCAGACGCGGGCCGAGCGCATAGCGGCGGTTGGGCTGCTGACGTACGTACCCGCAGGCCACCAGCGTGCGCATCAGGCGGTGGATGGTCGGCAGGGGCAGGCCGCTGCTCGCGGACAGCTCGCTCAGGCCCACCTCCCCGCCCGCGTCCGCCATCCGTTCGAGCAGGTCGAAGGCGCGCTCCAGGGACTGGACGCCGCCGTTGGCGGAGGACCGGGCGGAGTCGGTGGTGCTGGCGCTGGACGTCGGCACGGCGCGTTCCTTTCGGGGCGGGCGGGAAGGGCAGAAGCCTACCCGGCGGGCGGTTGACTCCCCGTTCGTACGTAGCTACGTTCTGCTTGTTGGAAGTTTAATTCCGCTTTGTGGAAACGTCTAGGGGTGTTCGCCTGGAGGGCGCCGCAGCCCAGTGTGCCCTTGACGACGCGAAAGAGGGAGTGAAGACTCCTTCAACAGAAAGTTGAATTCCGTTACGCGGAAGTGGCTGGAAGTAAGGGGTCCGGGTGTCCGACGCTGAACTGGTGCTGCGCTCGACGCGAGTCATCACCCCCGAGGGAACGCGGGCCGCATCCGTCGCGGTGGCCGGCGGCACGATCACGGCCGTCCTCCCGCACGACGCGCCGGTACCGCGGGGCGCCCGCCTGGAGGACCTGGGCGACCACGTCCTGCTGCCCGGCCTGGTCGACACGCACGTGCACGTCAACGACCCCGGCCGCACCGAGTGGGAGGGCTTCTGGACCGCCACCCGCGCCGCGGCGGCCGGCGGCATCACGACCCTCGTCGACATGCCCCTCAACTCCCTCCCGCCGACCACGACCGTCCCGCACCTGCGCACCAAGCAGCAGGTCGCCGCCGACAAGGCGCACATCGACGTCGGCTTCTGGGGTGGCGCCCTGCCCGACAACGTCAAGGAGCTCCGCCCGCTCCACGAGGCCGGCGTGTTCGGCTTCAAGGCTTTCCTGTCACCGTCCGGTGTGGACGAGTTCCCGCACCTGGACCGGGACTCCCTCGCCCGCACCATGGCCGAGATCGCCGCCTTCGACGGCCTGCTCATCGTGCACGCCGAGGACCCCCACCGCCTGGCCTCCGCCCCGCAGCAGCCGGGCCCGAAGTACGCCGACTTCCTCGCCTCCCGCCCCCGGGACGCCGAGGACACCGCCATCGCCCGGCTCATCCGCGAGGCGAAGGCCCTCGACGCGCGCGTGCACGTGCTGCACCTTTCCTCCAGCGACGCCCTGCCGATGATCGCCCGGGCGCGGGCGGAGGGCGTCCGCATCACCGTGGAGACCTGCCCCCACTACCTGACCCTCACCGCCGAGGAAGTCCCCGACGGCGCCAGCGAGTTCAAGTGCTGCCCGCCCATCCGCGAGGCAGCCAACCAGGACCTGCTCTGGCAGGCCCTCGCCGACGGCACCGTCGACTGTGTCGTCACCGACCACTCCCCGTCCACGGCCGACCTGAAGACCGACGACTTCGCGACGGCCTGGGGCGGCATCTCCGGACTCCAGCTGAGCCTGGCCGCGGTGTGGACGGAGGCCCGCAGGCGCGGTCACGGTCTGGAGGACGTGGTGCGCTGGATGTCCGCGCGCACCTCCGAACTGGTCGGCCTCGACGACCGCAAGGGCGCCATCGCCGTGGGCCGCGACGCCGACTTCGCCGTCCTCGACCCCGACGAGACCTTCACCGTCGACCCGGTCGCCCTCCAGCACCGCAACCGCGTCACGGCGTACACGGGGAAGACCCTGCACGGCGTCGTGAAGTCCACCTGGCTGCGCGGGCAGCGCATCGTCGCCGACGGCGAGTTCACCGAACCGAAGGGGCGGCTCCTCACCCGGACCCACTGAATCCCACACCGGACCTCGAAAGGCAGATCTGATCACCGTGACGGCGATTCCCAGCTTCACCGGCGACGCGAACCCCTACGGAGGCGGCGACCCGTACGCGGACTACCGCACCGCCGACTTCCCCTTCACCCAGTACACCGACCTCGCCGACCGGCGGCTCGGGGCCGGTGTCATCGCCGCTAACGACGAGTTCTTCGCCCAGCGCGAGAACCTGCTGGTGCCCGGGCCCGCCGTGTTCGACCCCGAGCACTTCGGGCACAAGGGCAAGATCATGGATGGCTGGGAGACCCGCCGCCGGCGGGGTGCCTCCGCCGACCACCCCTGGCCGGCCACGGACGACCACGACTGGGCGCTGGTCCGCCTCGGCGCCCCGGGCGTGATCCGCGGGATCGTGGTCGACACCGCGCACTTCCGCGGCAACTACCCGCAGGCGGTGTCCGTCGAGGGCACCTGCGTGCAGGGCTCCCCGTCGCCGGAGGAACTCCTCGGGGGCGACGTGAAGTGGACGACCCTCGTCCCGCGCACCGCGGTCGGCGGCCACGCGGCGAACGGTTTCGCCGTCGCCGTCGAGCAGTGCTTCACGCACCTCAGGGTCAATCAGCACCCCGACGGCGGCATCGCCCGCCTGCGCGTCCACGGCGAGGTCGTCCCCGACCCCGCGTGGCTGGAGGCGCTCGGCACCTTCGACGTCGTCGCCCTGGAGAACGGCGGCCGGGCCGAGGACGCCTCCAACCGCTTCTACTCGCCCGCCTCCAACACCATCCAGCCGGGCCGCTCACTGAAGATGGACGACGGCTGGGAGACCCGCCGCCGTCGCGACCAGGGCCACGACTGGATCCGCTACCGGCTCGCCGCCCAGGCGCAGATCCGCGCCCTGGAGATCGACACCGCCTACCTCAAGGGCAACAGTGCCGGCTGGGCCTCGGTGTCCGTCAAGGACGGCGAGGACGGCGAATGGCGGGAGATCCTGCCCCGCACCCGCCTCCAGCCCGACACCAACCACCGCTTCGTCCTGCCGGAGCCGGCCGTCGGCACGCACGCGCGGGTGGACATCTTCCCGGACGGCGGCATCTCCAGGCTCCGCCTGTTCGGCTCCCTCACCGAGGAGGGCACGAGCCGACTGGCGGCCCGCCACCAGGAACTGGGTGGCTGACGCGCCGGCCCGGACCCGCGGGCGCACCGGCCGGACAGCAGCGGTGCGCCCCGCGTCCCGCGCGGGCTCACGGTTCCGGGCGCGGCTCACATCGGGGTTGCCCGGGGCGCACCGCCCGGACAGCAGTAGTGCGTCCTGGGTCCCGCGCGGGCTCATGGCTCTGGGCGCGGCTCACATCGGGGTTGCCCGGGGCGCACCGCCCGGACAGCAGCGGTGCGTCCCGCGTCCCACGCCGCGTCAGGGCCTCACGCGGCGTGGCCTCCGTCCACCGCGAACTCGGCTCCCGTGACGTAGGTCGCCGCCGCCAGGTAGGCGACCATCGACGCCACCTCCTCCGCCGTTCCGAACCGTCCCAGCGCCGTCATCGCCGCCTGGCCCGCCGCGAACGGCCCGTCCGCCGGGTTCATGTCCGTGTCGATCGGGCCGGGATGGACCAGGTTCGCCGTAATCCCGCGCCCGCCCAGCTCCCGGGCCAGCGCCCGGGTCAGACCGGCCAGGGCCGCCTTGCTCGTCGTGTACAGCGTCCCGCCGGGCCCGGGCACCCGCTGGGCCATGCAACTGCCGATCGTGATGATCCGCCCGCCCTCGGACAGCCGCGCGGCGGCGGCCTGGGAGGCCAGGAAGACGGCGCGCACATTGATGTCGAGGACCCGGTCGACGTCCGCGAGCGTCAGGGTGTCCAGCGGCCCGAGCACCCCGACGCCGGCGTTGTTGACCAGGACGTCGAGCCCGCCCAGCGCGTCCGCCGCCGCGTGCACCACCTCCGCCGCCTCCTCGGCCCGCGCGGCGTCCGCGCGCAGCGCCACCGCCCGGCGCCCCAGCGCCTCCACGGCCCGTACGACGTCCCGGGCCGCCTCCTTGCCGTTCACATAACCGACGGCGACGTCCGCGCCCTCCCGGGCCAGCCGGACCGCTGTCGCCGCGCCGATTCCGCGGCTCCCGCCGGTCACGAGAGCCACCTTGCCGTGCAGGGTTCCTTGAGAAGTCATGGGTTCATCCCACCGGCCGCGCGGCACCGGCGCTGGCGGCGAACGGACGTCGAGGTCCCCGGCCCGGAGCACATCCGGAACCTTTCCCTCCGTCTCTTCCGTTCTCCGGTCGTGACACTTCAGCAAGAGATCGTCGGCAACGCCATGCAGATGGCAGTCGTCAGCCTCCAGCCCGGTCAGACGGTGTACTGCGAGGCCGGGAAGTTCCTGTTCAAGACCACGAACGTGACCATGGAGACCCGCCTGGGCGGCCCGTCGGGCGGCGGGCAGCCCCAGCCCGGCGGCAGCGGCTCCGGCGGGATGGGCGGGCTGCTGCGTCAGGCCATGGGTACGGCCATGCAGGCGGGCCAGCGCGTCCTGGCGGGAGAGTCGCTGGCCTTCCAGTACTTCACCACCGGGGGCGGCGAGGGCACCGTCGGCTTCGCGGGCGTCCTGCCCGGGGAGATGCGCGCACTGGAACTGGACGGCACGCGCGCGTGGTTCGCGGAGAAGGACGCCTTCGTGGCCGCCGAGTCCACCGTCGACTTCGGCATCGCCTTCCAGGGCGGCCGTACCGGCAGGAGCGGCGGCGAGGGCTTCGTCCTGGAGAAGTTCACCGGGCGCGGCACAGTGATCATCGCGGGAGCGGGAAACTTCATCGACCTGAACCCGGCCGACTTCGGCGGTCGCGTCGAGGTCGACACCGGCTGCGTCGTCGCCTTCGAGGAGGGCATCCGGTACGGCGTCCAGCGCGTCGGCGGCCTCGACCGCCAGGGCCTGATGAACGCCGTCTTCGGCGGCGAGGGCCTGTCGTTGGCCACCCTGGAGGGCAACGGCCGCGTCATCCTGCAGTCCCTCACGATCGAGAGCCTCGCCAACGCCCTGAGGAAGGCCCAGGGCGGCGACAAGCAGGGGCCGACGGGAGGCTTGTTCTCGACGAACGCCCAGTGAGCGGGCGTACGGCCGGGCGATTCGGGGCGCCTTTCCGCACGGCGGCGGCGCCCCCGTCCGCTGTCTGCCGACGCTCGACCTCGTCGGCATCCTTCAGGGTGAACTCCCCGCGAACAGACGGGGCTTCACAGGAAATTCTCCTGGCTTGTCATTGACATGCCAGCGTCTACGCGCGTCATCATGAACGTCATGAATTTCCCCCCACGCGCCTCGCGGCTCGGCGCAGCAGCCGCCCTCCTGTCCACCCTCCTCGTCGGCGGAACCGTCTCCGCCACCACGGCCGACGCCGCCCCCACCGCCGTCGGTGACATCTGCTACAGCGACCTGCCGTCCCAGGCCCACGACACGCTCGACCTGATCGAGCAGGGCGGCCCCTACCCGTTCGACCAGGACGGCACCGTCTTCCAGAACCGGGAGGGCGTCCTGCCGGGCAAGTCGTCCGGCTACTACCACGAGTACACGGTCATCACCCCGGGCTCCTCCACCCGCGGTGCCCGGCGCATCGTCACCGGTGAGCAGAACCAGGAGGACTACTACACGGCCGACCACTACGAGTCGTTCGACCTGGTCGACCACGGCTGCTGAGCCCCGGCGCGACCCGGGGGCCGGACGTCCGCAGGCGTATCAGACGGACTTCCGGCTCCCGGCCGCCGCGAACAGGGCGACCCCCAGCACGAGCAGCGCGACACTCGCGTAGATCTCGTAGCCGTCGAGGAACCCCAGGCGCTGTACCAGGCCCCAGTTCCAGCCGGTTAACTCGTGCACCAGGCCCGCCACGCCCTGGACCAGGGCGAGGAAGCCGAGAATCTCCAGTACCTGTTTCATGCCGGCAGCCTCGTCCCGCGCACCCCCCACGCACATCGGCCGCGGGAGCGTCGCACGGCGACGGAAGTTCCCCCTGCCGCGCGGCGGCGGCATCGAAAGTATGCGTCGTGACGACTTCGGTCGGCGATCCCGCCCGAGCACGGGTGGGAGGGGCGCCGACTGCGTAGATTGGTCGCTCGTGACGGGTGACGACGTGGGGCACGCCTCCCCGGTGCCGGTGGGGGAGACACCCGCCCTGTTCACCGGACGCAGATGGTTCTTCCCGTCGGCCCTCTTGCACGAACTCGACCCCGACGCCGCACGGGCCGGGCGGCGGCCCCGGCGCACCGCCCGCGACTGGGTCGTCGACTTCTCCTGCTTCCTGCTGGCCGTACTGGTGGGCGCGATGGCCGCCGACGCCCTCGCCGACAACCCGCACGTGTCGAACGAACTCGCCGTCGTCGATCAGGTGGCGGGCGCACTGGCCTGTGCGGCCATCTGGCTGCGGCGCCGCTGGCCGCTGGGGCTGGCCGTGGCGCTGACCCCGGTCGGCTTCCTCTCGGACACCTCGGGCGGCGCGGGCCTCATCGCCCTGTTCACGCTCGCCGTGCACCGCCCCTTCCGCTCCGTGGCCTGGGTGGGCGGCGTCAACATGGCGCTGGCGCCGCTCTACTACTGGATACGCCCCGATGCGGACCTCCCCTACCTGGTGACCGTGCCCTTCGTCGAGGTGCTCACCGCGGCGACCGTCGGCTGGGGCATGTTCGTACGGGCCAAGCGGCAGCTCATGCTGAGCCTGCGGGACCGGGCCCGGCGCGCCGAGACCGAGGCGTTGCTGCGGGCCGAGCGGGCCCAGCGGCTCGCCCGCGAGGCCATCGCACGGGAGATGCACGACGTGCTCGCCCACCGGCTCACCCTGCTGAGCGTGCACGCCGGCGCCCTGGAGTTCCGGCCCGACGCGCCTCCGGCACAGACGGCGCGGGCGGCGGGCGTGATCCGGGAGAGCGCGCACGAGGCGCTCCAGGACCTGCGGGAGATCATCGGTGTGCTGCGGGCGGGCGAGGCCGACGACACGGGCCGGCCGCAGCCGACCCTCGCGGCGCTGGACACCCTGGTCGCCGAGTCCCGCCAGGGCGGCATGAAGGTCTCCCTCGACCACCGCGTCGAGAACCCCGCCGGCGTCCCGTCCTCGGTCGGCCGCACCGCCTACCGGATCGCCCAGGAGGGCCTGACCAACGCGCGCAAGCACGCCCCCGGAACTGAGGTCACGGTGACCGTCACCGGCACACCGGGCACCGGGCTCAGCGTCCGCGTGCACAACCCGCCCCCCGAGGGCGAGGTGCCACCCGTCCCCGGCTCAGGGCAGGGACTGATCGGCCTCACGGAGCGGGCGACCCTGGCCGGAGGCCGGCTGGAGCACGGCCCCACCCCGCAGGGCGGGTTCGAGGTGCGGGCGTGGCTGCCGTGGGGGTGAGCACCCGGCCGCCCCTTTCCTGCCCGCCCCCCTTCCCGTCCGGCCGCTCCCTTCCCGTCCGGGGCCCTTCCTCCCCGTCCGGGACCCTTCCTGTCCGTCCGGCCCCTTCCCGTTCGGGGCCCTTCCTGTCTGTCCGGCCCCTTCCCGTTCGGGACCCTTCCCGTCCGGGGCCCTTCCTGTCCGTCCGGCACCTTCCGTTCGGGCCCGCCGCCCGGCCCGGCCGTGATTACGTAACGCTCATGACTGCGATCAGACTGCTCCTCGTCGACGACGATCCGCTGGTGCGGGCCGGGTTGTCCTTCATGATGGGCGGCGCCGACGACATCGAGATCGTCGGCGAGGCCGCCGACGGAGCCGAGGCGGAGACCCTCGTCGACCGCACCCGCCCGGACGTCGTGCTCATGGACATCCGGATGCCGACGGTGGACGGTCTCACGGCGACGGAGCGGCTGCGCACCCGCGAGGACGCCCCGCAGGTGGTGGTGCTCACCACCTTCCACGCCGACGAGCAGGTGCTGCGCGCGCTGCGCGCCGGCGCCGCCGGGTTCGTCCTCAAGGACACCCCGCCGGCCGAGATCGTGGCGGCGGTGCGCCGGGTCGCGGCCGGGGACCCGGTCCTGTCGCCCACGGTCACCCGTCAGCTGATGCGGCACGCCGTCGGCAACGCCGCCGACACGCGCCGCACCCGCGCGCGCGAACGCATGACCGTCCTCAACGACCGTGAGCGCGAGGTCGCCGTCGCCGTCGGCCGGGGCCTGGCCAACGCCGAGATCGCGGCAACCCTCTACATGAGCGTCCCCACCGTGAAGACGCACGTCTCACGCATCCTGGCCAAGCTCGACCTCAACAACCGCGTGCAGATCGCGCTGCTCGCGTACGACGCGGGGCTCCTGGAGGAGGAACCGGAGGAGCACTGACCGGCGGACCCGGGCGTCAGGCGAACGCCGGAGAGGGCCCGCCGGGGATCTCGGCGAGGTGCACCGGCCTGCGCTCGCGCCGCGACAGCTCGCACGCCTCGGCGATCCGCAGCGCCTGCAGCGCCTCGCGACCGTCGCAGGGATTGGCCCGCTCGCCCCGGACCACCTCGACGAACGCGTTCAGCTCCGCCTCGTAGGCGGGGCCGAACCGCTCAAGGAACCCCGTCCACGGCTTGTCCGCGGCCGGCGGCCCGGTCGGCTCGGTGGACGCGATCGGCGTACGGTCGTCCAGGCCGACCACGATCTGGTCGAGCTCCCCGGCGAGCTCCATCCGCACGTCGTAGCCGGCCCCGTTCATCCGGGTCCCGGTGAGCGTCGCGAGCGTGCCGTCGTCCAGGGTGAGGAGCGCCGCGGCGGTGTCGACGTCGCCCGCCTCGCGGAACATCCGGGGGCCGGCGTCCGACCCGGCGGCGTAGACGTCCGTCACCTCCCGGCCGGTCACCCAGCGCAGGACGTCGAAGTCGTGGATCAGCGTGTCCCGGTACAGCCCGCCGGACAGCGGCAGCCACGCGGCGTCCGGCGGCGCCTGGTCGCTGGTCAGCGCCCGCACGGTGTGCAGCCGCCCCAGCCGGCCGGACCGAACGGCCTCGCGCGCACCCGTGTACCCGGCGTCGAAGCGGCGCTGGAAGCCCATCTGGAGAACCGTCCCGGCCGCCTCGACCTCGGTGATCGCGCTCAGGCTGCCCGGCAGGTCCAGTGCGATGGGCTTCTCGCAGAACACCGGCAGACCCGAGCGTGCTGCCCGACCGATCAGTTCGGCGTGGGCCGACGTGGCCGTCGTGATGACCACGGCGTCCACCCCCCAGCGGAAGATCTCCTCCACGCCGGGCGCCGCCGTCTCGCCCAGCCGGTGCGCCAGTTCCTGGGCCCTGGCCGGGTCCGCGTCCGTCAGGATCAGGGAGCCGACGTCGCGATGCCGACTGAGCGTGTTCGCGTGGATGGTGCCGATGCGGCCCGTACCGATGACGCCGATGCGCATGAGAACAAAGTGCGTGCACAGCCCGCCGCTGTCAATCTGTATGTCCGGACAATCTGACTACACGACTTCCCGTCAACAACGCACGGGGCTACGCTCGGCCCGTGCCGAAACCAGAAGTGGACCCGACCGTGCAGCTCGAGCTGAGCGTGGACCGCAGCTCTCCCGTGCCGTTGTACTTCCAGCTGTCCCAGCAGCTGGAGGCCGCGATCGAGCACGGCACGCTGACCCCCGGCAGCCTGCTGGGCAACGAGATCGAACTCGCCGCCCGGCTCGGCCTGTCCCGGCCGACCGTCCGCCAGGCGATCCAGTCGCTCGTCGACAAGGGCCTGCTCGTACGCCGCCGCGGCGTGGGCACCCAGGTCGTGCACAGCCAGGTCAAACGCCCGCTGGAGCTCAGCAGCCTCTACGACGACCTGGAGGCGGCGGGCCAGCGCCCGGCCACCAGGGTCCTCGTCAACAAGCTGGTCCCCGCCTCAGCCGAGGTCGCCGCGGCACTCGGCGTCGCCGAGGACAGCGACGTCCACCGCGTCGAACGCCTCCGTCTCGCCCACGGCGAGCCCATGGCCTACCTGTGCAACTTCCTGCCCCCCGGCCTCATCGACCTCGACACCGACCAGCTGGAAACGACCGGCCTCTACCGGCTGATGCGCGCGGCGGGCATCACCCTGCACAGCGCCCGCCAGTCGATCGGCGCCCGGGCGGCGACGGCGGAGGAGGCGGAGCGCCTCGCCGAGGAGACGGGCGCGCCGCTGCTGACCATGCAACGGGTGACGTTCGACGACACCGGTCGAGCAGTGGAATACGGCACACACACGTACCGCCCGACGCGCTATTCGTTCGAGTTCCAGTTGCTGGTACGCACCTGATTTTTCAGGGGCGCGGGGGACTGCGCGAGCAACCAACCATTCCCCGGTACTCGGCAACGATCCGCGCCACCCCGCCCCTGCCCCGCTCCGCACACGGCCCCGCCGTGAGGCAGAATCGGCGGCGATGAGCACCTACCGCGACTTCACCGCCCCCATCGGCTCCCGCCGTGCCACGGCGCTCCGCACCGTCGGCACCCGGGAGCGCCGCTCGCACCTGACGGCCCCCCGCGTGCCCACGGTCGGCATCGACATCGGCGGTACGAAGGTGATGGCGGGCGTCGTCGACGCAGACGGCAACATCCTGGAGATGCTCCGCACGGAGACCCCGGACAAGTCCAAGAGTCCCAAGGTCGTCGAGGACACCATCGCCGAGCTGGTCCTGGACCTCTCCGACCGGCACGACGTGCACGCCGTCGGCATCGGCGCGGCCGGCTGGGTGGACGCCGACCGCAACCGGGTGCTGTTCGCCCCCCACCTGTCCTGGCGCAACGAACCGCTGCGCGACCGCCTCTCGGGCCGGCTCTCCGTCCCCGTCCTCGTGGACAACGACGCCAACACCGCCGCCTGGGCCGAGTGGCGTTTCGGCGCCGGAAGCGGCGAGGACCACCTCGTCATGATCACCCTCGGCACCGGCATCGGCGGCGCGATCCTGGAGGACGGCCAGGTCAAGCGCGGCAAGTACGGCGTCGCCGGCGAGTTCGGCCACATGCAGGTCGTGCCCGGCGGCCACCGCTGCCCGTGCGGCAACCGCGGCTGCTGGGAGCAGTACAGCTCCGGGAACGCCCTGGTCCGCGAGGCCCGCGAGCTGGCCGCCGCCGACTCGCCGGTCGCCTACGGGATCATCGAGCACGTCAAGGGCAGCATCGGCGACATCACCGGCCCGATGATCACCGAGCTGGCCCGCGAGGGCGACGCCATGTGCATCGAGCTGCTCCAGGACATCGGCCAGTGGCTCGGCGTCGGCATCGCCAACCTCGCGGCCGCACTCGACCCCTCCTGCTTCGTGATCGGCGGTGGCGTCTCGGCCGCCGACGACCTGCTGATCGGCCCGGCCCGGGACGCCTTCAAGCGGCACCTCACCGGCCGCGGCTACCGCCCGGAGGCCCGCATCGTCCGGGCCCAGCTCGGCCCCGAGGCCGGCATGGTCGGCGCCGCCGACCTCGCCCGGCTGGTCGCCCGCCGCTTCCGCCGCGCCAAGCGCCGCCGCGTGGAGCGCTACGAGCGCCTCGAGCGGTACGCGCAGTCGCTCCGCAGTACCCAGGAGACGCCGTGACCGCCTCCCTGCCCCACCAGGGCCCCTGGCCCGACGGACCGGACCGTCCGGTCGAGGACCGCCGCCACATGATCCGCCGCAGGTCCCTCACCCTGCTGATCATCGTGCTGCTCATCGGCATCCCGGCCGGCTACCTCGTGATCTCCGCGAACCAGAGCCGTGACAGCGGCAAGGACAAGGAGGCGAAGTACTCGGCGACCGGCCTCACCGCGGGCTGGCCCTCCAAGCTCCAGCGCCGCATCTACCAGGTGCCCGTCCCGCACCCGGCGTGGCACGTGGCGTACTACGAGACCAACAACTGGAAGACCAGCCGCCTCTACACCCAGTTCGAGACCAACGCGGCCGGCCTGGACGCCTATCTGACCGGCCTCGGGGTGACGCGCAAGGACCTGAAGCAGGGTGACGTCACCATCGGCGCCCGCGACCGCGGGATCACCGGCTGGAAGTTCGCCCCGAACGACTCCTGGTACGGCTTCGTCCACCGGCAGAAGAACCCGGCACCCACCCACGACGTGGTCGTCGACCTGTCCAACCCGGCCTACCCCTGGGTGTACGTGGTCTCCCGGACCGTGCCCTGACCCTGCCGGGCCGTGCGCCGGGGCTGCCCTGGCCGTGTCCCGGCCCTCCCGGACCCCTGCTCCGGACCCGACGCCGGGGCCGATTGTCAGACCCCGCCCGTAGAGTCGGAGACAACTGATCCGACACACGGGGCGGGAGGTGGCAGGACGTATGGGAGAGGCGGCTCCGATGGCCGAGCGGGCGCGGGAGACGACGGTCCCGGTCCGGCTCCCGGCCGTCTTCCTGCCCGCACCCCTCCCGCGCGAGGGGCGCATCGCCTTCTGGGACCCCGAGGGCGGCCCCCTCCCAGGGGACGCGGAAGGCACTGCGGACGCCGATGACACCGAGCTGACCGTCGTACGACGGCACGGCCCCACCGGGGTACGGCGGCGCACCACCCCCGCGCTGACCCTTCCGCTCGACGCCGCCCTGCCGCTCCTCGTGCGCGCCCGGCACGATCCCGCGGCCCACCCCGCCACGGCCTGCTGGGGCGCTGCCGCCCTGCACGCCTTGCGGCTGACCGCCCGCGGCCGGCTGCTGCCCGGCCTGACCGCCACGGGCCACGACGCCTGGCGCGCCGGCCCCCTCGACCCGGACGACGTCGCACACCTGCGCGCGGTGGCCGCGGCCCTGCCCCACGAGGGCCATGCCGTGCCGCTGCCCGGCCCCGGCCCGATCCGGCTGCCCGACCCGGAAGCGCTGGTGCGGGCCTTCCTCGACGCCGTGGCCGACACCCTGCCCCGCACCCCGGCCGCACCCCACACCTCCGGTCGGCCCTTCGCCGCCCGCGAGGCCCAGCATCTGCCCACCGCCCACGACTGGGCCGCCGAAGTCGCCGCCGGGATGGACGCCGGCGTCCGCATCTCGCTCCGCCTGGACCTTTCGGCGTACGACCTGTTCGACGACGCCTCCGACGGGGGTGCCCGCAGCGCGGGCGCCGCGATCGTCCAGGTGCACAGCCTCGCCGACCCCACCCTCGTGGCCGACGCGGCGGCCCTGTGGGCGGGTGCGGCCGACGACGCCTTCGGCCCCCGCGCGCGCGTGGACGCGGCCCTCGCCGTCCGCCGCGCGGCCCGCGTCTGGCCTCCGCTGGACCGGCTCGCCGACCAGGACGTGCCCGATGTGCTGGCCCTGACCGAGGACGAGGTCACCGACCTGCTGGGCATCGCGGCGACCCGGCTCGCCGCGGCGGGGGTCGCGGTGCACTGGCCGCGGGACCTCGCACAGGACCTGTCCGCAGCGGCGGTGGTCCGTCCGGCCCCCGGCTCGGCGACCGACGGCACCGGCTTCTTCGAGAGCGAGGACCTCCTCCAGTTCCGCTGGCAGCTGGCGCTCGGCGGCGATCCGCTCACCGACACCGAGATGGACGCCCTCGCCGAGGCCCACCGCCCGGTCGTCCGGCTGCGTGACCAGTGGGTGCTGGTCGACCCGGCGCTGGTCCGCAAAGCCCGCAAACGGGACCTGGGCCTGCTGGACCCGGTCGACGCGCTGTCCGTCGCCCTCACCGGCACCGCCGACGTGGACGGCGAGACGGTCCCGGCCGTCCCGGTGGGCGCGCTGGCGGCCCTGCGCGACCGCCTGACCGCGGGGATCCGGCCCGCCGAGCCACCCCCGGAGCTTCAGGCGACCCTCCGGGACTACCAGCTCCGGGGCCTTGCCTGGCTCGAGTCGATGACCTCCCTCGGTCTCGGCGGCTGTCTCGCCGACGACATGGGCCTCGGCAAGACGGTCACCCTCATCGCCCTGCACCTGAAGCGGGCCCGCAGCGAACCCACCCTGGTCGTGTGCCCCGCCTCCCTGCTGGGCAACTGGCAGCGGGAGATCACGCGGTTCGCCCCCGGCGTGCCCGTGCGCCGCTTCCACGGCCCGGACCGCGGCCTGGACGGGCTGGACGGCGGCTTCGTCCTCACCACCTACGGCACCATGCGCTCGGCCGCCCCGGCCCTGGCCGAACGGGCCTGGGGCATGGTCGTCGCCGACGAGGCGCAGCATGTCAAGAACCCCTACTCGGCCACCGCCAAGGCACTGCGCAGCATCCCCGCCCCCGCGCGCGTGGCCCTGACCGGCACGCCCGTCGAGAACAACCTCTCGGAGCTGTGGGCCCTGCTCGACTGGACCACCCCGGGGCTCCTCGGCCCGCTGAAGTCCTTCCGCGCCCGGCACGCGCGCGCCGTGGAGAACGGCGAGGACGAGGAGGCGGTGGAGCGTCTGGCCCGGCTGGTCCGGCCCTTCCTGCTGCGCCGCAAGAAGTCCGACCCGGGCATCGTGCCCGAACTGCCGCCCAAGACGGAGACCGACCATCCGGTCCCGCTCACCCGCGAACAGGCCGCGCTGTACGAGGCGGTGGTCCGCGAGTCGATGCTCGCCATCGAGACGGCCGAGGGCATGCCCCGCCGGGGTCTGGTGCTCAAGCTCCTTACGTCGCTGAAGCAGATCTGCGACCACCCCGCGCTGTTCCTCAAGGAGGAGCACACCCCGGCCTCCGGCGACCGGCTCGCCGCCCGCTCCGGGAAGCTCGCCCTGCTGGACGAGCTGCTGGACACCCTGCTGGCCGAGGACGGGTCCGCCCTCGTCTTCACCCAGTACGTCGGGATGGCCCGCCTGATCACCTCGCATCTGGCGACCCGGGCCGTCCCGGTCGACCTCCTCCACGGCGGCACGCCGGTCCCCGAGCGGGAGCGCATGGTCGACCGCTTCCAGGCCGGTTCGACACCGGTCCTGGTGCTGTCGCTCAAGGCGGCCGGCACCGGCCTGAACCTCACCCGGGCGGGCCATGTCGTGCACTTCGACCGCTGGTGGAACCCGGCCGTCGAGGAGCAGGCGACCGACCGTGCCTACCGCATCGGCCAGACTCAGCCCGTGCAGGTGCACCGCCTCATCACCGAGGGCACCGTCGAGGACCGCATCGCCGAGATGCTCCAGTCCAAGCGGGCCCTGGCCGACGCCGTCCTGGGCTCCGGCGAGTCCTCCCTCACGGAGCTGACGGACCGGGAGCTGTCCGACCTGGTGTCGCTGCGGAGGTCGTCATGACGCCCCGCCAGGACCGCGCATCCGTCCCCGGGGAAGACGCGACGGGCGCCCGACCGGCCGACGAGCGCGCCCGACCGGCCGACGAGGCCCGCCGCGCGCTGCGCGAGGCCCGCGAGCGGGCGGTCCAGGACCCGGCGCGTCCCGAGCCGTCCCCGGGCGGGGCGGCCACGGCCCAGGAGAACACAGGCCCGGCCGACGCGGCCCGCGAGGCGCTGCGCAGGGCGGTGTCCGAGCGGCGGGGGAGCGGGCGTCGGGGGAACGGGCAGGGGGGCGAGGCCGCCGACTCCTCCGAAGGCGTCGGCGTGCCAGGTGATGCCGATACGCCCCCGGTCACCCGCGCCCCCGATGCCGCCGAAGCCTTTGAGGGCGATGGTGGGCAGGAGGACACGACAGCCACCGGCGTGAACAACGGGCCGCAGGACACCCGGGCGCCCCACATCGCCGGCGGGCCCCGCATCGCCGGCGGGCCCCGCATCTCCGGCGCGCCCGGCAGCGCCGGTACACCTGAGGACACCCCGGCGGCCGTGAAGCCGCAGCCGTGGGAATCCGGCGACCCGCGGACGAGCCCGGCGGAGACCACCCCGGCCGGTGCGGCCGCCGCGCGCCCTGCCGACCGGGCGGGCGCCGAACCGCGGGCGGCGGACGTCGCGCGCGAGGCGCTGCGTGCGGCGCGGGACGACGCGCGTCGGGCCCGGGAGGAGACCGAGCGGGAAGGCGCCCGCCGCAGGCGCCGGGCCCGGCAGAGCGCCGTGGACGAGAGGGCGGCGGCTGTGCGGCGGGCGGGCGCGGACGGCCCCGGCAGGGGCGCGCGGGACGTACGGCAGTTGCTGTCCGACGCCTTCCGGATGCCGGGCACGGACGTCGACGACCACGAGCCGGAGACCGGGCAGGGTGGCGGCCCCCCTCGCACGGCCGGCCTGCTGCACGGTCCCGCCCGCAGAGCCCCGCAGACGCAGCCGGGCGGACACGGCCCGGCCCCAGAGCCCCCGGAGACGCCGGAGAGCCGTCCCGAGCCTCCGACCTCCCCGAACGGGACCAGCGACCCGGCCCCCACCCGCCACACGGACAACCCGGCGACGTCGGCTCAGGACCACGACCGACCCCCTCGGCCCGCACGGCCGAGCGCACCGGCCGTCGGCCCGGCCTCCGCCCCCGAGCCCCCGGCCGCCCCGGCTCCGGTCTCCGAGCCCCCAGCCTCCGCCCCGGCCCCGGTCACCGAGCGCCCGGTCTCCGGCGCGGCTCCGGTCTCCGAGCGCCCGGCCTCCGAGCCCCCGGCCTCCGGGTCCCGCGCTGTCCGGTCCTCCCGATCCCCCCGTTCCATGGGTGCCCCCGCCCGCGATCACGAACTCCGCCGTACCTTCCCGCCGTTCCCGCCCCGGGACGGTGACCGTTTCGCCGAGAGCTGGTGGGGAAACGCCTGGGTCGGGGCGCTGGAACAGGGCGCGCTGGATGCGAAGCGGCTGGAGCGCGGGCGGGGATACGCGGGGCAGGGGCACGTCGACGCCATCACGGTGACGCCCGGACTGGTGCTCGCCTACGTCCAGGGCAGCCGCCCCCGCCCCTACCGCGTCCAGGTGCGGCTGCGCACGCTCGACGACACCGACTGGGACCGCTTCCTGGACGCCGCCGCCGACCGCCCCGGCCACATCGCGGCGCTGCTCGACAAGGAGATGCCCCAGTCCCTCGCGGAGTGCGGCGTGCCGCTGCTGCCCGGCCCCGGAGATCTGGAACCCCACTGCAGCTGCCCCGACCGCGCCCACCCCTGCAAGCACGCGGCCGCCCTCTGCTACCAGACCGCCCGGCTGCTCGACGCCGACCCCTTCGTCCTGCTCCTGCTGCGCGGCCGGGGCGAACGGGAGCTGCTCGACGCGCTGTCCCGGCTCAGCGCCACCCGCGCGGCGCGCGCCGCGCAGGACAGGCGCCCGGCGCCCCTGCCGGGCGTGCGGGCGGCCGAGGTCCTCGCCTCGCGCGCCCTCGCGCCCCTGCCCGCTCCACTGCCTCCGCTCGCGCATCCCGAGCAGCCCCCGGCCTACCCGGCGGCCCCCGGCGGCCCGGACCCCTTCGCGCTGGACCAGCTGGCCACGGACGCCGCCGCCCGTGCCCACGCCCTGCTCGCGACCGGCCGCGACCCGGTCGGACAGCTGACCTTCTGGCAGGACGCGGTCCGGCTGGCCGCGGCCCGCCCGGGCGCGGGGCTCACCGCCGGGACGCGGTCGCTGTACGCGTCCCTCGCCGCCGCGGCGGGCCGCACCCCGTCCGAGCTCGCCCGCGCGGTCGCCGCCTGGCGCCAGGGCGGCCTGGAGGGCCTCGCCGTACTGGAGGAGCCGTGGGACCCGCCCGCCGGCCGATTCGACCGGGCCAGGCCCCTGCTCCTCGCCGCCGACCTGCCCGCCTTCCGCCCCTGGCGCAACCACCTCACGCACCCCCACGGCCACCTCCAGCTCCGCCTCGGCCGCGACGGACTCTGGTACGCCTACGAGTCCGAGCCGGGCCGCGACGACTGGTGGCCGAGAGGCACCCCGGACCCGGACCCGGTGGGCGCCCTCACCGGCCTCGGCCTCCCCGGCGACCTGTGAGGCACCCCGGGTGCCGTCGGGCCCCATGGCCGCCGCGTCGGCCGACCGCGTCTCCGGGTCACCGGCGGTGCACGGTCTCCCATGCGGCGGCCAGGACACGAGGGTGGTGACGGCCATTCAGGACGGCGGGCGGGTGCTCGCCGAGACCGAGGAGCCGGGCCACCGCCGTCCAGGCGGTGCGGACGGAGTGCTCGACGGTGCCCGCGACGTCGTCCGGCACGTCGGCGAACGGTCCGATGAAGGCGAGGTTGACGGACCCCTCGGGCACCACCTTGGGCCGGTCGTCGCGGCGGCGGGCCAGCAACTGACTGGTGGCGTACGGCACAAGACAGGGAATGACGGTGGAGGTCGCCCGGACCCGGTCGGCCACGGTCTCGTCGAACGCCAGATGGTGCAAGACCTCGTCGAGGATCTCCCGGCCGGAGCACATCGTCATGGGCTTGGGCGTGTGGTCGCCGGCGCGGCCGGGGTGCAGGGCGTAGCCCCACCAGACCGAGACGCCTTCGGGCTGATCCTGATGGACGGGCCCGCGCGGGGCGGTGATGGTGAGCAGCCAGTTCGAGGCGGTGAGAGTCATCGGGCCGCCGCGGCCGGTCTCGCCGCCGCCGAACCTCTCCAGCGCGTCCAGGAAGGCGCTGTCCCGGGTGGTCACCGTGAACGACTCGCAGCGGGACTCCTTGACGTGCTTGTCGAAGGCGGCCGGGTCGCCGAAGTCCTCGCGCCCCCGGGACACGCGGTGCCAGAGCAGCCAGGCGTCCGAGCGATGGGCGCGCGCGGGCGGTGCGCAGTGGTGCGAGCCGAGGCTGACGGCGTCGTCGATCGAGCCGTTGGTGACCAGGACGAGGTCGTCGGGGCCCACCTCGATCTGCTCGTCACGGCCGCTGCAGGACAGGTGAATGCGCTCGACCCGCGTACTCCTGTGGCCCGGCGCGAAGCCGAGATCGGTGACGTGGGCTCCGGTCCGGACGGTCACGCCCTGTTCGCGCAGCCAGGCGATCAACGGCCGCACGATGGAGTCGTACCGGTTGCAGCGGGCGTGGTGGACGCCCGGCATGGCGGCGTACTCGGGAAGGAGAGGGAGGAAGCGCCTGAGGCAGCGGCGGAACTCGATGGCGCTGTGCCAGGGCTGGAAGGCGAACGTGGTGCACCACAGGAACCAGAAGTTCGTGGTGAAGAAGTGCTCGCCGAAGGAGTCCGAGATGCGCTTTCCGTCCAGGTGCCCCTCGGGGGTGGCCAGGCAGCGGACCAGCTCCAGCCGGTCGCGCTCGGAGAACCCCGTCGAGCGGGTGTCGACGATCTTCCCGTCGCCGTCGACGAGGCGGGCGATGCCTCCCACGGGCAAGTCCTCGCGGCCGGCCGGGACTTCCCGGGCCACCGGCATCAAGGGGCCGTCGAGCGCGGGAATGCCGGACAACAAGTCGTGGGCGTAACGGAATTCGGACTCGAGCATCCGACCGCCGAGCAGGGGGTGGCCGGCGGTGGCCGCGGCGCCCGTGTTCCCGTTGCCGCCGATGGTCCGCTGCTCCTCGAAGAGATGGATGTCCGCTCCGTCCAATCCACCGTCGCGGATCAGGAACGTGGCCGCGGCGAGCGCCGCGATCCCGCTGCCCACCAGATAGGCCTTCGCCATCACACAACTCCTCGTATTCGCCCGCTGATCGGGAACCGCACGGCATCAGCGTGTCCCGCGTCCGTGAGGCCCGTCAGTGGGCCATTGGTCACCCTCGTGGGCTGAACGGCCCGCCGGGGCGGCCGTCCTGTGCAGGCACGGGGAACCACAGAGCCCGGTCGGTGGACCGTCACCGACCGGGCCTGCCCTCACCGCAGGCCTATGCCCGGTGAGAGTCCGTCGCCGTGCCGCTGTCTTCCGCGGGAGCCGGGGTGCCGGCGCCGCCGCGCCACGGCGGGGCGGGCGTCCGATGGCCGTCGTGTGCGGTGTGGGCCGCCTTGTCGAGCCGGCGGCGCAGCCGGTCCTGGAGCCGGTCGACGACCTCACGGCCGGTGCCCTCCTCGGCGAGCACGACGACCTCACGCCGCCCGACGTGCAGCGACGCCGTCGCCGACCACGGACGGTCCACGTGGTGAGCGGCCGCCTTCGCGATCCGCACCTCGCCGGTGAGGGCGGGAACGCCCGGCCGGCCGATGACGGCGTCGATCTTCTCGCGGGCGTACGCCAGAGTGTCCTCGTCCACCTCGCCGTCCGAACGCACCAGTACGCCGGGAGCGGTGGTCCGGACGTCATGGCCGGTCATGTCGCATCCTTTCCTCGAAGTCCGCTGGGACGTCCGGTGTTCAGGCAGCCGGGCCGGGCAGCCACAGGTCGGGACCGAAGACCTCGTAGCGGATGCGCTGTGCCGGAATTCCGGCGCCCAGCAGCTGCGTGCGGACATCGCGCATGAACGGCAGCGGGCCGCACAGGAACACCGTGGCGCCTTCCGGCAGTTCGATGTCGTCGAGGTTCATCAGGCCCTCGCGGGCGCCGGGCTCCTCCGGGCCGGGCCGCTCGTACCAGAAGACCGCGCGGGCCCCCGGCAGTCGCCCGGCCAACTCACGTGTCTCGGTACGCAGGGCGTGGTCGGCGGGGGAGCGGTCGGCGTGCAGGACCAGGACCGGGCGGGTCGAGCCGAGGGCGGCGAGCCGGGCCAGGATGCCTGTCATCGGGGTGCCGCCGATGCCCGCGGAGACCAGGACGACCGGAGCGGTGGCATCGGCAGGCTCGTCGAGGAAGACGTCCCCGAAAGGAGCGGAGAGCGCCAGTTCGTCGCCCTCGTGCACCCCGTCGTGCAGCAGGTTGGAGACCTCGCCGTCCGGCGCTCCGGCCGCCCCGGCGACCCGCTTGACGGTGATGCGCCGCAGATTCCCGCCCGGGTCGGAGGAGAGACTGTACTGGCGCAGTTGGTGCACTCCGTCGGGCATGCGCAGGCGGACGCTGACGTACTGGCCCGCCCGTGCCCGCGGCGCCGGCCGGCCGTCGGCGGGCCGGAGCAGGAAGGAGACCACGTCCGGGGTTTCGGTGCGGCGCTCGACGACCGTCCACTGCCGCCAGATCCGGCCGGGCTCCACGCCCGCGTCCTGGTACAGGCGGGCCTCCCGGCCGATCAGGGCGCCGGCCATCAGCCAGTACACCTCGTCCCAGGCAGCCGCCACCTCGGGAGTGACGGCGTCGCCGAGAACCTCGGCTATCGCGCCGAACAGGTACTTGTGCACGATCGTGTACTGGTCGTCGGTGACTCCTACGGCTGCGTGCTTGTGCGCGATCCGGTCCAGGAGCGTGTCCGGGCGGGCGTCCGGGTCGTCGAGCAGCGCGGTCGCGAACCCGGCGATCGAGCCGGCGAGTGCGCGGCGCTGGGCCCCGCTGGCCTGGTTGCCGCGGTTGAACATCCCGTCCAGCAGCTCGGGCCGGTCACGGAACATCGCGCCGTAGAAGCGTGTCGTGATCTCGTCGAGCGCGCCGGCCACGGCGGGCAGTGTGGCACGGACCACGGCGGCGGATTCTGCGGACAGCATGATGCCTCCCGGACAGGGGCTGATGAGGGGGGGGAGGGCCGCCTCCGATGCGGGCGGCGGCCGTTTCCTGTGTATCAGGCACCGGGCGGCATTTCGGCGGCGTTCACCGGTGCGGGGCGAAGAAGGGCCGAACGGCCCCATGGATCCGGGAACTTCGGTCCCACGACCCGGTCCGCCGCAGGGCCGTACGGCACCGGGAAGACCTCCTGTCGGCTCTGTCCGTGCGGTTCCTCGCGATTCCTCAAGGGGAGCCCAGGTCCTGCTCGACCTTGGCGGGACCATCGGCCCCCGGACCGGGGACCTGCGGTCTCTGCACCGCGGCCTGCCCGCGCCACCACCCTTGCATCGCAACCCGATTCAGGAGGTGGACAGCATGTCCCGCAACGTCACCGTGGGCCTCGACGGCTCGCCGGAGAGCCGTGCGGCCGCCGAGTGGGCGGCCCGCGAGGCCAAGCTGCGCGGCCTGCCGCTGCGGCTGGTGCACGTCTGGGAGCCCGTCCCGGAGCCGATGGCGCAGGCCCCGCTGCTGGGTGCCGAGACACAGGCGCACTGGAGTGAACGGATTCCGCGTGAGGCGGCTGAGGGACTCCGTGAGCGCCACCCCGGCGTGCGGGTGGAGACGGAGCAGATCCCCGGGCGGCCGATGGACGCGTTGGCGAAGACGTCGGAGGACGCCGAGCTGCTGGTCCTCGGCTCACGTGGGCTGAGCGGCGTGGGCGGGTTCCTCGTCGGGTCCGTGGGCATGTCCGTGATCGCGCACACGGACACCCCCGTCGTCCTGGTACGGGCCGGGGAACAGGCCGCCGACGAACATGAGAAGGACCCCGCCGGTCTTCCGTCCGCCGCCACGCCGTACCGGCCCGTGGTGCTCGGCCTCGACACGGGCCGGCCCGATGACACGGTGATCGCTTTCGCCTTCGAGGAGGCCGCCCGTCGCGAGACCGCCCTGCGGGTCGTGCACGGCTGGAACCTTCCGCCCTATTTCGCCTACGGCCTGCCCGTCGACCTGGAACTCAACGCCGAACTGGGGAGGCAGGAAGCCGCCGCCCTCACCGCGGTGCTGCGGCCCTGGAGGCAGAAGTACCCGGATGTCCGGGTCGTCGAGGAGTCCCGCTCCGGCAGCCCCGCCCACCACGTCATCGACGCGTCCCGCGAGGCGTCCCTCGTCGTCGTCGGCCGCCGGGTCCGCCGCAACCCCTTCGGCGTCCACATCGGACCCGTCACGCACGCGGTACTGCACCACGCGACCGCCCCCGTGGCCGTCGTCGCGCACGACTGACCGAGCTCGGTGGAGGAGTGGAGATCATGAACGCGGCTGGCGAGCGATCCCTCGGCGGGCCCTTGGTCGTGGGCGTGGACGGTTCCGAGCCGAGTCTGCGGGCCGTCGACTGGGCGGCCGACGAGGCCGCGCTGCGCGGAGTGTCGCTGCGGGTGGTGTACGCCTGCCTGTGGGAGCGGTACGAGGGTGCTGCCCTCGCCCGGGAGCTCGGCAGGCCGACGGCGCTGCCCCTGGCCCGGGACGTGGTGGGCGCCGCCGCCGAGCGGGCCCGCGGCCGGCACCCAGGCCTGCGCGTGAGCACCGCTGTGGTGTTCGAGGAGCCGGAGTACGCCTTGGTCCGCGAGGGGCGCGACGCCTCCGCGCTGGTGGTGGGGACCCGCGGCCGCAGCGGCGTCGCGGAGATGCTGCTCGGTTCCGTGAGCCTGGCCGTCGCCGCGCATGCCGACTGCCCGGTGATCGTGCTGCGCGGCAGCCACGACAACCAGGCGACGCCGCCGGTGCGCGGTCGGGTCGTCGTGGGCGTCGGCGAGGACGCGAAGGCCTCGCCGGCGGTGAGGTTCGCCGCCGAGGAGGCGCGGCGACGCGGGGTGCCTCTGGAAGCCGTACGGGCCTGGCGCTGCCCCGCACACGAGAGCACCGACCATTCGCTGCTCGCCGGGGAACCCGCGCGGCTGCACGAGGAGCGGGCCGTCGAGCAACTCGAAGCGGCGCTGCAGGAGCTCCCGGCGGGTGTCGAGGTGCGGCGGCGCACCGTCGAGGGGCACCCCCGCCGGGTGCTGGCGGACGCCTCGCACCGTGCCGACCTCCTGGTCGTCGGCACCGAGCGCCGCGAGGGGCACATCGGCCTCCAGCTCGGCCGCGTTCCCCACGCGATGCTGCACCACTCCGCCTGCCCGATCGCGATCGTGCCGCACCAGAGGTACGACGCCTGACCGGCGCCTTCAGAGGCTCCCCGATGCCGGCACCTGTGCGAAGGCCTGGATCACCGGGGAGCCGTCGCGGTGTGACAGGGGCCGTTCTCCGGGGCGGCCGGGACCGATGGCCCCCCCGATCCCCGTCCTTCGCGGTACAGGATGGAAAGCCGCAGTACCGCTGTACCAGGCTGAAGGCAGGTGTCTCATGTATCCCAACGACGGTTTCCGCGAACTCGGTCGGCAGGAGTGTCTGCGGCTGATGACCAAGGTGCCCGTCGGCCGCATCGTCTTCACGCGCCGGGCCCTGCCCGCGGTACTGCCGGTGAACTTCAGCCTCGACGAAGACGGCGCGGTACTGCTGCGCACCTCCGCGGCTTCGGATCTGGTCCGTGCGGTCGACGGCACGGTGGTCGCCTTCGAGGCGGACGACGTCGACGCGGCCCGGCAGTCCGGCTGGAGCGTCGTCGTCACGGGCTCTGCCACGGTGGTGACGGACGCCGCCGAGCACGAACGCCTGGCCCGCACCGGCCCGATCTCCTGGGTGCCCGCGCCGCAGGAGGTCTTCGTCCGCATCGAGCCCGAACTGGTCACCGGGCGTGAGCTCGTCGGCGGACGCACCCTGTACGGGGTGGAACTCGGCGCTTGACGGTCTCCCTCGGCCTCACCGGCGAGAGCCCTCTCGCCCGGCCCGGGGCCGTTCGTCCCGATGGGACGGGCCGCACGGCGTGCGGACGGGTTCCATCGGCCCCTGCCCCCGGCCGCCGCGCACGACGAGCATCTCTAGTGGGCCCGCCGTGGGACCGGCCCCCGGCCGACCGGCGTGGGTTCACCACCGCCCTCGGCGTCACGCCGAAGGAAACACCCCGCGCACGGAAACGAAGGAAGAAGACCATGACTGATCGTCATGTCGTCGTCGGAGTGGACGGTTCACCGGCCGCGGTACGGGCCCTGGACTGCGCCGCCGAGGAGGCGGCGCGCCGCTGCCTGGCGTTGCGCGTCGTCCACGCCGTGGCCGACCGCGACGAGGCCGGACCGGTACTGGCGTCGGCCGCCGCACGGGTCCGCGAACGCCGTCCCGGGCTGCGGGTGGAGACCAGGGCCGTGGAGGACGCCGCCGTGCGGGCGCTGGCGAGGGAGAGCGAGGGCGCGGCCCTCACCGTCGTGGGCACCCGGGGGTTCGGCACCGTCTCCGGCCTGCTCGCGGGCTCGGTGAGCTGGCGCCTTGCCGCCCACGTGCACGGTCCGCTGCTGGTCGCCCGCGGGGACCACCCCCGCGACGAGGGACGCGAGGTACTGCTCGGCGTGGAGAGCGACGCCGACGAGGCCGCGGCCGCCCATGCCTTCCGGGAAGCGGCACTGCGCGGCGCCCGGCTGCGGGTGCTGCACGCCTCGACGCACCGGCACACCAGGCCCGAGCTGCCCGCGTTGCTGGCCGCGACCAGCCGGGGCCAGGAGCGCCAGGCGCTGATCGACCGGGCGGAAGAAGCCGTGCCGCGGTACACCGTCGCCCGGCTGCGTGAGGAATATCCGCAGGTGGCGGTCGACAGCCGCACGGTTCGCACGGACCCGGCCCACGCCCTGCTGGCGGGCACGCGCGAGGCCGGCCTCGTGGTCATCGGCATGTGCCGGAGAGCGGTCCGGCTGGGGCCACCGGTCGGCCCGGTCGCGCACGTGCTGCTTCAGAACTCCCACTGCCCGGTCCTGCTCGTGCCGAAGGCCGGATGACAGGCGTCCGCGAACCCGGGATGGCCCGGTCGGCCCTATCGGGCGCCCGGCGGCCGGGGGAGTGTGTAAAGGCACGGACCCGAACGCCCCCACCGAACCCCGACCCGGAAGGGACCCGATGATGTCCGTCGACACGCAGCGGACGCCAACCCCGCTCTCCGACGACGAGCTGAGGTTGCTGGACGTCCACTGGCGCGCCGCGAACTACCTGTCCGTCGGCCAGATCTACCTGATGGCGAACCCCCTGCTGACCGAGCCGCTGCGCCCGGAGCACGTGAAGCCGCGGCTGCTCGGTCACTGGGGCACCTCACCCGGGCTGAACCTCGTGTACACCCACCTCAACCGCGTCATCCGGGCCCGGGACCTGGACGCCCTGTGCATCTGGGGCCCCGGCCACGGCGGCCCCGCGGTGGTCGCAGGCTCCTGGCTGGAGGGCTCGTACACCCAGACCTACCCCGACGTCACCCGCGACGCGGCCGGCATGGCCCGGCTGTTCAGGCAGTTCTCCTTCCCCGGCGGCGTACCCAGCCATGTCGCACCCGAGACCCCCGGCTCCATCCATGAGGGCGGCGAACTGGGCTACTCCCTCTCGCACGCCTACGGAGCGGCCCTCGACAACCCGCAGCTCCTGGTCGCCTGTGTGATCGGCGACGGGGAGGCGGAGACCGGCCCGCTGGCCGCCTCCTGGCACTCCAACAAGTTCCTCGACCCCGTCCACGACGGTGCCGTCCTGCCGATCCTCCACCTCAACGGCTACAAGATCGCCAACCCGACGGTCCTCGCGCGGCTCTCGGAGCCCGAGCTCGACGACCTCCTGCGCGGCTACGGCCACGATCCGATCCACGTCGCAGGCGCCGACCCCGTCGCCGTGCACCGCGCGATGGCCGAGGCCATGGACACCGCGCTCGACCGCATCGCCGCCGCACAGCGCGCCGCCCGTGAGGAGGGCGCGACCGAGCGCCCCCGCTGGCCGGTGATCGTGCTGCGCACCCCCAAGGGCTGGACCGGCCCGGCCGAGGTCGACGGCCTGCCGGTGGAAGGCACGTGGCGGTCCCACCAGGTCCCCCTGTCCGCCGTCCGCGACAACCCGGAACACCTGAGGCAGCTGGAAGCGTGGCTGCGCTCGTACCGGCCGGAGGAACTGTTCGACGAACACGGCCGCCCCACCCCCGACGTCCTGGCCTGCGTCCCGGACGGCGCACGCAGGCTCGGTGCCACCCCGCACGCCAACGGCGGGCTGCTGGTCCGCGAACTGCCCCTGCCGCCCCTGGAGCGTTACGCCGTCGAGGTCGACAAGCCCGGCGCGACCCTGCACGAGCCCACCCGCGTCCTCGGGGACTTGCTGGAAGACGTCATGCGGGCCACCGCTGACCGGCGCGACTTCCGCCTGGTCGGCCCCGACGAGACCGCCTCGAACCGGCTGCAGGCCGTCTACGCGGCCAGCGGTAAGGCATGGCAGGCCGAAACCCTGGAGGTGGACGAGCATCTCGACCGGCACGGCCGGGTGATGGAGATCCTGTCCGAACACACCTGTCAGGGCTGGCTCGAGGGCTATCTGCTGACCGGCCGGCACGGGCTGTTCTCCTGCTACGAGGCGTTCGTGCACATCATCGACTCGATGGTCAACCAGCACATCAAGTGGCTGCGCGTCACCCGCCGCCTGCCCTGGCGCGCCCCCGTCGCCTCCCTCAACTACCTGCTGACCTCGCACGTCTGGCGGCAGGACCACAACGGTTTCTCCCACCAGGACCCCGGCTTCGTCGACCACGTCCTCAACAAGAGCCCCGAGGCCGTGCGGGTCTACCTCCCGCCGGACGCCAACACCCTGCTCTCGGTGGCCGACCACGCCCTGCGCAGCCGCGACTACGTCAACGTCATCGTGGCCGGCAAGCAGCCCTGCTTCGACTGGCTGTCCATGGAACAGGCCAAGGCGCACTGCGCGCGTGGCGCGGGCATCTGGGAGTGGGCGGGCACCGAGGACGGCTCCCGCGAACCGGACGTGGTGCTGGCCTGCGCCGGTGACGTGCCCACCCAGGAGGTGCTGGCCGCGGCCCAGTTGCTGCGCCGGCACCTGCCCGGGCTGGCGGTCCGCGTCGTCAACGTGGTCGACATCGCCCGGCTGATGCCGAGCGAGGAACACCCGCACGGCATGAGCGACTTCGAGTACGACGGCCTGTTCACCACCGACAAGCCGGTGATCTTCGCCTACCACGGCTACCCCTGGCTGATCCACCGCCTGGCCTACCGCCGCACCGGCCACAAGAACCTGCACGTGCGCGGCTACAAGGAGATCGGCACCACGACCACGCCGTTCGACATGGTGGTCCGCAACGACCTCGACCGCTACCGCCTGGTCATGGACGTCATCGACCGCGTCCCCGGCCTGGCGGTACGCGCCTCGGCCGTACGCCAGCGGATGGAGGACGCCCGGCTGCGCCACCACGACTGGATCCGCGCCCACGGGACCGACCTGCCCGAGGTCGCCGACTGGTCCTGGGACGGCTGACGGCTTCCGGCACCCCGTTCGCCGACTGGTCCCGGGGGGCTGACGGTCTCCGGTATCCCGTTCGCCGACCACCACCTCGTCCGCGTCGTCGTCCGCATCGGTCTCGCCAGGGCGGGCGCCGGCGCGACCCGGGGTCCCCGGCCGGGCTCAACGGCCCGGCACGTGAGGGACTGATGGCGCGCCCCGGGTGCGCCGACAGGCCCTCCCCGCGGGCGGCGCGGGCGACGAGCATCGGCAGTGCAGAGATTCTGCGCGCGGAGTGAGGGAGAGACCGGCGATGACGGCAACGGTGACGGCTGGACCCCGGGCGACGGCCGAGGCATGGCGAGGTTTCGCCGGCACGCTATGGCGGGACCGGATCGATGTGCGCGACTTCATCCAGGCCAACTACACGCCGTACGAGGGCGACGCCGGTTTCCTGACCGGCCCGACCGAGCGCACCCGCACGGTCTGGGGCAAGGTCAGCGCCCTGTTCCCCGAGGAGCGGCGGCGCGGCATCCTCGACGTGGACACCGCCACCCCGTCGACGATCACCTCGCACGCGCCCGGCTACATCGACCCGGACCGTGAGCTGATCGTCGGCCTGCAGACCGACGCCCCCCTCAAGCGCGCGATCATGCCCAACGGCGGTCTGCGGATGGTGGAGAACGGCCTGAAGGCGTACGGCTACGAGCCCGACCCCTTCGTCACCAAGGTCTTCGGCGGCTACCGCAAGACCCACAATGACGGAGTCTTCGACGCGTACACCCCCGAGATGCGGGCCGCCCGCAAGGCCGGGATCATCACCGGCCTCCCGGACGCCTACGGCCGCGGCCGGATCATCGGCGACTACCGGCGCGTCGCCCTGTACGGCACCGACCGGCTCATCGAGGCCAAGCGCGCCGAGCGTGCCCTGCTCGACGCACAGCCGTCCGGCCCTGACGTCATCCGCGACCGCGAGGAGCTGGCCGAGCAGATCAGGGCGCTGGGCGAACTGGCGCGGATGGCGGCCACGTACGGCTGCGACGTCACCCGGCCCGCCACCACCGCGCACGAGGCGGTGCAGTGGCTCTACCTCGGTTTCCTGGCCGCGGTGAAGGAGCAGAACGGCGCCGCGATGTCGCTGGGCCGCACCTCGACGTTCCTGGACGTCTACCTCCAGCGCGATCTGGACGAGGGGACCATCGACGAGACCCGCGCCCAGGAGCTGATCGACGACTTCGTGATCAAGCTGCGGATCGTACGCTTCCTGCGCACCCCCGAGTACGACGCCCTGTTCTCCGGCGACCCCACCTGGGTGACCGAGTCCATCGGCGGCGTCGGCGCCGACGGCCGTCCGCTGGTCACCCGCAGCTCCTTCCGCTTCCTGCAGACCCTGTACAACCTCGGCCCCGCCCCGGAGCCCAACCTCACGGTGCTGTGGTCACCACGGCTGCCCGAAGGGTTCAAGCGCTTCTGCGCGCAGGTCTCCATCGACACCAGCGCGATCCAGTACGAGTCCGACGAGCTGATGCGCCCGCGCACCGGCGACGACACCGCGATCGCCTGCTGCGTCTCCGCGATGGCCGTGGGCAAGCAGATGCAGTTCTTCGGGGCCCGCGTCAATCTCGCCAAGGCCCTCCTGTACGCGATCAACGGCGGCCGGGACGAGATGACCGGTGAACAGATCGCGCCGGCAGCGCCTCCGCTGACCCGCGATCACCTCGACTACGAGCAGCTGCGGGCCGCGTACGACCACATGCTCGACTGGCTCGCGGCCACGTACGTCGACACCCTCAACGTCATCCACTACATGCACGACAAGTACGCCTACGAGCGCATCGAGATGGCCCTGCACGACCACCCCGTGCACCGCTTCATGGCCTGCGGCATCGCCGGCCTCTCGGTCGCCACCGACAGCCTGTCCGCGGTCAGGTACGCCCGCGTGAAGGTCGTCCGCGACGCCACCGGACTCGCCGTCGACTACGAGATCGAGGGCGACTATCCGGCCTACGGCAACAACGACGACCGTGCCGACGCCATCGCCGCCGACCTGGTGGGGTCGTTCATGGCGAAGGTCCGCAGGCATCCCGCCCACCGGAACGCCGAGCACACCCAGTCCGTGCTGACCATCACCTCCAACGTCGTGTACGGCAAGCACACCGGCAACACCCCCGACGGCCGCCGCGCCGGCCGGCCCTTCGCACCCGGCGCCAACCCCATGAACGGCCGCGACCGGCACGGCGTGGCGGCCTCGGCCCTCTCCGTGGCCAAGCTCCCGTACGAGGACGCTCGGGACGGCATCTCGCTGACCACGACGATCACGCCCGAGGGACTCGGGCACGATCCGGCCGAGCGGGCGGGCCACCTGGCCGGCATCCTGGACGCGTACATGGCCTCCGGCGGCTTCCACATGAACGTCAACGTCCTGGACCGCACGACACTCGAGGACGCCATGGAACACCCCGAGAAGTACCCGGAACTGACGGTCCGGGTCTCCGGGTACGCCGTCAACTTCGTCCGCCTGACGCGCGAGCAGCAGCTCGACGTGATCAGCCGCACCTTCCACGGATCGCTGTGAACACCACCGTCGAGCCGGTGACGGGCCGGGTCCACTCCTGGGACCTGTCCACGGGGGTGGACGGTCCGGGGACCCGGTTCGTGCTGTTCCTCAGCGGCTGCCCGCTGCGCTGCCTGTACTGCGCCAACCCGGACACCTGGCACCTGCGTGACGGCAGGCTCTCCACCGTCGACGAGGTGATGGCCGAGATCGAGAAGTACCGGCCCTTCATCACCACCGCCGGCGGGGGAGTGACCCTCACCGGCGGCGAGGCCCTGCTCCAGCCCGCCTTCACGGCCGGGATCCTCCGCCGCTGCAAGGAGCTGGGACTGCACACCGCCCTGGACACCTCCGGTTTCCTCGGCGCCCGGGCGACCGACGCACTGCTCACCGACACCGACCTGGTCCTGCTGGACATCAAGTCCTTCGACATCCGCACCTACCGGAGGCTGACCGGCGGGGACCTCGCCCCCACCCTCACCTTCGCCACCCGCCTGGACCGGCTCGGCGTCCCGGTGTGGATCCGCTACGTCCTCGTGCCCGGCTGGACCGACGACCCGGCGGCCGTCGACGGGCTCGGCGCGTTCCTCTCCGGGCTGGGCAACGTCGACCGGGTGGACGTCCTGCCGTTCCACAAGCTCGGCGCCCACAAGTACGACGCGCTGGGCATCCCCTTCCCGCTGCGCGACACACCGGCACCGGATCCGGAGCTGACGGAGCGGGTGCGCGAGCAGTTCCGGGAGCACGGTATGCGGGCCCTGTGAACGTCGGGCCCCCTCAGCGGCGTTGCAGTACCTCGGCGATGCGCATGAACCCGTCCGTGCCGTGGCCCAGGCCGATGACGCGGCGGGCCATGCCCTCCGCCGCGCGCATCACAGCCGCGTCGATGCCGTGCCCTTCGGAGGTCTGCACGACGTGGGCCATGGACGAGGCCGCCGAGGTGATCGGGTTGCCCTCGCCGGAGAGGTCGCCGCTGCCCACACTCTCCGCCGCCTGCTCGAAGAGTGGCGGGAGGATCGCGCCTATCCCCTTGGCGAACGGGGCCAGCTCCCGCACGGAGACACCTTCGGCCTCGGCCACCGCCAGGGCGTGGGCACAGCCCGCCATGGCGGTCCAGAAGATGTCCAGCAGCGCGATGTCGTAGGCGGCCGCCCGGCCGATCTCCTCGCCGAGGTGGGTGTGGGTGCCGCCCAGCGCGTTCAGGATGGGCAGATGTTTGCGGTACAGCCTCTCGGGGCCGCTGTGGATGAAGACCGCGGCAGGCGTTCCGATGGTCGTGGTCGGTGTCATGATGGCGCCGTCCAGGTAGTGAATGCCGTGCCCGGCCGCCCAGACCGCCGTCGCGCGGGCCCGGGCCGGGGTGTCGGCGGTCAGGTTCACCACCGTGCGGCCCTTGAGCGCGTCGGTCACCGCCTCGCGCCGCACCACGGCGTCCACGGCGTCGTAGTTCACCACGCAGACCACGGTCAGCCCACTCGCGGCGACCGCCTCTTCAGCGGAGCGGGCGCCGAGCGCGCCTCGCTCGACCAGATCGCGGTCCCTGCCCGGTGTCCGGTTCCACACCGTCGTCCGCAGGCCCGCATCCAGGAACGCGCCGGCCAAGGCGCGGCCCATCGGCCCAAGACCCAGCACCGTGACAGCAGACTGTTGGGAGTGTGAAGACATGATTGTTCAGCCTCTGTAGAAGTATCGGAAGAGATAACGAAAGAAATAACGAAAGAATGACGAAAGGGGCTCACGTGACGCGAAGTCGCGCCGGTGACACGAACGTCTGCGGAGTGACCGCCGCGATCGCCGTGATCGACGGCAAGTGGAAGACCGCTCTGCTGTGGCTACTGGAATCCGGTCCGTGGCGCCCCGGGGAGCTGCGGCGCCGACTGCCGGGCCTCAGCGAGAAGGTGCTGACTCAGGCGCTCCGCGAGATGGAGGCCGACGGATTGGTGCACCGTGCGGTGCATGACGAGCTACCGCTGAAGACGGTGTACTCCCTCACCCCCTTCGGCCGCGAGCTCTCGCAGGTCCTGGGGCCCGTCTCGGACTGGGGCCACCGCCGCCTGGAGCAGCTCGCCCAGGCACAGTCGGCCTCCTCACGCATGGTCACTCCCGCCCCCCTCGGAAACGGCGCCCCTCACGACGCCGTGTGACCAGGTTCCGTTCTGCCTCCCCGCACCGACAAGTACCCACAAAAAAGTGGGTACTGAGGGCGGTGGTCGCTTGGAACTGGAGTCGCCGCGTGCGGCGAAGGACGGGACTGGCGAACTTGATCAACCGATGCTGATGGCTGACTACGCGAAGATCGCAGCCGAAGAGCGGAAGGTCTCGCTGTAGACAGCCGCTGGTGCTTGGCCTCACGCATGGTGGTTCTTGCGTCTACGGAGACCGATCACGGCCGACCCTGCCACGTCGAGTGATGCGGTGTCAGGCCGATGAAGGTCCATCCCCTTCGAGTGGGTGGGAGAGCGGCGGTACGCGAACGGGAACACGCCAGGCAATGTGATGTGACGTGAATCACAGACGATTGTCGAGAGAATGAGTGTCGAATCAGCTCTCTCCCGTCGCAGGTAGGTGAACAGACTCACTCGAGCAACAAAGGAGGCCCGAGATGCCTTCGGACTCAACGCTGGACTCGGCACCCGAGGACACTCCCGCGCAGTACGTGGTCGGTCGGTTCAACGAACAGGAACAGGCCGTGCTCCGGGTCTGGGCGGAGAACCATCCGATGCCGTGGACGAAGGCGCCCGCCTTGGTACAGCAGGACGAAGCGCGGGGAGAGCACAACCGGCGCAAGCTGAAGCGTGTCGCCAAGGAGTGGCTCAGGTACGGGATCAGCCGCCGGGAGCTTCCGTGAGCACGCCTTCCGACCGGTCGCAGGAGCCGCTGATGACCGTTCGGGCCGCGGTCATCCTGATGCTGGCCACGCAGATCGCGGTTGCCGTCGGCGTGTTGACCGTGCTGGCCGGAAACGCTTGGGCTGTAGGGGTGCTGGCTGCCGGAGGCTCCTTCGCCGGCACCGTCGCCTTCGCCCGGTCCGTGATCGGCTGAACCGGCCCGGACGAACGGGCGTATTTCTGCTTCCCGGTGACTGTTAATCAGCCCCGAGTCGGCGAGGTGGGGTTGAGGGTGACGCGGTGCAGGCCGTTGCCTGAAGGGCAGCACATCGCAGGCGCTCAAAGCTTGAACTCGCCTGTCGCAGGTCATCAGGTGTTCCGGTCCAGCGGGAGCGCATGGTGCGCCCCCTGTCGCCTCACCAGCCGGCACACCTGAACGGTGTGCTTCAGTTGAGGGCGCCCGGGCTATGACGGACACCGCCAATGCCCTGGCGACGGCAAGAACCCTGCCTGCTTGCAACCTTGCCCGGAATTCAGCAGACAGGGTCCTGTCCTTCGAGCCGCCAAGGGGGCCCACGCGTCGGAATGTCCGCTGGGCTGGGCTGGGCAGGCGGCGGGTTCATCGCGGTTGCGCCGCTGGTGCTCCGTATCGAGCAGGCCTTGGGCCTGCTGTGAAGACGGTGGGGTGGGACGCGCCCAGGTGCGTCCCACCCCACCGCTCGCTCGGACGGACCGCGCCACCGGGCGGCGTCCCGGGACGGTCGCTCTCCTCGCCGGCACCACGGGACGGCGATGCGGTAGTAGGTTCCCGTCACGCACAGAGCAAGATCCGGGGGGATCCATGAAGTGGGCCATGAGTGATGACTACGCAGCCCTGCTGACCACTTTGATCGTGGCGATCTTCGCTGTGGGGACCATCCAGACCTACACGCTGATTCGGCTGCTGGGGCAGAAGCAGAACGAAGACGCCCGCCGAAGGGCCGAGGCGCAGCACCGCGTGCTGCAGGCTCTCAGGGACGGGCAGGCTCCCGATGAGCAGGATCTGACGGATGCCTACGTACCCGCTGTCGACCGGATCGGCTTGCCCCGCAAGGAACTGGCCGTCTACACGGCCGGCGTCACCTGGACCGGCATGGTCATCGTTCTCGGCATGCAGCAGATCAAGATCCTTCGCTGGGCTGGGTCCGCTGCTCACCCTGAGAGTCCGGAGCTGGCAGAAGGCTCCTTCTTCCTGGTGTCGATCGCCATCGCCGTCCTGTTGGTCGAAGGCGTGGTGCGTGCGCTTGCCCAGGGCCATCTGGAGTACAGGGCGATCACAGCTCCTCTGCGGCAGTACACCAAGGCGGACCACAAGGCGATGCGGCAGGTGGTCAAGCGGTATCGGAGCACCGGACAGGTGCCGACGCCGCCGGCTCCGCCGTCCAGCCCCTGACACGCCGCGGGCGAGCGGAGGGAATGCCCCCGGATCCTCGCAGCCATGCTCTCAGCACCACCGGCAAGGCCTTTCGTCGGCTGAGGCCAGGGGAGCGAGGCGGGGTCACTTCAGAGGAGCCTGTGCTGCTGCAAAAGGCGGGGGCGTTCGCGAAGGGGGTCTCTCAGTCGGTGCGGGAAGCACCGGACTCGCCGGGTGTGCTTGGCCGGCCGTAATAGGCCGCTCGCATGATCTCTTCCATGTCGTCGAGCATCGGCATCCGCGGATTGGCCGGCGCGCACTGATCCTCGTAGGCGTTCAGCGCCTGCTGGGACAGCGCGCCGAGGAAGCTGCGCTCCTCCACGCCGAGAGCCTCGAAGGACGCTTCGATGCCGACCGCGTCCCGCAGACGTTCCATGGCGTCGGCGAGGGACTCCACCCCCTCGGCCGGGGTGGCGGCGGCCAGCCCGAGGCTTCGGGCGATGTCCTGGAAGCGTTCGGGAGCGCGGTAGTTCTCGTACTTGGGCCAGCCGGTCAGCTTGGCCGGGACCGTTCCGTTGTAGCGGATGACATGGGGGAGAAGCACGGCGTTGGTGCGGCCGTGGGCGATGTGGAACGTGGCGCCGAGGGTGTGGGACATGGCGTGGACGATGCCGAGGAAGGCGTTGCCGAAGGCCATGCCCGCGATGGTGCCCGCGTTGTGCATCTTCTCCTGTGCGTCCGGGCGGGCCGCACGGTCGTTGACCGCCGCCTCGATGTTGCCGAAGACCAGACGGATCGCGTGCAGGGCGAGCCCGTCGGTGAAGTCGTTGGCGTAGACGGACACATATGCCTCGATGGCGTGCGTCAGGGCGTCGAACCCGCTGTCGGCCGCCAGCGCCGGAGGCAGCCCGGTGGTGAGGAGCGGGTCGACGATGGCCACGCTGGGCGTGAGCGCGTAGTCGGCCAGCGGGTACTTCTTGCCCGTCGCCGGGTCGGAGATCACCGCGAACGGAGTGACCTCGGCGCCGGTGCCGGAGGTGGTGGGCACACACACCAGGCGCGCCAGCCTGCCGAGCACCGGGAAGCGGAAGGCGCGCTTGCGAATGTCGGAGAACTTGTGCCGCATGTCCGCGAAGTCGATGTCCTTGCCGTCGGCCTGCTGCTCGTAGAGCAGCCACATCACCTTGGCGGCGTCCATGGGCGAACCGCCGCCCAGCGCGATGATCGTGTCCGGACGGAAGTCGCCCATGAGGCGGGCCCCTCGGCGGACGGAGTCGATGCTCGGCTCCGGCTCGACATTGTCGATGATCTGGACGGTCACCGGCTCACGACGGCGCTGCAGGACGTGGGTGACGCGGTCGACGAAACCGAGGCGGGTCATGGTGGCGTCGGTGACGATCGTGACGCGGTGGACCCCACGCATGTCCGCGAGGTAGCGGATGGCCTGCGGCTCGAAGTAGATCTTCGGCGGGACCTTGAACCACTGGAGGTTGTTGCGACGGGTGGAGACCCGCTTGACGTTCAGGAGTTGGGGAGCGGAGACGTTGTTGGACACCGACGTGCTGCCCCAGGAGCCGCAGCCCAGGGTCAGGGAGGGCAGCAGGTTGTTGTAGATGCCGCCGATGGCCCCCTGCGAGGAGGGGGAGTTGACGATGACCCGGACGGTCTTCATGCGCTTGCCGTACGCCTCGGCGAGTTCGCGGTCCTCGGTGTGGATGACGGCGCTGTGGCCCTGGCCGTGGAACGCGACCATGTCGGCGGCGAGGTCGAAGCCCTGCTGCGCGGAGCCGGCACGCAGCACGGCGAGGACCGGGCAGAGCTTCTCGCGGGTCAGAGGCTCGTCCGGGCCGACCCGTCCGGCCTCGACCAGGATGACCGAGGTCCCGGCGGGGACGGCGAACCCGGCCTGCTCGGCGATCCATTGCGGGCTCCGGCCGACGGCTGCGGCGTTCACCTTCGGTTCGCATCCACCCCCGTCCTCGGACCGGGGGTGTCCCCCGTGCGAGGCGTCGGCGGGGAAGAGGAACCGCTCCAGCTTCGCCTTCTCCTCGGCGGTGGCCAGATGGGCGTGCAGGGTGCGGAACTCGGCGAGGGCGGCGTCGTAGATCTCCCCGTCCAGGATGACGGCCTGCTCGGAGGCGCAGATCATGCCGTTGTCGAACGACTTCGACAGCACCAGGTCGTTGACGGCCCGGCGCAGCTTCGCGCTCGTGTGCACATAGGCGGGAACGTTGCCGGCGCCCACGCCCAGCGCGGGTTTCCCGGCCGAGTAGGCGGCCTTGACCATGGCATTTCCGCCGGTGGCGAGGATGAGGGAGACACCGGCGTGGTGCATGAGTGTCCTGGTGGCCTCGACGGACGGGGTCTCGATCCACTGGATGCAGTGCTCCGGGGCTCCCGCGGCCACGGCGGCGTCCCGCACGATCCGGGCCGCTTCGGCGCTGCACCGCTGGGCGGAGGGGTGGAAGGCGAAGACGACCGGGTTGCGGGTCTTCAGCGCCATCAGCGCTTTGAAGATGGCCGTGGAGGTCGGGTTGGTGACGGGCGTGATCGCGCACAGCACGCCGACCGGTTCCGCGATCTCGACGATGTCCTCGATGTCGTCGCGGCCGATGACACCGACGGTCTTCATGTGTCCCATGCTGTGCGTGACGTGCTCGCACGCGAACATGTTTTTCGCGGCCTTGTCCTCGAAGACACCGCGTCCGGTCTCCTCCACCGCGAGCCGTGCGAGCGCGGTGTGCCGGTCCAGGGCGGCGACCGACGCCTTGTTGACGATGTGGTCGACCTGTTCCTGGCCGAGCCCCTCGTAGTCGGCCAGTGCCTTGAGCCCGTTCGTGACCAGCCGGTCGACGGCGACGGTGATGTCCGACGGCACCTCTGCGGCGACGGCGATGTCCGACGTCGCCTCGGCGGTGACGGTGTTCGCGGGTCGGTCGTCGTGACGGGTCATGGGGGAGCCTCCGAAGGGGGGACGTGAAGCCGCACGGGCTGCGGCCGTACCGGAGCGGCGCTTCGGGAAGCGGCCGGGCTCCACCGGTAGCGTCTCTCCGGCACCACTCCGCCGCGCAGGTCCTCGCGGTCCCGGGCGGGCGGCCGAACGGCCCGAGTCACCCGGGCCGGGTGGCCCAACTCCCCTGCCGGCCGAGGCAGATCCCCGCAGGCGATGAGCCCGGCGAGAGCGTCACCTGCTGTCGCCGGCCTCCACCTCGGGCAGGGCGGCACGTCCGGCCTCAAGTCGTGCCACCGGGACGCGGAACGGTGAGCAGGAGACATGGTCGAGTCCGGCGGCGTGGAAGAAGTGCACCGACTCCGGGTCGCCGCCGTGCTCCCCGCAGACACCGATCTTCAGGTCGGGCCGTGCGGCGCGGCCCTCGGCGACGGCGATGCCGACCAGGCGGCCCACGCCGTCGCGGTCGATCGTCTCGAACGGGGACACCTTGAAGATGCCCTTGTCCAGGTAGGCGGAGAAGAACGCGGCCTCCACGTCGTCGCGGGAGAAGCCCCATGTGGTCTGGGTCAGGTCGTTGGTGCCGAAGGAGAAGAACGCCGCCTCTTCGGCGATACGGCCCGCGGTGAGGGCGGCCCGGGGCAGCTCGATCATCGTGCCGACCGGGCACTCGACAGCGACGCCCGTGGCTTTGCTCACCTCGGCCAGAACCTGTTCGACCTCCTCGCGGACGAGTCGAAGCTCCTCGACCGTGTCGATCAGCGGCACCATGATCTCCGCCCGCGGATCGCCCCCGGCCTGCCTGCGTTCCGCGACGGCCTCCGCGATCGCCCGCACTTGCATGGCGACCAGTCCCGGCGCCACCAGACCCAGGCGGACGCCCCGCAGGCCCAGCATCGGGTTCTCTTCGTGCATGCGGTTGACGGCGTCGAGCAGTTCGATGTCGTGCGCACCGGCCGGGGAGCCCTTGGCTTCGGCGGCGGCGATGCGTACGGCGAGTTCGGTGCGGTCGGGCAGGAACTCGTGCAGCGGCGGGTCGAGGAGACGGATGGTGACCGGCAGGCCGTCCATCGCCTCCAGGATTCCCACGAAGTCCTGCCGCTGAAGGGGGAGGAGGGCGTCCAGAGCGCGTTCACGTTCGGTATCGGTCCGCGCCAGGATCATCGCCTCGACCAGCTGCCGGCGGTCGCCGAGGAACATGTGCTCGGTGCGGCAGAGACCGATGCCCTCGGCTCCGAACCGGCGGGCACGGGCGGCGTCCTCGGGAGTGTCCGCGTTGGCCCGGACCCCCAACCGCCGTACGCGGTCGGCATGGTGCATGGCGCGGACCACGGCCTCGACCACACCCCCGGAGCCCTCACCGGTCTCGAAGTACCGCATCACCGCGGAGTCCACCAGCGGAGCCGCGCCCAGGTGGACGGCGCCCTCCGAGCCGTCGACGGAGATGACCGTGCCCTCCTCGACGGCGGTGTCCCGCACGGTGAAGCGGCGCCCGCGCGGGTCGACGCCGATGTCCTCGGCACCGCACACGCACACCTTGCCCATGCCGCGGGCCACCACCGCCGCGTGGCTGGTCTTTCCGCCCCGGCTGGTGAGCACCGCCTGGGCGGCGACCATGCCGGGCAGGTCGTCGGGGGTTGTCTCCTGCCGTACGAGAACCACCTTCTCCCCGGCGGCGGCACGCCGCACCGCCTCGGCGGAGTCGAAGACCACGGCACCGACGGCGGCGCCGGGCGAGGCGGGGATGCCGTGCGCCAGCGCCGGGCCGACCGCGCCGGTGTCGAAGCGCGGGAACATCAGCCGGGCCAGGGCTTCCCCGCCGACTCGTGCCAGTCCTTCGTCCGGGGAGATGAGTTCCTCGTCGATCAGTCCGGCGGCGATCGCGAACGCGGCCTCCGCGGTGCGCTTGCCCACCCGGGTCTGCAGCATCCACAGCCGGCCGCGCTCGATGGTGAACTCGATGTCGCACAGATCGCGGTAGTGGGTCTCCAACAGGCCCATGTGTTCGCGCAGTTGGACGTACGCTTCCGGGTTCAGGTGCTTGAGCTGCTCCAGCCCGACGGTGTTGCGGATGCCCGCGACGACGTCCTCGCCCTGGGCGTTGGGCAGGTAGTCGCCGTACAGTCCGCGGTGCCCGGTGGCCGGGTCACGGGTGAAGGCGACACCGCTGCCGGAGTCGGGTCCGAGATTGCCGAACACCATGGTCTGCACGTTGACGGCGGTACCCAGGTCGTCGGCGATGCGCTCGCGCCGGCGGTAGACGCGGGCCCGCTCGCCCTCCCAGGACTCGAAGACGGCCAGGACCGCCCGGCGCAGTTGCTCGGCCGGGGACTGCGGGAAGTACTCGCCGGTCTCGCGGCGGATCAGTCCCTTGTACGCCTCGACGAGTCCGGAGAGATCCATCGCGTTGAGTCCCAGGTCGTCCACGGCGTCGCGGGCTTCCTTCAGGCGGACCATGGCGTCGTCGAACAGTGCACCGTCGACACCCATGACGGTGCTGCCGAACATCTGCACGAGACGGCGGTAGGAGTCCCAGGCGAAGCGTTCGTCGCCGGAGGACTTCGCCAGGCCCAGGACGGAGTCGTCGTTGAGGCCGATGTCGAGGATCGTCTCCATCATGCCGGGCATGGAGAAGCGGGCGCCGGAACGGACGGACAGCAGCAGGGGGTCGTCCGGCTGCCCCAGCCGCCGCCCGGCGGCCCGTTCCAGGACGGCCAGGCGATCGGAGATCTCGCGGATCAGACCCTCCGGTTCGGAACCGGTGGTGAGGAAGGCGCGGCAGGCCTCGGTGGTGACGGTGAAGCCGGGCGGTACCGGCAGACCCATGCGGGTCATCTCGGCCAGGTTGGCGCCCTTGCCGCCGAGCAGGTCGTCCATGTCACGGCCGCCCTCGGTGAACGCGTACACGTAACGGACCATGACAGTGCTGTTCCTTCCCGCTTCACAGGGGGCGGCTCACATATCGAAGACGACCCGTGCCTCGACCCGGCCGGTCAGGACGTCGGCGAGGGCCTCGTCGACACTCGGCGTCTCCCAGCCGGACAGGCAGTGATCGCAGCGCCCACGCGCCCGGCCCGGCCAGGGCACCGCCACGCGCTGCCCGACCGCCGGACGGCTCACGCCCTCGCCGAGCGCCTCGACGGTGCCGACGCCCTCGTGGCCGGGGACGAACGGCGGGGTCGGCGTGCCGGGCCGGTCGCCGCGCGTGGCGTGGATGCCGGTGTGGCACAGCCCGGACGCCTCGAGCCGGATGCGGACCCGACCGGGCCCCGGTGCCGGATCCGGCCGTTCCTCGATCACCAGCGGCGCGCCGAAGGACCGGACGACTGCTGCCTTCATGGACTCCTCCTCGGACCCCGTCGGCGTGGTGTGGTTCAAAGGGTCGACCGCCGCCCGGCGCCGCGGCAGGTGCTGGACGTCCTCGCAAGGGGGGCCGGTCGGCCCTGAACCGTGCACGGCACCGGACCCCGGCCCGGCGGAACGCGCTCACTCCCGTGGGACGAGCCACGCCGTGTGGTGGCAGCATGACGCTTGAGGGCGACGGCGCCCGCGTGCGGATCCGGCAAGCCGGACGTCGCACGGACCCCCGGCCGGTAGGGCCGACCGGCCCTGGCCCTTCGGCCCGGGATCGCGCAAGATCTGCGGTAGACATGGACCGGGCGCACTCACGGGCGAAGCCCGGTGCGGGATTCAGACGCAGAACAAGGAGTATCCGATGGCGGACGGCGAGCAGCCCGGCCCCGACAACCCGATCCGGGTCTTCCTGCTGGACGACCACGAGGTGGTGCGGCGTGGGGTGCACGACCTGCTGGACGACGAGCCGGACATCACCGTGGTCGGCGAGGCCGCCAATGCCGAGCAGGCCCTGACCCGCGTGCCCGCCCTGCGCCCCCAGGTCGCGGTGCTGGACGTGCGCCTGCCGGACGGCGACGGGGTGACCGTGTGCCGGGAGCTGCGCTCACGCATGCCGGAGCTGGCCTGCCTGATGCTGACCTCCTTCGACGACGAGGAGGCCCTGCTGGACTCGATCATGGCGGGTGCCTCCGGGTACGTGCTGAAGCAGATCCAGGGCTCGGACCTGGTGTCTGCCGTACGCACGGTGGCCGCCGGTCAGTCCCTGCTCGACCCCAGTGCCACCGCCAAGCTGATGGCCAGGCTGCGTCAGGGCCAGGAGCCGGAGCCCGAGCCCGACGCCCTGCCGGGCCTGACCGACCGGGAACGGGAGATCCTGGCCCTGATCGGCGAGGGCCTCACCAACCGGCAGATCGGCCAGCGGCTCTACCTCGCCGAGAAGACCGTGAAGAACCACATCTCCCGGCTGCTGGCCAAGCTCGGTGTGGAGCGGCGCGTCCAGGCCGCCGTCATCGCGACCCAAGCCCAGGACCGGCTGAAGCAAGAAGGTCACTGACACCCGTACCGCCGCGACGGGCTCCTCGCCCGGGGGGAGCGCCAGAGTGGTGACCGCCCCGGAAGGGCGTGCCGTCGGCCTCCCCGCCCGCGGTGCGTCCACGATTCGGTGAGACGCCCGATGCCCCTCGGGCGGACACTGGAACTGGCTCGTCGGGCGCGGACCGATCGCGGTCGCGACCGGGGTGCCGGCCCGTCCGGCACGTGGCTCACCGGGGGTACACGCCGAGGCGGACCCGCGGTGCGTCCGCGACAGGTGAGGAGGACGCCATGGCTGCGCGGCAGCTTGACCGGAAGACCGTGACGGGGCTGGTGGCCGAGGCCGCCGCGGCGCCCTCCATGCACAACGCGCAGCCATGGCGCTTCCGCTACCTGACTACAGAGGCCGTCCTTCTGCTGCGCGCCGATCCCGAGCGTGCCATGCCCCGCTCCGATCCCGACGACCGCGCCCTGCACATCGGCTGCGGGGCCGCGCTGTTCAACCTGCGTGTCGCCGCCGCGCACGCGAACCTCCGCCCTGAGGACCGGCTGCTGCCCGAGCCACAGGATCCCCTGCTGCTCGCTGCCGTCCAGCTGGCCGGCGAGGCCGGGCGCCGGCGGGACGAGGACCTGGCGCGGCTGCACCCGGCGATCCGCGAGCGGCACACCAGCCGCCACCCCTTCGCCGACAAGGACCTCCCCGAGAACGTGCGGGCCACCCTGCAGGATGCTGCCGAGCGGGAGGGGGCCGTACTGTTCTTCCCCGGACTGTGGCACGCCGAGACCGTGCTCGACCTGATCCGCGACGCCGAGAGCCGGGACGCCTCGGACCCGGAGACGAGCGAGGACCTGGCCCGCTGGACCCGGCTCGGGCCGGAGGCGGACACGGCGGTCGACGGCGTCCCCGAGTACGCGTTCGGCCCGCGTAGACGCGACGGCAAGGCCCCCGTGCGCGACTTCGCCGGACGCCGGCGTGTGGCGGACCGCGGAGCCACCACGTTCGAGCACAGCCCGCACCTGGCGCTGCTGAGCACTGCCGGGGACGGGCCGGCCGACTGGCTGCGAGCAGGACAGGCGTTGGAGCGTGTCCTGCTGGAAGCGACCCTCGCCGGCCTGGCCACGTCCCTGACGTCGCACGCGTTGGAGGACCGCGCGCTGCGGTTGCTGACCCGCGACCCCGCGTCGGGGACGGGCCAGGTGCACATGGTGCTGCGCCTGGGGTACGGCCCGAGGGGCCCGGCCACGCCCCGCCGCCCGGTACGGGACGTGCTGGAGATCGTGTAGGCACGCTTACTGCGGGAGCGCGGGTCCGTGGCTCATGCGGCTCGCCGGGAGCCGGAGGCGGGCCGGGCCCGGCCCCCGCGCGTCATGGCCGCGGACGGTGCGGCTCGCCTCCGGTAGACCAGGTACGGGCGGGCGAGGTAGCCGACGGGGGCGCTCCACACGTGCACGAGCCGCGTGAACGGCCAGGCGGCGAAGAGCAGGAAGGCGGTCAGGGCGTGCAGTCGGAACAGGAGCGGCGCCCCGGCGACGGCTTCGGGCTCCGGCCGCAGGACGAACAGGCCGCGGAACCAGACGGAGACGGTGGAGCGGTAGTCGTACCCGGCGCCGAAGACGTTGTGGGCGAAGGTGGCGGTGATGCCGAGCAGTACGGTGGCGCAGAGCAGCGGGAAGAGGAACTTGTCGCTGCGGTCGGTGCCGAGGCGGATCCGGCGGGTCAGCAGGCGGCGGGCGCACAGCATGGCGAGGCCGGTGACCATGGCGACGCCCGCCACGGAACCCGCCCAGACGGCCGTGGTGTGGTAGGCGTGCTCACTGATACCGACGGCCTCGGTCCACGCGTCGGGAACGGCGAGCCCCACGACATGCCCGGCGATCACCATGAAGGCGCCCAGGTGGAACAGCGGGCTGCCCCAGCGCAGCCACCGGTGTTCGAGGAGCTGGGTGGTGCGGGAAGTCCAGCCGAACTGGTCCTGCCGGTAGCGCCACACATGCCCGACCACGAACACGGCGAGGCAGATGTACGGGACGGCGACCCACAGCAGCAGATCGACGCCGCTTGCCGAGGCGGCGGCCAGGGGGGAGAGCGCGGCGTTCATCGGGAGCCTTCCGTACGGCGGGTCGGAGTGGGCGGCACACGGGTCGGAGTGGGCGGCACACGGGTCGGCGGGGCGGGCATGGGCGGCACGAAGGTTGCCGGAGGCGCGAACTCGCCCTCCCCGTAGGTCCCGTAGGGGTCGAGACCGACCTCCTCGTTCGGTGGGCCATCGGCGACGAGTCGGGCCAACGCGGCGCGGTCGGCCTCGGTGGGCGGTGGCAGCAGGCTGAGCAGCGCGGCCAGCACGTGCCGGTAGGGGGAATCGGCGTCCGTCAGGGCGTGGTGGATCAGCTCCAGCCCGCGGCGGTGCCGGCGCAGGGGCGCCTCGCCGCCGCCGGGGCCCGCCAGGGCGGCGAACTCCAGCACGACCGGGAGGTGGTCGGGCAGTTCGCCCCCGTCGGTGCTCCAGCCGGCGGCCCGGTACTGCTGGTTCAGGGTGAGCAGGGCCATGCCGCGGCGGCGGGTGTCGCCGTGCAGGTAGTAGGTGAGGTACAGGCTGCTCTTGCGGCGCAGGTCGAACATCTCGACGTAGTGCCGCTCCAGCGCCTCGGGGTCCTGTGCGGCGAACCAGTCGGTGAACCGGGCCAGGTGTTCCGCCCCGGGCGTGGCCGGCAGGGCCTCCACCACGGCCGTCAACTCCGCTCGGGCCGCGCTCAGTTCGGAGTCGGGATACTGCAGGAGCAGTGACACGAGCCGCAGCGTCAGCGCCCGGCCCGCCCTCTCCTCGGGTGTGAGCCGGGCCGGGCGGCGTACGGCTGCCCGGACGCGGGTGCGGACGAGGGCGGGAATGGTCGCGGGCAGCGGGCTCACGGTCGGCCTCCGGCAGTGGTGTTTCGGCGCAGGGTCGGGATGCCGAGCATGATCTTCCGGGGTGCGGGATCACCGGACGTCTCGACCGGGCAGCGGTTCTCCATCGCGGTCAGCGCGGCGGCGTCCTCCTTGTGCGCGGCGGGGACGACATACCGGTCGGTGTACTTGGCGACGGCGAGGAGCCGGTGCAGGTCCTCCGCCTCACGCGTGGTGAGGCCCACGGCCGTCAGCACGGCTTCGTCACCCTTCTCGCCGAGGGTGCGTTCGCGCATGTACGAGCGGAGTGCGGTGAGCTTCATCAGCACCCCGGCGACGACGTCGGTGTCCCCGGCGGTGAACAGTTCGGCCAGGTATTCCAGGGGGATGCGCAGCCGGGTGACGGCGGCGAACACATGGTCGGGGTCGTCCTGGTCGCCGCCCGCGGCGTCGACGGCGTCGAGGACGGGGGAGAGCGGAGGGACGTACCAGACCATCGGCATCGTCCGGTATTCCGGGTGCAGCGGCAACGCCACCTTGTAGCGCGTGACCAGGTCGTACACGGGGGAGCGGCGGGCGGCGTCCAGCCAGTCCTCGGGGATGCCCGATTCCCGTGCGGCGGCGATCACTTCGGGGTCGTGCGGGTCCAGGAAGACGCCGCGCTGGGCGTCGAGGAGGTCCTTCTCGTCAGGGGTGGCGGCGGCCTCGCCGACCCGGTCCGCGTCGTACAGCAGCAGCCCCAGGTAGCGCAGGCGACCCACGCAGGTCTCGGAGCAGACGGTGGGCTGTCCGGCCTCGATGCGGGGGAAGCAGAAGGTGCACTTCTCGGCCTTGCCGGTGGCGTGGTTGACGTAGACCTTCTTGTACGGGCATGCCGTCACGCACATCCGCCAGCCGCGGCAGCGGTCCTGGTCGACGAGGACGATGCCGTCCTCGACCCGCTTGTACATGGCCCCGGAGGGGCATGCGGAGACGCAGGCCGGATTGAGGCAGTGCTCGCACAGCCGCGGCAGGTGGAAGAGGAAGGTCTGCTCGAACTCGAACTTCACCTTCTCCGCCCAGGCCCCGGACAGATTGGGGTCGCCGCCGGCGTGCTCGGGCGCGCCGCCCAGGCCGTCCTCCCAGTTCGCGCCCCAGGTGATCGCGGTGGGCCTGCCGGTGAGGACCGAGTGCGGGCGGGCGACCGGGACGTCCTTCTGCGCGGGGGCGCTGACCAGGTTGTCGTAGTCGTAGGTGACCGGCTCGTAGTAGTCCTCGATGGACGGCAGGTCGGGGTTGGAGAACAGCGACAGCAGCCGCTTGATCCGGCCGCCGGAGCGCAGGACGAGGCGTCCGCGCTTGTCGAGCATCCAGCCGCCCTTCCAGTGCTGCTGGTCCTCGTAGCGGCGGGGGTAGCCCACGCCGGGCTTGGTCTCGACGTTGTTGAACCAGGCGTACTCGACGCCGGTGCGGTTGGTCCACGTCTGCTTGCAGGTGACGGAGCAGGTGTGGCAGCCGATGCACTTGTCGAGGTTCATCACCATCGCCACTTGGGCCATCACCCGTCCGACAGTGGCTTCGCCACGGGGCATGTCAGTACTCCACTTCCTGGCTGCGGCGGCGGATGACGGTGACTTCGTCGCGCTGGTTGCCGGTCGGGCCGTAGTAGTTGAACGCGTAGGTGAACTGCGCGTAGCCGCCCGCGAGATGGGTGGGCTTGAGCAGCAGCCGGGTCAGGGAGTTGTGGATGCCGCCGCGCTTGCCGCTGACCTCGGTCTTCGGCACGTTCACGTTGCGGTCCTGGGCGTGGTACATGTACACGGTGCCCTCGGGCATCCGGTGGGTGACCACGGCACGGGCCGCGACGACGCCGTTGCGGTTGTACGCCTCGATCCACTCGTTGTCCTTTACGCCGATCTTGTCGGCGTCCTCCGTGGACATCCAGATCGTGGGCCCGCCACGGGACAGGTCGAGCATGTACTTGTTGTCCTGGTAGTTCGAGTGGATGGACCACTTGGAGTGCGGGGTCAGATAGCGGACGGTGACCTCGGCCCGGCCGTCCTCGGCGAGGTGCTCGTCGCCGTAGTGCTTGGGTGTGTTCAACGGAGGCCGATACACGGGCAGTTGTTCGCCGAGTTCGGTGATCCAGTCGTGCTGCACGAAGAAGTGCTGGCGGCCGGTGAGGGTGTGCCAGGGCTTGAAGTGCTCGGTGTTGATGACGAACGGTGAGTAGCGGCGGCCCCCGGTCTCCGAGCCCGACCACTCGTAGGAGGTCATCACCGAGCGGGGCTGGGTCCGGGTGTCGGCGAAGGTGATCCGCTCCGCCTCGCGCTCCGAGGCCAGTTCGACCAGGCCCTCGCTGCCCGTCTGCCGCTCCAGGGCGCGGAACCCCTCGGTGGCCAGGCGGCCGTTGGTGGTGCCGGAGAGGGCGAGGATCGCCTCGCACATGTGGCTCGCGGTGGCGAGCGAGGGCCGTCCGGCGGCGACCCCGTCGCGCACGGTGCCGTTGCGGCGCCGGAGGTCGTCGATCTCCTGGTCCGGGTGGACGGTGACGCCCTTGGTGGTGGTGCCCAGGGTGTCGAGCAACGGGCCGACGGCGCGCATCTTCTGCCCGATGACGGCGTAGTCCCGTTCGACGACGGCCAGTTTGGGCATGGTGCGGCCCGGGATCGGTTCGCACTCGCCGGCCTTCCAGTCCCGGACCGCCCCGCCGGGCTGGGCGAGTTCGTCCGGGGTGTCGTGCAGCAGTGGCACGGCGAGGACGTCGGTGCGGGTGCCGAGATGCTCGGCGGCCAGCTCGCTGAAGCGGTCGGCGATGGTCAGGAACGTGTCGTAGTCGGTGCGGGCCTGCCACGGCGGGGCGATGGCCGGGGTGAAGGCGTGCACGAAGGGATGCATGTCCGTACTGGACAGGTCGTCCTTCTCGTACCAGGTCGCCGCCGGCAGCACGACATCGGCGAGCAGTCCGGTCGACGTCATCCGGAAGTCCATGCAGACCAGCAGGTCGAGCTTGCCTTCCGGTGCTTCCTCCCGCCACACCACGTCCTTGGGCCGGTGCTCGGGCGGGGTCTGCGCGGAGCGGACGGCCGCGTCCGTGCCCAGCAGGTGCCGCAGGAAGTACTCGTTGCCCTTGCCGGAGGAGCCGAGCAGGTTCGCCCGCCAAACGGTCAGCACACGAGGAAGGTTGGCGGGATCGTCGGGGTCCTCGACGGCGAACCGCAGCCGCCCGGCCTTCAGCTCGTCGACGATGTGCTCGGCGACCGGACGGCCCGCCGCTGCGGCTTCGTCCGTCAGGTCGAGCGGGTTGCGGTTGAAGCCCGGGTGACCGGGAGTCCACCCCAGCCGCACCGCCTGCGCCAGACAGTCCGCGAACCCCTTGCCCCGGAACCGCCCCTTCCCCAGCGGGGAGGCCAACTCCTCGGGTCCGAACGCCTCATACCGCCACTGGTCGGAGTTCAGGTACCAGTAGGAGGTGCCCGCCATGTGCCGGGTGGGACGCTGCCAGTCGAAGGCGAACGACAGATGCTGCTGCCCGGTGACCGGGCGGACCTTCTCCTGGCCGACGTAGTGGGCCCAGCCGCCGCCGTTGACCCCCTGGCAGCCGGTCATGGTCGTCAGTGCCAGGAAGGCGCGGTAGATGGTGTCCGAATGGAACCAGTGGTTGGTGCCGGCGCCCAGGGCGATCATGGAACGGCCGTTCGTCCGCTCGGCGTTGCGGGCGAACTCCCGGGCGATACGGGCCGCCTGCCCGGCCGGTACGGAGGTGATCGTCTCCTGCCAGGCCGGGGTGCAGGGCTCCGAGGCGTCCTCGTACGAGGAGGGCCAACTGCCCGGGAGACCGGGACGCCGCACCCCGTACTGGGCGAGCAGCAGGTCGAAGACCGTGGTGACGAGGCGGCCGCCGACCCGGCGGACCGGAACACCGCGCAGCATCACCGATCCGCCCTCGGTCGTCCCCTCGTCGAATCGGGGCAGGGCGACGGTCGCGGTGTCCTCAGCCGACTCCAGCAGGCTCAGCTCGGGTACGACGTCGCCCAGATCGAGGTTCCAGCGGCCTGGGGCGGGGGCCCCCCCCCCCCACCCCCCCCCCCCCCCCGGGGCCCCCCCCGACACCAGGCGCCGGGCCACCACAGAAGAGCGGTATGCCGGGTGCTCGTCGGCGCGCCCCCAGC
>NZ_JBIVZM010000006.1:0-497571 GCF_044759525.1 Streptomyces sp. NPDC101110 | reverse complement strand
TTGCCGATCCCCCCCCCCCCCCCCGCGCCCCCCCCGCCCCCGCCCCCCCCCCCCCCCCCCCCCCCCCCCCCCCCCCCGCCGGGGACCACCGGATCACCGGTGGCCCGGTCCAGAAGTACGGTCTTTGACTCGGCGTGCTCCGTGTCGCGCCCGAGGTCGGCGGCGGTCAGGAACCCGTCCGGTACGAGACCGGCCTCGTGCTCGCGCAGGGTCACCAGGAACGGGGCGTCGGTGAACTTGCGCAGGTAGTCCTGGAAGTACGGCACCTCGCGGTCGACGAGGAACTCGCGCAGGATCACATGCCCCATCGCCATCGCCAGCGCCCCGTCGGTACCCGGGTGCGGAGCCAGCCACTCGTCGGCGTGCTTGACGTTGTCGGCGTAGTCGGGGCTGACCGCGACGACCTTGGTGCCGTTGTAGCGGGTCTCGGTCAGGAAGTGCGCGTCGGGCGTGCGGGTCACGGGGATGTTGGAGCCCCACATGATCAGATAGCCCGCGTTCCACCAGTCCGCGGCCTCCGGTACGTCCGTCTGGTCGCCGAAGACCTGCGGCGAGGCGATCGGCAGGTCCGCGTACCAGTCGTAGAACGACAGCAGGGTGCCGCCGATCAGCGAGTGGAACCGCGCACCGGCCGCGAACGACGCCATGGACATCGCCGGGATCGGGGAGAAACCGGCGACCCGGTCGGGGCCGTACGCCTTGACGGTGTGCACCTGGGCGGCGGCGATCAGCTCGGACACCTCGTCCCAGTCGGCCCGCACCAGCCCGCCCTTGCCCCGGGCCCGCTTGTAGGCGCGGGCCTTGTCCGGGTCGGAGGTGATCTCGGCCCAGGCCGCCACCGGGTCGCCGAGCCTGCGCCGGGCCTCGCGCCACAGGTTCAGCAACGCGCCCCGCACGTACGGGTAGCGGACCCGGCTGGGGGAGTAGGTGTACCAGGAGAACGATGCGCCGCGCGGGCAGCCGCGCGGCTCGTACTCGGGGCAGTCGGCGCCGATCGACGGGTAGTCGGTGGCCTGGTGCTCCCAGGTGATGATGCCGTCCTTGACGTACACCATCCACGAGCAGGAGCCGGTGCAGTTCACGCCGTGCGTGGAGCGCACCACCTTGTCGTGCGCCCAGCGGTCCCGGTAGAAGCCCTCCCACTTCGGGTCACCCGTCCCGAACACGGCGCGTCCGTCGGCCGACACCTCGCGACGGGTCAGCAACCGCCGGGCGGCCAGCGGCCAGCCCTCCCCTGCACTCGACGTCCGGCGCCGCGCGTTCTGATCGTTCTCCATGGCCAGGACGCTAAGCGGGGCACTGCCTCCGCCACCCGGGGCCGGCGGTCCCCGACGGTTGGCCTACCGGCCCCATGCGGCGGGCCGTGACAGGGACCAACGGCCCAACGGCCCCGGTGCCGCCTCCGATCGGCCGGGGAGCCACGAGGCGGCCCTGAGCGAATGCGGGGGATCGGAACCCCCGTCCTGAGTGCCCGTCAGGTACCCGCCACCGGTCCTCCTGCCGGCCGGCCCGCTCCCGGGGGCGTTCAACGGAGTGCGCAATGAGGCCGCATGGCCCGTCGCCGGGGGCCGGTCAACCCTCCTCCGGAACGAATCGGCGGCGCAGGATCGGGGGGAACGGAAGAGAAGGTGGAGAAGGAGCCGTGATGCAGACCCGGGAAGTCGACGCCTCGTCGGTGCAGGCCCTGCTGGCCGCCGGGGTGGCGGCGCCGTCGATCCACAATACGCAGCCCTGGCGGTTCGGGCTGGACCCGGACAGCAGGTCGATTCTGGTCCGTGTGGACCCGGGACGCAGGCTGCCGCTGGCCGATCCCCAGCGACGCGCCCAGCTCCTGTCGGTGGGTGCCGCGGTCTTCAACATCCGGGTGGCCGCGGAGCATTTGGGCTGGCATCCCGTCGTCCGGCTGCTTCCCACCGCGGACGATCCGGACCTGCTGGTCACGGTGCGACTGGCCGAGGTCACCCCGGGCCGGGGGCCGTCCTTGCGGGGTCTGTACGAGGCGGTCGAGCGGCGCCACACGAGCCGCATGCCCTTCACCGGCCGTCCGGTGCCGGACTCCATCGTCTCCGAGATGATCGGCTCGGCCCGGGCCGAGGGCGCGCACGTGGACGTTCCCGACATCGTGGCGACCCGGGGCCTGCTGCGCCTGACGGCCGCTGCCGAGGCCCGCAACGCCGTCCACCCCGCCCGCGCGGCCGAGGCGCGTACGTGGATCACCGCGCCGGGAACGGACGCCGCCTACGGCATTCCCATGCCGGCCCTGGGCCCGCGGGACGCGTCCGGGCGGATGCCGGTACGGGACTTCACCGGTGCGCTGCCCGTGCCGCGGCTGCCCGCCTTGCGTTTCGAACGCCATGCCCAGGCGGCCCTGCTGTGGACGACCCACGACGGGCGTGAGGACTGGCTGCGTGCGGGGCAGGCGTTGCAGCGCGTGCTGCTGACGGCGACCGTGCACGGGGTGCGGACCTCGATGCTGCACCAGGCGATGGAGTGGCCCGACCTGCGGGAGGCGATGGCCCGATCGAGGCGGCGGTGCCATCCACAGCTGCTGGTCCGCTTCGGGTACGGCCCGGAGGGCGCACGTACACCTCGCGCGTCCGCGCACCCGGTATCCGGTGCCGTCAAGGGGCCGGAGCGGGAGACCCGCCACGGGGGTACCGGATCGGCGGACTGACTCGCGCCGTCCGCACGCACCCCTGTCCCCGGCGTCCTCGGCGCGTCAGCACGCACCCCTGTCCGCGGTGCGCGCGTCATGCGGTGGGCGACCGGAGTCCCGGGGCCGCCACGGACTGTGCCTCACCGCGCGCCGGGCGTTCCCCTGAGCTCGCGTCCGGTGACCATCTCGGACTCGATCCGTACGAACACGGCGTCCCGCAGGGGCATCCAGGAGCTGGGGCCGGACTGCAACAGCCGTTCGTGCTCGGCCGGATCGGTCACCTCGGTGGCCCGTCCGGTGACGACCACGCTCCAGCCGGACCGGGATGCCGCATCGAACTCGTCCGCCTCGAAGGCGATCACGACGCCGTCGATGGCGCGGACCAGGTCCGAACCCGGTGAGGTGCACAGCAGGACGGAGGCGTCCGCGTCCAGAGAGAAGTTGACGGGGAGGACCGCGGGCAGCGCTTGCCGGGTGTAGACCACACGGCCGACCGGCACCTTGGCGAGCAGGCGCATGCACTCCTGCCGGTCGAGTGCGCGAAAGGCGTCGTTCTGGAACATCAGCCCATCGTCCCCCGCGAGCGTGGGGGGGGGGGGGGGGGGGGGGGGCGCCCCCCCCCCCCCCCCCCCCCCACGCCCACGGACCGCCGTGCGTCGGCTGTCGCGGAGGGGCGGAGCGGGCACCGGGCGAGTCGGGGCTGTGGGCGGGACGGCCGGGTCCGGACGCCGGGGCCGGTCCGGCCCCGGGGAGGGACTGATGGCCCATGCCGTCCGCGAGTCCGCCTGCGGACAGTGGTTACGGGACGCGGTCCGGCAGGCAACGGGCCTGCCGTGTACGCGTCATCCCGGTGGCGCCGTGCCACCGTGCGGAGGAAAGGGACGGACGACATGGTCCAGCCGTTGAGGTCCAGGCGCGACAACTCACCGTCAGGTGCTCCGGTGCCGGGGCGGGCGTGGCTGATGCTGACGCTGGCCACGATCGGTTTCGCCGTGAACTTCTGGGCGTGGGCGCTGCTGAGCCCGCTCGGCCCGCGGTTCAAGGACAGCCTCGATCTCTCGTCGTTCGAGCAGTCCCTGCTGGTGGCCGTGCCGGTCGTGGTCGGCTCCCTGGGGCGCATCCCGGTCGGCGCGCTGACCGACCGGTTCGGCGGCCGGGTCATGTTCCCGATCGTGTCGGCGGCCACCATCGTGCCGGTGCTCTACCTCGGCCTGGCCGGGCATTCCTCCCTCGCCGCACTGCTCGTCGGGGGATTCTTCCTCGGTATCGGAGGCACCGCCTTCGCCGTCGGTGTGCCCCTCGTCAACGCCTGGTTCCCGCCCGAGCGGCGAGGACTCGCCATCGGCGTCTTCGGCGCCGGCATGGGCGGCACCGCCATCAGCGCCCTCACCACCGTGCGGCTCGTCGACGCGAACAGCATGGCCACCCCCTTCCTGATCACCGCCGCGGTGCTGGCCGTGTACGCCGTCACCGCCGCGCTGCTCCTGCGCGACGCACCCGGCCGCACCGTGCCCACCGAGCCGCTGGTCCGCCGGCTGGCCGCCACCGCCCGCCTCGGCATCACCTGGCAGGCATCCGCGCTGTACGCCGTCGCCTTCGGCGGCTATGTCGCCTTCTCCGTCTACCTGCCCACCTACCTCAAGACCGGCTACGGCCTCACTCAGGCCGACGCCGCCAACCGCATGGCCGGGTTCGTGCTCCTCGCGGTGGCGATGCGCCCGGTCGGCGGCTGGCTGTCGGACCGGCTGGGCCCGGTCCGGGTCCTGACGGGCTCGCTCGCCGTGGTCGTGGCCGGAGCGGTCGTGCAGTCGTTCACCCCGGCCCTGGCACCGGTGGGCACCATCGCCTTCCTCGCCATGGCCGCCGCGCTCGGCGCGGGCAGCGGAGCGACCTTCGCCCTGGTGGCCCTGCTGACCCCGGCCGGCCAGGTCGGCTCCGTCACCGGCGTGGTCGGCGCCGCGGGCGGTCTGGGCGGCTTCCTGCCGCCGCTGGTCATGGGCACCCTGTACGGGGCGTACGAGACGTACGCGGCCGGTCTCGTCCTGCTCGCGATCGTGGCGACCGCCGCACTGGCCTACACCCTCACCGGTGTCCGCTCCGCCGTCCAGGGCGGCGACCGGGCCCCGCGCACCGGTCATGGGCGCCGGCACCGCACCGCCCGGACCACCGTCTGACACCGCGCGGCTGAGAGCCACGAACCAATGAGAGGGGACGGACCGTGGGAATCGGTCGAGAAAGTGCGCGCGGAGCCAGACGGCGCCCTGTCCCGACCGCCTGCCCGACCCGTTCCCTCCTCGCCCGCCGCAGCGGGCCGGCCGCTGCCCCGGGCCGTCCGGGCTCGGCGCGCTTCAGGCGTGGTCCCGCGGAACCCGGACCACCGGCCCGGCATGCCGATGATCTCCACCGGTGGTGTCTTGCACGATCGTGGCGTGGCTGTCGACCGGTCGGGGGACGGCGGTCGTATCGTCGTCTGCGGCCGCACTCGATCACGACTCGAACGGGCCGGTACGCCCGGGGCGGAGTGGCACGGTGAGCACGGAAAGCCAGGCACGGGCGGGCATCGACGGCGAACTGGCGGAGGCGCTGGTGCGCAGCCGCCGCTTCTTCACCAAGGCCGAGGTCTCCGAGGACCTCCGCTCGCTGCACAGGCGGGGCGGCCGCCAGGCGGACGAGTTCTACCGGGACCGCTGGTCGCACGACAAGGTGGTCCGCTCCACGCACGGCGTGAACTGCACCGGCTCGTGCTCGTGGAAGGTGTACGTCAAGGACGGCATCATCACCTGGGAGGCCCAGCAGACCGACTACCCGTCGGTCGGCCCGGACCGGCCCGAGTACGAGCCGCGCGGCTGCCCGCGCGGCGCCGCCTTCTCCTGGTACACGTACTCACCCACCCGGGTGCGCTACCCCTATGTACGCGGCGTTCTGCTGGAGATGTACCGGGAGGCCAAGCAGCGGCTGGGCGACCCGGTCGCGGCCTGGGCGGACCTCGTCTCCGACCCCGAGCGCGCCCGCCGCTACAAGCGGGCCCGGGGCAAGGGAGGCCTGGTGCGGGCGAGTTGGGACGAGGCGATCGAAATGGTCGCCGCCGCGCACGTCCACACCATCAAGGCGTACGGCCCGGACCGGCTGGCCGGATTCTCACCGATCCCGGCGATGTCGATGGTCTCGCACGCGGCCGGGGCCCGGTTCTACTCCCTGCTCGGCGGGGCGATGCTGTCGTTCTACGACTGGTACGCGGACCTGCCGGTGGCCTCCCCGCAGATGTTCGGCGACCAGACCGACGTACCCGAGTCGGGGGACTGGTGGGACGCCGGATACCTGATCATGTGGGGCTCCAATCTGCCGGTGACCCGCACCCCGGACGCGCACTGGATGGCGGAGGCCCGCTATCGCGGCCAGAAGGTCGTCGCCGTGTCGCCCGACTACGCGGACAACGTGAAGTTCGCCGACGAGTGGCTGCCGGCCCGGCCCGGCACCGACGGAGCCCTCGCCATGGCGATGGGACACGTAATTCTCAAGGAGTTCTTCGTCGACCGCCGCACCCCGTACTTCACCGACTACGTCAAGAAGTACACCGACCTGCCCTTCCTGGTCGCCCTCGACGAGGCCGAGGGGGAGCCGGGCACGTACCGGCCGGGCAAGTTCCTGACCGCAGCCGACCTCGGTGGCGAGGCCGCCACGGCCGAGCACGCGGAGTTCCGCAGCGTGCTGCTGGACGCTGCAACCGGACGGCCGGTGGTCCCGAACGGCACACTCGGCGACCGCTACGGCGATGCGGGCGCCGGGAAGTGGAACCTGGACCTCGGCGGCATCCGGCCCCAGCTGTCCGTCGAGGGCGGTGACGAGGCCCCGGTCGCCGTCGACCTGCCCCGCTTCGACGCCCCCGACGGCGGCGCGCGGAGGCTGCGGCGGGGCGTCCCCGTGCACCGGGTCGCCGGGCGGCTCGTGACGACCGTCTACGACCTTCTGCTGGCGCAGTACGGAGTGGCCCGTGAGGGGATGCCCGGTCAGTGGCCCTCGGGCTACGACGACGCGGAGGAGCCGTACACACCCGCCTGGCAGGCGGCGATCACCGGAGTGGACGCGGGCAGGGCGGCGAGGATCGCGCGGGAGTTCGCGGCCAACGCCGAGGAGTCCCGCGGGCGTTCGATGATCATCATGGGGGCGGGGACCAACCACTGGTTCCACTCCGACACGATCTACCGCGCGTTCCTGACCCTGACCACGCTGACCGGTTGCCAGGGCGTGAACGGCGGCGGCTGGGCGCACTACGTCGGTCAGGAGAAGGTCCGTCCGATCACCGGCTACCAGTCGATCGCTACCGCAGCGGACTGGAACCGTCCGGCCCGCTTGATGATCCAGACGGCGTACTGGTACCTGCACAGCGGCCAGTTCCGCTATGACCATTTCGCCGCCGACACCCTCGCGGCGGCCGGGGCGGGCGGGCCGTTCGCCGGCAGGTCCACGGCGGATGTGATCGCACAGTCGGCGCGGATGGGCTGGATGCCGTCGTATCCGACGTTCAACCGCAACCCGCTGGACCTGGTCGACGAGGCAGAGGCGGCGGGCCGTCCGGTCGCCGAGCACATCGTGGACGAACTCAAGGCGGGACGCCTGGGGTTCGCGGGCGAGGACCCGGACGCGCCGGAGAACTACCCACGGGTCCTGACCGTGTGGCGGGCGAATCTGCTGGGTTCCTCGGCCAAGGGCAACGAGTACTTCCTCAAGCATCTGCTGGGCACCGACTCCTCCGTGCGCGCCGAAGAGGCGCCGCCGGACGCCCGGTCGAGGGAGGTGGTGTGGCGGGAGGAGGCTCCGGAGGGCAAGCTCGACCTCCTGCTGACACTGGACTTCCGGATGACCAGCACCACGGTCTTCTCCGACGTGGTGCTGCCGGCCGCCACCTGGTACGAGAAGCACGACCTGTCCAGTACGGACATGCACCCGTTCGTGCACGCCTTCAACCCGGCGATCGCCCCGCCCTGGCAGACCCGCACCGACTGGGACGCCTTCCACACCCTCGCCGAGGAGTTCAGCCGCCAGGCCGCCGGCCGTCTCGGCCTCCGCAAGGATGTCGTGGCGGCCCCGTTGCTGCACGACACCCCCGACGAACTGGCCACCCCGCACGGCCGGGTCCGCGACTGGAAGGCGGGAGAGTGCGACCCCGTGCCCGGCCGCACCATGCCCAAGCTGATCACGGTGGAGCGGGACTACGCCGCCGTCGCCGAGAAGATGGCCGCGCTCGGCCCGCTGCTCGACACCCTGGGCGCCACCACCAAGGGCGTGACCTTCGAGCTGGAGCGCGAGCTGGAGTACCTGCGGCACAAGAACGGCACCGTGCGCGGGGGAGTGGCGGACGGACGACCGTCGATCGCCCGGGACGTGCACGCCTGCGAGGCGATCCTCGCGATGTCCGGCACCACCAACGGGCACCTGGCCACCCAGGGCTTCCACGCCCTGGAGGCCCGTACCGGCATGCGGCTGGCCGACCTGGCCGCCGAGCACGAGGGCAAACGGATCACCTTCGCCGACACCCAGGCCGCCCCCGTACCCGTCATCACCAGCCCCGAGTGGTCGGGTTCGGAGACGGGCGGGCGCCGCTACTCGCCGTTCACCGTCAACGTCGAGCGGCTCAAGCCCTGGCACACCCTCACCGGGCGGCAGCACTTCTACCTCGACCACGACTGGATGGCTGCGCTCGGCGAGCAACTCCCCGTCTACCGGCCGCCGTTGAACATGCACGCCCTGTTCGGCGAGCCGCGCCCCGGAGAGGCCGGGGAACTGGGCGTGACGGTCCGCTATCTGACCCCGCACAACAAGTGGTCCATCCACTCCGAGTACCAGGACAACCTGTTCATGCTGTCGTTGTCGCGGGGCGGGCCGACGATCTGGATGAGCACACAGGACGCGGCCAAGGCCGGGGTGCAGGACAACGACTGGATCGAGGCGGTCAACCGCAACGGCGTCGTCGCCGCCCGCGCGGTCGTCTCGCACCGCATGCCCGAGGGCACCGTCTACATGCACCACGCCCAGGACCGTCTGATCGACGTGCCACGCACCGAGACAAGCGGCCGGCGCGGCGGCATCCACAACTCCCTGACCCGCCTGCTGATCAAGCCCAGTCACCTCATCGGCGGCTACGCACAGCTGTCGTACGCCTTCAACTACCTCGGCCCGACCGGCAACCAGCGCGACGAGGTCACCGTCATCCGCCGCCGCGCGAACCAGGACGTGGAGTACTGAAATCATGCGTCTGATGGCCCAGATGGCGATGGTGATGAACCTCGACAAGTGCATCGGCTGCCACACCTGCTCGGTCACCTGCAAACAGGCGTGGACCAACCGCACGGGCGTCGAGTACGTGTGGTTCAACAACGTCGAGACCCGCCCCGGCCAGGGCTATCCCCGCCGCTACGAGGACCAGGAGACCTGGCGCGGTGGCTGGGAGCTCAACAAGCGGGGCCGCCTCGCGCTCAAGGCGGGCGGCCGTTTCAAGAAGCTGATCCAGATCTTCTCCAACCCGGTGCTGCCGTCCCTCGACGACTACTACGAGCCGTGGACGTACGACTACGAGACCCTGACCAACGCCCCGTTGCAGGAGCACACCCCGGTCGCCCGCCCCAAGTCCCTCATCTCCGGCAAGGACATGAAGATCGCCTGGTCGGCGAACTGGGACGACGACCTCGGCGGCTCGGCCGCGACCAGCGAGCGGGACGTCCTGCTGAACCAGGTCTCCGAGAAGATCAGGTTCGAGTTCGAGCAGACGTTCATGTTCTACCTGCCGCGGATCTGCGAACACTGCCTCAACCCGTCCTGCGCGGCGTCCTGTCCCTCCGGCGCGATCTACAAGCGGGAGGAGGACGGCATCGTCCTGGTCGACCAGGACCGCTGCCGGGGCTGGCGGATGTGCGTGACCGGATGCCCGTACAAGAAGGTCTACTTCAACCACCGCACCGGCAAGGCCGAGAAGTGCACCTTCTGCTTCCCGCGGGTCGAGGTCGGCCTGCCCACGGTCTGCTCCGAGACCTGCGTCGGCCGCCTGCGCTACATCGGACTCGTCCTCTACGACGCCGACCGGGTGCTGGAGGCCGCCTCCACCCCCGACGACTCCGGCCTCTACGAGGCGCAGCGCCGGGTCTTCCTCGACCCGTACGACCCGGAGGTCGTACGGGAGGCCGAGCGGGCGGGCATCCCGCGGGACTGGATGGAAGCGGCACGGCGTTCTCCGGTCCACGCCCTGATCAACACCCACAAGGTGGCCCTGCCGCTGCACCCGGAGTACCGGACGCTGCCCATGGTCTGGTACATCCCGCCGCTGTCCCCGGTCGTCGACGCCGTCCGCGACACCGGCGAGGACGCCGAGAACCACCACAACCTCTTCGCCGCCGTCGAAGCCCTGCGCATCCCGATCGACTACCTCGCCCAGCTGTTCACCGCCGGCGACCCCGCCCCCGTCGACGCGGTCCTGCGCCGCCTGGCCGCCATGCGCTCCTACCTGCGCGACATCAACCTCGGCCGGGAACCGGACGACACCATCCCCGAGTCGGTCGGCATGAGCGGCGAGCAGCTCTACGACATGTACCGGCTGCTGGCACTGGCCAAGTACGACGAGCGGTACGTCATCCCGCCCGCCCACGCCGAACAGGCCCACGAACTGGAGGAACTGGCCACCGAGTGCAGCCTCGACTACGAGGGCGGTCCCGGAATGGGCGGCTCCGGGCCGTTCGGTGAGACCTCCGGCGGTGCCGCCCCCCTCGCGGTGGAGAACTTCCACGCGCTGCGTGACCGGCAGACCTCCGACACTCCCACGACGCCGGCCGGCAAGGCCACCCGCGTCAATCTCCTCAACTGGGACGGCAAGGGTTCTCCGCCCGGCCTGTTCCCGGCAAGACCATCCGGCAGCGGTGCGGATGCGGACAGCGGCGGGGAGGCCGAGCCGAAACCATGAACCCCCTCAAGGGCAAGACCACACGCAGGGCCCGCACCGAGCCCTGGCACCCGTGCGCCTGGCAGATTCAGTCCCTCCTGCTCGCCTACCCCGACGACGAGTTCGAGCAGGCCCTGGCCCTGGCCGGCCGAGTCGCGGCCATCCTTCCCGATCCGGTGGCCCGCCCCCTGCTCCGCTTCACCGCACACGCCGAGCAGACCACCCCCGCCGACCTGGCCGCCGCCTACGTGGCAACCTTCGACCACCGCAGACGCTGCTGCCCGTACCTGACGTACTACGCGCACGGCGACACCCGCAAGCGCGGCCTCGGCCTGCTGCGGCTGAAGCAGAGCTACGCGGCGGCCGGCCGGCGCCTGACCGACGACGAACTGCCCGACCACCTGGCCGTCGTCCTCGAGTTCGCCGCCACCGAACCCGCCCCCGGACGCCGACTGCTCACCGAGCACCGGGCCGGCCTGGAGCTGCTGCGCCTGGCCCTGGCCGACGAAGAAGCGCCCTGGGCCCACGTGCTGGACTCCGTCTCGGCCACCCTGCCGGCCCTCGCCGGCGACGACCGTGAAGCCGTCGCCCGCCTCGCCGCGCAGGGGCCGCCCGAGGAGCAGGTGGGTCTCGACCCGTACGCAACCCCCGTGTTCCTGCCCGACCCCGTCCCCGGAGGCCCTCGATGACCGCGCCGGCACAGCCCCTGACCGTGGCGGTGGAGGCGGGAACCGCGGGCATCCTGCTGTGGGTCGTCCTGCCCTATGTGTGTCTCGCCGTCTTCGTCCTCGGTCACGTCTGGCGCTACCGCTATGACAAGTTCGGCTGGACCACCCGCTCCTCCCAGCTCTACGAGAACCGGCTGCTGCGCATCGGCAGCCCGCTGTTCCACTTCGGCATCCTCGTCGTCCTCATCGGCCACATCGGCGGACTGGTCATCCCCAAGAGCTGGACCGAGGCGGCCGGGATCAGCGAGCACACGTACCACGTCGGCGCCGTCGTCCTGGGCACGATCGCGGGCGTCGCCACGCTCGGCGGACTGGCCGTCCTGATCTACCGGCGCCGCACGGTCGGCCCGGTCTTCTCCGCCACCACCCGCAACGACAAGGCCATGTACCTCTCGCTGACCGTGACGATCGTGCTCGGCCTGGCCGCCACCATGGCCGCGAACGTCGTCGGCGGCGGATACGACTACCGCGAGACCGTCTCCCCCTGGTTCCGGTCGGTCTTCTCCCTCCAGCCCGCACCGGACCTGATGACCGGCGCGCCGGTGCTGTTCCGGCTGCACGCGATCAGCGCCCTGCTCCTCTTCGCCGCCTGGCCGTTCACCCGGCTCGTCCACATGCTCACCGCGCCGCTCGGCTACCTCACGCGCCCCTACATCGTCTACCGCAGCCGCGACACCGGGCTCGGTACCCGCCCACAGCGCCGCGGCTGGGAACGCCTGGGGTCATGAGCGTGCGATCCCGCCGGCTGCGGGGTGGCGGGCCGGGCCACCGGCCGGCGCTGCGAACCCGGGGCGGACGCCGCGTGTCCCCTCCGTCCGGGTCCGGCTCCGCGGACGGAGGTCACCAGTACCCCTGACGGCCCGTCAACGAGGCTCAGGCACCGGCCTCCGCGGGAAGGGGAACCGTCCAGTCCACGATGGTGCCGGTGGGTTCGTTCGGAGTGAGGGTGAAGCTGCCGCCGAGGTCGGTGGCGCGTCGGCGGAGGTTGTCCAGACCGCTGCGACGGGTGACGGCGGCGTCGACTCCGGTGCCGTTGTCGGCGACGCGCAGGCGAAGCCGACTGCCGTCCGTCTCGGCGGTGACCTCGACGGCGGTGGCGTGTGCGTGCCGGGCGGTGTTCGTCAGGGCCTCGCGCAGCACCGCCAGCAGGTGCTCCGCGTGGTCGGCCGGGACGCCGGTGTCCAGCAGGCCGGTCATGCGCAGGGCGGGCGTGAAGCCGAGCACGGCGGCGGCCCGGTCGGTCTCGGCCAGCAACTGCCCGCGCAGCCCGCCGCGGCTGTCGGCACGGTCGTGCTCGCGCAGCGCGTAGATCGTGCCGCGCACCGTCTTGATGGTGTCGTCCAGGTCGTCCACGACCCGCTGCACACGCTCGGCCACCTGGGGCCGGTCGGAGATGCGGCCCAGTACCGAGTTCAGGGTGAGCCCTGAGGCGAACAGCCGCTGGATGGCCAGGTCGTGCAGGTCGCGGGCGATGCGGTCGCGGTCGGACAGAACCATGAGGTGCTCGGCCTCGCGCCGGTGCTCGGCGATCTCCAGGGCGAGGGCCGCCTGGTCGGCGAAGCCGCTGATCATGGTCATGGTGGCCTCGGAGAACTCCGTGCCTCCGGACAGGTTGGCGACCTGGAGAACGCCGCGCACGGCCTCGCCCCCGCCCAGGGGGAGCAGGAATCCAGGCCCCAGGTCGATCTTGGCCGCGGAGCCGCCCCCGGCCTGCGGCTCCTCCGACAGGGTGCTGCTCGTAACCCGCTCGTTGGACCGGTAGACCTTCGCCGCCAGCGTGGTGGCAGGCAGGACCAGCCCGCGCACCTGCTCGGCGCTCTCGCCCTCCGCGGCCTCGATCACCAGCTCCTCGCCCCCGTCGAGCGGTACCGCCAGCGTCACCAGATCAGCGCCGGACAACGTCCTGACCGTGGCGGCGATCCGGTGCAGTACCTGGTCCGGGTCCGTACCGGACAGCAGGCTGCGGCTCAGGTCGCTGCTCGCCGCCAGCCACTGCTCACGGCGCCGGGAGTCCTCGTACAGGCGGGCGTTGTCGATCGCGACACCGGCCGCCGCCGCGAGCGTGCGCAACACGGCCTCGTCGTCGTCGTCGAACTCCACGCCACCGCGCTTGTCGGTCAGGTACAGGTTGCCGAACACCTGGTCGCGCACGCGCACCGGCGCCCCCAGGAACGTGGTCATCGGCGGATGCCCGTCGGGGAAGCCCACCGAGGCCGGATGGCGGCCCAGGTCGGACAGGCGCAGCGGCTCCGGTTCCCGGATCAGCAGCCCGAGTATGCCCTCGCCCTCGGGATAGTGACCGATCGCCTCGATGGTGCTCTCGTCCATGCCGACCGTGATGAACTGAAGGATCTTCCCCTCTTCACCGATCACTCCCAGGGCGCCGTAGCGCGCGTCCACCAGGGTGACGGCGGACTCGGTGATCCGGCGCAGCACCACGTCGAGGTCCAGGTCGGTGCCGATGGAGAGAACCGCGTCCAGCAGCGTGTGCACCCGGTCCCGGGTCGCGCGGACCTGCTCCACCTGCGCCTGCAGACCCTCCAGCAGCTCATCCAGCCGCAACTGGGGTGCCGCCGGGCCGCCCCTCCGCCCCTGCGCCGGGCTCTCGGTCATTCCCGCTCCCTCCTGAAAAGGTGCCACAGGCACCTCTTCATGATGCCCGCAGGGCCCTGTCCGCGGCCGGATGCACGGGTTGAACGGTGCTGTTGGGCAAGATTCTATGACCCCGGGTTGCGCATGACCGAGGTCAATGCACGAACGGTGCGGACCGCACGACGGCGACTCCCTCGTACCTGCCGCCCGGCCCCTCACCTGCGCCGGTGCCGGTGCACCGGAGGAGGAAGCGGCCGAGGACGACGGCGTGGCCTGCCGGACGTGCCGCGCCGGGAGGAGCAGGGGCCCGTCGCGTTCCCCGGGCGGTGTGGGATCCCGTGATACGTGAGAGGGTCTGACGCGTGAGTGAGACACCGTCGAACACCCTGCAATACCGCTTTGACGGGCCAGAAGAGGCTCCCGTCCTGATCCTGGGTCCCTCCCTGGGCACCACATGGCACAGGTTGTAAATACCGTCCATGGGCGTCCGGGCAGTCCAAAACGGGCGCGTAATGCCAGGTCAGAGGCTCCCGGTCCGGGGGAGTCGATGCAGTTGGTGATAGGCGTGTGAGAGCGGCATTCGATGAGAAGCCCCGCGGGTGCGGCCTGGTGGGGCTTCCGAACAGGTGGGTTACAACGCCGGCGCGGGCGCCGTTGCACTCGGTTGTCCTCTTGGGAGCCACCCGAAGCAAGGACACAGCGACGGCACGCGTTACACGGCCGATGCACGCCACACAACCCAGGGACTTGGTGCGATCAACCAGGACACATCCGTTTGCTGAGGCAAAACCCAGCGTCTCCTGATGTGGCTCACGAGGCCAGCCAGAAGTCGTCCTGTACAGGCTGGCCCTCGCTGCGGCAGGCCCAGGGGAAGCAGCCGGTTGACCACCCCGTTCTCCGGCTCCTCCGCAGCGGTTCGGGCGTCCCAGTTGCTGTCGGCGGGCGGCCGATGCGGCGGCAGTGACTTGGTCGATCGGGGCCTGGGCAGGCCGGTCCCCGGGAGCGGTGCAGGAATCCGGCCCGAGCAACCGACCCGCACGACGGCACGCCCCGGTGCGAAACACTCTCCCGATGGGTTCACGCACTTCCCCGATCAGCCAGCCGATCACGATACGGAGAGCGGTCGCGCGGGATGCCAAACGGCTCACGCGGCTCGTGCGTGGCTCAGGCGCGTACGCGGGTAAGTACGCAGCCGCAGTCGCGGGCTACCGGGTCGGTCCTGATTACATCGAGGCCCACCGCGCCTTTGTGGCCGTCGGCGCCGACGAGCATGGAGGCCGGGTCCTCGGGTTCTACTCGCTCGTCCTCGCTCCACCGGAGCTCGACCTGCTGTTCGTCGCCGACGAAGCGCAAGGACGGGGTATTGGACGGCTGCTCGTCGCGCACATGCAGTCCGAGGCCCGTGCCGCCGGGCTCGACCGTGTCGAGGTCGTGTCGCATCGTCCCGCCGAGGACTTCTACCACCGCGCAGGTGCAGTGCGGATCGGGACCGCGCTCGCGAACCCGCCCGCCGTGCCGTGGGACCGTCCCGAATTCGAGTTTCGCGTTTCTTCGGAATGACGCGGTGTACCGGTTCGTGGGGCACCCGGCTTCGCCTGCATGGTGGCCGGCATGCAGAGCCTCTGGACACCGCGCGTTCCGTGTGTGCCGTCCCCTAGGCCCTGGCGGGGGGGAACCCCGGCGCCAGCGGCTGCTGGAGGTGGAGTACGGCCTATCCGGGGGACGAGCGAAGCGCCAGCCCGGGGACGATGTCAGTGCCCTGTGCAAGGCTGCCAGGCCGACGGTAAGGGGGGCGGATGAACGAGCCGATCAGTGAAGAAGCCGCTGAGACGGTCCGCAGAATGGCCATGTCCCGAATGCATGCTGGTGCGATTGGGAGATTTGGCGTCGGGGTGAAGAGCGTACTGGTTGTCGACGATGCCGTCGTGCCCTCAGAGAGCGGGACGACTGATGCTTTCGGCTTGGAGAAAACGAGGGCTGTGGGAACAGCCATGGACGGACAGCACAGGCTGTCGTCGCTCGTTGAGTGGTTAGGAGTTCCGCCAACTCAGTTGCGCGGGGCGGCATCTGCTACTGGAGATGGTGTCCGGCCCGCTTGGCTTGAACCAGTGCCGTACGCACTTCGGCGGATGCGTGTGCGGGTCATCTCGGATGAGGCTGCTTACAACGCCGCATGCGACACACTGTTGGAGCGTGAAGCAGCGGGCAGGCACGAGGTCCGCCGTGAGGCGACGACAGAGCGCCGTAAACGGGACGACGCCGCGAGACGGGCAGTTCTCAGGCGCAGCGAAGGCCGTTGTGAGAACCCGGAGTGTCTTCTGCCGGATCTGCCGTTTCGCACGACGACGGGAGAACCGCTCCTCGAAGTCGATCACATCGACAACCATGCGGCAGGTGGGCGCGACTACCCGAGCGCGATGATTGCCCTCTGCCCTAATTGTCATGCCAACAAGACTCGTGGCGCAGACCAGCATGAGCTGAGGGAGCGGCTCCGGGCCGTGGCTCTGCGACGTCACCAAGCGCTGCGGGGCAAGGGCCGGGACTGAAGCCGACTGCCCGAGGCCGCGTGCCTCGGGCAGCAGTAACGCCCCCGCTCGGGACACGTGCGCCGGAAGCGCCGCGTCTACTGCTGGGGGGCGCAGGGATCACGCGGGCTTGGCCGCCGGACATGCGTACGACGTTCCGGCGGTCACAGCTCCTTCGCGTAGGTGTCCTGGTACGCCGCCCTCCCGGCGCTACGCGTAGGAGATCCACCAGACGGCGAAGACGATGAGCAGAACTGCCGAGTGCGGTGGGCAGCAGGGTGCCCAGGGCGTGGTGCTCGTTGAGAGCGGATTTGACCGCCACCATTGCGGCGGCGACCGTCTCGCCGAGGACGATGACGGTGAACAGGCCGTAGCGTGCGGCCAGCGCGGGCACCGTTGTACTCCTCGAGCACGCGGAGCAGGGCGCGGTGACGACATATGTCGTGCGGCCGATGCGGGGATGACGCATCATTAGGGGTGGCGTTGCCGTCCTTGAATCGGATATGGCTGAACCGCCAGCTCGGCTCGGCGACGACCTCGATCGCGGGGTGATTTACTGACTGGCGTTCAAATCGTCTGGATGCGTGGCGTTCTTGCTGAGGTTGCACCGGCGGTGCGCCGCACGCATGTTGCTCCACACGTGGTGCCCGCCGAGGGCGAGCGGCATGTGGTGGTCCACGGTCGCGGCCTGCGGGTCGTAGCGGTCGACCTCCTTGCGTATCTCGCCGCCGCATAGCTCACAGTGCCAGTCTGCCGCTTCGATGATGTCGAGGGGGTCGACGTCTTCGAAGTGTGTTCCAGGCAGGGCTCGAGAGGCGGAGGTGAACCGGAAGCTATGGATGCGGGCCGCCGGCGTGCTGGTGACAAACGCGGGAACCACGCTCTTGGCCGTGGGCTGGCACATCTCGCTGCAGGAGTCGTTCTGGGACGCGGGATCGAGTTGCGCGCCGCAGCTCCGACAACGGCGGTTGAACCAGGCCACCTGTGCGGTGTCAGCGAGGTGCGTGTGCAGACGCCGCAAGAACGGAACGCTCACTGTTCTTCCTCCCCGTCTCGTCCCGTCGTGTGTCGGCCGCATTCGCAACTGCGGGCCCTCTGCATGCGGATGCCGAACTGGCTCGGGGGCGGGATCCTTATCGCCGCGTCGTTTATCCCGCCCAGCAGCACGCACGTATCGCCGAAGGCCAAGTTGAGCCGCTGCAGTGCGGTTTCGGCTGTTGCGTCGGTGACGGGCGGGATGAGGAGCACCATCCTCTTGCTCCGCACGCTGTGCGCGATCCCGTCCAGAGCCTGGCCGACTTGCTCCCGCACGTGCTGCACGTAGTCCACCTCGCACATGAGCTGGGGTTTGCCACCGGGAAGCGCTGCCTGGATCTCCCGCGCGGCTGCGCGACCTGCCTCTCGCAGGTGCAGCGACTCGCGAGTGGCGCTGCAGGCGTTGAGTACGTTTACGGCAATCCTGGTGGTGAGGCTCCGTGTTTCCTCGCGGGCTCTCGTCACGTACACGTCCACGAGATGAGCGGCACGGCTTTCCGGCCTACTACGTGTAGTCGCCGCAGCACGTCGCTCCAATGCCGTAGCTGCGAAACGCAGGCGTCTGCATTCCTCGGACGTGACAGCCGGGTCCTCCGCCGCGAACCGGGAGCAGAGAGCGGCCAAATTCGCGACGTTCAGGCCGGCCGCCCGCGCTGCCTCAGCCTCCAACTCGTCGACGAGTTCCCTCTCCGCTGAGGCGGACAACACCTTCGGCTCCGCCGACGCGACGGCTAGGTTCTCTGGCCCACCCCACAGCGGCGTGGCCCATCGCTGTCTGTCTTGCGTGCGATGGACGAAGGGCTCGACGTTGTAGGCGTGCTCGGCTGGTCCGGTGATCTCTTCCTCGGCGGCTGTGAGCAGCCCGGACTCCTCCGCCCTGCGTAGCCTCTCCCACTGCGCCTTCGTGGTCTTCATATGGGACATCGCCAGGGCGACTGGCACGAGGCCGTGCAGCGACTGGTAGGGCAGTTGGTCGAAGATCGTCAGGCGCGCGCCGGCATGCGGGGTGGGCGTGTTGCGGCGGCTGATGCGGGAGACTTCCTGGGCCGTACGACGCAGAAAGGTCAAGGATACCCAAGCCGCCTCTTGCTCGCGGCTCAGGCCGGGTGTCCGGGGCATGGACCTCACCAGGCCGCTCAGCCGTTCAGCCTCGTGCAGCAGGTAGGCGAGGACGCCTGCCGGGCCCTGGCGGACCGGGGCGACGCGGAGCTTCAACCGGAAGTCGGCGTCGGTGCGCGCGAGGGCCGCGGTGAGTTCTTCTCGGAGTCGGCCGTCCGCAGTAGCAGCCTCGGTACGGTCCACGTTCTCGGTCCCGGCCAGCAGGCGCACGGCATCGGCGAGCGCTGCGTATGGGGGCAGGCCGACGTCCCCGGTGATCGGTCTGTTCAACATTGCAGCGGGATCATGCCAGGTGTGGCGCCAACGGCGTGAACGGGGCTTTCTCCGACCAGCCTGCGTAGTTGGTGGATGCAGTGATCCGCCGCCCCCGCATTCCCTGCTGATGTAGATCGCATGTAGATTGTGTCGCGCTCGACATGAGTGAAGTAAGTTCGTGAAGGCGTCGGGTCGCCGAGGGCCGGGGGAGTGGATTCGTGAAGCCCATTGTGCACATTGCGCTGGGTGGCGACACTCTCGCGATGTGTGACGCGCGGATAGAGCGCCGTGCGCCCCGGGCAGCCGAGCCCGAGCAGGCAACCTGCCAGGAATGCATCGACACCTACATCGAGGGATGGGCCGCGGCGCAACATGACGGCTCGCCGGGTGCCCCGCCCATGCCCAGCTACCCGCCGTCACGTCGCCCATCAGCCATGCGGTACGCGGCGTTGGGGGCCACTGCCGCACTGGCGGTAGCCGCACTCGGCTACTGGGCTCTCGCGGATCACGGTAGCGGCGAGAACAGCAACATCGCTGTCACAGTGGTCGATTGCTCACAGACCCGGCTCTACGCTGCTAAGGAGGGTGGGCCGATGCTGCCCGCCCGCGTGGCGCAGATCCAGTTCGTCAACAACGGGGACAGCGAGCAAGCTTTCTCGGCACAGGTTGACGGCGTGACGCTGGAGGGCCAGGACGGCAATCTGGCGAGATACAGGCTCGCTCCCCACGACTCGAAGCTCATCAGCTTCCCCATGAACCCGACCAAGTACGGCAGCGGCGAGGGAGCGTGTTACGCGTTGAATGTTCGGGCGGCCTCATGAGCGCGAGGCTCGACGACTCTGCGTCTGGACGGCGCGGGCCCCGTCCCGACCGGAGCGGCGACCGGCCGGACAACCCTCGAACGGGCACAACGCGGAACGCCATGCGGGAACCGCGGCGGATTGAGCAGAAGTGGGGCTTCGGTATGGCCCCGATCAAGCCTGCCGTGCAGAAGGAGCGGGTCGAGGCTGCCCGCACCGTGCTGAGCACCCTCGATGAGGGACGGCACGCAGCCCTTGGTCGACTGGACGACCTGTCGACCGTGAAGGGGCTATTCACTCGCACGTACAAGCAGGATCAGTGGGACTGGTTCACTGTCTGGGAACAACTGGGATTTCCTGAAAAGGCAGTTGCCCGTCAGGTATCCGGTGCACTGCTGCATCTCTACCGGTGCATCCGGGATTTTGACGCCGTAGGCACTGAGCAGGCGTTCGGCACGCTGAAGAAGTACGACCTGCCGGTGACTCTCGAACGCTATGTCTCCAGCACGCCGTACCGGCCAGTGGATCACGGGTTCATCTACGTTCTCTCGACACGTGAGGCACCCACTCTTCTCAAGATCGGGTACACGGATCGGGACATCGCCACACGTGCCAGGGAGATCAACTCGTCCACTGGCGTGGTCGTCCCCTACGGTGCGCGCGGAGCGTGGCTGGTCCCACGCGCCCGCCATGTGGAGGCAGAGCTGCACGCCAGACTCGCCGTATTCCGCGTCCGCAAGGACCGCGAATTCTTTCTGCTGGAGTACCGGGAGGCGGCAGCCATCATCGATGACTATGTGAAGAACCTCTAGCAGACAGCCACGTCATGTCCAATGGGCGGGTTACCCGTCCGCGCGCACCACGGGCCACCGCCGATGACTCGCACAGCGAGAAGGTGCCTCCTCGCTGGGGTGGCGGGACTGGACGTCACGCGAGTAGCTGTGGCCCGAGGTCTTTCCTTTGCTCTGGGCTGCATCTGGGCCGGGCGCTGAGGCCGCCCGCCACCTCGCCGTGTGCGGTGCTCTGCCCCACCGACGTCCCCCTCACTCCGCCGGCACCCGCTGACGCGGCACCGACCGACGTGGCCACCTCATCTACGCCCGCTATGCGCTCCGTCGAAGTGTCCACGCCTGTCTCCCCGAGCGGGCCGGGGCGTGCGCCCGACTGTCGCGATCTCCCGCTCGTCCGCACTGCGGATGCTGACACGGCTGTCCCAGCCACCGCTGCACGTGCCAAGAGTGCCCGGCGTCGACGACTCCGCTTTCAAGCGGCGCCACCGCTACGCCACCATCCTCATCGACGTCGAGACCGGCGACCGGATCGACGTAGTGGGGAGGGGGCGGTGATCACGCCCCGGACCAACCACGCTGCCTTCGGAGGGCATGCGCGTGCGCCTCGTCGAGGAGCTCGCGCAGTACCGACGAGGTCGGTCCCACGGCTGTGGAGAGCAGAGCCGGCCCCTCGGCCAGCGGCGCGAGGAGGACGCACCCGTCCTTGGAGCCCTCTCGGAGCAGGACGGGGTCCAGGCAGGCGTCCACGCCGGGTCCGACGAGCAGAAGCTGGCCGACGGCGCGATTGCCCTTCAGGACGGCCGGGTCGTCCCAGCCACGTTCCGGGCTGCCGTACGCCGTGTGCTGGTCGAGCAGCGTGCGTCTGGCGCGGCGGACAAGGATCCGGCTGTCGAGGTGGCCGGGCTCTTCGTCGACCGGCCCAGGAGTGGCTCTTCCCGCAGTACCAGCCGTGCTGTGGCGTTTGAGTTAAACGGTGCAGGTCTGGCGCAGGTTGCTGCCCGCGGCGCTGATCAGCGACTGCGGCAGCCAGCGCAGGATGGCGTGCTCTGCGACGGAGAGCCGTACGTCGTAGGTGGTGGGGCCGCGCAGGGCGAGTGTGGCGGCGGCCGTGGTACGACGCAGCACCGTCGGGAAGCATCCCGACGGTGCTTCTGCGCGGACCGGGCTACGACGAAGTGTTGCGGCCGGCGTGGGTACCGTTGTACTCGGGCACGCCGCTCTCGAGCACCCGTAGCAGGGACGCGGTCACGACACGTGTTGTACGGCCGATGCGCAGCACGCGGCAGGGGAACTCTCCGCGACGAATAAGGTCGTAGCCCTTCGCTCGTGAGAATCCCAGTGCCCTTGAGGCATCTTCTACGCTCCCCGTTCCGTCCCAGGTAGCCCGAATGTGGATAGGGCTGTAGCGGGGTCCTGACAGCTCTTTGCTTTCTTGATGCATTCCGAAGTGTTTCGTCCTGGCTCAGGCGGATCGCTTACATATAGCCGGTAGGTTTTGGGCTGTTCAGAGCAGCGGCTGCGCGTAGTCCAGGGCTCGGTCCCCGCACTGCGGAGTCAGCTGGCAAGAACGGGACCTGCGGCAAGGGCCGGTAGCGGTTACACCCATACCAGCTGAGAGAGCGCGCCGAGACTCGGTTACCCCAGATCGGTGAGGGGGTCGTTCGTAGGGGTCCCAGGATCTTGGGCGTGAGTGGTGCGACCCGAGGGACTGGTATGGGCTCTCGGAGTCGATCTGGTGTCATGTTCGCGATTCCTTCCGACATGTGAGCAGGTGTTGGCGGTGGGCTAATAATGATCCGCGGGATTGCCGGTTTGGCTAACCGGCAATCCCGCGCTATGTTGCGCCGCTTTGCAGATGCTGCACGCCACGGAGCCACAGGGTCGCCCGTGTCAAACGCCCCTCAGGGCTCCTTCCCGCTCAGTAGGATCACCGGCAGAGCGAGGCGGAACGCGCACGAGGTGGGAATTAGCGGTATGGCAGCGGGGGGCCGGCGACCGTCGGCGGAGCATGTGCGGCAGCGCCGGTCGGCCGCCGTGCGCAAGCGCGTTCACGACAAGGCACTGGTCGAGGTGCGCGGCTGTCTGCGGGACTGGGACGACGGCCGTGACGCGGCCCGCGAAGCCAAGGCCGTGGCCGAGACGATCATCGCGCCCGAGTACGAGGGCCGGGTGCTCATCGAGTTGCTGCAGAACGCGCACGACGCGCACCCGGCCAGAGCTACCGACGGACGCATCGAGATCCGGCTGGACGAGGACGAGGGGGAGCACGGCACCCTCTATGTGGCCAATCGCGGCAAGCCGTTCGACGGCAAGAACTTCAAGGACCTGTGCAGCATCGCCCTGTCCAGCAAGCGTGCCGACGCCGGGATCGGCCACAAGGGCGTCGGTTTCAAGAGCGTGCTGCACCTGTGCGACGCCCCCGAGATCTATAGCGTGGCCAGGGAGGGGTCCCGGGTCCCCGACGGGTTCACCTTCCGGTTCGCCAGGCTCGACGACTACGACGCGCTCGCCCGGGAGGTGGACCCCGAACGCGTCGGCTTCGCCGACTACTTGAAGGAGAGCCTGCTCACGCTGAAGGTTCCGGTCTTTCTGGAGGAGGCACCGCAGACCGTCCACAGCTTTACGCGCCGGGGCTTCGTCACCGTCATCCGTCTGCCGCTGAAGTCCGCCGACGCGCGCTCGTCCGCCGGTACGCAGGTGCTTGAACTCATAGACGGCAGCGCCCCCTTCGAGCTGTTCCTCGACCGCCTGGAACGTGTCCGGCTGGAGTGGCGGGCCGCGGGGGAGACCCGGCGTAGGACGTACGACCGTCAGGTGGAGGTGCTGCACCACGCCCGTGGCCTGAAGGTGCAGCAGGTCACCTTGCGCCGGCGGATGCGACTGATCGTCGTCTGCGGGAAGGCCGACCCGGACCGCGCCCGGGAGGCGCTCGCCGCGTCGATCGAGAAGAGCGGGATGCGACGCGACTGGATGGCCTGGGAGAAGAAGGCCGAGGTACGCGTTGCCGTACCGGTCGCCGATCCCCTGCGTGAGGGGCGGCTGTACACCTTCCTGCCGATGGGCGAGCAGATCGCGGCCCCCGTGCGCGGCTTCGTCCACGCCCCGTTCTTCGCAGAGATGAACCGGCGCTCGTTCAACGAGGCGGTGCCGTGGAACGGCCTGCTGCTCGACACCGTGGCCGAGACGTGTGCCCGCGCGGTGCTCGCCACGGCGGACGGACGCGCACCCGTTCCTGCCGGAGCGCTGGTCGACCTGATGTGCTGGCGGTCGCCCACGGCACTGGCCCGGCTCACCTCCGCCTTCCAGCGGCTCGGTCACGGCATCGCCCAGGTGCCGTTCATCCCGGTGATCGCCACGGCGTCCGGCACGCGCACCTCCCTGCACCGGGCAATGCTGTGGGAGAGCAAGGAGCACGCCACGGCCTTCACCCCGCACGCGGTCGCCGCCACGGGGGTCACGGATCTCCTCGACCCGGAACTGCACCCCCTACGGCTGCGGCGGCTGGCGTCTCTGGCGAGGAGTGTGGGCACGCGCCTCGAACCGCCCCCGGAGCGCCTCGCCTCCTGGGCCGAGCGGCTAGCCGAGGCCGCTGCCCGCGCCCCCTTCGACCCCGGTTGGTGGGCGGACTTCTACTACGACCTCTCGCAGGAGTTTCCCGACGGCTCGGACGTGACCGGCAAGCGGATCATCCTCACGTCCGGGTCGGCGCTGGCACCGGCCGGCGCGGAAGGCGTCTTCTTCGACCGGGAGTCTCCGCGGGCCGGCTCCCTTCCGGCCCTGCCCGACGGGCTGTCCGGCCGTCTGTACTTCGTGCACGAGGGCATCGCCTGGACCGGCAAGGGCCGCAAGCGCAAAGCGCAGGGCCGCACCTGGCTCAGGACCGCCGAGCTCGTCCACGACTACGGCGCCGACCGGGTGCTCGATGTCGTGGCCGCGGCCCTAAGCGGGGGCGGAGAGGGCGGAGACGACGACGGCGTGCGCCTGGCCTGCCTCCGCTACGCCTGCGCGGTGTCCCACACACTGGAGACCGAGGGGCGCAGGGCTCCGCGGCTGAAGGCTCTCCGGGTACCGACGCGGGGCGGCTGGTCGGAGGCGAGCCGCGCCATGTTCGGGCCGGGGTGGCCAGGAGAGCATTCCTCCGTCGATGACACTCTGACCCGGTTTTTGGAGCGCGTCGGGGGACTGTCGTCCGTGCTGACCCAGACCGAGCGGCGGCTTCTCCTGCGCCCCGACGAGCTGTGCGGGGACACGCTCCCCGTCGAGGCCATGCGGCGCTTTCTCGAACGGCACGGCGTCGCTCACGGCCTCCGTCCCCGGTCCGAGGGCTTCCGCACCGAAGTACGAGGCGAGGCCCTCAACTGGCCCGCCCGTTTCTGGTCCCCGGGCAGGCAGGATCTGCTGCCCCAGTGGCGGACGACCGCCGAGCGCTGGCCGAACCGGCGGCGGGTCGGCTACCTCAGCGTCGCATACCACTCACGCTTCCGTACCGCGGCCGTGCTGCCCGGACAGGACGACTACGCCGCCTTCGGCGAGGAGGACCGCAGGCTCTACGCGGAACTCATTGTGCACGGCCTCGCTTTCTCCTGGCCCGATTCCGCGCTGGAGATGCACTTCGTACGCCACACCGACTCCGCCGGGACCCCGTGGCCCACTCCGCTGGCCGCCTTCCTCGCCCACGCGCCGTGGATCCCGCAGACCGCCGTCCCGGGCGCCTCCGCGGAGGGGACCGTGTTCGCCGCCGCAGGGCGGGCCTGGTGGTGGCAGGGCACGCAGTCCCCGCCGCCGTTCCTCGGTGTGGTGCCCGCGACCTTGCGCAGCAGGCGGTCCGCCAAGCTCGTGGCGCGCCTCGGCCTGCTCGGTATCCGCTCCTGGGACGACCCCGGCACCGCGCTCGACCGGCTCGGCCATCTGCCGGACCTGGTGCAGGCCGGCCCGCATCTGCGCGAAGGCCGGCATGCGCACGAGATCGGGCAGGAGTACGAGAAGGCGTGGGCCCAGCTGCTGCCCGCCGAGGGCGGCACACGCACCGCCGACGGCGGGCCCGCCACGCCACCGCACCGGCTGCTGGTCCACCGGGCCGGTGCCCTCGAACCGCTGGACCCGGCGCAGACGGACGAGACGGTCTTCGTCCCGGACCCTGACGGGGCCCAGAACCGGGCCCTCCTGGACCGCGTCCCGGTGCCCGTGATCCCGATCAGGGACAGGGCGCTGGGTGCCCGGGCCCACGCCTTTCTCGACCAGGGGACGACGTTCGACGTCCAGCGGTGCGGCGACGCCGCACACGACATCCAGGCCGACGGGCTGCCAGTCCGTGAGGCGATGCGCCTGCCGCTGACCCGGTACGCGGGCCGCTGGCTACTCACCCTGGTCGCCGCTCTGCTGGAGTTCGACGAGGAGCGCGCGTCCCGGACGGAGCCTGTGGCCGTGGCTGAGGCGACCGGCCTGCTGCGCCGCTGCGAGGTGACCGTGGCCGATGAGGCCGTCGTCTGGATCGCGGGACACCGTCTCACCGAGAACGGCGCGGACTGCGCCCTGTTGCACTCCCATCCCGACCGGCCCTGTGTCGTCGTCGTGCACAGCGGGCCGCGCGCCGGCTGGCGGGTGCTCCGTACTGCCGCACCCGCCCTGGCCGCACTTATCCGTGCGCCCTACCTCGCGGACATCCTGTGGAAGGCACTGACCCGGCTGGAGGAGCGGGGCCTGAAGACGGACGACGTTTCCGAGGAAGATCTCGCGGACGTCCTGGAACTGCGGCAGCACCAGCTGCGCGCGGTCCTCGCCGAGAGGGCCTCACAGCGCTCCGGCAGCGCGCGGCTCGTGCCGCTCCTCGCCTGTCTCGACCTCGACCTCGCGGAGGAACTTCAGCAACGTGTCGAGAACTTCCCCAGCCGTGCTGCCCTCCTGGCCTGGCTCACTGCCCGGGCCGGCGCACCAGACGCGGAACGCCTCATGCGGCTCCTCGACGACGACGATCCGGAACGGCAGCTGAGGGCCCTGTCCGTGCCCCTGGCTGAGGCTAACCGCGCCTGGGGCGCACTGGGCTTGCCGCAGATCGACAACACCGATCGGCACGAACGACAGTTCGCGAGCTGGCTCCAGCGGAACCGTCCCGCACTCACCGAGCGGATCAGAGACGCCCATGCCGACGTCCACCGCTCCGGCCGGTCCCTGGCCCCCTACGTGCGCCTGCGCGGCCTGCCCTCACTCGTGCCGGACCCGGCCTGGCACACGACACTCTGGGACCTCACCGACCAGCTCCTCCAGGCTCACGCGGACGCCTGGCTGACCCGATCGCTCCCCGCACAACCGCCGACATCCCGCGCGCTGCCGCCGCTCACCGAGGTTCGCGAAGCATCCACCACCGCCGCCCACCAGCACCTGCCGCGTCTACGGCAGCTGATTCAGGAATGGCAGCGTCTGCACCCGACGAGCCGTACCGTGGTGCTGCCGCCCGCGCAGGAGGTGCTGCGAGCGCTGGACGACGAAGGGATGCTGGACTTCCAGGTCCTGGCCACGAAGGCGTTGATCACCTGGCTCAGCGACCACGGCCACTGGCCGGTGGCCATGCCCCTGTCGGACCGGCGCGCCGAACTCGGGTTGTCCCCGACGCGCTCGTCCGCGCCTGTCGGCAACAACGCCGCGGCCACGGGCAGCAGCCGATCCGGAGCACCGCTGCCAGGCCCCCAAGTGGCCCTGAACGGCAGGCTCGTCCCAGCGGGTCCCGACGACCTGGCCGCACTGGCCCGTGAGGTGGCCGCGGACCTGACACCGGAACAGCGCGCCACCCCGGCCACGTCCGTGACGGCACTTGCGCCCCGCATTCCCCGGCCTCGCACTCCGTCACAGCCCGCCGCCGGATCGCAGGGCGGTTCCTACCAGGCCGCGGGCAACGACCAGGACCGCACCGTGCCGGTGGGCGTCGCGGGGGAGGCCGCAGTGGCCGCGTGGCTGCACGAGCAGTTCGGCGTCGAACCACAGGACTCGTGGAAGTCGAGCCTGCGCGTGCACGGACTCGCCGGTGCGCAGCCGGGGGACGACCGGCTCGGCTACGACTTCCTCATCCACGACGGCGACGCAACCTACCTCTACGAGGTCAAGTCGTCCATGGGTGACAGCGGAGAGATCATCCTGGGCGGGTCGGAGGTGCGACGCGCTTCCCGGCTGGCCCCGGGCGAGACGTACTTCATCGTGTACGTCTCTCATGTTCTCGATCGCGACCGCCGCGACATCACCGTCCTGCCCAACCCATTCGGCGCCCCCGACCTTGCTGGCTATGAACTGGTTAGCACCCAGCTGAGGCTTCGATTCAACCTTGGCTGAATCAATAAGTTCGTGCCCGGCTGGCTGTGGGACGACGGCCTTGCTACTACAGGGATACTTGGCGGACGACAGGCATCCAGTCGCAGGTCAGCGGCTCGCGAGCGAAGGCTCATTCAGTCCGTCGCCGCAGGTTGCAGACCGAGGTGTCCCTGTAGTACTAGGGAAAGGAGTGCTGGGTGTGCTGCGCCCACTGTGGCACCGGGGGCTGACATGTCGGGCGGAAACACGCCCCCCACCCGAACCGGTCACGGGGGCTCTGACATCAGGTGACGCAGCGAGGGGCGGTCAGTGGCGGCCGACAGATCACGCCTCATGCTTCCTGCGGCACGAAAAGTGCTCGGGCAGCCCTTCGGGTCCTGGAAGGCTTGCGGGCTGACCGCAGCCGAATCGGCAGAGCGGGATCGCTTGCCCCGACGCGTCGACCGGAACCCTGGCGGCCTCGGTTTCCCGGGGGCGGGACTCAAGGACGATCGCGCGGCTGCCACGTCTCTGCTTCGGTTCAGCCCGCACCTCCGAAGCCGGACGGTCCTCGGTACACCTGTCGCGCCGGTCCCCCTGTCGTACGGATGGCTGGCGCTCCTTGTCGTCCAGGGCGGGCCCGTTCGCCTCGAGGTACTGCTGCCACTGCTGTGCGGGGAGCCAACCGTGGTGGCCGCCCCGCTGGAACGGGATCCGCTCACCGGCCGCAGCTTCCACGATGAACCGGGTGAGGGTCAGGCCGCCTTCCCCTGTGAAGGTGCTCGACTGATGGGCGGGCATGAGGACTCGGTGCCAGCCCCCGCAGTACCCGGTGTCGGTGGGGTTCTCCGGGTCGTAGGGCTTGTCCGGGCACCGTGTGAGCGCGCCGTTCTGGCTGCACTGTCCCTCCTCCAGGACGAAGTTGCCGTCCTGGACCGCGATGGGGTTCTTCTGCACGCGGATGATGGAGGCCGGCAGGTTGGGCGTGCGGACGTAAGGGACGGTGCCGATGCCTGCGTGGTCGGGGTCGGCGAAGTCCCAGACCGACTGGATACCGCCGCGGCACCGGAACCCCTCCCGTGCACGCATTCCGCGGGCTGTCTGGGCGCTCAGCTGAGGCTCGTAGCCCAGGACGATGCCGTTGGCGCCGTTGATGCGTACATCGAGGCGCGCGTGCCCGTCGGCGGTCTGCGACTCGATGTCGGCGTGGAAGCCGTGATCTTCGGAGTCCCTCGCGACGCGTTCCTTGCGGGCGAGGTGCTCGTCGGACTCGTGGCTGATGGGCTTCTCCCCGGGCTTCCGGTAGTGGGAGGCAAGCCATACGCCATCACGCTGGACGAGGTACATGGGGACGCGCCGGCCGCGGAGATCCCGGCAGTCGGGGCAGATGAGCCCGCGCTTTTCGACGGGGACACGTCCTCGCATGCGCAGGAGCACGTTCAGGAGGTCTTGGCCGTGCGGGACGCCGAGGTCGGGGCGATCCAAGTCGAGGTTGCGGCCGGCCGGTTCGTAGAAGACGGGGTTGCGGAAGAGGTCTTCGTCGCTGTCGATCTGAAGGTCGTCGTCCACTGGTACTCCCCGCAGCCGCCACGAGTAGGACTCACAACGCTACGGGGAGGGTCTGACAATCGGGCTGAACTGCGGAAACAGGGCGGACTGAGAGGCACAGGGGGCAGTGGGCCTACAGCGGGTCAGGTCCGCATAGCTCGCAGCGCTTCCTCCGGATCTCCTTCGCTCGTAGCTCCTGTGCGGTGAACAGGGAAGGAGGACCGGGCCATGCCAGGTAGGAGCGGCTGTGCCCGTGGCGGACTGCCTCGATGCCCATCTCCATGGCCTCGACGCGCCTCTCGAGGCTCATGAGCGAACGGCAGTCCCATCGGTGGAGCTGGCTCGTGATGGATCCCATGGCATAGGTCTTGCCCTCGTCGAGCTGCGCCTCCACCGGGGAATGTCTTCGCGGGAGCGTTGCCGCACGCTGCGAACTGAGGCGCAGTCCTGGCAGACGCGTCAAGTTCTACATTCAGGAAGCGCGGCCTCGTATCCCGAGGAACTCGGCATCACGTCGAAGGAACTCGTCGGCATGCACCGCCGGTTCGAGGTCGTCTCCGGCGCCCAGACCCAAGTGGACCGGGGCGACGGCGCCAGGATTTTTTGCCCAAATGGACATCCCGAAGGTCTACTACTTCCACATGACGCTGTCGTAGTGCATGCCGACTCCGGTCTCCCGTTACACGCGTTCAGCGTGCTGCGGATGCCGGTGATGAGCCCGACAGTTCGTGACGCGGGGCTCCACGTGGAGTCATCTATGCTCGCGCCCAGTTGGTATGACCAGTTCGCTTCAGGGGGCGGGGAGCCGTATGGCCGATGAGATCAAGTACGAGTACAAGGCGGTGCAGACGGTTCGGGGCACCGACGGTTTGGTGATCTCGAAGATGTAGAAGGACGGATGGGAGCTCGTGGAACAGCTCCCAGGCAGACTTCGCACCACCCTCAACTTCCGTCGGTCGAAGAGACCACTGCCTTGGCGTCTGATCGGGGCGGGGGCTGCCGCCCTCGTGGTCTTGACCGCCATCATCGGCACGGGCGTTGTACTCGGCGACGGCGACGAGGAGAAGGGCGCGTCGGCCAGTTCGACGGCCGCCAGTGAGAAGCCTTCTGCTACGCCGCCCGCAGACCAGCCGACCACCGCTGAGGTGATCACGGCGCAGAACAGTCCCGAGTTCGCGACGTTGTTGAAGGCGGATCCGTGTGGCGAAGCGAACGTGAACTTCGCAACCAAGCACGAGGGGCAGACGGTCGCCTTCGACGGGTCAATCAGGCACATGGCGGCCCACGCGGATGACCGGACCCGCTACGACTTCCTTCTAGGCCCGGGCGACAAGGGGCCGCAGACGTCGGAGGGCCCGAACTTCAAGTACGAGGACGTCAACACCGGCAACCTCCACCTGACCGGCAAGGTGGTTCCTGCCACCATTGCAGTTGGCGACAAGTTCCGTTTCATCGCCGAGGTGATCGAGTTCAACACGGTCCAGTGCCTATTCCGCCTCGCCCCGGTCTCGACGGAGACCCGGTAGCCGAAATGGGCAGCCTTCCCATCATGGAGGGAGCTGCCCGATGGAACGGCCCCCTGCTCCATCCATTCGAGAGTTTTGAACTTTCCCACCAGCTTGCCAGACGGCAGCGCCATCCTTGACCCATGCTCGCATCCAGCCCTGCCCAACGGCTCGCCGACCACGTTCGACACCTCCTTGGCGGCGGACCGTTTCTCCAGCCCGGCGGATGGACCCACATGGGTGCGGTCATCTGCGACGTCAGCTTCCAGCCCCGGTGCAACTACGAGAGGACTCTCCGACCGCGGCTCCTCCATCTACAACTGAGCTGGGCTGATGCAAGAACAGTCTGCGGCTTCCAGCGCCGGCTCGTCACGGAAGACCTTGCCGTGGCCATGAAGTTCAACCACGCACAGAAGGTCGCGACGGCTCACGCCATCACCGACCTCCTCGCGGTCGATGGGGTCGATACCCGCGAGGACCTTCACACCTGGCTCGATCATCAGGCCAATCGCGCCGCTCTGCGCACGGTGAAGGGAGTGGGGCCGAAGAGCATCGACTACATAGGCAATCTCGTCGGCCGTTCGCACGTCGCCGTTGACGTACATCTGCGCGCCTTCGCCGTGGATGCTGGTGTTCCGGATCTCCCATACGAGCAGTTGCGCGCAGTGTATGAGGAAGTCGCCGCGCTTCTCGGGCACGACAAAGGCGGACTGGAGCATGCCGTTTGGCGGCATAGGTCGAAGGCTGCGTAGCCACCCGGCGGGCTTGGCCGTTGCGGGTTACCGCGCGGCCATGCCGACGGAGCTTACGTGCACGTGAGGGCAGCTTGCGGGAGTTTCGCAGCCGGGGTGCCCCCTCCCCCCCCGCTGGGTCGTCGAACCCAACCTGGGCTGGACCATGCATGCGCGCCGCCTGGTCCAGGACTACGAACGTCTACCGCAGCCCGGAGCGCTTCCGGTGCGTGCCGGTGGATCTGCTTAATTCTGTGACAGAGGGGGTGATTCATGCACTATCGGGCATCATGGTTGCTCTTCGCTCCCGTCGTCTGGAGGGGCTCTTCGGGGCACGGCTGGGATGGTGTCGACGACCTCGCCGGAGACGGACTCGTCCTGATCGCGGCCACCTCCGTCCTCGCAACCGACCTGATCCAGCACTTCGGTTTCCCGGAAGCCCTCCAAATGACCACTGACGGCGTCATCGGTCGACTACGCCGGAGGTAGCGAACATCCTTCGGTGCCTTCGTCGGAGATGCTGTCACGGCATGGGTGAGACCAGTCAGGATCGTGACCTTGGGCCACGACAGCGGGCGCATCCTCGCTGACCGGCTGCGGCCTGCGGAGCGGCGCTCGGTTGAGCCTCGGAAAGGAGAGCAACAGCCGCGGCACGCCCCGCGGCGTTGAGGCGGTTCGGCAGTCCGTCCTGTTTCGGCGGCCTCCCACACTCGGCGCAAACCCTCGCCGGCTTTGCCAAGGTCACCCTGCGGCCGGGCGAACGCCGCACCGTCCCCGTGGTCCCGCCGGACCGTGTCCTATTGGGACGAATCCGGGAACCGCTGGGTGACTTTCGTCGGCCAGGTCCCCGTGTACATCGACCGCTCGGCCACACCGCGACGCGTGAGGGCCCAGGCCATCTCTCCTCGATCAATTAGGTAACGACAGCGGAGAGCCTTACTGCTGTGGACGTATGGTATGGCTGTGGGCGGCATACAGTCGGGGGTGGGCTTGTCTCTTCGGTTGGTTGAGGCGGCGTTGGATGAAATAGCGGCATCCGTGAGGTTGAGGGCGTTGCCCGGGCCGTCGTCCCATACGGCGCTGGTCGTGTCTGGGGTCGAGTCGCCGGAAGTTGCGAGGAGTCTCGGCAGGGTGCTGGTGGGCCTGCTCCTCGGCGCGGTGAGATGCAACGTCAGTCTTGCAGCCGCTCTTCTCGTAGGAGGGGCGGACGATCGGGAACAGCTTGCGGGCGACGTAGTTGAACTGATCGGGGCAAACAACTCATTCGTCACTGACGGCGAGATCCTCTTCCGCGACACGAAAAGGAACGCATGGCTCGCTGAGGGCCTGCTCCATGTGCTTCTGGTCTTGCAGAACCGAGATCCCGGAGAGCTTCTTGGCGGACGTATTCACGCGCTGCGTCAGATGCATCCCATTCCGACCCAGCAGGGTTTCGACGCCGTGGCCCTTTACGTGCACGGGGATGTGCTGTCTCTAGCGATAGGGGAGAGCAAGGCATCCCGTCTCGATGGCAGCGGGCAGTTGACGCAAGCAGCGAAGATATTCAAGAGCCTTGATTCGGGAGATCATCTGCGTCACTTGAGGCAGGAGCTCATGGCGCTGGAAGGATACCTCTCGCCCGACCTCGCCGGACAAGTGGCCAATTCCGTTTTGAAGCAACGGTGTTACGTTCCGTCTATCGTGCATGAAACTTCCTTCGACGCAAGGAGGGACCGTGTCACTCTGAAGGAATTGACTCCTCCGCGCGACCACAAGCGGCTTTTGATAATCCGTCTGCAAAACTTTCATGGATTCTTTGATTTTGTCGCTGATGCCATGCGGGAAGCTGTGGCGGAGATTGTGGTGTGACGTGTTCAATCGCGGGATAGACGAACTGCTTCAAGAGCTTCCGCGAATCGGCGAGTTCGATGGAAGCGACATCAGGCGCATGCTGACCCGTGCCTGGGTGGACATCATGGAGTGGCGGGATCTGGCGCCGACGCCGAGCGCGGGAAGCAGGGGGCGCTTGGGGGTGACCGACTCGCCATTCATCACGGCAGACTGGACGTCCCCTAGAGCTGCGCTGCGCAGACTGGCCACCGCATTGGAAGTGCATGCCGTCTTGGTGCCCGGACTGGCGGCGGTCACGGTCCAGGCATGTGCTTTTGTAGCTGCGGAGGCTCTGTCGATATGCAACGAGCAACCGGATCCAGATGTCTCCTTGAACTCCGCCTCTCCGCTCGGATCGGCCCGAAGGTACGAGCACTTGGAAGCTGGGCTGCTGTATCGCATCGCTGGTTACGATGCGAATGCAGCGCGATGCGGGGACGAGATCGGTGAGCTCGACACGCCGAGAGATGCTGAGTCCCCGGCGTCCGAGTGGGCTATGGGAACCTTCCGCGAGTTGCTGGTGGCTCAGGCGAATCCCGATCTTTCCGATGCTCCACCAGTGCCTAGCCGCAGTGAGCACCTGGACGTCCGTGTCCGGCATGCACTCTGGCGGAAGATGGGCCAGGCGGCACGCCGTCACACGCAGTGGCTCACCCATCAGGCAGGTGCCGTACGGACCGCGGTTGAAGAGATCCGCACGTTGATCTCGCTGTTGCACCCCGACCCGGATGGCTGGGGAGGCCAAGTAATCCACCCCGACATCCACCACATCGCCGTTCTGCTCGCAAAAGCATTTGAGGAAGACGAGACACGAGCACTGCGTGCTGTCCCGACTCCGCCCGACGAGGACGGGCGCTACGCGAGCTACGTGCAGGAGCAAGCGAAATCACGGCCCTTGCTGTGGCCCTCCGCCAGGATCTACTCCGAGCAGGCGCTCCCGGGGCCCCACGCTCATGCCGTCGTCTGCGTGCCCACCGGGGCAGGCAAGTCGGCGGTCGCGGAACTCGCCATCGCGCAGACGCTCCACCGCGGTTGGGTGCTCTACCTCGCACCCACGAACGCGCTGGTGGGTCAGCTGGTGCGACGGTTGTCGTCGGTCTTCGAGTCCCTGCCTGGCGTACAGGTGCGAGGGTTCCTCGGCGGCGCCGAGTACGCCCTACTCGAGAGCGAGGACCTCGCCGTCATCGGTTCATGCCAGGTTCTGGTGATGACACCCGAGAAGTGCTCGCTGGCCCTGAGGCAGAACCCTGACGCCTTCGAAGATCTCCAATTGTGCATCCTCGACGAAGCACACCTCATCGAGGAGCCGAACGGGCGTGGCGCGCTCACGGAGCTCGTCATAGCCGAAGTACTCCATCGCGCGCCTCACGTGAGAGCGCTGTTAATGTCGGCACTGGTTGCCAACGCAGACGAACTCGCGGACTGGCTCACCACAGTGACCGGCGTAGCAGCCGTACCCATCAGCCACCCGTGGCGTCCCACGAGGACGCTGCGAGCTATCGCGGGTTTCGACCAGGCTGGAGAGGAGGCCGCTCAGGCTCTCGCCAGGGACCAACTGGCCGCCCTTCCGGCAAGCCGGAAGAAGCTCTTCTATGATGCCCCCATATCGTTGCTGGTCGGACTTCAAGGGGCCTGGGCAACCAACCATCCAAAGGACTACTGGGTGGCTCGGACTCCTGTGCTCTCTCCTAGAGAGCTCCACCGCACAGATGGGCCATCTTCAACAGGCGTATGCCTCCCGATGACTGCGGCCATCGTCACAGCCATGGCTGAGAAGGGCCACCGCGTCCTGGCCTTTCTTCCTCAGAACCGACACCACAGCTTCACTCAGGCGGTCAAGTTGCCTGGATCCGAGGACTGGGCGCCAGCCAACCATGACAAGGACATCGAGGCACTGCTCACCCTGGCAGATGCCGAGCTCGGCATTGAATCGGAGCTGAGGGCCACCCTGGAGAAAGGCGTGGGCGTGCACACCGGCGCCCTCCTACGCGAAGAACAACGTGCCAGCGAAATATCCTTCGACCGGGACCGGATACGAGTGCTGTTCGCAACCGGCACGTTATCGCAGGGCCTGAACCTGCCGGCCACTGCGGTGGTCATCGGTGGGACGAAGGTCGGCTTCGACCAGGATGCCTCACCTGCCGAGCGCGAGCGGCGTTCACGCACCCAACTCCTGAACGCCATCGGAAGAGCCGGGCGCGCCTACACATCTGCCCGGTCGATCGCTGTGGTTGTGCCCGGAAGAGCCACCCAAGTGACAAACGGCGCCAGCGGCAAGAGGGTGGCCATCACGGCCGGGGCGTCCTTCCTGACCCAGGAAGACGCCGCTAACGACATCAGCAGCAGACTCGACGGTCTCATCGAAAAAGCCCTCGGCGAAAGCCTGGAGGTCGCCACCTTGGAGGGCGAAGAACAGTCCGCTTTCTCGTTCCTCTCCTTCGCCGCAGGCAGTGGCGACGCACCCGGCGTGGTGCGACGGACCTGGGCGGTGCACAGGGCTGGAGCCGCAAGCCAGGGCGAAGCAATCGCCGAAGCCCTGGAAGCCACCGGCTCAGCTTTCCTCGTCCAGGAACAAGTACCGGACTGGGTCAGCCTGGCAGCCCACCGGGCGGGACTCGGACTCCCGGAAACCTCGTACCTCTACCGCTGGCTCCTTGCTGAGCTGGACATGTACGAAGCACCTCACACGGTAGAGGACTGGGCCTACCTTCTCGTGGACGCTCTCGCGTCAGCTCCACCAGAGATGGTGGAGAGCCTACTTCCGCTGACCAACGACTACCGGTCCACCGCCATCGAAGCGCTTTGGTCTTCCGATCCGGACGAAGCGGCCGAGGGACACCGGGCTCTGGCAGCCACCCTGATCGCCTGGCTCCAAGGGGAAGACCTGCTGTCCGTAGCAGGCCACGCCCTCGGACCGCATGCCGAAAGGACTGGCGGCCGCGGGCAAGGCATGCCCCTTCCGAAAATCATTGGTCTTACCGACCGAAGTTTCGGGTTCAGGCTGAGTGTGCTGGCAGGCGCTATGGGGGCGATCGTCACTACAGCGTGCGAAACCGAACTACAACCCGGTCGCTGGGAGCTGCCAGAGGCGTGCTCCAGAGCGCTCAGCCTGCTGCCGTTCGCTGTCAGATGGGGCGCCGGCAATCCGGGTGTCATCGCATGGATGAGAGCTGGAGTCCGGCCTCGGGTGGTCGCCCACATGCTAGAGCGACGCATGCCCCTCACCCCCTCGGCGGACTGGATGAACGACGAAGACCTGCTTCGGCTTGCGGCACGCCACCTCGCACAAACACCAGAGTGGGTACTGGAGGCCATGCAGGGAGATCGAGAGCGAGATCTCTTCCGTGCCATGTCCCGTGTCCGCGAGATGAAGTAACGCCAGAGGTGCACCGCGGACCCTTCCGCCTCAACGCGCACGAGGCAGGGCCTGGGGACGTCGATGTGATGCCGACCGTGAGCTTCACCTACAGCCAATAACACAGCTGGTATACGCAACGCTGCCACGCACAGGATAGTGAAGCAGGTGCTTAGAAGGCGCCTGGCGCATCTCGTCGGCAGGTGCTTTGACCTGCCGCTTTCTTCCTCACTGACACGCTGTCAGGGTTTTTGTGGGACGTATGTGGGACGAGGGGCACCTCTGGGACGGATGGGATGCAGGGGTTCCCGGCTGCGCCAAGTGGTCACCGTCTCACATCTCCTCACCTGTTCGGTGCGCCCGCGCGGAAATAGATCTACCCCTCTCCTGCGTTCTCGATCTTCGAGCCGAGGAGGGGAAGGTGTCGGGCCTGAAGCTGTTCCACACGACGAATGGCGGCGTGACGGAGGTCGCGCCGCGTCTTGCCGAGGTCGAGGCGGATGTGCAGGGCCTCGTCGAGGCGCACATGGAGACGATGCTGGGGGTGCGGTTCCTGGCGAGTGAGTACGTCATCGACTGTGCTGACGGCGGACGAATCGATTCGCTGGGGCTCGATGAGAACGGGGCGCCGGTGGTCGTGGAGTTCAAGCGCGGCACCTCGGCCAGCGTGATCAATCAGGGTCTGTATTACATGGCGTGGCTGATGGCGCACAAGGACGCCTTCCGGAACCTGGTCCGCGACCGGCTCGGGGTATCGGCCGCGTCCCAGGTGCTGTGGAGCGCACCCAGGCTGATCTGTGTCGCCGGCGATTTCACCCGCTACGACGGGCACGCCGTACACGAGCACAGGCACAGCATCGACCTGGTCCGCTACCGGTTCTTCGGCAAGGACCTGATTGGACTTGAGACCGTGGCATCCGTCACCGGGCGGACGCCGGCCGCGCGGCGGGTTCGCCGGAGCGCGGCCGGGCTGCCGCCCGCCCGAGAGCAGGGCGGTGCGCTGGCGGAGCTGGTGGAGGCGGTTGATGAGGTGCTGCTCGGCCTCGGGGACGGCGTCAGCCGGGTGCAGCGCAAGCAGTACCGGGCCTATCAGCGCCTGCGGAACTTCGCCTGCGTTTGCCCGCCGCAGAAGACCAAGCTCCTCGTCTATCTCAAGGCCGACCCGAAGGAGGTCGACCTCATGCCTGGCTTCACTCGGGATGTGACGGGGCTGGGCCACCACGGCACGGGCGACCTGGAGGTGCAGTTGCGCTCCGAGCGGGACATGGAGCGGGCCGTAGACCTCTTCCGCGCCAGCTACGCGGCGGCGTAGCCGTCCGGTGTGTATGCGGCGTGAGGGCGTACGGGGCTGGGCTGCTGTGGATGTTGAGGTGGTCGTGCCTTCCGACGTACGGGCAGGTAGTGGCGGTGGACCACCAATGATGCGCGGGATCGCCGGTTTGGCCAACCGGCGATCCCGCGCTATGTTGCCCCGCTTCGAAGCAGGCTGCGTTCACCTGCCCGAGCCGTCATCAGCTCGCCGCAATCGTCAGCGGTGCTTCGGGTGTCGGGCGGCCTGCGATGCCAGTCCGCACCCTCCCGGAGCCATCGGGGACCGGAGGGGACCGATGCCGCCACCGGCCGCGCCGACCGATGCGGGTCAGTCGACGGTGCGCCGGCTAGGCCGTACTCGTCGTGCGGGCCCCAGCCGATGTGCCGGGGCAGGGCCAAGTGCCCGGAGGCAGGCCCCGGCCGAACTTGTCGAGTGAGTTCCGGGACGGAGTGCTCATCGTGTGCGCCTACTCGTGGATGCCCGGCTCTCGCACTGACGTCGGTCCGGTTCGAAGGCCAGTCCGGGCGCGACCGCCTACGTTGGGTTCATCTTGAGATCACGCGGTTCGCGGCCGGGAAACCCACCTGCCCGGAGGCTATGGCTCGTGGTCTACTGCCGCTCATGCAGCTGCTGATGCTGGATCTCGACAACACATTGGTAGACCGCGACGCCGCCTTCCGGGCCGCGGCGACCGCTCTCCTGGCGGAGAATGCACTGCCTGAAACCGACATCGACTGGCTGATGACCCTCGACGCGAGCGGCTACACACCCAAACCCGCTGTCGCCGAGGCCATGACGGACCGCTATGGCACGGCGCTTCCTGAGAGTGCTATCCGGACTCTTCTTGACCGTGGCGCGGCTGATCGCGTCGTACTGGCCGAGACCACCCGCGAGGCGCTCGCCAAGGCGCTGTCCCGCGGCTGGGACTGCGTGATCGTCACCAATGGCCGGACCGTGCAGCAGGAAGCGAAGATCCGTAATACGGGGCTTGACCGGCTCGTCCAGGGCTGGGTGATCTCCGAACACGTCGGTCACAAGAAGCCGGGCCCGGAGATCTTCCAAGCGGCGGCGGAAGCCGTCGGAGCTCCCCTCACTGGCGCCTGGATCATCGGTGATTCACCGCACGCCGACATCGCGGGCGCGAACGCGCTCGGTCTTCGAAGCGTGTGGGTGTCGGGTGGGCGGCGGTGGCTCCAGGACGCCTACCGACCCACTCATGTTGCCGGCGATGTCTCCTCCGCGATCAACTTCGTTATCAGCACGACGTGATAGACGCCACGGGTCCGACCCAGGGGTCTCAACAAGCCCCGAGCGCGAAAAAAGATCGAGGCGGCCCAAACGGCTGCTGCGGCAGACTGACCGATCCCATGTGCTGGGTGTATTGCGCCCACAGCTCGAGATCGTTTGGAGGAAGGCGATTTGACTGAGTCGAATCAGCCAGCAGCCCGGTGGAAGAGCGAACCGATGACGACGCGGCTCATCGCCGCTGTTCTCGTCACGGATCCGGACAGCGGCAGACTCCTCATCCTTCGGCGGAGCGCGCACTTGGATTTCGCGCCTGGCGAGTGGGACGTCCCCAGCGGCAAGGGCGAGCCCCGTGAACCGATCACCGCGACCGCGGTACGGGAACTGAAGGAGGAGACGGGCGTCGTGGCCGCCGAGGCAGACCTACGCCTGGTCCACGTCGTCCACGGTTCCTGGGGAGCGGAGGTCCCAGGGATGTTCATGGCCCTGGTCTTCCACACCGACCGGTGGAGCGGTACTCCCCACAACGCGGAGCCGCACAAGCACGACACCATCGCCTGGGTGCCCCCGGACGACCTGTCGCAACCGTTCACACACACCACCCTGGTCGCCGTCAAGCGGTACCTGGACGGCGGCCCGATCCTTTCATTCGACGGCTGGGCAGAGGCCGGATGACGGTCAGTCCGGGCAGCTGCCCGAGAGCCGTCGTCCGAAGTCGTGAAGCTCAGAAAGGAGCCGCGCGGCTTCTTTCCTGGCCGGCTCCAGACGGGGATCCTTGGGGTGCGCGTGTGGCCCTGCGATCTTCGCGCACATGAACAGTGCCATCAGCCGGCCGGACCTGCTCTCCAGGTCCGGCCGACGCTCGCTCCACACACGTTCCGCCAAGGCCGGGACGGCGAGGGAGTGGCCCCATAGCGTTGCCGCGTCCAGCCCTCGTGGTGCCATGCCCCAGTCTTCCCAGTCGATCATGCAGAACTCCGGGCCGGTCACGTTCGCCCACGTCAGGTCGGCGTGGGCCGGCAGCCACTCCTCCACCGTGGTGTCGGTCACCTCGGGAAAGACATGACGACAACGGCCCTCCGAAGAATCCGCCATCCCTGCATGGGCGGCGTGCGGCGGAATCTGCCTGGGTGCGACGACGCGAGGCCGGATGGCCTCCGACCCATCCGGTTAGCGCGTGTGACCTGACGAGTCAGCAGTGGCGTGGGGCTGGCCGATCAAATGAGGTATTCCTCCATCAGTTCGGCGAGGTGGACGATGGCTGGCCAGGTGGTGGCGATGTTGGTGTGGGCGTGGAGGCGTCGTTGGGCTTGGACGTACATGGCCCAGTCGGCGGGGTTGTCGCCGTCCTGGAGGAAGGCGGGCACGATCTCCAGGGAGGTGGGGTTGGAGCAGGTCCACGTTCGGTTGCCGGTCTGGGCCGGGTCGAACTTGGTGAGCGTGAGAGGGGTCTGGTTCTGATCGGGGCGCGGGTTGATGCCCCAGAAGGCGCGTTCCCCGACTTCAACGAGGCCGGAGAATCGTCCGTGCCGGGTGACGGGGATCAGTTCATCGGTGTCGTCGTCGGCTCTGACCATTTCCTGGGTGACACCGAAAGCCCTGGGCACTGCAGAGCGATCGCTGCGCTCGCGTAGCCGGATGATGCGCAGGCCCGGTTGGTCGCCGGGCTTGCGGCGGTCTGGGTCCGCGTTAGGGGCCGTGATGTCGATGCCCGGCAGCACGAGCTGGTCGAAGGTGATGCGGCTGTCCTGTAGCCAGGGCCAGATGTCCTTGTCACTCGTCCGGGCGCGGCGTACGAGCAACAGGCGGTTGACGGTGGAGTCGAGCGACAGAGCATTGGTGAGGAATTCGGCGAGGGCCGCGCGAGCGGTACGGGGTACGCGTCCGCGGCCGGCCACGAGGGCTTCCGGCAGGGCGGTCAGCGGCATGGGGCGCTCGGTGGGGCTGCCCGTCGTCATGAGCTGTGCCGTGGACTCCTCATGGGTGTGCTGACGGATCAGCATGGGCACGAGCATCCGCTCGCCGGCGGGCGCGAGCCATACGGTGATCAGCTCGAAGGGGCCTTCGACGCCGGGTGGGGCAGTGAGTTTGGGCAGGTGACCGGCCTGGCGGAGGGCGTCCCGGAGGGCGGAAGCGGCGCGCTCGATGTCGGTGGTCGCGAAGTCGGTGCTGGGGAAACGCTTGGCGAGGGCTGCTTTGCTGGGATTGGGGTTGGCCGGCGGGATGGGGCGCAGGCCCTGGACGTTGCGGCGCAGGCTCGGGAGGACCTTCTTGAAGAGGGTCTTGGGGTCGCGCTGGTGTGTGCGGGAGAAGTAGGCCGCGCCTTCCATCTCCACGATGCAGGCGATGGGGTGGGCAAGGCGGGGGAATGCACGGGTGATTCGCGTGGTGCGTTCGGCCTCGCTGGCTTCGTAGGCAGCCCGGCGGGCTGCCGGGTCCGACTCGGTGGAGCGTGGCAGGCCGGCGGTCAGGTCTTGCGGGTCGTGGCGGTGCAGGGTGAGGTTGATCGGTCCGGTGAAGCTGGCGCACGCCATTGTTGAGGTGGCGGGAGTCAGTCCGAGTTTGTCGGCGGCGGCTGTCTGTAGACCTTGCCAGGTGCGGTCGGAGGAGGCCCAGACTTCGAGTTCGTACGTGGGGGAGTCGGGCAGCTGCATCGGCAGGCGTGTCTTCGACCGGGTCCGTGCCTTGGGGCTGGGCGTCAGGGGGACCAGCCCCTTGTCCTCCAGCTGTCGGGCGACCTGAGCGAGGGCCTCCATGTGGTCGCGGGGCTGGTAGCCGTGGCCGACGGGGTGGTCGTGGGTAGCACGAGCCGGCGGGGCGCCGTCCTGGTTTGGATGGCGGTAGGTCATTCCGGTGCTGTGGACGAGGTGCGCGGCGAAGGGCTGACCCGCCGCGGTTCCAGGGGCGGCGCGCAGTTCGTCGAGGCTGGGTGGCTCGTGGTGGGTGAGGCGGGCGAGGATGCTGGTGACGCCCGGCTGCCAGGCCCAGGAGCTGTCCTGTCCGCGTCGGCGGATGGTGACGGAGCTCTGCAGGAGCATGGGACGTTCGCGGCGGTGGATGAATCCCTCTTTAGCGGAGAGCAGGACGCTGGCGGTGGGGTCGCCGTTTCCGCGGCGGGGGATGTAGTCGAGCGCGTTCGTCGCGAAGCGGGTCATACCCAGGTCGATGTGGAGGTGGACTTCGGGGACGCCCGGGACGGTTTCCAGGTGGAAGGTGAGGACGTCCACGCTGGCTCCCGCCGCGCCCTCTTCATCGATGAGGGGCTCCGGTTGGCCGAGATGCAGGGTGCGGCGGCCCTCGGCTTGGGTAGGGCCGAGCCGGAGGTCACGGCGGTGGCCCAGGAGCTGCAGGTCGGTGGTGGTGAGATGTTCGGCGGCGAGGCTGGGCAGGAGGTCGAAGACGTGCGCTGGAGGGTTGGCGGTGCCGTTGGCGTGGAGGCCGTGCTGGGCAAGGTCGAGGTCTTCGGGGATCCATTCGAACTGGCCAGCGCCTTCGAGACGGCCGTACCAGTCGGTGTCCGGCACCTGGGGCGCCACGTGCGTGGAGGCCCATGCCGACAGCGCGATCAGCAGTAGGTCCGGGTCGATCTCGGTACGCGCGCGCAGCCACGCCGGATGACGCGGGTTCCATTGCACGGAGGTGATCTCCGGGTCGATGAGGGTGATCAAGTCCCTCAGCGACTTGGTGGGCAGGTTGTCGGGCCCGTTGCGCCTTCGGCGGCTGGGGCGGGCCTCCCAGGCGGCCTGCAGAAGGCTGAGCATCCCGGGTGGGCAGGTCGCGCGGTAGCCGGTGACGGGCCAGCTGGCGCCGGTAGCGAAGGTGAGCGCGGTGGCTTGGGTGGCGCGGTAGGCGGGCATCAGCGGTGACCCCAGTCGATGTTGTCGAGGAGATGGGAGGCCAGGCCCCAGCAGGCGTGGGCGAGTTCATGGTCGAGGCGCTGTGCCGCGGTGGCGGTTGGGCCTGGATCGGTGAGCCAGCCGTGCAGGAGTTGCTGGGCGGCGACGATCACGCTCGTGCGGGGGGTGTCGGCAGCGGTTTCGTCGAGCGTGGCGGTGCGGGGCGCGAAGGCGGCGTCGCAGAGGTACACCAGCACCGGTTCGTTGCCGCGGATGCCGCGGCCGATTGTCTGGTGGAGCGGGACGAGGAAGTTGCCGACGAACGCCGCGTGTTCGACCGGGTCGGTCAGGCGGGAGAAGAGCACCGACTCTCCGACCCGCTGCTGCCAGCGGCGGCGTTCGCCGTGGCGGAGTTTACGAGCGAGGTCGACGGGATCGACCAAGGGGTCGGCCAGCTCGATCGGGTCGCGGAGGCGGCGCATTGCCTCGCGGCTGAGCAGGGACAGCGGGAAGGTGGCATCGTCGGCGGGTGGGTGGATGCGGGCCAGGTAGAACACCGCGCCGAGGGCTGCGACGCGGCGTGTGTTGAGGATGTTGTGGCCGCGTTGGACCGCGCCTTCGGCAGCAACCAGGATGTCGGCGCCGGATGTGGCAAAGGTGGGCAGGCGGCGTCTCGGGATGCTGTGCCGGGTGGGCGGGTCGTCGTCGCGGATGACGTGCAGGGCCGTGTAGGGGGTCTTGTGGTTGATGTAGTCGGCGACCGTCTGGGCATCGCGGGTGCTCTGCACGGTGAACAGGACCTGCTGACGGTCGTCGGCCAGCCGCAGACCGGCCTGCTGGAGCAGGGACTCGCGCGCCCCGGGGGCGGGGTTGCAGATCCAGTCGGCGGCCGTGCACAGCGCGTGGGCATGTCGAGTGGGGTCGCCGCCGGTGCCCGACGTGAAGACGGGGCGGCCGTCGGGGTAGCGCGGCGGCCGGAAGGACATCTTGCTTTCCTTCAGTGCCGCCCTGGCCTTTGCCGGCTCCCGTAGTACCAGGTTCGGGGCGATGTCCAGGTGGAAACGGGGCGAGGCGGGCATCCAGCTGGTGGCGGAGGCCAGGACGACATGCGGTCCCTCGATGCCCTCGGCTGTCAGGAGATCATGGAGGTGGTAGAGCAGCCAGCGGCCGACCCCGCGCAGCCACAGGATGCTGAACGATCCGCTGTCACCACCGGGGTTGGGCTGCCACTGAAGCGCCATCAGATTCCCGGCAGCCTGTTCGGGCACGAACGGCATCAGGTCACGTGGCGGCTGCCGGCTCCAGAAGTCCTCCCCGTCGCCGATCGGGGAGGAGCTGATGGCGTGCAGCCGTTGGGCAACTTCGAAGAAGGAGGTCGTGATTCGCGCGGCCCACACCCCGGCCTGCAGCAGTTGTGCGTACTCCGCCAGCGTGCCTCGGACCTTCGCCTCGTCGATGGCGGGCTGGTGCGTCGTGATCCATGCATCTGCGGCCTCCTGGGCCGACACATGAGTGTCGTGGGCTGCTGTCATCGCCTCGATCAGCTCGGCCCAGTTCGCCGCAGGAGCCTGGAACGGGGCGGAGAGCAGCGAGGCGAAGTGCTCTTCGAAGTAGTGGTCGGCGGCTTCTTCCTGTTCTGCCTTGTTCGTGAAGTCGGTCCGTTCACCGAGGCCGTGAAGGCTGCGGGCCAAGCGTCGCAGGAGGCTGTAGCCGGTGAACGGTCCCTCGACGATGACGTCGCGCAGTGCGTCCGCACCAGAGGCGATGACCAGTCGGTACAGCTCGGTCAGTGCCTGATCGTGCCGACGGAAATGTTTGTCGCCAGCCGTCACCTCCGGGTCGAGCAGATCGAGGAACCAGGAGTGCTCCAGCCGCTGCCCGATGCGGTCGCCTACCCGGTGACTCCAGCCCCTGCCGGGCTGGGAAAGGATTTCGTGCAGCAGGAACCGGTCGTCGAATTGCTGCTGCACGGTGTCGGCTTCGTCGACAAGCAGGACGGACAGGTGGTGCTGCGCCGCTTCGGCGACGCGGACCTCGATATGGGACTGAGGCATCCTCGTCGAGGCCAGGCCCGCCGAGGTCGTTACCCATACCTGTGCTTCGGCAACCTTGCGTGCCGCCGCATGCGAAGGGCACTGGGACAGAAGCGGGCAGTCTCGACGCCCGCTCGCGCCGGCGATGGTGAGCCGGCCTGTACAGGGCCGCTCCTCGCGGGGTAGCGGGGCTCGGTCGGTCCTGCTGGTCAGCCGCAGCTCCTCCAGGTAGCACTGGTCGTCAGCGAACGCCGCGGCAGGGTCCAGACCCTTGGGGAAGGTCGTCTCGCCGTCGTGGAGGAGCGAGCGCCAGTAACGGTCCTTGTGGATGCCTTCCCGGGTGCGTCCGAAGATGGGCACGGCATCGATGCCCAGGGCCTGCAGGAAGCTGACTTTGGCGAACACGTCGCTGCCGGAGGCGAGGACGAACCCGACCTTGCCGCCGCGGCGGGCGACGATGAAGGCGATCAGGTCCAGCAGGGTGGACTTGCCGCTGTTCATCAGGCCGACCACGTGCCACAGGCGGTCAATGGTCATCCGCCACTGCTGATCGAGGAGATGACCCTCGGCGTGGTCGGCCAGCAGGGCTTCCATCTGCTCGAACCGTTTGACGAAGTTCCGGTTTTCGATCTCCGGATGGGCTTCCAGGAGTTTGTCGATCTGTTCGGCAGCCCACTGGAAGTCATCCCGCGTAAGCGGAATGGGCTCCTGCACTCGGGAGGTTGCTGCGGACAGCACCGCGGGTGCAGGCACCGGGATGAGAGTCTCGGGGACGCGGATCTGTTCCCGCCTGCCGTCGGCCCGCTCGAAGGAACACACCGAACCCGGCGGCACCGGCCGGTACGGGGACGCTGTCTGGTAGGGGGCGATTTTCTGCAGCGTCTGACGGTAGAGGTCATGACGGGCCGCGGCGTACGGGGTGGACCGGCGGGTGAACACGGTCGACAACTCCGGCTTGTGGCCGCGCATGTCGCAGGGTTCGAAGCCTCGCACCTGTACCGGCAGTTTCACGTACTGATCGAGCTTCTCCCGCATGGTCCCGGTCTTGGCAAGCGGGCCCATCACCTCCCGCAGGGTCCGCAGCTGCGGACCCAGGTCCTCTTCCAGACGCATGTATCCAGACAGGACCGGCCACAGCGCGCCAACGCCCTGGCCGGGCAGATGGTCGTCCAGGAACGACAAGCCCACCTCCAACGCGCAGATCTCCCAGGGCCTGAGGGGGCCGAGCAGGGGGCGCACGCTGTCGTCCGCCAGTTCTTTCACCAGTTGCTTGCTCCAGGCGCGGGTGTCCCTCATCGCGTTCCTCCTGCCTGGCGCGCACGGACGGTGGCCTGTCGCAGGAACGTCTCCTCGTCGAGGACTTCGACGCCGGAAACGCGGCCCTGCAGTTCGCGCTCAAGGTCGGTGCGGTAGCCGGGAGTTCTGAGGCGGTGCATGGGGATGACGATGATGCGTCGCCGCGCCAGCACGCGTGGATCGCAGCGAAAGCCCCGGGCGAGTAGGGCCGGGCTTGAGCAGTCCTTGGCATCGACGACCCAGCGCTCCGCCTCTGCACCCGGTTCCTGGGCCTTGAACGTCAACGCCATATCCCACGCGTCCAGGCATGGCCAGTCCTCGACGTGCAGGGTGCCGTCGGCGAGTTCGCCCAGGGCGTCCAGCAGCCGTCCCTCCAGCAGTCCCGGGTCGTGGAAGAACTGGCGGGTTGCCCGGTGCTGGACCCAATACGCGCCCAGACACGTCACCTCGTACCGCTCTGGCAACCCTGTACAGCCGGGAGCCCCACAGCCAACGGCCCCGTCGTCAACCGGATTCCGGCAGTCGGCACAACGCCGCAGGCGAACTTTCCCCGGCGCCTGGACCGGGTGGTGGACGTAGGCGACGCGGACGAACTACGCGAGGAACGAGTCATGGTCGGAGTCAGCTGCCGGGAGTTCCCGCGCCAGCGCCTGGACCTCGCGGTCGGGGAGCACCGGATGGTCGATCAGCAGGCGCCGCAACCGGCAGTAGACCCGCTGGACAGCGTCGTCGTCCTTACCGTTCATCCGGGCACACAGCATCAGGGCGGCAAAAACCTGATTCTGAACGAGCTCCGCCTCGACGTCAGCGTGCTGGATCAGGTCTGCCGCCTGCTCGGCGAACTCAGACAGGGCATCACCCTCCAGCAGCACCACTTCGAGATCGCCCTCGGTGAGCGACAGCGGTACAGGCCACGATCCCAGCGGGCGACGGCACCAGTCGAACAGCTCCAGGTCGTTGCTGGGGCCTTCCAAACCCAGTGACTGCGCCTTCCACCACAACCGGCCGCGTGCATCACGCCAGGCACGCGGCAATGGCCCCGACCCGTCCGTGCCGCGGGCTTGAACGCCGGCCCGCTGCCGTTCGAGGCGGATTTTCACCAACGCGGCACACAGCAGCTCCACCAGCAGGTAGTCGTCCTGAGCGGTCCGTGAGTCTCTCTCTCCGCCGAGGCGGGCGTCCCGCGATGCAGGGACCGCAGCAGCGGGGCGGTGGTCATCTGGAAAGTCGCCGTCAACCGAGGGTGCCTGCGTACCCCCGGAGGCCGACGCAGCCGCTTCCTGAGCAACATTCATAGCCGACCGGTATACCCGACCGCACTGACAACGCCTCTCAGAATTCGAATGTCTATGCGATTGACTTGCTCATGATTTCGATCATCGTCGGCTGGCGCTGCCGGACAGCACTGTGGACGGCGGTGCTACGGCCTGCGGGATTCTTCGATGGGGATCTCTGAAAACCGCTCTGTCTTCGGCTCCGGGAAGGCGCGCGGCCCGCGCTGTCAGTGGTGGGTGGTGGGATATGCCGTAGCACCGTTGCCGATGTCTCCGGAGTCGCCCGCATGAGCTTAGATATGACGGCCCCTGCCTCTCGCGAGCCGAAAAATGGCATCGGAGCGAGCCCGGTACCTCGCTTGGGTTGCACCGATCGGACACGAGCAGTGAGCCATCGAGCTGCATCCTGGGAGGTCTGGTGCGGGCTACTCTCGAGCGATGGGGTCCGGCGGGCGAACCTCGCAGTGGCGACAGGGGGTGTGCAGGGCGCCGTCGGCTACCCGCGCGCATATGCCCGAGGGCACCGCAAGGTGCGTCCCGATGGATATCGTCTGTGAGTCTCCCGCGCAGGGAGCGCGACGCTTCGCGTGTGCTCACCCGGCAGGCCAAGCCTGGTGTGTACATGCAGAGCCCGCCCTAAATAGGGTGACCAGCAGGATTTCACGGCCTTCGGGTCGCCACCTTTTGACGAGCAAGGACACCCCCGACTGATGGCAGTGACCCAGCAGGAGATCGAGAACCGGTTGTGGGACGCCGCCGACGAGCTGCGCGTGGCGATGCCCGAGGCGCAGTACTCCTCGGTCGTCTTCCCTCTGATGTTCTGGAAGTATCTGTCGGATACCTGGGAGCACACCCACCAGACCTTCCTCAAGGAGAACGAGGACCTCGACCTCTCAGCCGAGGAAGCCGACGAGGTCGAGTACAGCAACTACCAGACGTTCAAGATCCCCTTCATCTTCCCTGGTACGGTCGCCGAGAGCCGCGCCTCTTGGTCATCCATCCTCGCCACCGTCGCCCAGCACGGCCTCGGCCAGCGGGTTCGCGCTTCCCTCCAGGCCATCGAGTCGGCCAACCCTGACAAGTTCTCCCGTATTTTCGGGTCCATGACCTGGACCTCCGAAGCGGTGCTTCCAGGGGAGGTGCTGGCGTCGGTCATGCGGACGATGAACCGCGTCCCCAAGATGCACGAGGGCAACATGTCCCACGACGTGCTCGGTGGAGCGTACGAATACCTGCTCAAGCGGTTCTCGGACGGGTCCGGTACCCGCGCTGGCCAGTTCTTCACGCCGCGCGAGGTCGTCGAGCTGATCATCGAACTGCTGGGCCCCAAGAACCACGAGTCGGTGTACGACCCGACCTGCGGGTCGGGTGGCATGCTCATTGCTGCCGCGAGTCTCCTGAAGTCCCACGGCGGGCGGGGGTACACACTCAGCCTGAACGGGCAAGAGGCGGTAACGGATACCGCAGGTGTGGCCCGCATGAACCTCTTCATGCACAACCTGACCGAGTTCAAGGTCGAGGTCGGCGACACTCTGAGGGACCCGCGCTTCAAGAAGCCGGACGGGTCCGTCAAACAATTCGACGTGATTGTCGCCAATCCGCCCTACAGCCTGAAGTGGCGGCCCTGGACCAACGACCCCCGAGCCATCGGCGGGGTCGCCCCACAGTCGTCGGCCGACTGGGCATTCGTGCAGCACATGATCGCCAGCATGGATCCAAAGAAGGGGCGGGCCGGCGTCGTCCTGCCGCACGGCGTCCTCTTCCGGGGCGGCCAGGAGGCAGCCATCCGCCAACGCGTCCTGGACACCGACCTCCTGGAAGCCGTGATCGGGCTACCCGCGAACCTCTTTTACAGCACGACGATTCCGACCTGCATTCTCGTATTTCGTGCCCCCGGCACTAAGACCCCGGAGCGGCAGGGCGGCGTGCTGTTCATCGACGCCTCCACACGGTTCACCAAAGCCAAGAACCGCAACGTCCTCACTGACGCAAACATCACCGACATCGTGACCGCCTACCACTCGGGCTCCGACAGCGACGGAGCGGCTGGCTTCTCGGCGCGGTTTGTCCCCTCCGCAGAGATCGTGGCGAATGGGTACGACCTCAATATCGGCCGCTACATCAAGCAGACCGCTGCAGAGCAAGAGGACCTCGGTACCCTGATCGACGCCTATAACATCGCCCGCGCCGAGCGCCAAAAGACCGAGCAGCGCATGCTCGCGGTCCTCTCTGCCGCCGGGATCGAGGGCTTCGATGAGTGACTGGCAGCAGATCGGCCTCGGAGACCTGGAGACTCCCGTGAGCCGCAAGGCAGCCGTTCCTCCGCAGGTATCGAGGGATTCAATGCGTGACGGCTATCCGCTCCGTCCGCTCGGGGAAGTGATGCGCCTCGATATCCAGCGCACACCGATGAATCCTGCAACTACCTACCGCCTAGCCGGGGTTCTGAATGCAGGAAAAGGGGTTGTCGCTAAAGGCGAACTCGATGGCGGAGATACAGGGTACGCAGCAATGAACGTGCTGCGCGCTGACCAGGTCGTGATGCGAAAACTGACCGCATGGGAAGGGCCAATCACCGTAGTACCTGCAGAGTTCGACGGATTCATCGTCAGCAACGAGTTCCCGACGTTCACACTTAGCCCAGAACTGATGCCCGACTGGATGAGGCACGTCTGTGGCTCACCGCGGCTGTGGGCAGAGATGAAGAACCGGGTGAGCGGGACAGTTCAACGACGCAAGCGTCTCAACCCAGAACAACTCTTGCAGATTCAACTGCCGATCCCGCCCCGTGAGGTGCAAGCTCGGATCGTAGAGATGCTCGACGCGGTCGACGACCAGATCGCAGCACTCGATCGTGAAGCAAGTGCTGCCAACACAGCCGCTGGCGCAATTGCCGAGTCGATGCTGGCCGATCATGCTCCCGTCCGGATCGGGAACTACCTTGATCGCATCGAGGGCGGTCGTAGCCCGCAGGCGGTTGACACACCGCCTAAAGAAGACGAGAAAGGTGTCCTCAAGGTCAGTGCGGTCGCAGCTTTCCACTTCATCGCGGACGAGGCCAAGACGCTCGCCTCGGAAACAGAGATGCCAAAGTCAGCGGAAGTGCGGGCAGGAGATGTGCTAGTCACACGTGCGAATGGCGCCATCAACCGCGTCGGCGCGGTCTGCCGTGTTCCCTCTGACGTTAGAGGCGGTCTATATCTGAGCGACAAGACGCTTCGCATGGTCACCGCTAGTGGCCTTGACCCGGATTTCCTGGTTGTCGCTATGTCTCTTTCAGCGGTGCGGAGGCAGATCGTTATGGCCGCCTCTGGTTCGGCTTCTATGAAGAACATCAGCCAGACGAAAATTACTGCGCTCGAAGTGCCAGTGCCAGAACTGGCTGAGCAGCGCAAGGTTGCTTCGACGGTCCTTTCGGTGCGTTCACTCGGAAGGGCGTCTCACGCAGAGGCGGACAGGCTCCGCAAAGTCCGCGCCGCTCTGCTGGCGGGCCTGCTGGACGGGACCATCAGCATCGGCGCTGCTGACCTGGAGGTCGCCTAATGGCAAAAGGCATAAGGGAGCGCGAGTTCCAGAACTCCATGATTCAGTGGTCCCTTCCGATGGGATGGGGCTTCAAAGCTGGCAGGTCGCTGCCGCGCGAGACGACACAGACGGTGCTCGTCGGCGAGCTGCGTGATGCCATCGTTCGGCTCAACCCTGAGGTGATCGACGGGTTCGATGTGGACGCCGTGGTCGAGGAGATCATCGCCACGGTCAACGCCGTCGAAGGCGGGCTGGTGCGAGCCAACGAGCAGGTGCTGGAACTGCTGCGCGGGCACAGGGAGTTCCGGGGCTCCGATGGCGTGTGGCACGCCTTAAAGGTCATCGATTTCGAGCACCCGACCACCAACACCCTGGTCGTGTCTGACGAGGTGACCATTACCATCCCCGGCAAGACCCCCCGCCGGTTCGATCTCGTGTACTGGGCCAATGGCCTGCCCCTCGTTGTCGTAGAGGTGAAGTCACCGACCGCTAAGTCAGGGTGGGCCGACGCCGCACGTGAGATCAACGACGTGTACGCCACCGAATATCCGTGGTTCTTCACCCCCAATGTCTTCGCTGTTGCCTCCGATGGGCTGAAGCTGCGGTTCGGTGCCGCTGGTGCGCCCCTGAACCTGTGGCAGCCGTTCCGGTCCACTGACGACGACGAGAACCTGTCCGGGCAGGCCGATGTGCAGCGCTCTGTAGAGCTGCTGCTCAACCCGGCCACGGTCCTGGACATGCTCGCCAACTTCACCCTGTTCGATACCTCTGGAGGCGGGGCGGACAAGAAGTACCTGCCCCGCTACCCGCAGATGGAGGCCGCCCATCTGATCCACAGGCGGGTCCTGGCCGACGGCAAGAAAGGTCTGGTCTGGCACCACCAAGGCAGCGGGAAGACGCTGCTGATGGTGTTCGCAGCTTCGCTGCTGCTGGCTGACACCCGAACCGAGTCGCCCACGATCATCTTGCTCTCGGACCGAACCCAGCTCGTGCGGCAAACCTCTGGGGTATTCACCTCCGCGATGGGAGACGCCTACTTCCACCAGCCCTCCACCAGCAAGGAGTTGCGTTCCCTGCTGGCTGACGAAGTGCGCGGCGTCATCTCCACGACTGTCCACAAATTCGCCGACGCCGGCAAGAACCTGTCGACCCGCCGCAACATCATCGTGCTGGTCGATGAGGCACACCGCACCCAGTCATCCGAGGAAGAGTCCCTGGCCGGGCAGATGCGTGCAGCGTTGCCGCACGCGAAGTTCTTCGGCATGACCGGCACACCCATCAGGAACCTCGCCACCAACACCTTCGCCCTCTTCGGCGAGGAGACCGACCCGAACAGGGTGCTGCACCGGTATTCGGTGTCCCGGTCTCTCCAGGACGAGGCAACCGTTCCAGTCATGCTGGACCCGCACCCGGTCACCTTCGAGATGAACGACCAGGCGCTCCAGGCGGAGTTCGACCAGTTCGCCGACGAATTCGACCTCGACAACCCCGACCGTGAAACCTTGTCCCGCAAGTTCGGGCGCCTCACCTCGGTGTTCGCCAACCCCGAACGCATCCACACGGTCTGCCAGGACATCGTGGACCACTACCTGGCCGGCACCTATCGCAACGGCCTCAAGGCGCAGGTCGTGGCCTACAACCGTGAGCTGGCCGTGGCATACACGGACAAGATCAACGAGCTGCTGGCCGGCTACGAAGCGGCGCAGGTACTCGCCGAGGTCGGCAAGCACGATCGGATCACCGCAGAGGTGAATATCCACGTCTCGGACGCCAAGACCGAGGAAGCGGCCATGCGGCCGTACCGGCTCTCCGAGGTCGACGAGGAGGACCAGAAGCGGCGATTCCTCACTCCCGACGACCCACTGTGCTTCCTGGTCGTGACGGCCAAGCTGATGACCGGGTTCGACGCCCCCAACGAGGGCGTCCTCTACCTGGACAAGCCGCTGAAGGCTCACAACCTGTTCCAGACAATCACCCGCCCGAACCGCACATGGGTCTCCCCGGCCGGATTCGTGAAGACCACCGGCGTGGTCGTGGACTACATCAGCCTGGCCGAAGAGGTTCAGCGTGCCGTTGTCGACCCCACCTCGGAGGGGTCCGCCGGCAAGGGCGGCGGGTTCGTCACCGACCTGACCGACCTGGTCGCCGAGTTCCGCACCACCTTCGCCCGCATCGAAGACCTCCTCGCAGACGTGGACGGCCTCGACCTCACAGCCCACGGATACGAGTCCGTACGCGTCATCAACGGCTTCCTGGACGCCAACCCTGACGCCGCCGAGGTCTTCAGCAAGAACTACCGGCTTCTGGCCCGCCTATACCCACTCATCAACACGGACAAGCGGGTCGTCAAGTACCAGGACGGGTTCGGGCTCTTCGGGTCTGCGTACACGACCCTGTTCAAGAAGTCTTCCGACGAGGAAAGGAAGGAGCGACTGGGCGAGCTGGGGCCGATGGTCCTGGAGATAATCAACGCCCACGTCCACTCCTTCTCGGTGGCCGCCTCCCAGGAAGAAGCCCTCGTCCTGGATGCCCAGGGCATCACGATCCTCAAGGAGCTGCTGGCCCTCGTCCGTCCCAAGCCCGACAAGGACGACAGCGAGGACAAGAGGCCGCCGTCTGCGGCGGAGATCCTGGACCACATCAAGGCGGCCCTCGAGAAGGGCGTCGAACCTGGGTCCGCGAAGTACACCGCCCTGGCAGAGCGGATCAGGCAGCTACGGGACCGCATCATCCAGAACGCCCAGGACGCCCTGGAGTTCCTGGCCGAAGCACTCCGGGTCGCCCGTGCCATCGTGAACGCCGAGAAGCACCCCGACGAAGCCGTCGTGCTGGACGACGACCACGTGGGTGTCCTGTCGCGGATCATCCACGACCACGCGCCGCCCGGCCTCACCGTCACGGAGCAAAATCTGGCCGAGGAGATCGACCAGGTGGTCAAGCGCACCCTCGCCCAGTCATGGGACAACGCTGAGGCCCGCAACCGCGGCGTCCGCCGCGCCACGGCCGCTGTATTCCGCCGGTACATGTTGAAGCCGGTGGGCGAACCGTACGGCTCCACGGTCGCCTACGTTGAAGCCCACTACCTCGTTGACTGACGAGTGCGTGGAGGCCCGGCAACCTGTGACGGTTGCCGGGCCTCGTCGCGCTGCTCGGGCCCCGATCTGTCCCCTGAGCGACGCCAATTTTCGTCGTCGTTCCGGCTGGCGGGGATGCTACAACGGGGCCAGGGCTGCGATGTCGCGCACGGTGATGTGGAGGGCGTGAAGCGGCTGAGTCCGTGTGGGGCGCACGACCTCCAGACTTTGTGCGCCCTCACGAAGCCGGAAGACGAGCTGGTCGAAGTGGTACCAGCCGAGGTTGATCCACAGGGCGTCGGCGCCGTACTGGTCGCGGCGGTGGTCGAGTGGCTGTCCCTGCACCCATACGGACGGCGGGGACATGCCGGAGTCCTCCGTATAGCGCACGGCGGCAGCGGCTGCGCGATGCAGTGGGCTGTCCGTCTTCCATCGGCGCCCCAGGGCGGCTACGGCGGCCGGGTCGGTGGGGTCGGCGGACGTGAGGGCGATGCGGCTGATCTCGATCGCGCCGGTGTCGAGCAGTTCCACTGAGGCTTGTCCCGTAACTGATCTTCGGGTGGGTTGAAGGAGGTCAATCGTTGTCCTGCTTGCTCGTCTATCCGGTGAGAGCGAGGTTGTGGAGGCGGGCGATGCCGCTCATGGCGTCCTGGACACCGTCGCCCTTGAGGCGGCAGTCGCGCAGGATCTTCCAGGTCTTCATGCGGGCGAAGACATGCTCAACCCGAGCGCGGACCTGCTTGTGGGACTTGTTGTGCGTCTGCTTCCAGTCGGGGAGTTCTTCGCCTTTGCGGCGCCGATGGGGCATCACGAGGCCGGTGCCCGGGTAGCCGCCGTCGGCGATCGTCATGGTGTTGCCGACGGCGGCCTTGGCCCCGGATTCCACCCATGCCTTGCAGTCGTTGCGGTTGCCGGGCACCGGTCGGCCGACCACGACGACCAGGCGGCTGTCGGCGTCGATGACGACCTGGTGGTTGGTGGAGTACCGGTAGTTTTTCGACTGCTCGGCGACCGTGTGGTCACGGGTGGGAACCAGGGTGCCGTCCACGATCAGCACGGTCTCCTTGCGGAATCGCTTGCGCTGCCGCAGGGCCAGTAACGGCCCGAGCTGATCGACGATCCGGTCGGCAGCCGACTTGGATACTCCAAACAGCGGAGCGAGTTGCCGCAGCGTCAGGTTCGTTCGCCAGTAAGCGGTGACCAGCAGGACTCGGTCCCTGCAGCGGCAGGCTCCACGGCCGACCCTTGCGAACCGGGTCCGCACCTTCGCGCCGCAGCGCGGTGACCAGCTTGCCGAACTGCCGCGGGCTCAGCCCGGTGAACGGGGCTATCCAGGACGGCTCGGACGCCGTGATCACACCAGACACAGCAAGATCGTCTCAACTGCCGGCCGTTCGCGGTGGCCTCTCGCGGCTGGCTCCGTTCGATTGCTTGAGCAGCGGTGGCCCGTGAGCCAGGAGTGTGGGCAGAGGAAACGGCTTTGCGCCCTGTGTGATCGGCATGGATGCTGGCTCGCCGGAGGTAGTGAAGATGATCAACGTTGTGTTGAAGCTGTCAGCCCGTGATTTGGTGCATGCGGACCTGGCGTCGTGCGGGTGGGCAGGGTCTGACCACCACCTGGCCAGCGTCGCCAAGCAGTTGGAGCGTGTCCGGACCGGCGAGGTCGACTACCTTGCGGTCTGCCCTGCAACGGACATCCCTGTGGCGAAAGGCGGCGTCGACTACCAGGTCAAGAAGGGGGTCGGCACTTTGTGGCAGCTGGCAGTCCACCCCGCATTGCAGTCGTGCGGGATCGGCACGTTCCTTGTTGAAGCCGCAGAACTGCGGATCAGGAACCGCGGTCTGCGGCAGGCCGAGCTCGGTGTGGAGGAAAGCAATCCCAGGGCACGTGCGCTATACGAAAGGCTGGGTTATGTCGCGTACGACCGTCAGCCAGATTCGTGGGACGAGCAAGCCCCTGATGGATCGTTGCGCCGCTACGAGACGATGTGCACGTTGATGCGGAAGGAACTCACGTAGGCTCAGTCACCTTCGCGGAGTCTCTCAGTGGACGCGGCATCCCAGGTCATGTACGGGCGCCGTCCTCTCCATCAGATCCGGGCGCTGTCCCCCAGGGAGCGCAACCAGACTCTGCGGGACGGCTTGCCCGACGGCGAGAGCGTGCGGACGTGGCGACGTAGCCCGAGCGGTCACGAGATAGCCCACCACCGGCCCCTGGCGATCTTTACGGGACAAGCTTTAGCCGGACGCGTATGAGGGAGGGGGATCCACCGGTCGAGTCCGTCGAACTGCTCGATCACGGCGTCGCGGGGCGCTCGGCCGGCGTCCAGGTCCGCCTTCATCGCCTGCAGCCGTTCTTCTGCGGTGGCGCGGGGGTCGCCGCGTTTCCACAGCAGCCTCGGTTCGGAGCCTTCGGGGAGGCGGTCGTTTTGGTTGAACTGGAATTGGAAGCCGCGCTTGCTGCCTTTGAGCGCGCGCTTCATGCCCGCCATGGGATCCCGCCCGTACATGAGGGCGCCGACGACGTGTTCGGTGAATTCGGTGTCGGTCCGGTGGACCACCGCCACGTCGAGGTCGCCTGGCTGCAGCGCGCCTCGGGCGTAGGAACCGAATGCATAGACCTCGTCTACGAGATCGAGGGGGCGACTGCCTGCGTCCAGATTGTCGAGCATCTCGTGGAGCATCTCCGTTGCCCGTTCACGTTTCACTTGGACTCCCTTGCCGCCCACGACCACTGCTTGGACCTTAGGGCCCACAAGCTAAGGAGAGAGTGCTCTGCAGAGAGTGAATCCACGAGCGTCCCGCGCTGGGTTGGCGAGGGCGGCGGCCTCATCGGCATTCAGCGAGAGTAAGCCCCCGTGAAGCGGATAGACGCGGTACGGTGCGGGTGTGGCCCTGCGGCATCCCCCGTCCGCAGGGCCACACTGCTGTTCGCGTGCGTGAGTGTGCTGGTCAGCGACTTCGGCTCGCCTGAGGTCTGGCGACGGTCGTCGCGATGGCCGGTTCGGTGGCGGTGGGACGCGGAGGCTGCCGCTGGACGCTGGGGCTGAACTGCCGCGTGCCGGTGCCGTGCGCGAGTTCCCCGGCCAGGTCGGCGATCATGGGGGCGGGCGCGTAGGGGGAGGCGTGGATCGTCCAGGTGGGCTGGTCGATGGTGGGGCCGGCCCAGATGGTCCAGGTGGCGAGAGGGCTGTTCGGTTGCTGGGCGGCGAAGGCGTCGAACTGGACCCCGGCATCCTGGGAGGCGTTCGTCCAGCGGAGCCAGCGTCCGTCCACGGTGTGTTTCCATCCGGCGTCAGCGAGGGGTTTCGTGGCGGCGGTGACGGTCTTCTCGTCCACGGGGCTCCCCAGGGCGGCGGTGTCCCATCCGCCACCGTCGGCGAGGTGGTTCAGCAGTGCCTGGAGCATGGGAGCGGGAGCAGTGCCCGTGGCCGTCAGGTGCCACATGCGGTCGGACACCGGCGTCTCGTAGGCAGCCACGGTCCAGGCGGTCTCGCGGGGGTGGGCTTCGTGGACCCGCTCGATGCGCAGAGTCTGCGATTCGTGGATCGCGTGGGTGGTCTCGTCTGACCAGGTCCGCCACTTCTCCCATTCGCCGTGTGCGTCGAGGAAGGTGTCGAGGAGGGCATCGTGGTCGCCGGCATCGGCCAGGTAGGCCGCAACGGTCTCCGGCTCCGGGCGGGCCGGTTCGGGCTTGGCTGCGGTGTGGGCGAGCGGGGTGCGGGCTTCGGCGGCGGCGCGTTCGGTGTCGGTCAGGGGTGCTGGGCCGGGGCGCATTTCTGCAGCGTGAACCTTCTCGAAGGCGAGCAGGGCTCCAGCGGGTGAGTCGAAGGTGTCGGCGACTTGCCGCAGGTGGTCCTCGCCGTGGAGGTAGACGGACTTGCCGTTGCGGCCGAGGTAGGTGCCGACCGCGACAGTGGTGTGGCCGTCGTGGGCGTGCGCGTGGATGAGGAGCTGGCCGTGGCGGATGTCGTCATGGATCTTCTGCGCCTCGTTGGAGACCTCTCGGATTTCGCTGCGGGTGCACCAGGGCATCGGGTAGTTCGCCCAGGTCCATTCCTCGTCCATGGCCTCTTGGAGCCGAGAGGTGATCTCGACGGTGATGCCCTCGGCGGTCAGGTGCTTGGCTGCGTCCTGGGCCCAGTAGGGCTCCTCGTGGTCGATGCGGACCAAGACCAGGACATTGTCGGCGACGACGGTCCAGTCGGCTGCCTCCAGGCCCAGGTGGGCAATGTGGGCCTGGGCGCCGGTCAGGACGGCGGTCACGGCGCTGGGATGGGTGGGGTGGGTGTCGAGGTGGACCTGGGCGTCGATGGAGAGTGTGGTTGTCACGCTGAGGTGGTCGTCTCTTCGGCCGGTGGCCGGGTCTTCGGGTCCGGCCACCAGCGTATGCGGGGTGCTATCGGGTTGCTCGCGCGGCGCGGGCGATGTGGGCGGCCGTGGTGCTCGGCGGTCCGGCGCGAGTGGTGGGCGCCGGCCGCGGTCGTGGTGTCGGGACCGTTCCGGTGGCGTGCTGCCAGCGGGTGTGGACGGCGCCGATGTCGGCGAGGGATCGGCGGGCGCCGGCGACGAGCTGGAACGGGGTGTTCGCCGGGTCACCGGCGTACGCCTCGATGCGCCGACCGGTGCGATCGGCGGTGGCCAGAAGGGAGCGCTGCAGGGCGCGCTCGCCCCAGTGCTCCACGGAACCGGCCGGTTCGGCCAGCAGGCGGAGCACCTCGCCCGGTTCGCTTCCGTCGTCCAGCAGGCCGCGCTGTTGGGCCTCCCACAGGACGGTGACGGGGTCGACGGGCTCGCGGCGGCGGGCCAGGGCGGTCAGGCACTGCCACACGCCGGCATGCAAGGGCAGGGTGAGGTCGTCGGGGAGCAGCCACCGGACGGACTCGATATCGGATGGGTGGGCCGTGGCGGTCGCGAGCAGCAGCCGCTCCTCCTCGACTGCCTCGATGTAGTCGGGCGGGATGGCTGGCGGCGGTGCGGGGGTGCGGGGCAGGACGCCGGTGCGCGGTGGGAATCGGCTCGCGATGTCGTCCACGACCGCGGCGAGCGCGTCGGCCTCGGCGAGCACCGTCTGGACGGGGTGTGGGAGGGAGACATCGTGGACGGTCTGGACGAGGCGTTCGGCTGCCGTCTGTAGGCGGCGGCGGGCGTGTTCGGCCTCGACCATCTGTGCGTAGGCCGGTGCGTGGCGGGGCCAGGGGCAGACCTGGATGAGGGTGTGCAGGTAGGAGGCGGTCAGTCCGCGTGCCTGCTCGCGCCCCGTGGCGAGCACCTGGTCGAGCCACTTGGTGTTCTTGGCGTGCTCGGCAGGGTCGGGCGGGGGCAGGGTGCTGATCGCGGCGTACAAGGCGGAGTGCGCGGCAGTGGAGAACGAGTCGGCGGCGATGCCGGTCACGTTGCTGAGGCGGTGCGGTTCGAGGAGGAGGGCGCCGAGGAGGGCCTGCTCGACGTGGAACACCGGCTGGGGCGGTGGGATGGCGTCGAGGTCGTGTTCGTCGGGTTCGGGGGCGTGGGGCATTAGGCGGCGAGGGTGAAGTCGTCGGGGTCGAGGGTGACGCCGAGGTGTGGGGCGAGGAGGTGGCCGGCGAGCAGGGGGGGAACGGCGTTGCCGATCTGGGAGAACTGCTGGCCCTTGTTGCCGGCCCAGGGATAGTCGGCGGGGAAGGTCTGCAGGATGCCTGCCTCGCGGGCGGTGATCCGGATCGGCTCGGGAACCGCTGGCGCATCGACATCCATGGCCGGCGAGGCGGGCTCGGCGACCCAGGTGCACTCGTTCGCGCGGTGCCCGAAGAACAGCGTGCCAGCCGGCTCGGACAGTGGACGGACGGTGGCGTTTGCCTGGTTGTTGCTGCGCAGGGACCAGGACCAGCGGTGGGCCTCAGCGGTGAACGTCGGCGCCGGAGCGTCGGCGGCCCGATTCTCGCGGGTGCCGTGCCGGGCCGTCCATCCGGCGCCTTCACGACGGGACTGCAGGACCACTCCGTCCGGCCGGGGCATCCAGGTGCCGCGCTCACGGGCGTCGGACAGCGTCTTGCGAGAGCCCGACGGGAACGGTTCGGGTCCACCGCCGGGTCCACCGCCCGCGCAGACGGTGGGGACGGGCCGGTCGGTTGCGCCCCATCCCAGAGCCTCGGCCATGCTGACCCAGCCGGCGCGGCCCGGACCGAACAGCGACTCCGGTTCGGCGAATTGGGAGTGCGTGGGGGTAGGAGGCTGCGCCGTACGGACGCGGGAGGCCAGGAGTATCGCCCGCTTCCTGGTCTGCGGGACGCCGAAGTCGGCCGCGTTGAGGATCCCGTACCAGACGGAGAACCCCCACCCGCGCAGGACGGCCGCGTACTGCTTCCACAAGGGCAGGACGTGCGGCACTTCCTCCATGGCGACCCAGTCGGGCTCGCCGACCGTGTTCAGGGCGTACAGATAGCGCATCGGCTCGGCTGCGAGCAGGGAGCGCTCGTCACGGCATGCGGCGAGGAGGCGTTCGCGGGAGTCGCGTCCGGCGGCCAGGTCCTCGACCGCCGCGTGCACCAGCGGCTGGTCGAGCAGGCCGAGGCGTTTGCCGGCCATGCTCCACGCCTGGCACGGAGGGGAAGCGATCATTCCGCGGGTGCGGCCGATGAAAGGCCACGTCGGATACATTGCCACGTCGGTGCGGATCGTCAACTGCCCAGCCGCAGCCCGGGTCTTGCACGCCCACTCGTCCCATTCCAGCCCGATGTCGCGCACGCCGAGGACGTGCAGTGCCCTGCTCCAGCCGCCCGGCCCCGCGAAGAGGTCGAGTATCACGTGGTCAGCCCCAAGTCGGACTGTGTCGGCGCGTGCTTCGCCACGGCGCGGGCGGTGATCGCCTGCGACGCGCGGGCGGACGCCGCGGACAGCTCCTCCGCGCCGGGCTCCCGGTACCACGGCCGAAGGTCGAGCATGGCGGCGCGCATGCCGGTGGCGAAGCAGAGCGCGGTTCCCTTGGGCAAGGCTCGGATCGCGTCGGCGGGCAAGATCCGCTCCTGCCGCATCGACACCGACGTGCTCTTTCCGGACTCTGAGTGCGAGGTGGACGTGGTCTCCACGTCGTGGTCACCGATCAGGCGGCTGAGCTTGTCCGCGAAGTCCGGGTCGTCAATACCGCTGCCGATCACCTTGACAGTCGAGGCGGACCACATGGCGTCCATGCCCGCGTCTCCCCAGACCTTTTGGCCCTGGCGGTAGGACTGCAGGATCGTGATCGGGATGATCCCGCGGCTGCCGAGGTGGGAGTACAGGTCCGGCAAGTCGCTGATCTTGCACACGTTGGCGGCCTCGTCGAGGATCGCCAGCATGGGCGGATCCAGGCGCCCGCCAGCACGTTCGGCCTGCGCGGTCGCGGCCCGCATCACCGAGTCCGCGCACGCGGCGATCAGCGCCGAGGCTCCGCCGCCGCCGTCCTTGCTGAGCAGGAACAGCGTGTCGGTGGATGTGACGAACTGCTCCGGCCGGAATTCCGGGACGTCCTTCTGCGGGGTCACCCACGCGGCGATTTCCGCGTTCAGGAGCGCGGAGGCGTACTGCCGGGCTGTCTCGTAGATGCCGTCCCTCGTTTCCGGGGGGCCTTCGACGGTGCCCTTGAGCTGAGCGGCGACGGCGGCGAAGTCGTGGTCGCGCAGGATGTCGAGCGGAGTGCGGTCGGCGGGGAAGGCGAGCCACTGCATGATGTCGGTGATCGGGCGCTCGTCGAGTGCTGCTGCCAGCAGCAGTTGGGACAGGATGTTGCTGCCGGCCTTCGACCAGAAGTCGCCCTGCTGGGACGCATCGACGCTCGCGGCGAGGAAGTGTCCGGCGAGCCGGTTCGCCCCGTCCAGGGTTTTTGCGCTGGCGAGGGGGTTCCACCACATCTCGCGGGCGGCGTGCGCGATCTGCTGTGGATCCATGGTCCACACCGCCCCCGCCCGGGCCCTTGCCTCGTAGGCGGTGGTGAAGGCGTCGCCGGCGGCCTTGTTCGACGTCAGCAGGACCGGGCCGGGTGCGCTGAGCATGGAGGGGATGGCGAGCGAGGTGGTCTTGCCGGAACGGGGCGCCATGATCGCGACGGCGACATCCTCGAACCCCATCCGTACCTCGTGGCGGCTGCCCTGCAGGTTGCCGAGAAGGATGCCGGTGTCCTTCGCGTCGATGTGCTTGCTGTCCTTCAGGCTGGGGCGCAGGGAGCGGGCTTTGTCGGTGATCGCCTTGGACATCAGCGGCTCGATGTCCCGGGCCTTGGCCATGTCGGTGATCTTCTTCCGGCCGCCGCTTCGGTTCTTGTGCCGGGCCCACAGGACGCCAGCCGCCGCCCCGAGAGCGAGGAGCAGGAGAACGGGGACGATGCGGGCACCGATCAGCAGGGACGTTTCTCCTGTGTCGGGCCAGACTTGCTCGGGGTGGAGCAGGGCGTTGGTCGGCTGGTAGGGGGCCCAGCTGGTGCCGGTGAGGTAGGCGGTGATGTTGCCGGACAGCCAGGCCAGGTGGGACAGGGGGACGACGACGGCGAGCACGCTGAGGAGGAGGCGCAGGACGAGGTCGTATCCGTCGGTGTTGCTGCTGGAGGAGGAAGGGGGCAAGGGCTATGTGCTTCCGGGCGGGGAGGGAGGATTAGCGGCTACGGCCGTGCCTGGGCGGAGCTGTCCGTGAGGGGATCGAGGCCGGCGGCGTGGTGGTGCGCCGGGCAGCGAGGGACACGGTGGAGGGGAACGGTGATCCAGGCGGGTTACCGCCGCTGGCGAGGTGGCGCGGGGGTGATGAAGTCGACCTCGACGGTCTCGGGAGTCGGGGCCCTAGTCACTTCCGTGCCGCGGTTCGTCGCACGGGTGCGAGGGCAGGCATGGGAACCAGGGATGAGGGGGCCTTGCGGGCTGCGGTGTTGATCTCCCGGAGCGCTTTGCCGTGGTTGGCCCAGTCGTCGAGGTAGCTCCAGGATTCGGCGTGATGTTCGGCGAGGGCGTTGTCGAATTCGGCGGTGCCGGGCTTGGCGGTGGCGGGCAGGGCGTCGCGGGTGAGCAGCCATTGCTCGTGCAGTTCTTCGAGACGGTCGAAGGCCGTGTGCAGGACGCCCAGCTGGTAGACCCAGCGGCTCTGCACCGTGTTCTCCGGCAGCTGGGCCAGCTGTGTCTCGGCGGTCGCCAGCAGGTGCCGGGCGCCGTAGCGGAGCGGCTCGAACGCCTCGGCGGTGTCGGCATCGCGCTGGCTCTTGCGCATGCCGTAGGCGTGGTCGTCGTAGGGCCAGCCGTCGAGGCCGGTGTGCTCGTCGGAGTAGGCGTCCCAGGCGTCGAGGATCTTCTGGCTGTCCCGCACGTAGTGGTCGAGGTGGCGCAGGAAGTCGCGGTGTGCGTGGTGGTCTCGGGAGATGAGGAGGGATCCTGTCAGGTCAGCGGCGAGCGGCCGGCTGCGCGGTACTGGCGTGCGCCGGGATCGTCGCCGGTTTCGTCTGCTGGCGGCGGGCTGAGCGTGCCTGGGCGCGCAGATGCTTGATGCGCGTGGCGTGGGCGTCGACCACCTGCTGCGGGCGCAGCGGGCTGGGCTCCTGTACGGCGCTGTAGTGGCCGGTGCGTTCGAACATGCCGCGCTGGAGCGGGCTGCGGTCGGTCAGCGCGGTGAGGAACGCGCTGACCAGGTGAGCGGGGGTGTGCTCGTCGAGGTAGGCGTGCCAGATGCGCGGGCCGGAAAACTCCCCGTGGCCGGGCTCGCGGGTCTCGATGTGCCAGGACGACCGGTCGTGGAATTCGCTCAACGGCCGCAGTTCGATGTGGCACATGGAGTCCGGCGAGCGCGCGCCCTCTGGCTCGTGGTGCCATCCTGCCGAGGTCACCTGCTGCCACGGGTCCGGCTGCTGTGGCGGCGGGGCGGCGAGGGCGTCGGTGAAGGCGGCGAGGACCTCGGCGGGCACGAGTTCGCCGAACTCGGCGTACCAGCCCGGCTCGGTGCCGACGGGCTCCGCCCGTAGCCGCCACCACGCCGAGGTGCGGGACTGCGGGTCGAACTGGAGCCGGTGGCGAAGGTCAGGGCTTGCCAGGATGATCTCGGCGCTCAGGGGGTCGGAGACGGCGTTCCATCCGGCGGCGGCTAGGCCGTGGGTGACGTGGCGGGCGTCTCCGGGGCCGGCGAGGTGGCGGGGGCTGGTGTCGTACGGGATCTGCACGGCGTGCTTGTCGGCGAAGGCGGCGAGCTGCCGTCCGCTCAGCGGCACCAGCAGCACCCCTGCTCGCTCGTCGGCGAACTGCCGTACAGGTCACGGAGATCGTCCAGCACGTAGTGGAGGGTGTGCTGGTCGGCCAGTTCCCACGCGGCCGTGCGCAGCTCGGTGATCAGCAGGTCGCCCTGCGCCGTGCGCGGCGCGTCAGGGCTCTCCTGAACGGCGCGGGCGAGGGCGCGCAGCGTGTCGGCGAACTGGACGGGCAGGCCCGTGTACTCGTCGAGGAGGGGCTCGACGAGGGCGAGGGCTTCTGCGGGGTCGGGGTTCTCGCGCAAGTAGTCGGTGAGGTCCGCGAGCGTTTCGGTCAGGGTGCGGATGGTGTCCGGGGTGAGTGCGGGCATCGGGCTCCTCGGGGCGGGGCTATTGCGGTCAGCGGCGGGTGCGTGCGCCGCCGGCCGGGGTGTAGGGACGGGCGCTGGTGCGCGGCCTGGTGCTACGGGCGCTGTTGCGGGCCCAGGTGGCGGCGCGGGCGGCCGTGATGCGGGCCTGCTGCCACGCACTGAGCTGGGAGGGCTTCAGGGACACCGACCAGGTACGGATCTGCGCGCTGTGCGGCACGCGTCCGCGCGGGCGCATCACGGGGTCCGGGCTGGCGAGTTCGGTGGAGAAGGCTTGCACCAGGTGCATCGGGGTGTTCGGCGTGAAGTTGGCCGTCCAGCCGTTGCCCTGCTTGTCCCGCGCTCCGGTCCACCACATCGCCGCCCCGTCGGGGCTTTGCCGGTACTGCATCCACGCGGTGCCGTCGGGGCTCGTCGCCATGTAGTCCTGGCCCTCGAAGCGCGTGTGCCAGTTCTGCTCCTGCAGAGGGGCCCAGACGTTGGGGGCGTGGGCGGAGCGGGGGTGGGTGAGGGCGTCGGTCAGGCCGGCGACGATCTCCGCCGGCGTCTGCCGGCCCAGGTGGGCAGACCACTCGCCGTTCGCTCCGTCTGCGTGGCCGTGGACGGTCCATCCGCCGGGGAGGACGTAGGGGTCGTAGGCGACGCGGACGGTGCGGTCCGGGCTCTCCATACGCAGGGGGCCGCCCGTCTTGGACTTGTCCCTCCAGCCGGAGGCGCGCAGGAACTCCGAGACGTGCCGGACGTCGCCGCCGCCGGCCAGGGCGCGCGGCTGGACGAGGTAGTGCTGCTCGGCCTGCTCGTCGGGTCCCCAGCCCTGCCACTGCTTCTTCTTCACCGGCGGCGCCGGACGACGAGCGGTGCGGGTGCCGGGGGCTTCGCCGCCGTAGTGGCGGGCTGGGAGCCGACGCGCTGAAGAGCGTCTTTGTGTTCGTCCAGGTCGAGGGTGATGTCGCCGAGTTCGTTCGAGGCACGGCCCAGGGCGAGCCACACCTCCGCGGGGAGCGCGCCTCGCTCTGCCTGGTCCTTGGCGAACACGCTGCCGGTGGCGACGAGCTGGGTGACGCCGCCGAGGACTCCGGTGTCCGGGTCGAGCACGCGGGCGATGACCTGAGCGGCCTGGGGCGGGGGCAGGTGAGATAGGTGGTCGGCGAGCTGTCCGAGCTGGCGGGTGATCTCGTCGGCCAGTCTCACCGGGTAGGGGGTGGGGTGGGACATACTCCTCCGGGTTGGTGGACGGTCAGTGGTGGTGGTGCTGCCCGACGCGCTGCGTCTCGGCGAGGGCGGCCTCCGGGCGCGCGCCGGCCAGCGGGGAGGCGCGGTCGGGGCCGGTCGGAATACAGGCGCGCAGATAGCGGCGGAAGAGGGCCGTGGCGAGTCGGGGCTTGAGCCGGTTGCTGATCGGTGGGGGTGTGCGGATTGCTACGGGTACCTCCGGGTCTCGGGTGGTGAGGCGGGCGGTCCCGGCGCGGTGCCCGGGACCGCCCAGGCGCCTTACGGGGTGCGGCGGGCCGGAGCTGCAGGCGAGGGGGAGCCGATCGGTGCCTGTTGCCGCACGGCAGGGCGGCCCGCTCGGGTGCGCAGGTCCTGCACGGCCTGCCGGTAGGCGGATTCGTCAAAGACTTCGGGCGTGCAGTTGACCTCGTACCCGGCCAGGAGCAGGACGGGGATGGCGCGGGTTGCCAGCCGCTTCTGCTCGCCGGCGTCGAGGTGTTCGGGCACGGTGTGCCAGATGTAGATGGGCGTGTCGGCGGGGTACTCGTGGCGTTCCAGGCCGAGGTGTTCCAGCAGGTCGTGGAGCTGGGCGGGGGCGCCCGTTGGGGTGTCGGCGTGGATGGTGGTCGTCAGGGCTTTGATGTAGATCTCGACGTCCGTGCCGTATTCGTCGGCCAGGTTGGCCATGTGGTTCTCTCCGGGTCAGCGGCGGCGGGATTTCGCGGGCTGGGCGTGGCCCGGCGGTGGTGAGGTAGTGGCCGGCCGCTGCGCAGGGCGTGCGACGTGGTTGCGGGCGTGGAGGATGGCGCGCGCGACCTCGCTCATGGAGGTGGCGGTGCTTCCGAGCCGTGCGATGGGATCGGCTTCCCCGGCGGGCGCGGCCCCTTGGAAGTCGCTGGCGGCGATCCAGGCGCGGATGACGACCTCTCTGGCGAGGGGCAGCAGCCCGTGGACGGGGGCAGCGACCTCGGTCAGGACCTCGGCCACCTCGCTGCTGGTTGTGGCGGCTGCGGCTCGCTCAGCGAGCCCCGCCAGGTAGCGCAGGGCGGCCTCACGTTCACCGTCCGGTGCGACCAGCATGTTCAGAGTGGGGTCGAGGTGGACGCTGTGCCCGGCGGCGAGCAGGGCGTGCGAGGCTGCGGTCGCCTTCAGGCGCTGCTGCTCGACGGGCAGGCCGTGCGGAAGCCGGTGATAGTCCCCGTGCGGTCCGGGAGCGGAGAGGAAGCCGCCGGTTCGCTGAAGGATGCCCGCGGCCTTGTCGGTGCCGCCGATGGCCACGACCGGGTCGGTTCGGGGGTCCTTGGTGATGGTGACGTACTCCAGTACCCAGAAGTCGGGCTCCGTCTGCTTCATCGAGCCCTGGTGGCTGGCGTATGGGTGCTGGTAGGGACCGGCGGCACGGAAGCGGGGGCGGCGGTGGGTGCGGTCCGGCCTGCGGGATGCTGCAGAGCGGTGCCGATGCCGAGCGCGTCGAGGCGCCCACCGATTTCCCGCAGGGCGCGGGCCTGGGCCTGGGTGTCGTCACCACCCAGGCGGTAGATACCACTCTGCGGGTCCTGGACGAAGCCGTGGGCGAGGAGGATCGCGCCGGCGCGGTCGTCGACCGGGGCGGCGGCGACGCTGCCGTCCGGTTGCCAGGTCAGGACGACCCGGTCCGGCTGGGAGAGCAGGATGCCGCCCAGGGCGTTGTGCCGGACCTGGGCGAGGGCGGCGTCGTAGCGGGCGAGCAGGTCGCCGGCGACCTGCTCGGCGCTCAGGAACGGGTCATCGGCCAGGGCGATGCCGTTGGGCTCGGGAACGCCGCGGAACGCCTCGTCGGGCAGGGCGCGGGGGGCGACGGCGGCGATGAGGAAGCCGTCGCGCTCGTCGTTCCGGTCCAGAAGGACGAGCTGCGCACCGTCCTGTCGGCTCAGGACGGCTGCCTGCTGCAGGGGGTGCTCGGCAAGAGAGGCGGCGACCAGATCCAGGTCCCAGATTCGGTCGGCGAGTTCGGCGAGGTCGTCCTTGGCGTCGGCCGGCAGGTGGGAGCTGGTCCAACTGTCGGGGAGTTCGCCGGCGAGAACGTCGGCGTAGGAGGCGAGGCGCTCGGAGGTGTGGTGGTCGTGCATGGTGTCCTTGGGCGAGGTGGGAGTCAGCGGCGCAGTCCGGCGGCCATCGGGGGCGGCGGGGCCGGTAGGGTGCGCGGCGGTGGCGGGCAGGCGCACACGGCAGAGCGCTCTTGCTCGGTTGACGGGACTTCCCCGGTGCAGATGCTGCGGCCGGGGTGCGGGGCATGCCGGTCGGCGAGCTGGTTGCGGGTCTCGGAGAGGTCGGTACGGATGACGCGAAGGTGCTCGTCGGCGAGGTAGCGAAGCCGCCGCGCGATGTAGGGGTCGGCCGCCTTGCCGAGCCCGTCGTGGAAGTCGGCGGTGGCGGTGAGGACTTCCTCCAGCGCGGCGAGGACGCCGTCGTGGGCGGCGGTCAGCTCAGTCAGCGCATCGGCCGCCTCGCCCGTAGTGGCGGCCTCGCGAAGGCGCTCGGCGACGTGGGCAACGGAGGATCCCAGCGGCAGGTAGCTGGCCGGACGCGAGTCGGTGTCGAAGTCCGCGTCGCAGTCGACGTGGTAGCCGGCCGCCCGCAGGCGGGCCACGGCGTCGGTGGCGAGACGGTACTCGTCGTCCTCCGCTAGGCCGGTCGGGGCGCGGTGGTACGTCTCATGGACGCGGACGACGGCGACGAAGCCCGCGCGCTGGAGGATGCTGTGTGCCTCGGAGTCGCCGCCGCGGGCAAGGAGTTCGTCGGAGTGCGGGTCGCGGCGGATGTCCAGGGAGCGGTCGGTGCGGGGCAAGGAGACGTTTCTCCTACGGCGATCGGTGGGCGTTGTGCCGGACGGCGTCCGGGGCCGGGACGGCGCGGGGATGGACCAGGCGGTCTGCGGTGGTGTCAAGGTCCTGCTGGATGGCGTAGAGGCGGCGGGCGATCAGCTCCAGGCGGTGTGCCGTATCGGTGCTGGCTGCTCCCGGCTGGCGGGCGATCCGGTGCGAGGTGTGCTCGACGAGTCCGCGTACCGCGGCCAGAGGGCCGGCCTGTTCGTTGGCGAGCTGCGTGAGGATGGTCGCGAGCTGGGCCGACGCCGTGAGCGCCGCGCGGACGGCAGGCCGCGAAGGGGGGTCGGATCGGACAGGGACCAAGTGGAGGTCCTGTTCGATGCGACGCGCCTCCTGTGCCAGGCGCCGCAGATTGTCCGCGGGAAGAGCGTGCCACGCACCGTCGAGGTGGATCAGGTTGGCGATCAGGTCGAGGCGGCCGGGCTGGGCCTGGACGGCGATCCACCGGCAGCCATGTTCCTTGCCGGGGATCTCGATGCCGGCGGCTCGTGCGAGCCGTTGAGCGACCTCGGCCCACTCCGGTCCTGTCAGTTCCCGGTCGTCCGGGTGAAGGCGGATGTCGAGGTGGAGGATCGCCCGCCGGTCGTCGTCGGGGCTGGCGGCGAACGGATGCTCCAGGTAGGGGTCTTCGAGGTGCTCGGCCCACTGGACGGACGTCCAGATCCTCTGCTCGTGGTCCAGAGTGAAGTAATCCAGGCCGGGCCAGTGGGCGACGATCGTGTGCTCCGTCAGGCCCTCGTTCGGTGAGACCGGCCGCCCCAGCGCCTCTTCGAGCGGGTCGTGGGGCCGGTGGGTCCGCTCGTGCAGGCGGGGGATCACCGGCCGCCTCGGATGTCGGCGATGTGCACGAGCTGGCCCAGGGCGGTGGTGGTGTACCAGCCGCAGTCGATCAGCTCGTCGCGGTCGGCGAACCGTGCGAGGAGGGAGTCCTCCATGGCCCGTAGATAGATCAGGCAGTCAGGGCAGCGGCGTGAGAGGTGCACGAGGTAGCGAGGGTGGGCGGTGACGTAGGACTGGGTGCCGCCGGTCGCATCCCGCAGCCGCCACCCGTCCTCGTCGGTCGGGGTGTGCCAGGAAGGGGCCACGACGCGCATCGCGTCGCCCCACAGTTCTCCGCCGGCCACCCCCTTCAGGACGACGACGGCGTCACCGGCCTGGAAATGGGCGTGGGTGATGTCCCGGTCGGGGGTGAGCGGGTCGGGCGTCGGTGCGAACGCCGAGGCGGACGGGGGCTGGGACATGAGTTCCTTCCACGCGATGGCTGGCGGGGTGGGAGCATCAATAGTCCGGAGGAACGCCGGTTTGGCTAACCGGCGTTTCCCGGCTATGTTGCCCCGCCGTCAGCGGAACGGGTTCTCCGTCCCGCGGTCCGCCTCACTGGCCGCGTCGAGAAGTTCGAGCAGGTCAGTGCCTTCGGCGTCCCGCTGGTCGATCCACCATCCGGCACGGGTGATGGAGCGGGCCTTCTCCTCCAGCTCCGCCCAGTCCGCCTCGTCCCAAGTGCCCTCGACGACGAGCGCGGTGTGCGCGGCCGTCATCAGCTGGTGGCGGGAGCGCTCGCCCCAGCCCAGGGCCTTCTCCGGGCCCTCCAACTGCGGCATGTAGAACTGCTTCGCCCACGCGACGGCTGCCTCCTGCTCCTCGGCCCGCTTGGTCGCGAGCCACTCCTCCTTGGACTCGGAGTCGGCGTCGCGCGCCGCCTTCCAGCAGTCGGTGCAGTCCTTCGACGCGAGCCAACGGGCAAAGCCCGCCCGCTTGTCGGCAGGACGATTGGACAGGTCATGATCCACGCTGTGGGAGCAGGCGTGCTCCACGGTCCAGTGCGTACGCACGGCCATAATTCGATCTCCTCAAAGGGGTTGGAAGGTGGGGGCGTGCCCTGATCAGGACGTCTTGTGCCGGCCTCGGAGTGGGCGGCGGTGTCGGCCGGGCGGCCGGTGCCCAGCGGGGCGGAGCTGTCGGCGCGCGGCGAGAAGGATGGCGAGGGCGAAGGCCGCGCCGACGGCGGGGAGCGCCGCGCTGGCGAGCGTCTGCTCGGTGAGGCGTCCGGCCAGGGCGGTACCGGCGGACTGCCCGACGCCGATCGAGAGGATCAGCCACGCATACGCCTCGCTGGTCCGGCCCGCAGGAGCGAGAGCATCGGTGGTCACGTAGGCGCAGGCGACCACGACGGTCAGGAACGCACCAGGCGCGGCGACCGCGGCGGTGGCCGCAAACGGCGCGGGCTGGGTTGCGAGCGGGAGCCATCCGGCGAGGAACGCGGCGCTGGCGATGATCAGTTGGTCGGTGGTTGCCCGACTCCAGGTGCGGCGCCCGTAGACGAGGCCGCCCAGGAAGCTGCCGGTGGAGAACGCGGCGGGGATGATGCCCGAGAGCATGTCCTGTTCGTGGTGCTCGGCTATGGCGATCGACCACACGTTCATGGCCCCGATCGCGAACCCGATGCCGGTGAGCGAGACGAGCAGGAGCAGCAGACCGGGGCTGGTCAGCCGTCCAACGGGACAGTGCAGGGTGCCGACTGACGGCGTCGATCGCCAGCGCCGCGATGGCGGAGCGAGGGCGACCACGGTGGTGCCGGCCAGGCCGAGGACGGCGGTGACGGTGAGCGCGACGCTGGGGTTGTACGCGGAGGCGAGGGCGGCGACGAGCAGGGGGCCAATGATGTACAGGAGGCCCTGTGTACCGGTGTCGAGGGCGAGCGCGGCGTGTCGAAGGCGGGCGTCGGGCAGCACGCTGGGCCACAGGGCCCGCAGCCCGGCCTCCAGGGGCGGGGTGGTCAGGCCGGCGGCGACGACGAGGGTCGTGGCGAGGCCCGGTCCGCCGTACGGTCCCGTCAGCGGAAGGGTCACCAGGAGAGCCGAGTTGAGCACGGCGGCCGGAAGATGCACCGCCGTCTGGCCGTGGCGGTCCATGAGGCGTCCCTTGACGGGTTGCACCACCGAGGAGGACAGCCCGTACAGGGCGCTGAGCAGTCCGCCGAAGGCGATGCTGCTGCCGCTCGTGGTGGCCCACAGGAGGATGGCGACGGGCGCCATGCTGTTGGGGAGTCGGCCGGTGAGGGTGCCGCCGAGGAGGCGGGCGACGTACGGGCTGCCCAGCACCGTGCCGTAGGTGATGCGCGGTGCCTGGGCCGGGGGTGCGGTCGGGGACAACGGGTGCTTTCTCGGGGTCTAGCGGTGGCGGGCGGTCGTGCTGGCGCGGGGTGGCGGCGTGGGCGGGGTGGTGTCCACGGCCGGGCGCGGGCGGGCACGTAGCACGGGGGTGCGGGGCGGGGGCAGGACGGCGACGGTCGCGCCGAGGTCTTCGGCCGCCTCTTCGACTTCACGGGTGAGGAACTCGATCTGCCGTCCCAACGCTGAGAGGCGGGCGGCGATCTGGCGGCCCTGCACGGTCTCCAGGGCGCTGGCGAACTGGCTGCTCGTCTCCAGAAGTTCCTGCAGGCGGACCATCGGGCCGGCGGCGTAGCCGCGCTGGACGGCTCCGAGGAGAGCATTCGAGGCGTCACCGGCACTGTGGCCTTCGACGACGTCGCGGATGAGTTCCTGCAGAGACATCTCCGGGGCCGGTGCCGGGCGGTTGAACCGGGAGACGTCCGCGCGCAGGATGCCGGGCGGGACCGGAGCGGGCAGGGACTTGCCCGCCTCATGCTCGTGGGCGTAGTGCCCGATCACCTGCCAGCCCGGTACGCCCGGGTCGCCGCGCAGCGCGACCACCGTCGAGTCGCTGTCCTCGACCAGGTAAGCGAGGGTGATCGGCTGTCCGTCGGCGGCATACCACGACTCGGTCAGCTCCAGCTCGCCGCGCCGCTGCGCGGCCTGGGCCCTCTCGGTCCACATCTGCTGCTCTTCGTCGGTCAGCGGAGCCTTGTGGTTCTGGCCGGCGCGCTGGTCGGCGAGGTTGCTGGCGATAGAGCTGTGGTCCGCCCAAGCGGTGAGGTGTGGCCACAAGGCCGCGTGCTGAGTGCGTTCGGCGGGGGAGCCGGGCGCGGCCGGCCGGTCGAGGGCTCGGCGGAGTTCGGCGGCGGAGGCAGCCAGGCCGTCCAGGACGGCCCGCCACCCGGTCAGGTGCCGGGAGGGTGGCAGCTCGTCGAGTACGAGTCGGGCGGCATCGAGGAGAGCCTCGGCGTGCGGGGCGAGGTGGGTGGCGTACGCCTCCACCGCCGCCTTGTCACGGTGGGCTCGTGCGGCTGCGGCGGCGCCCGCGTGGACGGTACGGCCGTAGCGGTCGCGTGTCATGTCGAGCGCGGCCTCGGTCTCGCTGTCGATGACCGCCATCCGCAAGCGGAAGTCGCGTGCCCGGTTTGCCAGTTCGGGAGCTGTCGGCAAGGGGTCGTCGGGGCCGGGCTGCTCGCGGGTGTCATCGTGACCGCCCGCCGGTCGCGGCCGTCAAATGGACGGTCGGAGCGTACGTGGGCTTCGGCGGGATCGGCCGGGCCGCTGGCGGGGAGGTGGTGGGCGGTGCGGAGCGCTGTGTCGTCCGGCCGGCGGCGGCCTGGGTGAGCCGGCTGCGGCGCTCCTGGAGTCCGTTGGGCCGGACGGGGCGTGGCGGGCCGGCCGAGAGGGACGGGTCGAGGCGGATGTCGGCCTGCACGGTGTAGCCGTGGCGGCGCAGGTCGTGGACGGCTTGGCGGGTGCGGCGGACTCCGTCGTGCTCGGGCTCGCTGAGCCGGTACAGGCCGGGTTCTCCGGGAACGGGCTCGAACTGCTCGCGCTCCAGGTACCAGTGGGCGAGGTGCGCGGGCAGGGCGGTGGTGAAGGAGGCCACGAAGCCGTGTTCCTCGTGGTCGCCGAAGGCGAAGTGGGTACCGGGTCGCAAGGGGGCGGGGCTCTCCTCGGGCGTTGGGCGGAAGGGTCAGAGGCCGCGGTGCGCGGGCCGGGCTGCGGTGAGGGGGCGGGCTGGCGCGGTGACGGGCAGGGCCGGGCGACGATGGGGTGCGCTGATGCGGGCCTGACGAAAGAACGTTTCGCCGTCGGCGAGCCACGTCTCGATGGCCGGCCACGCGCGTGCTCGGCGCTCCTGCTGCGGCACGGAACCGCCGTGGACGATCTCGTCGACCAGGGCTTCGGAATCGATCACGGCGGCAGCCAGACGGGAGAGGGCTGCGGCGTCGTCGGGCCACGGGCTGCTCGCGGGCCGGCACCGGTCGAGCAGCGTCGGGGCGTGCTCGACGACGGTCAGGAAACGGCGCCAGGCGTGGTCGAGGAACAACTCCGTCGCGGCGCCGAGGGCGGCGGCGCTCAGCGGGGTGGCGTCGCTATAGCGACCGGAGGCGTTCATGGCCTGCCAGGTGTCGTGCTCGGAGCGGATGTCCCCGAGCACGGCTGCGATGGCCTCCGTCTGGCGGGCGTAAACGGCCTGCTCGTAGGCGGGGAGGTACCGGTCGGTGAGGGCCTGGGCAGCCCACCCGGGGAACGGCGGCAGGACGATGCTGCGCGGGGCGTGGGGATCGCCGTAGCCCCCTTCGAGCCCCTCGGGCGAGAAGGCCCCCACCAGGTAGTGGAGTTGACGTCCGGGACGCTCGATGAACAGCAGCGTGGTGCCCTGCACCATGTCGGTGAGGAGCGCGGCGTAGGGGATTCGCTCGCTCTGGACGGCGCGGCCGAGTTCACCGCTGTCCCAGATCCAGGGGACCAGGTCTTCCTGCCAGGCGGGGTGCGAATAGATCTCGACCGAGGCGTGCCACTGGCCGGGCAGGAGGCGCGCGAGGTCGCGGGCGGCGTCGCCGATGAACCGGCGGCTGCTCGTGTTCACGCTGGTGCGGTGCCGCTTCGCGCACGTGACCAGTTCGACCACGGTGGTATGGGTGCCGTCCGCGGGCAGGTGCCAGACGCCGTCGTCGTCCCGCTGGAAGCCGCTCTCTGCGAGGGCGGTGTGCGCCCACGGGTACTGCTCGCCCGAGGCGATGGCGACGATGCCCGAATCCCGGCTGTGCGACAGGATGATCTGCGCCTCAGACACGGACCAGGTCCTCGCCATCGCGCAGGACGGCACGCAGGTTGCGGCCGTACGTCCAGGCGTGCTCCCGGGCCGCCGCCTCCAGCTGGTCGTATCCGACCTGGGCTGTCATCTGCCCGTTCCACTTGCGGTACCTGTACACGGGTACTGGCAGCAGGATGCCGGGGGCGAGAGCGGTGACGCCGAGGGCCGCGCAGTAGTCCTCGCCCTGGACGAGGCCGCCCATCGGAGCGGCGCGCACGAGGTCGGTGCGGGCGAGGATCGTGGTCGGCCCGATGGGGATGGTGTCCGCAGGCGACTTCCAGTATGTCCACACGTCACCGGCCTCGTGCCGGCCTGGCGGCGTGGGGCAGCGCCACAGGGTGGTCGAGCCGTCGGGGTGCTGGTCCTCGCTCCAGCCGGCGCACCAGCCGACTCTCGTCGACTCCAGGGTGTTCAGCCGTACGGCCATCGCATCGTCGGGGAACAGGTCATCGTCGTCGGCCCAGTTGGTGTACGGGGTGCGTACGTGAGCGAGGGCCAGGTTCCTGGCGCAGGCGGCGCCGACCGGACGGGGCAGCGCCAGCGTGCGAACGCGCGGATCCTGCGCGAGCGGGGCCGGCAGACGGTCGGGCGATGCACCGTCGAGCGCGATCACGGCCTCCCACGGCACGGACTGCCGGGTGAGGCTGGCGTGCATGGCGGTCAGGTAGTCCAGCCGCTCTTCGCGCAGGCGGCTTGCGATGACGACGGTGATCAGGGGCGTGGTGTACGGGGGCAGAGAAGGCTCCGGGAAGACGAGGGGGAACTAGCGTCGGGCGGCGGGGCGCGGGGCGCCGGCCTTCGCCGGGGCTGCGGCAGGAGCGCTCTGGGGCTGCCTGCCGCGCGATGCCCGCATGGCGGGCGGGGAGTCGAGGGAGGACCAGGCCGCCGGGTGGTCGTTGAAGGCGGTGCGCGGGTCGGTGGACCAGCTCACGATCGGGCCGATGTCCTCGTGCAGGAGGCTGATCACCTCGACGCCCTCCTTGTGCAGGACGTACCCCCACTGCACGTCCTGCTCATCGGCGGTCGTGTCGGTGACCGACATGCGTACCGGGGGCGAGCCGTCCGGGGTGATCAGGTGGTCGAGGGTTCGGCTGGGCCAGTGCTCGCCGCCCGTCAGCGCGGTCACGAGTGCGGGCGGGGCGTCGTCGAGGAGATCGGTGCCGAGTTCGTCCCAGCCGACGGCGACGTCGTCGATGAGGTGCCGGGACATGGCCTCGATGTTGCGTCCGAACTTGTACTGGTAGGCGGCCAGGAGCAAGGGGAGGTGGTGGCTGGGTACGCCGTCGAGCTGGACGTGGATGCCCGTGTATCCCGTACCGCGGGTGGGGCGGGCGATGAAGGAGCGTGTGGACAGGTGTTCTCCGGAGCGAGCGGGGTGCGGGGGAGGTTCGGCGGCCGTCACGGTGGCGCGTGGTGCGTCTACGCGCGGTCGGACCAGGACGGGACCGGAGGGCCGGAGGCGTCGGTACGCGCGCAGGTGTAGCCGATCAGGCGGGAGGGCTCGGCCTTCGCGGGGACGGTGGCGGCGTCGTTGCACACGAACGTGTAGCGGATGGAGGTGCGGGGCACGTCGTGGAGCCAGGCCCGGTCGTCCTTGCCGGGGTTGATCTGAAGGCCGGAGTGCGCGACGGCGTCGGTCTGGGTGTGCGTGTGGGAGAAGAGGATCAGCGCGCCGCCGTCGGTGGTCTTGAGGGCGTAGGCGTCCGTGTAGCGGTTGGCGGCGCCGGCGAAGACGGTGGTGCCCTGGGCCCCGAAGCGGGTGCCTGTCTTGTCGTGGACTGCGATCTGCCGCTTGCTCGCCTTGGTCGGTGCGAAGACCTTCGTCCCCGTGTTCGTGCCTCCGGTGGCGAAGTTGTCGAGGACCGCGGTGCGCAGCAGCTTGGCGTCGGCAGCGAGGTGCTTGTTGCCGTCGGTGGTGACGGCCGTTGCGTATCCGTCGTGGTCGAGGGCGATGTCCGGCAGGTCCGGGCTGTCGAGGTCGACGACGGAGACCATCTCCCAGCGCTTGTGCTGGGGGCGTTCGGCGAACACGGCCAACCGCGAGGGGGCCTTACCCTTCTGGTCCGAGAGCGCGGCGGCGAACCAGCGGTTCTGTCCGGCTCCCAGGCGCGGGATGTACAACTTGGCGTCCGCGGAGTCGTAGGACCACGGCTTGTACGGCTTGCGGTCTGCCGCGGGGAGCCCTTCGGTCTCGGTGTAGTCCGAGATGGACATCGCGTACAGCGGGCCGTCCTCGACCGTGTCGAGCAGGCGCCGGTCGCGGTCGGTGTTGGCCTCGTTGTTGATCTTCGAATAGCGGGTGATGACGTCGCGGGCCTGGGCGGCGCTGAGAGCGGGCACGGGCTTCGGGGCGGTGCTGGCGCGGGGCGTCTGCCGGGCATGGGCGGGGCCGTCTTCGCCGGCGCAGCCGGTGAGGGCCAGGGCGAGGCAGGCGGCGCCGACGAACATCGGCAGGGTACGGCGAGCGGTGCGGATAGGGGGCTCCAAGGGTCTGCTGGCGGATGGAAATGAGCGGGCACGACTGGTCGTGGGTGCTGTCTTCGGCGATGCCGGCGGAAGGCCGCGCTGGTCGTGGGCGCCGAGTGGCGGCGGTTCACACTGATGCCCTTGGCCGTGAGCTGCTGGACCACGCCGTGGACGCGAAGTGCGCGACCTCTGTCCCCGTAGGCGGTGGGAAGGGGAGGGCGGCGGCGGTGCGGCGTCAGCGCGTGTGCCGCGGCGGAGCCGACGGGAGGGCTCGCGGCGGAAGGGACGGTGCACGAGCCGGGGTGGAGGGCAGCCGCGGTGCGGGTGCGAGCGGGGTTAGGGCCCGCATCCAGTCCTCGGCCACATGCAGGACCTCTCCGAGGTTGCGGATCTCGGCAGCGGCGTCGGCGAGGTCGTAGGACAGGTCGAAGCCGTCGTCCTCCTCGGCTTCCTTGGCTTTCTCGCCGGCTGCTTCGAAGAACTCGCCGAGCTGTGCCAGCAGGCCGTCGGTGGGTTCAAGGATCTGATGCAAAAGGGCAGCGGCATCCGCGTGCGACTCGGCTGCGTTGAGCCGGTCGGTCAGATCGCGCAGCGCGTCGCCGTAGACGTAGGTGGGGCCGCGGTCTGGTGCGCCGGGGGTGTCCCGGGACGGGGGCATGGGCGTCGGTTGGGCCGGGTGCACGTGGGGGCTTTCGTGGGGCAGAACGGGGTGCGGTAGCAGTCCGAGCTGGGCGAGGCGGAGGTCGATCGCCTCAATCAGGGGTTGGGCGCTGCCGCCGTGGCGGGCTTCGGGCCGCCGACGAGCGCCGGGGTCGTCGGAGGGGGCAGAGTCGTAGAGGACCTCGAACAGCGTCTGGTCGTCGGGGTGCTCGCGGGTCGCGATCCAGCCCTCGGGGTCTCCGGGCGGGCGGTCGGAGGACGGTTCCTGCGGCGGACTGATGATCAGGTAGCTGTCGTCGGGGAGCGAGACGCGCACGATGTAGGCGCTGAGGCCGAACTCGATGTCGCATGGAAGTCCGCGCGCTCGCAGCGGCGTGGTGATGTGCGCATGGCGGCGCCACAGTTCCTGCCACCACGGCATGTTCACGTCGCGGTAGTCGGGAAGCGGCGCGATCGGAGCCGCGCGGGCGTCCGTAGCGTTCGCCTCGTCAGCGGCCACGGATTCTCCTGCGGGACGCCGGTCGGTGTGACGGAGGCGTTCGGCGAGCGAGGTCGGCTTCTGGCTTCGGAACCGGACTGGAGTCGAGTTCGTACTCGTCGTAGGCGGTGATCAGGTCGTGTTCCAGCTGGGCTTCACGTTCGGCGACCTGCGCCATGAGGTCGCCGTGCTCGGCCTGGCACTGCTGGTATTCGGCCCAGTCGGCGTCGCTGAAATGAGCGGGGCGGTTCAGAGCATTCCTTGGGATGTGGGTGGATCGGGCTTCAGGGCAGGCGCGGTCAGCGGTGGCGATCGCCCGGCCTGGGTGGCCGAGGTGCCGGCGGGACTTCCTGACGGGTGAGCGTCGCGAAGAAGCGTTGGAAGCCGAGGTGGTCGTCGAGTTCCTTGACCGCGTCACGAAGGGATTCCGAGGTGCGCCGCAGGAAGGCGCGGGCTGAGGCGTGGTCGATGACCATGCGATTCGCGAGATAGTGCCGGTCGGTCGGGTTGGCAGACCGGGGCAGGGCCAGGGCACACTCCGCAGACTCGGTGAAGTGCGGGGCTGCGTGGCTCGACATGGTCGCCGCCGTGCCGAGATGCTTCAGAACGGTGCCGCCGGCGCGGGTGGTGTGGTGTGGACTCCGGGCGAAGTCAGCAGTGAGCCGGAGGACATCGCGGGAGAGGTCCTGTGCGTCGGTGGCGTGCTGGAGCAGCGCGGTGTAGGAAGGCGTGGCCGGTACGTGTCCGTTCTCGTCCAGCAGCTCCCACTGCTGGGCAGCGTTGAGCAGTTCGTCCTTCATCGCATTGAGCGCGCCGATAAGCTGGAGCACCTCGTCGCTCGGTATCAAGTCGCTTTGGAAGTCGGACTTCACGGGCCTCTTGGTCCTCAGTGCATACGGGCGTCGGTGTCGAAGAGCGCCAGTTCGTGGCTGTGCAGGAGGTGGTGAACAATGAAGCTCCGACCTGCGACTTTCCACAGGCCACGCCCTCGGTTGAGGTGCGCGATGGCGTCCATCTCGATGGAGGTCAGGCCGAGCAGGGAGGCCGCGGCGTGGAGCTGGTCGGTCTCCTGGCGGTAGATGATCCGGGTGCTGCAGTCGGCGAGGAGTCCCTCGGCCAGGGCCCGGCCTTGTGATCCGGCGTCGCCGGCGGTGAGCAGGTCGGACAGCCGGTGGATCACCATGAGGTTGGCGATGCCGAGGCCGCGGCTGAGCTTCCACTGGGCCTGCATCCGCTGGAGCAGGCCGACGTGCCGCATCAGGCGCCATGCCTCGTCGTACACGATCCAACGCCGGCCGCCGCTGGGATCGGAGAGGGCGGATTCCATCCAGGCGCTTGCGCAGGTCATTGCCAGAACGAGGGCGGTGTCGTCCCCGGAGCCGCCGAGGCGGGACAGGTCGATGGTGAGCATCGGCGCGTTCGGGTCGAAGCTCACGGTGGAGGGGGCGTCGAACATGCCGGCCAGGTCGCCGTGGACCAGGCGCCGCATGGCGTGGGCCAGGTCTCGCGCTGCGTCGCCGAGTTGGCCCGACATCATCCCGGCGGCCTCGTCGAGGTCGTGGGGGTTGTTGAGGGCGGCGGCGACGTCGCCGAGGAGCGGGGTGCGGTGTGTGTCGGCGGCGCGGGTGACGATGGCGTCGAGGGCGACGTCCAGGGCGGTGTGCTCCATGGGCATCAGGTCCCGGCCCAGGATGGTGCGGGCGAGGGAGCCGAGCAGGAGCAGGCGCCGCTTGCGGATCTCGCCGACCCAGTCGGCCTCGGCCACGCTTTCCGGGCGCGGGGCCGCGTCCAGGGGGTTCAGGCGACCCGGCAGTCCGGGACCGAGGGCGACGGACCGGCCGCCGAGGGCTTCGGCCACCGGAGTCCACTCGCCCTTCGGGTCGCACGGTACGTAGACGCGGTATCCGAAGGCGACCGATCGCAGCGCGAAGGACTTGGCGAGGGCGCTCTTGCCCTGGCCGATCACGCCGGCGAGCAAAAGGTTGGGGTTGGTGAATCCCTCGACTTTGCCGTACAGAGCGAACGGGTCGAAGACGAATGATGCTTCGGCGTGGACGTCACGGCCGATGTAGATGCCCTCGGCACCGAGTCCGCCTTCGGCGAGGAAGGGATAGGCGCCGGCCGCGACCGCGGTGGTCATGCTGTGGGCGGGCAGCTTCAGCCGGTTCCCACGAGAGGAGGCGGGCCCGGGGCGTCCGCTCGGTGGGTAGAACGGGGTGGGCAGCTGGTGCTCGGCGGGCGTGCTTTCGCTCTGGTGGGCGCTGGCTTCGGCGCGGGCTTTGGCGGTGGCCTCGGCGAGCTGGCGGCGGGCGGCCTTGCGGCTGGCGCGGTCGGTGCCGTGGGGGGTGAACAGCGGGCTGGCGGACGCGCGGCGGGCGCGACGGGCGGGCCGGTGGCTCATCGGGGGCCCTCGATTCTGCGGGTGGTGCTCATCGCACGCAGGCCGTGGTGTGCGGGCGGAGGTCGGTGGGGGTGGTTTTGCGGCGGACTACGTGTCCGGCGGTGAGGTGGCGTTGGCAGATCGTCAGCACGGGCGGGCCCTCGGGGAGCCGCTCTGGATGGCAGGCGCTTGTCTCGGCGTCCGCCTGGGGGGTGCCGGGCAGCAGGTGGAAGGCGGCGTGGACTTCGCTGGTGGCCTGCCAGAGCCTGGTGTGGGCGGTGGCCAGGTGACGTCCGGCTGTTGGGTGCGGGGGCCGGGTGTGGACGGCGAGCCGGTCCAGAAGCTGGAGCAGAGCGGTGAGGTGGGCGTGCAGCGCGTCAAGGTGCAGACGATCTCCGGGCTTGGGCGTGTCCGCGTCCGACGGCGCCAAGGCCCGTGCGTGGTGGCGGATGCCGACGCTCGCGGCGCGGAGGTAGGGGTGCGCGTCGTCGGGGCGCGTAGGAGAGGTCAAAAGTGGTGGTCCTTCCTGCCGGTAGGCAGGGCAGTGAGGGGCGTCCCGTCGCGGGTGATCCGGAGTGCGGTGGGTCAGGGTTCGCCCGGGCGCGGCTGGTTCACAGGGCGGTGCGGGCGAGCGGGAGCGCGGTGAGGGCGAAGGCGTCTGGCTGCTGGTAGTTGAGCCGTCGGAGGTCGACGCCGGAGGTGACGGCGTGGGTCTCGATCTGTGCGCAGGCGGCGTCCAGGAGGGCGTCGGTCTCGGCGGTGACGGTGACCAGGCCGGTCAGTGCGACGTCCGCGTGCCCGGCGATGAGTTGGCGTTCGCGGGTTTTGACGTCGGCGTACTCGACGGAGTCCTCTTCGGAATCGACCTGTCCGCGGCGTGCGCGCTCGTTGGCGTCGGCGATGATCGCGGCCTTCTTGCGCTGGACGTCCCGCAGTGCGGACTCGAGTCCCTGCGGCACGTATATAAGGGAGAGGCTGCGGCGCACGCCGGCCGTGAACATCAGCCCGTGCAGGAACCCGGCCCCCATCTCGGTCCTTGGCCAGTTCTCCACCCAGTACGTCGTGTGCCGTGCGCTGTCGGTGGCGAGGCGGTCGTACTCCTCGAATTGGACGACAGGACCGGCGGCTGCGGTGTCGGCTTCAGCGTGGCCGGTCTCGGACCACTGCTGGAGCGCGGCGAGGGCCTTGGGGTCGTAGGCGGTGCGAATAACTGCGGCAATTTCCCGTGCGCTCAGCCAGCCGGTGACCTGGAGACCTGCGTTGCGGGCGGCCTGCGCGATGGACGCGGTGGTCTGCTCCATGACGGTGAACGCCCCGGGCAGCCCTCCGCCGGCTTGGTTGATCAGGCGCCGGGCGGCCTTGAGGTCGAGGGAGATGGCGAGGTAGGTCTCGTGCGGGGCGGCGGCAGGGCCGGCAGAGGAGACCAGCTCCGAGTAGATCTGTCCGGCGACGGGAGTCTGGGGCTGCCCGTTGTGGACCCAGTGGCGGGTGAGGGTGTCGCCCGAGTCGGGGACGGTGCGTTCCAGCACCTGCACGGTGGCGATGTGCCCGGTGCGGGCGATGCCCGCGAGCGCGCGTCCCCAACTGCTCACGTTGTGGTTCTGGGTGGCGGGGTCGAGGAGGGCGAAGGCGCGGCTGGTGACGCGGGCGATGGCGGTCAGGGTCTGCTGGTGCGGGTCGTGGACGGCTGCGGCACCGTTGGCGGAGTCGCCGGGGGTGACCACCTTGAGGGAAGCGGCGGTGCCGGGCAGATGGAGGACGCCGTCCTGCCGGGGCCGGCTGACGGGCCGAGCTAGCCAGAGGGTCTGGCCGGTGCGGCGACGGTGCGCATACCGGGTGACGATCGGCGCCCAGTCGATCAGGGAGCGGCCGTGCCGACGGATCGCGACGAGTGCCCCCGATGCCGCCCACAGCGGTGCCAGGGCGACGGCGCCGAGCAGCCCGGTGGAGATCACCGTCATCAGCAGCAGGGCCAGCATGCAGGAGACGAGTACGAGTTGGGGCAGGGACAGGCCGAGGAGGATGCCACGGCGGCTCCGGTGCGGGAACTTCACCGTGACCGGGGCGACGGAAAGATCAGTCAAGGGGCGGGTCCTGGAGGCGCGGGTGGAACCCGGGGGCGGGAGGGCGCGTGCACATCCCACCCCCGGGGATCGGTCAGGGAATCAGAGGCCGGTCGGAGGCGGCGGGGGTCCGCTCGCCCCGCTGGACGGGGCATTCTGCGCGCCGGAGGACAGGGGTGCGCCCTGCGGCGGCGGGGTTGTGGTCGGCGGAGTGGACTGCCATCCGCCACTTTGCCCAGACGCGGCGCTCGCGCCGGAACCGCCAGGCCCCGGGCTGCCGCCCACCTGGCCGCTGGTGTCGTCGGACACGCTCGTCGGCGCGGGCTGGACGGCCTTCTCCAAGCCGGACTTGACCGCGTCGCCGCCGGGCGAGGAACCCGTTCCGCCGCTCTGCGATCCCTCCTTGCCCTCTCCGCCTCCGCCGGTCGGGTTGGCGGCGATGTCGCCAGGGAAACTGCCTCCGGCAGCCTCACTGCCCAGCGCTGCGGCGCCTGCTCCGGCGGCAGCGCCACCGGTTCCGGCGGTGGCCGCAGCGGCGGCGGTCTTACGGGCGGCCTTCTCGGCGTGAGCCTTGGCCATCTGGGCCCCAGCGCCACCGGCCCGGTGGATGGACTCGCCGTCGGTGCCTTCGGCTGCCCAGTGCACGAACTTGAAGACGGCGTACGGGCACAGCAACACCAGAATCATGATCACGATGCCGGACATCACGTCGGCCAAAGCGGCGATACCATCGCTGGTCTCGGTCTTGCCCATGGCGGCGATACCGAGCACGAAGATCACGGTCATCAGCAGCTTGGAGACGACGAGGGTGGCGGTGGCCTCGATCCAGCCCCTGCGCCAACGGCGCGCGACCTCCCAGCCACCGCCAGCGGAGGCGAAGACGGCCAGGGTGACCATGACGAGGATGCCGACCTTGCGGACCATCATCACGCACCAGTAGAGGAACGCGCCGATGGCGGCGCCGAGACCGGCGACTGCCGCCACGAGCCAGCCCAGTGCGGACAGGCCCGGGATCTGGCCGACCTTCACGATGCGGCGCACAGCCGACTCGATGTTCAGGTTCGCTGTCTTGAACAGGCCAGCGGACAGGGCATCGACCACTTCGACGGCGATCGTGGTCAGGGAGATGGCGCAGAAGGCGAACAGGACGCCCGACATGGTGCCGGTGAACGCTTGTGTCAGAGCTTGTCCGTCGCGCCTGACGGCGGCTCGGACCAGCTGCGCGCAGAACGTCGCGACCAGCAGAACCAGGCCCAGCGGCAGCAACATCTCGTAGTTGTCCCGGAACCACCCGGCGTTCAGGTCGACCTTGGTCGTGGTGTTGACTGCCACGGCCGCCAGGTCGGCTGCGGCGGCTGCCAGTTCACCGGCGGACTTCGCCATCCAGTCGCCCATGGCCTTGGCGGGGTCCGAGGCGAAGTCGACCGCGTCACCGACGGCGCACAGCTTGTCTGCCAGGGGAAAATCACAGAAACCCACGGGAAGTTACTCCTCCATTCTTGTGTGAGGCGCGGGTCACTGCGTGACGCTCGGTGCGATGGCGGCCAGGGCGCAGTCGTGGTTCGGGCGGCACTGGACGGCGAGGGTCACGGCCCGTTCCTCGGCCCCTCCGCCGCCCTTCTTCCAGTTGAGCGTCTGCTTGCCGTTGATGGTGACGACGTAGATGTACGCCTCGGTGATCGCGGACGGGTCGTCGGCCAGGGCCGCCTTGAAGGCGGACGGGTAGTGGCCCTCGGTGACGCTGGCGGTCGCGCGCTGGTCCTGGTCGGCCATCCGCGACCACAGCACTGGATCGGGAACCTGGCCGGAGACCGAGGCCCAGTCGGCGTACTTGGGCTCCGTGGTCATCCAGGCGCGCATGCCGGCGAGCTGCTGGTCGCGGCTGGTGTCGCGGGTGTCGTAGGACCACAGCATCCGGGCCGCCGCCTTGGCGTAGGCGACCGGTTCGGCGATCTGCGGGGGCTTGGGAACTGACCCGGATCCGGAGGACGGCTTCGGGGCGGCCTCGGTGGAGGACGGGCTGTCAGCCGGGGCAGGCCGGGCAGCGTCCGCGGCCGGGTGGCTGTTCCCACCGCCGATCAGCAGGGCGACGATCCCGGCGATGGCGAGCAGGACTGCGACTACGCAGGTGACGATCGCGATGCGCCGGTTGGCCGACCAGCCCGAGCCGTACGAGGACAGCGAAAAGGAGGGGGATCGTTTCCGCATCAATGGACCTGCGACCCCAGCCCGGAGAAGAAGGCCACGATTCCGTTCGCGGCACCCAACCCGAGGGCAGCGCCGGCGGCCACGACCGCCCCCTTCTTACCGTTGGCCTCGGCCTGGTGACCACCGGTGTGGTGACCCCAGGCCCATACGCCGAGCGAGACGGCGAGGGCACCGACGACGGCGATGATCCCGAACATGTTGATGCTGTTGACGACGTTCTTCAGCACACTCAGCCCGGGCAGTCCGCCGCCTTTGGGTGAGATTCCTGGGTCGTAGGCAAGCTGGATGACGCGGTCTGCGAGAGGGACGGACATAGGTGTGGCAGGGCTCCTTGCATACGCGGGCCAGGCGAAGGCCGGCGGGAAAGGGGGAAAACGGAGGGGGAGGTGCGCTCGGAGCGCAGAAGTGGCCGCGGCGGTGCCCCGCCCGGACCGACCTCGGGCAGAGGCGGGGAGAGGCCACTCCTCGGGCCGGGGCGCGGCTTCGAGACCGCTCTTTCGGCTCGGGGCCAGGGAGGGCTGTCGGGGCGTGCTACTTCGGGATCGACGGCTTCGGCGCCGGGTTTGACTCGTACGGGTTGGCGCAGTTGTAGATCATGTATCCGCGGATCTTCTTGCCGTCGGACTTCCGTGTCACCGCGCCGCGGGTGTACCAGGTCTTCTCTGCGCGCTTGTACGCGAACTGGTTATAGGCGACCTTGTCGTGCCGATAGGCGATGCCCACGACGGTGGAGTTCTTCGAAGGATCCTTGCGGACCTTGACCGCCTTGCACGAGACCGTCGTGTGGCCGGTGTCGTACGCCTGGGCTGTGGAGGCGCTGGCTAGGCCGCCGGCCGCAACTGCGAGGCCGATCGAGCTGGCCGCGAGGGCGCGCCGGACGCGTGAGTGGATTGTCACGTGGATACTCCGGGGCGTTGGGGGATAGGGAGTGGGCCGTCGGCTCGTCCTGCTGGGCGGCCGTCGGGCGAAGCGATCGAGAGAGATGGGAAGCTGGCCACCGAGCCCAGCTAATCGGGCAGATCACCGGGGAGGTCCTCGTGACGGCGGCTCACGGGCCTGCGGGCTGACGGGATCAGATGACGCGGCGGGCGGCGAGGATCGTCCAGTCCTTGATCGGGGTGATCCGGACCGGCTTGGTGGTGCGCGGCGCCTCGATCACGAGGCCCTCGCCCATGTACATGCCGACATGCTCGGGCCGTGCGGCGGTGCCGCGGCTGAAAATCAGGTCCCCGGGCTCAAGTTGGGAGAGCGAAACCGCCTTGCCCTCGTTGACCTGCGTGTACGTGGTGCGGGTGAGCGTGACGCCGGCATGCGCGTACGCCTGCTGCATCAGGCTGGAGCAGTCGCAGCGGCCCATGGGGTCAGGACCATGCGAGTTCGTGCAGGATCCGCCCCACTGATAGAGCGTTCCGAGCTGCTGCATCGCCCAGGTCATGGCCTTGCGCGCCTTCGGATCGGCGTCCTTGGGGATCGAGTAACCCTTCGGGACGCTCCCCTCGGGGATGCGGCCGAACCCGGAACCGTCCTCGCCCGGCGCGCAGCCGGTCGTACTGGTCGACGGCTTCTTGTCCCGGTCTGTGCCCTTGCCCTCCGCGTCACCGCCGCCGGGGAAGGTCTTGGCGATGGCGGCCTGCAGCGCGGTGGCGAGCTCTTTCCACTGCGCGTACGCGTCTGGCAGGCCGGACTTCTGCACGGCTTGGGCGGCCTGTGTGACGGTCATCTGCTGCCACCCGCTCACTTTGAGCAAGTGCTTGTAGAACTGCTCGCTCGCGTAGGTGGGGTCGCGAATCTGCTCGGCGCTGCCCCAGCCCTGGGAAGGGCGCTGCTGGAAGAGGCCGAGGGAGTCGCGGTCGCCGTAGGCGAGGTTGCGCAGTCGGCTCTCCTGCATCGCCGTGGCGAGCGCGATGATCTGTCCCTTCTTGGGGACGTCGAGGGAGAGGCCGGCGGCCACGATCGTCTGGGCGTTGGGGACCTGCTCGGCGGGCAGGTCCAGGCCCTCGACGTGCACGTCCTTGCCGGAGGCGCCGTCGAGGATCTTGGTGACCTGTTCGGCGACCTTGTCGCTGTCGATGTCGCTCAGGCAGCTGCTGAAGGAGCCGCTGCTCTGCACGGCGTCGGCCGAGGAGGCCAGCATCATGCCGGTGCCGGCGATCAGGATCGGGGAGAGGAAGACGACGCCGATGCCGGCGGCGAGCCCCTTCAATCCGAGCGGACCGCTCGCCGGTCAGCGGTTTCGGGCATGGGTGGGTAGCGAGACGTCATGAGCGTGTCCTTGGAGGTGCGGTGTCCGGCGTACCGCGTGCGCGAGGCGTCTCGGAAGGGCGCGGCAGCCGGGGTGGGCGATCGGGACGGGCCGGTGCGGGGCGAGTTGCCGCTCGCTCCGTGTGGCCGGGCCGTGAGCTAGGTGTGCCGGGGCAAGGGGTACCTCCGTGAGGTGTGGCAGGGGAGTGGCCAGCGGCGGTGTGCGCCGGGCGGTTCAAAAACAGTAGGCGCGGAACGGCGGTTGACCAAAAAGTCGGTGTGAGGTGCCGGAAACCGATACCTCGGCAGGGCACTTCTTGGTCGTCGGCGGTTTCGCCTCTACAGTTTTTGGACTCCCCCTCGCCCTCCTCGGTCTGCGGCCCTGGGCTTCTGCATGCCCACTTCCGGCCCGCGAGGACTCCTGCGCGAGGGGGCTATTTCCCTCCGCGTTTCCGCAACCCGAATCGGGGTTCCTCTTTGCCTTTTTCCCTTCACCAGGGCGACGCTCTGGCCGTTCTCTCCGGCCTTCCGGACGGCTGCGTCGACTCCGTCATCACCGACCCGCCGTACAACAGCGGAGGGCGGACCGCGAAGGAGCGCACCACGCGCTCCGCGAAGCAGAAGTACACCTCGGCCGACGCCAAGAACGACCTCGCCGACTTCACCGGCGAGAACATGGACCAGAGGTCCTACTCGTTCTGGCTGACGCAGATCATGACCGAGGCCCACCGCCTCACCAAGACCGGCGGGACGGCCCTGTTGTTCACCGACTGGCGCCAGCTCCCGACGACGACGGACGCGATCCAGGCGGCCGGATGGCTGTGGCGCGGTGTCCTGGCCTGGCACAAGCCGCAGGCCAGGCCCCAGAAGGGCCGGTTCACCCAGAACTGCGAGTTCATCGTCTGGGCCAGCAAGGGGCCGATCGACGGCTCCCGCAACCCCGTCTATCTGCCTGGCATGTACTCGGCTTCGCAGCCCTCTGGCGCGAAGCGCCAGCACATCACGCAGAAGCCGGTCGAGGTGATGCGCGAGCTGGTCAAGATTAGCCCCGAGGGCGGCACGGTCCTCGACTTCTGCGCCGGCTCCGGTTCTACGGGCGTGGCCGCACTGTTGGAAGGCCGGGACTTCATCGGCGTGGAGAAGACCGAGCACTACGCGTCGATCGCGGCCGACCGGCTCACCGAGACGATCCGCGCAACCCTCACGCAGGACGACGTGGTTCTCACCGCCTGAGCCGCGTCCTTGCCCGTCGCCAAGGCGACCGTCTCCCACCGCTGCCGTTGGCGAAATACCGCCGGAGGAACGTGCAATCGGTTGGCGACGCCGCGCGAGGGCGCCCCCGCACTTCCCTCATTCCGCGTCTCGTAGGAGGCCGAACTTCTCAATGCCCGAATCCGCAAAACCTGCCAATGATGGCGAGTTGGAGTCGATTCGTATTCCGGATCCACAGCTGGAGGGAATCGAGGCGAGCGTGCGGCGGCTCATGGAACAGTCGGCGCAACAGGCTCAGCAGCTCGACCACCTGGCGTCCGCCCCGTCGCCGAGTGGATCACCGTTCGCCGCGTTCGGCATGCCGGGACTCGGCGGCCCGCCGGCCGCCGCTCCACCGGAGCCCCGCCCGATCCTGGAACTGGACGGAGAGGAACGCGAGGACGAACTCGACGCCCTGTCCGACTGGGTCGACGACTTCTTCCTCCCGGTCTACGGGGCGGAGGTCACCACCGCGGCGCCCTGGTGCCTGCAGTGGCAGGAGCACGACGACGTCGTGGCCTGGCTCCATGCCTTGTGGCTCGCCTACCAGCAGCACAAGGACCCCGAAGCCGGGCTCTCCGGCCTGTTCGTGTGGCACCGAGACTTCCTCACCCACGCCGTCGCGGCGATCCGCGCACCCGGCGGCCCGCTGTCGGCATGCATGACCTCTCCCGACCGGCCCGCACACCGTCTCCTGCCCGGCCCGCCGCCGTCAGTACGGACGGATACGGCGGCCACGGCGGAAGCCGCTGACCAGGACGAGCCAGCGTCATGACCGCGGGACAGGGACAGCCCGCCTTCGGACTGAGCTTCGATCCGCGCGCGCTGACCGATCTTCTCCAGGCCCCCAGCGACATACGCGACCTCACCCTTGCCTACCTGCAGGAAGTCGTGAACGCGCAGCGTTTCGGGCTGCGCCTCGACGGTGACCTGGAGGGCTGTCGAAAGCTGTTCGTGGACTCCCGCAAGGACTGGCGCGTCGTCTACGCCGTCCGGCCGGCGCCCGCGGAGTCCGCCTACCACAAGGAGATCCACGTCGTCGCGATCCGGCCGCGCGCGGGCAACGACGTCTACGACGAGGTCGGCCGCCGTCTGGGCATGACTCGCCGGCCGCTGAGCGCCCGCACCCACGCGGCACGCTCCCGTTCCCCGCAACTGGCCGCCCGCGCGCCCGTGCCCCCGCCCGGTCCGCCGCCCACTGCGCCACCGGGTCTGCCCCGTCCCGCACCGAACCCCGCGCACCATCCCACCCGCTGAACGCACGGAGCGTCGCCTATGCCCCTTGCACCCGCGCCGACACCCTCCCGGCGTGCGGTCTCCCCGCTCAACCAGCGCCTCGAAGCCGCCACCGGGCACGACATCGACACCCTGTGGGCATACCGCGACCGCGGCGTCCTCGACGAGCAGCACGCCCAACTGGCGGACCGGCACCGGAAGCTGGCCAAGACCCAGAGTGGCGTCATCTTCCATCTGCGCCTCCTCAACCGCCTGTCCAGCGGCGAGTTCGACGTCGACGGCGCTCTGTTCACGCGTATCCACCGCACCGTGGAGCAGTTGGAAGAGGCTGCCGACGTGCGGGACGCCGCTGCCCGGGATGTGCTCGCCGCCCTGGAGCCCATCGAAGCCGCAGCAGCGTCCGTCGCGTCCGACGCGCAGCAGCTCTCGACGGACGACCAGGCGGCGCTGCTCGCCATCGCCGGAGGCGCCAAGCTCTACGAACACCTACTGACCGGCCTGATGTCCGTCACAGCCGCCTCCGGCACCCGCATCCCCCACACCAAGCTACGGCGGCTGGAGGACGCCGGCCTGGTCGCCCGGGACACCGGCCACCCCGTACACGCCGGCCAGCCGGTCGCGCTCACCGACGGGGGAAGAGCCGCGCTGTTCGCCGCCCGCCGGGCCCCCACGACGCAGACGCCGAAGGTCCCAGCTCACCCCGGCACATCGCCGTCCACTCCGGCGCAGCGGCGCTGAACTCCACCGAAAGGCCCCTTGTTGTCTCCCACCGAACCGGCGCCGGTCCGGAAGTCCATCCCTCAAGTCGACTTCGATCTGGACGACCTCGACGCCGACGAGGAGAGGTACCTCGACTTCTACCGTAAGGTCGGCGTCCACGAGGACATGCTCGTCCCCCTCGCCGAGCATCACGACGGTCCGCTCAGCTACTACATCCTGTTCGACCGCACCGCGACCTGGGGACAGCCCGGCATGCCCCAGGTGCTCGCCGTGCATCTGCAACGGGACCACGAGAAGCGGACGTTCAGCTTCGAAAAGGCCCCGCTGCCGCTGCCCGCGATGGCGCAGTCCTGGCTCATCCACCGCGGCTGCCCGCACGATGCCATCGGCCTCGACCCCGAGCTGGGCCCGCCGCCGGCTGACGAGGCCACGCGAGCACTGGAGCGACGCCTCGCCGGCGACGGTGACCACTACGCCATGGGCTACTCCTACACCAGCGACGACCCGGACGACATGGTCGTCGTCGTGGCACTGCGTGCCCTGAACGAACGCGCCCCGTCGCCGTTCCGCGTTGTGGTCGAAGAGGTCGACACCGACACGTGGACACACACCCTGCGCGAGGGCGGCTTCGACACGATCGACGAGGCCCTGCAGTGGTGCGACGACCGGCTCACCGGTGAGGCCGGCCCTCTCCCGCCGGTCCGCCCGGCAGCCGCCGCCAGCCGCCCGTCCGGTGTGGCGAAGGCCCCTGCCCCGCGCCCGCCAGGCCGTTCGCGCTGAGCGCTCAGCCCGACGCGGGCGGCGCAACATAGCCGACGATCGCCGGTTAGCCAAACCGGCGATTCTCCGGACTCTTATACAGCCGCCGGGACAACCCCCGCGGCGCCCTTCCCCACATTCCCCACGCCTTCACGGAGGCTTCTTCCGCATGCGCTCCACCCGAATTGCCATATCCGCGGCGATGCTCGGCGCACTCGCGCTGCCGGTGCTGTCCGCCACCTCCGCCAGCGCCGCGACCGTACCCACCGCAGCAACCGCCGCCCCCGTCGTCAGCTGCCACAACCTGCCGCCGCTCCCGTACGCGGTGCAGGCCAAGGCCGTGACCATCCGGTCCAAGGCCAGCTCGAAGTCCACGGCGCTCGGCGTGCTCTACAAGAGCCACAAGTTCACCGTCTCCAAGAAGAGCGGCAACTGGCTCTACATCACAGACAAGACGACCGGCGTCAAGGGCTGGGTCTCCGGCACGTACGTCTACCGCGACGTCCGTATGTGCCTGGACTGACCAGGCTTCAGCGCCTCCCGGCAAGCGGCTGATCCGCCGAGTACGGGGCCCCTCACATTCCCTACGCATCAGCCTATCCAGAACAGGAGATCCCCCTTGTCCGACGGCATATCCGAGGAGTCTGCGGATGTCGTGGGCGTGCTCACCGAACGGATCGAAGCGCGCTTCGACATGGGCATGGACCAGTTGAAGGCCGCGGTCGCCGCCGCGCCGACCGCGAACCCTGACGCCACCGACGTCGTCAAGTGGCACGGCCTTCTCGTCGAGGCCCAGTCCGTGCTGGAGCGCGCGGAGGACGACCTCCTCGCCGCACTGCGGACCCAGCCCAGCGAGGTCGACGACCCGACGATGGGCCTCGCCCACCGGGTGAACGCGGCCGTCACTGCCCGCGACGGCCGGGCCATGGTGGTGCGATGGCTCCTCGACCCGAACGCCCCGGGGAAGAAGGACCTCGCCGCAGAGCGCCTCGCCCGCCTTCGGCCCCGCACCGGGCCTGCGGTGCAGACCAGCGCCCCCAACCGGCCCGCGGGTTCAACCGCACCGGCGACGGCCTGGCGGTCGGCAAGGGCCGCCCGATGAGCCGGGACAAGGCCAGCACCATGGACGCCGACCTGCAGAAGGTCTTCGGTAAGCCGGTCCTCGAGCTGTACGAGGCGGCTGCCGACCACGATGCCTCGCCCGCGCTCGCCCGGGCCCTGGAACTGCGGTCCTTCCTGGCACTCACCGAGGAGCAGGTCGCCCGCGTCCGCGACCGCGTCCACGCCGACATGGATCCGGGCCGCAACCATGGCGAACTGTCGGCGGACAAGCTCCGCTTCGACGCGCAGTGGCTGGACGCGGCACTGAAGGCCCGCGACGGCTACCGCGCCGCCCTCGGCGCGCTGCTGCGCACCAGGCCCCCGCCCGCCCAGCAGGCCCGGCCCGTACGAACGGCTCAGCTCAGGGCCACCGCAACCCTGCCCTCGTCTGCCGCCCCGGCACCCCAGCGTGCCGGGGCGGCCCGGGCCCGCCGACCGTGAAAGCCCCCGATTGCCCCACCCCACGTCCACCGACATAGCTGGACGGATCGAGGACCTGTACGGCGCACCGCTCGCCGACCTCGAAGCCCACGCCCAGGACCAGCCGCCCGGCATGCTCTCCGCCCTGCTCGGCATGCACGACGACCTCGCTCTCGCCGAGCGCAGCATCGACTTCCACCGCGACCACCTCGCCCGGCTCATCCACCCCGAACGGCAGATCGGCCCGCACGAGGTCTCCCACCTCCTCGACGGGACCCGCCGGCTCGCCGAAGCCGTCGCCGTCCGCGAGGTCCAGGCCAAATCGGTCGCCGCCGTCCTGCAGAGCCTGGCCCGCGTCCCGGCCCCGACGCCTGTCCCGCCAGCTCCCTCGCCACCTGCTCCGGCTCCGCCTCTTGCGGCGCCGAGTCCGGCGCACAGCCGCTGACTCGCAGGCGATCCCACTTTTCATGCACCCTGGAGTTCCTCCCTTGGCCATCACCGCTCTGCCCCCTGACACTGACGCCGACATCGCCCGGGTCACCGAGGCCCTGGCCATGATCACCCCGCGCTGGAACGTCCGGATCATGCTGGCTCTCTCCGGCCCGCCGCTGCGCTACAGCGAGCTGGCGGCCAAGGTGTCCTGGCTGCAGAACGGCCAGCTCCACCCCAAGCTCAAGTCGCTGTGCGACGCCGGACTCGTCGAACGCACCGAACACACCGCACGGCACGTGACCTACGGCCACACCGAACGCGGAGCCGCCCTGCTGTCGATCCTGCCGATGATCGTCACCTGGGCCGAGGAACACCTGGAGAAGGCGGACCGCCCGCTGGCCGCGATCGAGCACATCGAGGACAGCCTCACCCTGCTCACCCGGCGTCACGCCACCGCCATCCTGTGGGTGCTGAAGTCCCGTGAGGAAGTCAGCGGCCGGGCTCTGGCCCGAATCGTGATGCCCAGCAGCGACTGGACCAACATCTATCCGCCCCTGCGGCAGCTCGTCGCCGACGGCCTGGTTGACACCGACGGCATGGGCCAGCCCTACCGGCTGTCCGCGGCCGGCGATGGCCTGGGCCCCGTGCTCGGCACCCTGTCCGCGTGGGCCGCCGGGCAGCCCCTCGACCAGGCGGCCCAGCACCCGGTCTGGGGGCACCCGCAGGCGAAACCCGCGCCGAGGTCGTGGATCAGCAGCCAGTCTCGGCCGGCCCCCACGGCGCTCCCACCCGCTCGGACACCCCAGTCCCCTCCGGCCTGGCACAACGGGGATCTCTTCTCACACGCTGCGACCGCCCGCCCGAAGGCAGCCGTCCCGGCGGGAGGCCCGCGCCGATGAGCACCCCCTTTACCTCTGCCGAAGCGCAGCGCGCTGTCGAACTGCTCGCCTCGCGGCCCTTGGTCCGCCTGGTCACCGAGGTCGACGACAACGGCGCCATACCGCCGCGACGGCTGGCCGGCACCCTGCCCGACCTCTCCACGCACCAACTACGCAGCGCATCCGACACGGCCCGCGCCCACGGTCTCATCCGGATCGCGCCCGGCACCGGTCTGGAACTGACCGAGGCTGGGATGGAGTTGGCCGGCCTGTACGACGCGATGGCCCGCTGGGCCCGGCGTCACGCCGTCCCGGCCCCCGTCTGCGAGTTCAGCAGCCGCATTCGGCACGTCCTTGCCCTGTTGGCACCATCGCTCATCACCGAGCGCGCCGACCGGGCGGAGGCGGGTCTGGCCCGTCTCCGCACGCTCCTGATCCAGTGGCTGGCCGACAACCTCCAGGTGGCCAGGGTGTCCGAGCCTGAGCCGATCGCGTGAGCGAAGCGGTCACACCCCGGCACGCACGCCACACCGACGGGCTGATGCGCAGCATCTACCTACCGCGCACGACGGACGCGTTGGCGTTCGCGATGTCCACCTACGGCATCCCGCTGCTCGTCCTGGCCACGACGCGCTCCTCCGCGCTGACGGGCGCAGCCTTCGCCCTAGAGTGGATCCCGCGGCTGGCTGCGTTCGGGTGGGCCGGATCGGTTGTCGACCGGCGCGGTGCTGCGGTGGTCTTCCACCTGGCCTCCCTGGGCCGGGCACTGGCCCTCGCCGCCGGCGCGGTCCTGCTCCACCTCCACCCATCCGCCACTGTGGCGAGCGCGACCGTGATGGTGCTGGCGGCGACGACCGGCGTGCTCACCGAGTTCAGCTATATCGCGGCCGAGACCGCGGGCGCTGCCGCCGGCCGCCGAGCAGGACGGCGGGCCCACCGTGTCCAGGCCGTCCTGCTCGGCATCGACCAGACGGCGACCATGGCCGGTCCGGCGCTCGCCGGGGTGCTCCTGCTTGCCGGTCCGCCGTTGATGCTCGCGGTGATCACCATGCTCTCCTTGCTTGCCGCGCTGCTTGCCCGGCGCACTCCGCACTCGCCCGTGGCACCGGCCCGTGCGCCGAAGGGGAGGTCCGGGGACGGACTGCTCACCGGGTGGCGCACCATCCGCTCGCTTCCCGCGCTCGGCTGGCTCGTGACCGGGCTGACCCTGTCTAACCTGGCCACCGGCCTTCTTCAAGCGGCCGGTCCCGTGATCGTCGTCAAGCACTTCGGGCAGTCCACCACCGCAGTCGGCATCGTCTGGTCCGCCGCTGCCGCAGCGACCCTCCTCAGCGTCACGCTCTGCCGGTTCGCGCTCGACCGCCTCGGCCTGTGGCCGGTCGGCGCCGCCTGCGCCGCCCTCGCCTCGCTCGGCTGTCTCGCCGCTGCCCAGGCTCCCGACTACCGGTCCTACCTGGTCCTGGTCGCGGTCCTCATGGCGGGCGAAGGCGGCATGACGGTCGTCCTGCGCACCCTGCGCTCCCGCCTGATCCCTCCGGAGAAGTTCGGCAGCACCCTGTCGGCGACCATCCTCATCCTCCTGCTGCCCTTCCCCGTCGCCGGCGTGCTCACCGCGCTCACTCCGCCCGACGCGCTGGGCCACGCCATCACCGTCTGTGCCGCGCTGCAGGCCCTCGGTCTGTTCTGCGCCTTCGCCCGCCTGCGAACCGATCCCGCCCTGCGCACCTGACCCTGCTGCGCCCCCAGCCTGTGGAGAACTTCATGTCCATTGCAGCCCTTGGATCGCACCGCGCGACTGGTCGCTCCATCACCGAGCAGTTCCACGCCTTCGACGCCCACAACCCGCACGTCTACCGGGCCCTGGAGCGCATGGCCGCTCGCCGACTGGTCGCCGGCGCAACCCGGGTCAGCTTGAAGGACCTGTTCGAGGACCTGCGCCGCCAGCTCCCTCATGGGGTCGCCGGGCTGAACAACAACTACACCGCACTCTACGCCCGCCGCCTGATCAGCGAACACCCTCACTGGGCTGCGGCGTTCGAGCTGCGCCGCCGCCGTGCCGCCTGAGACACCCCTCTCTTCCCTCGTCCCGCGTCCACCGATTCGGAGAACCCCTTCTTGTCCGCTCGTCCTCTCGTGCTCGTCGTTTCTCCCGGCGACGAGACCTACCGCGGTTACTGCCTGGAGCAGGTGGCCGCCGCGTACGACGTCGTCCTGCTCACCGGCACCGAGCCGTCGTGGGAGAAGCCGTTCATCGTCGACCACACCGTGGTCGATCTGAGCGACCCCGCAGCGCTGCTCGCCGGCGGCCGGGCGCTGGCCGAGCACCATGACCTTGCCGGCGTGGTCACCTGGGACGAGTGGCACCTCGTCCCCACCGCCCGTCTCGCCCGCGCGCTCGGTCTGTCCTCGACGTCCGTCGAGGTGATGCGGGCCTGCCGCAACAAGGCAACCGCCCGCACCCTGTTCGCCCGCCATGGCGTTCCCTCGGCCGCCTCGATGAGGGCGCGGACTCTACTGGAGGCCGGCCTGGCGACGATGACCCTCGGCCTGCCGGCGGTCATCAAGCCCGCGGCCTTCGCGGGCAGCATCGGCGTGATCCGCATCGACCGGCCCGAAGAACTGCCCGCCGCGTTCGCGTTCGCCTCGGCCGGTGCGAGCCGCAGTCGCGAGGACACCGGCGTCCTGGTCGAGGAATACCTCGACGGGCCGGAATTCTCGGTCGAATGCGTCACCCACCGCGGTGCGACCACGGCGGTCGCCGTGACCCGCAAGCACCTGGGCCCCGCGCCGTACTTCTACGAGGCCGGGCACACCGTCGATGCCGCCGACCCGCTCCTGGCCCAGGTCGCCCCGGCCGCCGCTGCTGCGGTCAAGGCCCTGGGGATCACCGACGGTGTGCAGCACGTCGAGCTGCGCCTGGTGGACGGTCGGCCGCGGTTGATCGAGGTCAATGCCAGGATCGGCGGCGACATGATCGGCCACCTTGTCCGTCTGGCCACCGGCATCGACCTGCCCCGGGCCGCCGCCGACCTCGCCTGCGGCCGAGCGCCGGACCTCAGCCCGACCCGCAGCGGGGCCGCGGGCATCCGCATGCTCTACCCGGATACCTCCGGCACCCTGACCGCCCGGCACATCAACCAGCCCTTCGCCGCTCACACCCCCTGGCTGCGCCAGGTGCAGTGGATCCGCGAGATCGGCGAAGAGCTCGTCCTGCCGCCCGACGGCGACCTGTTCACCGCCCGGGCCGGGTTCTACATCGTCACCGGCCGCACCACCGCCGAGGTCACCGAACGCCTCGACACCGCCGCCGAAGAGATCACCGTCACCACGAGGGCAGACCGATGAACCCACAGCCCGATTCGCACCACGAGATCGACGGCGACGTCTACGTCTCCCCGCGCCACCTCGCCTCCACCACCGGAACCGGCGACCCCGCCCTCGCCCCGCTGCTCGACCTCGGCTGGGACCTGCGGTACGACGAGGACTCCAACGTGTACGTGAGCGCTCCCGACCGGCGCGTGCGCCTGGGCTACTTGCCCGAAGGCGAGGACGACGGGCTCTGGCGCATCAACGCCTACAAGGGCTCCTTCGGACCGCCGGCGTGGGGCGTCTGCTTTAACGACCGCGTTCCCACCGAGTTTGTCCAGGCATTCACCACCATCCTGGCCACGGCGTACGAGCAGGGGCCGGATGCTTACCTGGCCCGGCCGATCTCCGGCATCGACGAGCGCGATCCTTTCCTCGCGGTCGTGCCGCTTCTGAAGCAGGGCTGGGAGATCGACCGACCGCGCTGGGGCGTCTTCGCGGTCCAGGCCCCGGACGGGCTCGCCGGCATGGAGTTCACCACCGGCGACCTCGATCCGGAGACCGAACTGACCACGCGCGACGCGCGCTGGCAGCTGTGGGCGGGCAAGTCCGTCGACCGGCCCGTCTGGTACGCCACGGCCAGCACCGACACCCCGGTCGCCCTGCTCACCGCCGTCACCGAGTGCATCGCCGATCCGGCTCCCCTGCCCCGGTGGCGCGAGGCGACCTCCAGCTACATCAAGGGGATGGCCCAGCTCACCCCGATCCTCCCGCCGGGCCCGCCGGCTCCCACTCCGCTCGACGTGCAGCGGGCCGTCTCCTCCCGCCGTCCGGCTGCGCTGCCCGTGGCCAGCGTCCCGCGCTGGAGCACCACCAGCCGACCGGCCCTGCCCGGCTCGCGCCTGTAGGACCAGCCAGACCTCGACCGGAGCCTCTCTTGTCCCTGCAAGCCGCCGAGTTCTTCGCCGAGCTGTGCCTTCCCTTCCACGACCACACCGTTGTTGGCAACACCTACTTCGCTGTCCCGATCCCCGATGCACCGCTGCGGATGCGGATCGACTTCACCCGCACCATCCACGCGGACACCTACGGAGGGCTGCGTGTCGCCGTCGTTCACCCGGAACGCGGCGAGATCGACGCGGTGGCGCTCAGCTTCGTGGACCACGGGACCTTCCACCGCCGCGATGAAGCCACCAATACCCGGCCGAATACCAAGCAGTACGGCACCTTCGACACCTATCACCGCCCCGGCCGCCCGCCGTGGGACGGGGCCGTCACCACCGGGCTGCGCGACGCCATCGAGCAGTACACCGCCGTCTGGTTCCCCGGCGCCTGGGCCGCGTCCAGGCCCAGGCGCGCGGCTGGCCGTACCCCGCGCAGCACTCCCACCCAGCCGGCTACCCCAGTCGTCGGCCGGACCCGCTGACCTCCCCCGACCGATCAAGGAGTCCTCTTCCCCGTGCACGCATGTCTCGTCCGATTCGCTGCTGCCGTCGCCGTCGCGGCTGGCACCCTGAGCTGGGCGCCGGCCGCGAGTGCCGAGCCCTCCGAACCGACCTCCTCGGCCTCCGCCGCTACCGCCGCGACACCGGCTTCGGACGCGGGCAGCGTCGAGATCGCTACGAAGGACACGGCCGGAGACGCCTTGCCCGGCGCCGCGTTCCTGCTGCTCGACTCCGTCGGCCAGGAAGCCGCGCGCGGACAGAGCGACGCCCAGGGGAGGCTGACCTTCCCCGACCTCGCGCCGGGCGTCTACCGGCTCAAGCAGACGGCTTCCGGCAGCCGGCTCCACGAGGTTGTCAGCGATCAGGACGTCATCGTCACGCCGGGTGCGACCACACGGCTGACGATCACCGACCCGTTCAAGGCCGCCAAGGTCCTCCTGCAGGCCAAGGACGACGAGACCGGAAAGCTCCTGCCCGGCGCGACCGTGAACATTGGCACCGGCACCTCCACGCTGCTCACCCTCACTACCGGCACCAAGGGCGCAGCCTCCGGAGAACTGCCCGTGTCGAGCCGCAGGACGCAGTTCTGGGTCAAGGAGATCAAGGCTCCTGCCGGCTACGACCTCTACAAGCCGACGAAGACGTTTACCGCAGGTCCCGGCGCCCCGGTGACGGTGACCGTCACCAACGCCAAGACGGCCACCGACCCGAAGCCTGACCCCTCCAGTAAGCCGAACAGCGGTACCGCAGGTGCCACGCCCTTCGCCTCGGGCAGCGACACACCGGAGCCCGCCTCCTCACCCGTCGCCGCGACCTCGGTCAAGGATTCCACGCAGAAAACGCCGACGGGCTCCCTCGCCCACACCGGAGCCGACGCGACACCGTGGCTGATCGGTGGCGCGGCCGTGCTGATCGCAGCAGGCGGAGGCGCTCTCCTCCTGGCACGCCGCAGCCGCACGGACAGCCCCACCGATGACTCCCCCGAGATCTGACCCGCACTCCCCCTCCACGACTCAGAGCCCCCGGATTCCACAGCCTGGAATCCGGGGGCTCTGTCGTCCACGAACGCGCGCGGACCTCGTTACGCTGCCGCGGTGATCGACCCCTCTTCGCTCCCCGGCGATCCCTCCGAGCTGCACCTGCGCTCTCCTACGACGACGAACTCTGGGACACACCGCAGGCCGACACGCTGAAGCGCTGGAACGTGGCCGTCCTGCACCGCCGACGCGCCCGCGCCGCGGGGCACGAACTGGTCGGCCCCAGCGGGTACGCGACGCCCCGCCCCGCCCCGCCCGGTCGAGGACGTCCCCGTCGGGTCCATGACGTTCTACCGGGTGCACCTCGACCGTGACCGCAACGCCTTCTTTCTTCCGCCACAAGCGCAGAAGCCAACTGTCTTGGGCTGCGGTGAGTCGCGCCTGTTCAACCATGGGGACGGAGTGGGTTAGTAGCGCAACAGTCCTGTTGCTGCCAGTTCGCGGGTGTCAGCGGTCCACGATCAGCAACCACCAGCCGAGGCGTTCTGAAACCGTCCCCGGGATCACTTCCTCGAAGTCCCAGCGGAGCAGCATCTTCTGGCTTGGGATGTTGCGCCGGTCAACGCGAGCCAGGACGGCAACGGAGTGGCTGTCAGGCTCACGCTTGAGGATGTCGTGGAGCGCGTGAAGGAGCGCCTCGTCGGCGGCCTTGCCCCCCTGGAAGCGGTGCCGCAGCGCAACTCCGAGCATCAACAGATAACGGCATGCCTGACCAGCGGAAATCTGCAGATCAGGATGAGGGCTTTCCGGCCGTGCATGCGTGTATGCCGCAGCGATCCCCGACGCGTCTTCAGCAATCTGGAAACGCTGATCGAGGCGGGCCCAAGAGTTCGTGTCGGCCAGGGCTTGGTGGCGGAAGTACTTCTGGACCTCTTCTTCCCAAAAGAGGAGACGACCGCTGGGCGGCTTGCCGTCAGCGCAGGTAAATGCCTGCAGCAGCCTGCGATCATGCTTGCCCGGGGCTCTCCAGGTGAAATCGCTCACGGCAGAGGCGGCAGCTTTCGACGGGGGCCGTCCTCCGCGCTAAGGCGCTCGCTGATCGCTTGCGCCTGCTCTGCGGTCATCGGGGCCTTGATCTGCTCGATCAGCGGCTTGCCAAGCCTCCTGCTGCGGAGGGCAATGGACCTTTGGAGACGCTCTCGCTGTAGCGGGGGATAGCTCGTGCGAGCGGCGATGCCGGCGTACTGGTTGTGGAGGTCTGCCAACGCTCGGCGGAGAGCCACCACAGAGCGGCTATGTTCATTCCGAAAGGTGCCCAAGCGCACAAAAACGTCAGTGTCTTCCAGGATGCGCTTGATGGCTGTCTGGTTCCGGAAGCTGCCCCTCAGAAGCTCTCGTAGCGGGGCGAGATCGGGCTGGGTCCGCCGCAGGTAGGTGGCCAGCAGTGCCAGATCCTGCCCCTTCTTGGCCGAGCTGGTGTGCTTGATCAGAGAGCTGGACTGTCGCTGCCCATGGGTCGCAACAGCGGAACTATCCGCTGCGGGGTGATCACCCTTGGGACGCAAGGCCATGTCCTAAGCGTACTGGTCGACACTGTGTTCGGTCAGAGGCGAGTCAGCGCGAACCTGACCGCGGTGGCTGCCCTCCCTGCTCGGCTCCCCGGGCCCCGCGCTGAGCGCCCTGGCCCTCACCCGGCCCGGAGCCACGGCGCGCATCCACGCCGCCTGGGAGCAGGGGGCACCCGGGTTCGGGGCCTTCGAGGGCTCGCTCACGGCCTACCTCCAGGCCGAGCAGCGCCTCGGATGGGTGCCCGCCACCCGCGACTGCGCCGCCCTGGCCCTCGCCCTGACCGGCACCACCCACCACCTGTTGATGATCACCTGGCCTGCGGGCCGCGACCCCCTGGCCCGGATCGAGCACCTCATCAGCACGCTCACCACCTGACGACCCATCGGCCGACCAGGCTTGAGCGCTGCCCACATATGGGACGCCTCCTCCGTCGCCGCCCTCGACGCGATCGAGACCAAGTACAAGCAGCGCGGCAAGAGCGCCGAGATCATCGGCCTGAACAAGCCGAGCGCCCATTCGAGCGTCGTCACGCTGGCCTGGGCCGCGGCCCGGACCTTCGTCAGCTTCTCCGAGTTTGCGGCGTAGCCCGGCGATCAGCACGTTGAGCACCTTCGACGCGGGCGGCACCAGCTCGTCCCAGGCCCGCGCGATCAACTCGGCTCCGCGGACCGGCCAGCCCGCCATAGGGCGGCCGACCGGAGCGACATCACTGCCACGGATTCCCAAGACCGGTCCTCAACTCCGCCGCCGCGCCAACGGAAGCTAACCGCCGCTGCCATACTCACCCCCGGGCCCGACCGTCCTCGACAGCAGGGTGCTCCGAGGGCACCCCGACGGGAGCACACTCACGCCCGGCCCGGAGCTGGAATGTGCCAAGAGGGATGGTCAGGCAGACGCCCGGTTCGAGCACGACGGTCTGCTCATGGCCGTCCAAGCTCCGCTACATGTCTCCGTCACCGGAGACGACGTACCAGATCTGCTGATCGCTGACGTTGAGAATCGGGCACTCAGGGCTGCAGAGTGTCTCGGGCGTTCTCATACATCCAGGTGGTTCCTGCACGGCTGAAGAAGCAGTCGGCGAACTTCAGGGCGCTGTCCCATGCCCAGCTCGTGCAGCCGTGGCCGAGGCACTTTTCCGGGAAGTAGGGGTTCATGGAGTCGGCGTAGAAGGGGTTCGGCGTGAACTTCCGCTCCATGAGCCCAACCACCAAGTTGAGCTGGTCAGTACTTCGTCGCTCGTCGCTGTGCTCGGGGCGCCACTGAGGTTTGTAGTGAACCAGCTCGTTGCGCAGCCTCATGAGCAGAGCTGCTTCGCTGAAGGGACGGGCGCCACGGTCGAACGGCTCCCGCTCGAGCAACTGCAACACCTTCTGGTATCGCTCAAGCGTTCTGGACTCCTTCGAGAGTTCCCCGCCAGCGGCCGTGATCCGCTGCCGTTCGTCCACCTGCAGTCCTGTCCGGGCTTCGGCGCCTTCGACGTGCGCGAGGTCGTCTCTTGAGGCCGTGAGGATGAACTCGTTGATGCATGCCTCGATGAAGGCACCGGACGCGAGCACGGAAGATGTCGCGTAGGAGCGGTGGTCCGACCTGGTACCGATGGGCGCGGTGTCTTCCTCACCGGAGCTTGGTGCCAGGGCTTCCAGTTCGCCGCACTTCCGGGAGAGAGAGCTCGCGGCGCGGGCGTGGTCCAAGGAGAAGTAGTGCCAGACCCAGATCGGTACGCCGTTGTCCACGAGGCCAAGCGTAGACACGGCGCGTCCGGATGCCGCCGTTCAGCAGGTGTCGCAGCGAGAATCCGACACCACGAAGGAGAACGAGTGAGAATCCGACAGCTTCAGTGCGACAGGACACCTGCAAATCTCAGCGGGATGTCGGATCCGACATCGGCCGTGAGATTTCGACACGGGAGCTGAGATCCCACACGGTGAGACGAGACACAGTTCGCCGGGGGCAGACAGGAAAGATCGCGGAAAGACTGGCCAACGAGTGTGAGGGCATGCCAACGTAGACGACCTTGCAAGAAACCCCAGGTCAGAGAGGTGATTGCCCGTGACCGTAGCCTCTGCGGGCCCCGGTTTCTCCACCACCGTCGAAGCCCTGCGACTGCGGGAGTGGCAGCTCGGCCCCGGCCAGCCGACGCTGGTCATGGACCAGTTCTCGGCCGAGGACTTCCACATGATCGTCGATGACCGCGCGGACGTGCACGTCAGCTCGAAGGACGGCCGGTTCTACCTCGGCTGGTTCCCGCTCGGACGCCCCGGCACCGACGGCGAGGGATGGAAGATCGCCGTCACCGGCACCGCCCAGGTCCGCGGCTACCACCTGTCGTTCGATACCGAAACGCCGGCGGACATCGTCGCCGCCGCCGTAGCGCGCGTGCTGGAGACCTCACGCCGCCTCTGACAGCGCGGACACCGACAGGTGATGCCCGCCCTGTGAGCGAGCTGGCCGTCCGTACGGCGGCCCGCTCCACCACCCGTTTCCCCGCACCGCAGGAGGCTGTTCGTGACGTCCCCGGAAATGACCGTCGGCGATCTCATCGACTTGCTGTCCGGCTGCGACCCGAATGCTCCGGTCCGCCAGGCCATGAACCCGTTCTTCCCGATGGCCCACCGCTTGGCGCAGGTCCTGCAGTCGGTCGATGAGACTGGCCGGACCGTCGTCTACCTCGCCGAAGGGCGTGACGAGGACGCACAGCTCGGGCACCTGCCACCGGAGATCGCCGTTGAGCTGACGTGGCAGGGCGCCGTCCAGGCACCCCCGCGCCGCCCCCGTCGCCGCGCCGGCGGCAACTAGACCCGCAACGAGCCCTTGGAGGCGCCCCTGTACCCCGACTTCCCGCCCGACTCGTCCACCCCGCCCGGCGGCCAGCCCGCGTTCTGGGTCGGCCCCCGGCACCTGGCCGGTGACGATGGGCGCCTCTACGACGTCGTCGCCGACACGCTGGCCGGCCTGGGCTGGACGAGCCTGACGATCGTCCGCGGACGGCACGAGCCGGACGAGGCACCGGAGGACCGCCAGGTCCTGCGCAGCACCGTCCTGCACATCAGCCCAGACGCCCTGCGATGGGCCCAGTGGGGCCTGGCGGACGAGCCGTTCCACCTGGGAGAGCTGCCGATCGCCTGGCAGATCTCCGCCCGCGCCGAGGCGAGCAACCCGCTCGCCCAGTGGTCGGCCTACTTCACCCGCGAGGTCCCCGGCGAGGCGGTGGCCGACTTCCTCGTCGCGCTCGACGCAAGCGACCAGCCCACCGTGCCCCTCGCCGGAGCCGAGCTGGTCCTCGACGCCGTCGCCGCCCACGGATGGTTCCGCGACATCGACCAGCCCCAGGCGGCAGCGACGGACCCGACGTTCACCTCGCACATCAGCCTCGGCGAGGTCCCGCCCCTCATCCAGGACGCCGACCCGCACGCCCTGGCGGCCGAGGCCGACGAGACGGGACCGGCCGGATGGCAGGCGTGGGCCGAGCCCGCGCTCGGCGCACCCTGCCTGTGGGCGGCCTCCTTCGCCGCCAGCGTCCCGCACGACCTCGTCGCCTCCTTCGCCGCCTCCCTCAGCTCGACCGCACCGGTCCTGCGCCGGGTGCTGCCCGAGGCCACCCAGGAGCGCCTCCTGCGCGCGCCGGCCATCTAACGTCCCGCTCGTATCTCTCCACCGTCCCAGTCCGGCCCCCTCCCAGTTGGGGGTGCCGGACTTTCTTGCTTCTCGGGCGAAGTGGCCGTTCGCTCTCCGATGCCCGGGATGGTTTGCCGCCCTGTGACGGAACGATGCAGGATGCGGCAATGCACCCCAGCCCCGGCGCCCTTGCCGGGGGCGCCAGCCTCGACCAGGTCGTCGGGGAGGCCGGTCTTCAGCCGTCGCGGAGGCGCACGACCCAGAACCCGGCGTCGTACGCCATCGCGCCGAGCGCTAGAACCACGAGCGGGGACGCTGCGGAACGGCGCTGTGAACCAGGGCCGTGCCGAGCATCGTGGTGCAGGCCGGGAGGTCCGGAAGGATGATCCGCAGCACCACCTCCCGATGCCCGGCCGAGCGCGACGGAGCGGGAGTGGGGGCGCTCACCGGCCGTCCCCCGTACCGTCCCCGGTCTCCCGGGAGCGGCCGGTGAGCTGGTTGGCAAGCCGCTTTACCTTCCGGCGGACCTGCTCGCCGACGACCTCCGGCTGTGGGACGCCGGCGACCCGAGCGGCTTCGGGCCAGCTGTTGACCCCGGGGCGGCTGCGTGCGATGGTCACCGCCTGATCTTCCTCGGAGAGAGCGTCCAGGATCTCGATGAGGCGAGGGTCGTCGAAGCCCTCGAAGCTGGTGTCGGCCCCGGGTTGCCCGGAGAGCACGTCGTACAGAGTCATCCCGTCGCCGAGCGGGGCGTCGAGCAGTCGCACGCGCTCCCGGTTGGCCTGGCGGAGCCAGATCGGCTTGAGCTGCCCGTTGATGACCCTGGCCTCGGCCAGGAACTGGTCCACCGCGCCGGGGGAGAGCTGGCCTTCGTTGTAGAGCGAATCCGCCCAGTTGCCGAGCAAAGCGGTGGAGACCGGCTCACTCCATCCGCTCCACCGTCCCAGCCCTTCCGAGACGAAGGCGCGGAGCGCGGCCCGATCCCCGGTGCGCGCGGCCTCGCGGGCGTTCATGGCCCGGACCACATCGGGCACCGGGACGCCCACCGCCCGGAACCCGGACTCGATCGTCTGGTTGTCCGGGTGGTTGGGCTTGAGCACCGCCATGCCGGTGGTGGTGGTGATCATCGTGCGAGGAGTGCCGCGGTCGAACGGCTCAGGCAGTTCGAACGTACCGTCCAAGTCGAGGGCGACGGTCCCGTTCTCGCGAAGGGTCACGAGCTCGCCTTCGGCCCCGGTCCAGTCGACCGGGAACAAGGCCATGACCGCCCCTGCGCCGTCCGGATACCCGTTGAAATGGGCGATCCGCTCCGCGATGTCGGTGTCGATGGAGTCGTCGTCCTCGACCATGTAGTAGCTGGGCGTCAGGTCCTCGGCGGCCATGGGCGCCTCCTTACGTCGGTGGGGAATCCTTCTCCTCTCAGAGGTGGCGCGGGCCCGATCCGACAACGAGCCCCGAAAGCCACTCTGTGGCCTGCATCACATAGCCGTCGTCAGGGTCCGGCGTGCATCCCGGCCTCCGGTACTGGCGGGCTCTCGTTTTCAACTGTCGCGGGTTCCCCGGAGAGCCCAGCCCGCTGGTGACCAGCACCCCAGCTCGTCTCGCAGCCGGATCGCCAGACTCCCCCTCGGGAACGCCGCCCGAGCCACTCGCTGCGTCTCCGCGGGGATCTCCCCATCCCTGGCAGGACGCACAACATTGGTCTCCGAGACCACAACCGGGCCTTGGAGACCGACGTCACGCAGGCCCCGACTTTGCCAACAGCATCCCCATGGCCGGTCGGAGGCAGCAGCGCGGGGTACAGGCGGGCAGGTCAGCTCGTTGCCGTGGCCTTGTCGAGGGCCTTGTCGAGGTGGCGGTCGACGAGGGCCGGGGAGCCGGAGACGACCAGCAGCAGGTTGCCGTCGCGGATCGCGGTCTGCTTGACCATGGTGCTCCGTCCCCCGCCGATGAACGTCAGGAGCTGGCTCCACTGCTCGTCACCGCCGACGTGGGGTGCGGGCAGCTTCTGCGAGGTCACGTCGACCGGGGTGCCGCCCGCGACGACCTGATAGGTCGGGCAGCCCGTCATGGCGTCGAAGATCCGGTCGATGCCGTCGGAGAGCTTCTTCACGCTGTCGCTGTACAGCTGCTCGGAGATCTCCGAGGAGCTGCCGCCGTAGGTGAAGTCCACCTTCGCCTTGTGCGGGAAGGCGAGCGTGCCGCCAGTTGCCGCGTCGCCGCCCAGCTCGCTCAGGACCGGGCAGCCGATGACGGTGACGTCGCGGTGCTGGGCCGGACGCTCCGGCTTGGGAAGGTAGCCGCTGCCGAGGTCGCGCGGGTCGAGCAGGCGGGACTCGAGTGCGGCCGAGGAGAGCGCGGTCGGCTTCTGGACGGCGTCGGCTGGCTTTCCCGTACGGGAGGAGGGGGTCCGGTGCTTGGCCCCGGTGGTGTCGGTGGCGCAGGAGGGCAGGGCGAGGAGGGCGGCGGTGATGCCGAGTGCGGTGGTAGCGACGCGAACGCGCATGACGGAACTGACCCCTTGGTGCTAGGCGACGGGTGGTCAGTGCGGGCCTGCGGGCCCGGTGGGGTCGTAGGAGTGGTGGTCAGTGCCCGAGGTGGCGCAGGCAGTCCTCGAACGTGGCGTGCGTCGCGTCCGCCGGTCCGGAGTGCCGGTTGTACCAGGCGGTGTCGATGCGGGTCTCCTGCTGCTGGTGGCCTGCCCGGCAGCGCAGCCAGATCTCGCCACGGGTGGAGAGGATGAGCCAGTCCCGGTATGCGCCGCACTCGGTGCAGGCGGCCATCTCGCCTGCGACAACGAGGGGCTGCTTCCACGGCATCATCTTGCCGTCGACCTGGTTGTGGCTCGGCACGCGCAGTTCCGGCGGGAGGAAGTCGTCTACGACGGCGAGCGGCTCGGCGGGCTCCGGCTCAGGTGCCGGCACTCCGAAGCCGGGCGGGACCTGGCCCTGCAGCCGTGCATGTAGCTCGGCGAACTGCCTCTGAGCTTCGCTCGGCTCCTTGGCCCGGCGGCGTATCCGGTGAAACACCCTGGTGTCCTCCTCTACCTCGTCACCTCGTCTTGCGCGCTTCATGATCGTGCCCCACGCCTCCGGCGGTTTCAATTCACAAAGTCCACAGTCACCTCCGGCCAGGTCGGCAGGGGTACTCGGGCTTCTCGGCTGCCCATATGACGAGTTGGCCACGATGCGTGTCTTGCTACGGAGCGGCGGCGGTGCAACGGTGTGCCCGATCACGCGTCGTCGTTTCCCTCGAGCGCTCAACTTTGCGACGCCTACTGGCTCGATTCGCCTCACCTGCACCATGCCCGTCCGTCCTGCGGGTGCACGGATGCCGACGGCATCCGCATCGGATCTGGTCGCCACCGAGGTTCGATGTGGCGTACGACCATGCTGTGGATTGCGGGCGGACCGGTGGCGCTGCCCCTTCTCTCGGTGATGCGCTGAGGCCGCGTGCCGGCACCCAGTGGCCTTACCGGGCCTTACGTGATGTGTCCTCTCCGCTGCGCTGCTTGCCGGGCGCGGAGCGCCTGGTGGTCGTCCCGCGCGTTGCGGACCGGCGCCCTGCGGTGCTGGTCTCGGGCAGGTGGGAGGCGTCGGCGGGCAGATCGGCGGTCCGCCGCATCCGCCACACGAGTACGTCGCTGACGGAGTCCGCGGTGCCGAGTTCGCGGCGGCCGGCAACGTCGGACAGAAGGACGGCCGCGTCGTGGCCGGCGGCTTCGGCTTCCGCGATGGTCGCCGCCAGGGCGTACCAGCCGGGTTCGGCGAGGATCTGCTCGGCCAGCTCCGGCAGCGCCTCGCGCAGCAGCACGGTCTGTCGCTGGAGCATCGGTCGGCTCAGGCGTCGGCCGCGCTGGTAGAGCACGCCTAGGGGCTGGGCGGCGGCTGCCTGGTAGGCGGTGCGCAGGTGCGCGCCTGCCCGGGTAGCGGCCTCGGCCTGCTGGGCGTGCCCCTTCCTGGCATGCCAGTGCGCGGCGGCGGTGATGAGGAAGAACAGCATGTCGATGGCCATGGCCGTGGTGGCTCCGTCCTCGCCGCGGCCGAGGGCCGGGCCGCCTTGGACGAGGTCGCGGGCGGCCTGCCGCAGGGCTCGATCGTGCCCGCGCACGGCGCGGACGTGAGAGCGCGAGGCCCGTTCGAAGTCCGTTGCAGCGTCGCGCAGTTCGCGGCGAGTGTGGGCGGCGGAGGTCTTCGCGAGCGCATCCAGGACCTCGCCAGCTGCTGCGATGTGGGCAGCGGCGACCGCGTCCTCGCCGTGCTCGACGACAAGCACGGCCTGCCACACGGCCGAGGCCGTCCCGCGGCGTGCGGCGGCCGGACTACCCGGGCCCGTACGGATCGCACCCTCCCGCCGGGCAGCCGGAACGTCCTGCGCGTCACCGGCCCAGCGCTCGCGGATGCGGGGCAGCGACAGGTCGGGGGCTAGGCGCGCGCCCGGGTAGAACACCGGCTCGCCGTCCTTGTTCAGGTCATCGGGCAGGGCGACCTTGTATCCGAGGAGGTCGCCAGAGGGAGCGGCGCGCTTGCGGATCAGGAGGCCGGCAGCGGCGAGCCGGTCGAAGAACTCCTCGTCGCTCCTCGCGCCAGCCACCGCCCGTCGTACGGTTTCGCGCAGTTCCTCGCGGGCGGTGCGCTCGCGACCCTGCCGCTCGGCTTTGTGGCGTTCGGCGCTGGTGGGCCATTGGGCTGCGGTGCCGTCGCCGGGTGCGACCTGGTGGAGGCCGAGTTTCTTCTCGATGAGCCGGGCTTCTGCCTGGGCGCGGGCGCCGGAGCGGAAGTCGTCGGGGCGGTGGCCGTCCTCGGTGACGAGGGTGGCGACGATGTGGATGTGGTCATCGGCGTGGCGTACGGCTGCCCAGCGGCAGCCGGGCTGTCCGTCGCCGGGGTCGATGCCGGTGGCGGCGACGATGCGGCGGGCGATGTCGGCCCACTCCTCGTCGGACAGGATCCGGTCGCCGGGGTCGGCGCGTACGGAGGTGTGCCACACGTGCTTGGCCGGGCGGGCGTGCTTGGCGAGGGCCATCACGGGCTGGTCCAGGAGCTGCTGGAGGTCTGTGAGGGTGGCGCTCGGGTCGCGGCCGGGGTCGGGGGACATGCCGTCGAAGGAGGCGACGAGATGGGGGTCGGTGTGATCCTCGTACTTGCCGGTCTCGTAGAGGTAGTAGAGGAGACCTCTGGTGTCCGACCCGGACGGGTTGACGCTGGGGATCATGAGCCGTGGTGCTCGATCAGCCGTGTGGCGGCTTCGTGGGCGGTGTCGGCGGCACGCCGTACGGCGGCGACGGCCGCTTCGAGCTGAGGAACGTCTGTACCGGAGTTGAGCGCCTTGACTGCCTGGTTGAGATTGCTGCCGGCCCAGCCGAGCCGGCGTCGGCTGTCGAACAGGGCTGTGATGACTTCGCGTTCGTCGGCGATCTCGGCGCTGGTGCGGTTGAGGTCGCGGGCGGCGGCGAGCGCGGAGCGGGCGAGGAACCCGGCGACGGACAGATTGCACTGGGCGGCGGCGGACTTGATCAGGGCGAACTCATCATCATTGAAACGTGCGTTGGGCTGGTGTAGGCGCTTCTTCTCGGGCGACTGGCGCGGACGCTGGCGGGCGCGAGGAGCGCGCTGTCGGCGTACACGCGGTTCAGCCTGCTTCTCCTCCTGCCTTGGCTTCGATCCGCCCCCGGTCGAAGCCTCAAGGACCTGCGCCCCCCAGTGCAGGTCCTCTCCCGCCCCCTCGGGGGTGGGTTCGGCGGAAGCTACGCTTCCGCCCCAACTTGCTCGCCGCGCGACCGAGTTGGAGTCGGGATCAGGTTCCGGGGTGGTGCCGTTCTTGCGTGCGTTCGTCATCGGGATTCGGGCCTCGTGGAGCGGGTGCGCTGCTGGATGGTTGCGGCCAGCGCGAGGACATCGGCTGGGCTGGCAAGGACGAGGACCGGTCCGTCGGGGCGGTCCTGGACGAGCCACTGCCCGGTCGGCGTGAGGACGACGGCGTGTAGGAGTTGCCGGCGGACCAGGACGTCCGCCCAGGCATCGGCCTCGGCGGTGGTGGGCTCGGAAGAACGAGGTGGACGCGGAATCACGGCGTACCTCCTAAGCGGGGCGGTGGCCCGGCACGGAGCCGGGCCACCTTTGCGGGCACGGGCTTTGAACTGGGGTTTTGCCGGTTCAGCCGCACTCGGGGCAGCGCCCGACGTGGCTATTGAGCGCGCGGGCCATCCGCTGTTTCGCCGAGGCAGCTTGCTTCGCGCTGGACTTCGCCGCTGGCCTGCCTGCGTGCCGCTCGGAGTGAGCGAGCATGAACCCGATCTCTCGCTCGTACTCCGCGCGGACGGTGTTGAACTGGTGGCAGGTCTTCATCGGGCGGTGCTCCTCGTCGTCGTGATGTCCTCGTTCCGCAGCTCCTGGAGGACGAGGCCGAGTCGGTCGTTACCGACACCCGTCAGGCCCTGGCGGCGGATGATTTCGCGCAGCTGCACCCGGGTGATCGCTCCGTTGCCGTCCCGTTCGAGCAAGGCGGGAACATGCGGGCGCACTTCGTGGACAAGCTGGCGCTCGGACTCGCCCAGCTCGCGTGCCGGGCGCTCCGTCTGCGGAGAGCGGGACCGGGCACGGTTGTCCTTGTTCTTCGTCCTGGACTTCCTGGCCGGCTTCCGGCGGAGTGGGACCTTGTGTCCTCGGTCCTGGGTGGTCTCGGTCCCGGACTCGGTGGCGGTCGGTCCTCGGTCCTCGGCGCTCTCGGTCCCCGACTTCGCGAGGCTCGGTCCCCGATGAGAATCTGGGTCCTGAGCTGCTACCTCTCGCGCGTTGCGGTCGGTCCTCGTGGCCGCTGTGTCCCGCGCTGCGGCTTCTGGATCGGCGGGACCGGTCCCCGGGACCGCGCCGTCTTCAGGGGACTTGGTCCCCGCGGTCGTTCCCGTTTCGTCGCCCTTGGTCCCCGCGCCGACCTTGGCTTCAGGGTCCGCCTCCTCGGGGACCGGTCCCCAAGGAGTCCTCGGTCCTCGGTCCGGGACCGGCTCGTCGGAACCGTCGGGGCCGGGGACGGGGACCGGCACATTCGATGTCGACTGTGCGGGGACCGTGGCCGCCGATGCGCTGCTGTGCGCCGGGGACCAGGGAGAAGGGAGCGGGACCGTGGCGAGCGCGAGCGCGTGTCGCCGGGCGGCGAGCTGGTCGAGCAACTGTGCTCGCTGGAGGGGGTCGGTGCCGACCGAAGCCCTGCCGACCGCCTTCGACAGGCGTCGGGTCAGCCACCGGCCTCGATGGTTCCGCTGCTGCTCGGGTGTGCGCTCGGCGAGGCGGGCGGCGAGGGTGACCGCACGGGCGGTGGCCCGGTCCCGGGTGATCTGTGCGGCGTCGCGGTCTCGCGCGGCGATGCCGAGGCGGGAGAGGAGACGCTCGCGTGCCTCCCGGCCCAGGACGGCGATCAGTCCTTTTGAGGCGGCGCCGGGTGTGCGCAGGCGCAGTTCGATGCCCATGGCCAGGTGCCACAGCATCGCCGCCATGACTGGTCCGACGAAGGCGCGGACCGTGCCGCCGATGGGGCCGCTCTCTGCGTAGGCGGGGATCACCTGCACCGTGGTGATCACCCAGACTAGCGTGCCCGGCAGGCCGGGGGCGCCCTGGACGGCGAGGTTCTGCCGTGCCATCAGCGCGGTGGCGAACAGGGCGAGTTCGGCGGCGGCGAACATGCCGGCGCGCTCGGCGGCGCCGGCCATGTCGAGGTAGTCGGCGGCGAACCGCCACGAGGTGTCGGCGCTGTAGGCGGTGCAGCCGAGGGCGGCGACGGCGGCGACCTTGACCGCCGGGCCGCCGAGACGCTTCTGCGAGCGAGATCCCCGGCGCCGGATGGTCCAGGCGGTCAGCACGAGCGCGAGGGTGGCGGGCACGACGGCGGCGAGGAGGAGAGGGAGGTCCGAAGTAGCACCGAAGGCGAGGACGGGGTGGGTCATGCTGCCTTTCCGAGAGGGACGTGCGTCGGGGGCGACGCTGCCGGGCGGCCTGCCGGCTGCTGCCTGCCGGGAGCTGCGGGCGCGGAGGCGCCCTTGGCCTTGGAGGTCTTCTTCCGCTTCTTCTTGGGGCTGGGTACGCCGTAGTTACGGTCGCGGTCGAGGACCTTGTTGGCGGCTTGCCGGAGCAGGTCTCGGGCGTGCTTGTGGCTGATCTGCAGGGCGGCGGCGAGCCGGTCGGGCTGCCAGCCCCGGACGTAGGCGTGGTCGATGGCGACCTGGCGCTCGGCCTCGGTCAGGTGCACGTCGCGTCCCTGGAAGAAGGCGGTCACGCGCCGGTAGTCCAGGCGCTGGTGCAGTCCGTCGTGCAGTGGGCGCCGCTCGGCTTCGGTGAGGCCGCCCCAGACGCCCTCCTTGAGGACGTTCTCCAGGGCGAAGTCCAGGCACTCGCGGCGTACGGGGCACCAGCCGCACAGCTCCTTCGCCTCTGCGATCTCCTCGTGGTCCCGGGGCCCGGGGAAGAACACGGCGTCGGCGTCTTCGACGTCCATGCCGTGGCACGTTGCGCGGGTGTGCCAGCTGGTGTCTGCGATGCCGCGCAGGCCGGTGGCCGGCGCGTCGTGGGTGGTGATGTGGCGCAAGGCGGGTCTCCGATGTGCTGCCGCGGCGGCCGGCTAGGGCGGTGCTCGGCGGGTGCGGCGTCGGGTGCCGGCTGCGGCGCGGGGCGTGCGTCGCAGCCGGTGCGGGACGTGTCGGGTGGCGGTGCAGCGGACGGGGGTGCACGCGCCGGGTGCGCCGGTCAGGCCAGGGCGGGCTGCTGGGCCTGCTGGGCGGTGGCGAGGTCGAGGCGGCCGGGGTGCGGGGTGGCGCGCGGGGCGGTTGCGCGGGCTCCGCCGTCGGGGCCGATCCTTCGGCGGCGGCATGCTTCGCCGGGCTGGGCCAGGCACCACTCGCACCGCACGCTCAGGGCATCGGGCAGTCCCCGCGTGACAGCGGCCTCACGGGCTGCGCGGGCGGGTCGGTAGGGCGCGAGGGCTGCTCGGGCGGCGGGCGGTATGCAGGAGCCGATCTCCCGCAGCCGCGCCTCCAGCTTCGGGTCGACTCCGTCGCGACCGCTGGTGATTGCTCGGGCCTGCACGGGCTGGGCGGTGCCGGTGGCGACGGCGCGGCGGGTGCCGGCCAGCTCTGCGGTCCAGGCGGCCTGGTCGTCTGGGTCGACGGACGGCGTGGGATCGGAGTGCCTCGCCAGGCGGTCGCGCCGGTAGCTCTCCCAGGGGCGGGCCACATCCGCGGGCAGGATCTGGTACGGCGAGGTGCGGATGTGCTGGCGGGCGGCGACGCGGACGTCCCAGCCGTGCGGGGTGGCCATCGGCACGTCGCCGAGCAGCTCGTGCCACTGGGCGAGCTGGTCGCGCGCCTCACCTTGGGCGGTGCGGATGGTGCGGGGGTCGAGTCGGCCGATGTAGGCCAGCAGGGCTGCGATTTCGCGGCGGTCCACGGTCAGCCCTCCGTTCCGGTCGGCTCGTCGAGGGCGGCAAGCAGGGCGGCGGTGTGGGCCTCCGTCCGCGTCATGCCCCCCGGTACGGCGGTGTTCTTGCCGGGCACGGCGTAGAGGTTCGGTCGGCTGGGAGCGTGCTCCCGGGCGACCCAGGAGCGCCAGTCGGCAGCCCAGGCTTCCGCCGCCCTCGGAGCATGGCCCGCCCGGTGTGCACGCCACTTCGCGTCGGCGGCCCGCAGGCCCTGCTCGCCGAGGCGATCGAGGTGTCCCTGCTGGCGGGCCCAGGTGTGGGTGGCGGAGTCGACCTGCCACTCGGCAGCCGGGAGGACGGCAGCACCACTACTGCTGTACCTCCGGTTCAAATCAGGTTCACTACGGTTCTGTGTGCCGGTAGCCGGTACATCGCTGTGCCGGTGGCCGGTACATCGCTGTGCCGGTTTCCGCCTCGACCTGCCGGTTTCCGGTACTGCCGGATTCCGGACCCTCGCGGGGGATTCCGGCACCTCACGCGGGCGGATTCCGTACCGCCGCAGAGCCGAGAGCCGAAGCTTCGCGGGGCCCGCGGGCTCGTCTGCTGCTGTGTCGCTGTCTTCCTGCTCCTGCTGCTCGCGCTGGGCCAGGGCGACCACTTCGGCGGCGAGAGGCATGCGGTAGACCGTGCTGCGCTGCGGGCCTACGAGGTCATCGAGCTGTTCCAGCTCGCCGGCCAGGATCAGGCGCTCGACGGCTTCGCGCACCGTGGAGACCGAGGCGCGGGTCCGCTTGGCCAGGCTGGACAGCGAGGCCCAGGAGATGCACTGCTCGTCGGCCACCCGGTCGGCGATCGACAGCAGGACCAGGCGCGCGGCCCCTCGGCTGGAGCTGTGCTCCCACACCCACTCGCGGGCTTCGCTGCTCATCGGCCGCTCCAGACGAGCGGGCGGGTCCGGCTGCTCGCCGGGGCCAGGGTGGTGCGGTCCGGCTCGGGGCACTGAGGCGCCGAGGCGGTGGTGGCTGCCGCGCAGGCCAGGCGGAAGGGCCTTTTGCGCAGGGCAGGAGGCATGCGATACTCCCCTTTGCAGTGTTGCCACGCTGACGCGCCCCTCGGAAGGACTCAGCGTGGTGATGGTGGGCAAGCTCCGCCCTTGCCGGGGCGGGTATGCCGCTTAGCGTTCGGCGTCCGTGAGTTACCGCTCTCGGGCGCCGTCGCTGTTTGCGGACCTTCGCGGTCCGGTCCGTGCTCGCGGTCTCCTCACGTTCGTCGCCGCAGGCGGGCTGCCCGGGGACGACGAACATACGCACGGACCGGTGTCAAGATCCAGACTTGGTTCTTAAACTCTGTACTGGTTGCAGAGAGTCGCCGAACAGTCGTGTGCCGCAGCCGTCCGCACAGGACCTGGCCGGATCCGTCCTCGCGTCGAAGCGCACCGTTGCCGCGGTTGCCCCGTACGCCGAGAGCGTGCCATTGTGTCCGAATCGGAGCAGGAGTCTGCTATTCCCCGCAGCGCAAATGCGATGTGGATGAGGTGTTTCCACGGTCGCCTCCGCGCTTTCCGGTCGAAGATCAAATACGGCCTGCCAGACGTGACTTATGTCGCTGGGTGAATGTGGCTTGCGCCACGTCGCCCGGCGTACTCCTGTCGGCAGAAGCGGACAGGTCGACCTGAAACAGGCGGTACGCGCCACACGGAAACGTGCTGGTGGGGAAGAACTTTCCATACGTGTGATCGCCGCGTCAAACTGGTGTTTATGGCAGGTAGGGTGGCTGGAGTTGCGAGGAAGCCCGCCCTGGAAAGGATCATGAAAGAGTGGCCGAAGGTCAGGTGAGCCCCAGGGGGCTCATGGATCGCCTAAACCGCCTGTTCGACACTGTGCACCCGCCCGATCGTGGCCCTTACAGCAACGCTGAAGTAGCCGAACTGATGGAGAAGCGAGGGCTGGGCAAGCTGTCGGGGCAGTACCTGTGGCTCTTGCGGACCGGGCAGCGTGATAACCCGACGAAGCGTCATCTCGAAGCGCTCGCAGGGTTCTTCGGCGTGGATCCCGCCTATTGGTTCGACGATGCTGTCGCCGAAAAGACCGTGCAGGAACTTGAGTTGCTCGCGCTGCTTCGCGATGCGAAGATCAAGAACGTTCTTCTTCGCCTATCCGACGTCTCCGCAGACGGAAAGGATGCCGTCCTGGGGATCGTTGAGAGTGTACGAAAATCCGAGGGGTTGCCGCCCTCAACTGGCGCATAAACGGCTGTAGTTCAGTAAATGATCAAGGAAAGCAATGTGGTCTGCACGTAGGCTGCGTCGGCCTGACCTCGTGGCCGAGCTGAAGCTCCCCCACGTCACCAATATCCGCGACCTCAGCGACGAGGTCTCTCGCCGCACGGGACGGACGGTGGTCCTGGAGCCCCGGGAGCAGGCGCCCTCGGTGTGCGGGGCATGTGCCGTTACAGAGAGTGCCGTCCACGTTTTCTACGACCCGTGGACCAGCGTCCTGCACCAGGACCACATCATCGCCCACGAGTTCAGCCACCTACTGCTCGGCCACCACGAGAACCGACCGGTCTCCGCGCTGGCTCCGGCCTTCATCACCAGCGTGGACCCGGCCACTGTGCAGATGATGTTGGGGCGCACCAAGTACGACGAGGACGAGGAGCGAGACACCGAACTCCTGGCATCGCTGCTCCAGCGCCGGATCATCGACCGGTGGTTGCGCAGCGACGAGTCGTCCGGGGACGAAGTACAGGATCGTGTGACGCACACGCTGCTGCGCCGACGGGAGGCCCGGCCGTGAAGGACCTGCTCCACCCGATCAGCCTATTCGTCGCGATGCTCGGCTTCCTCTGCCTCCTGCGGGACGTGCCCACCAGGCGCCGCGACCCCGCCTCCGCCGCGCTGGCCGCTGTCTTCCTGCTGTCAGGGCTCTCGTTCCTGTTCTCCATCACGCCGATGTGGAACTACCTCGACCGCGTGCTCGGCACCGTCAACATCTCCGTGCCCCTCGCGCAGGGCTGCGTGGTCGCGCTCCTGGCCTGCCAACAGGTGGTCCTCACCTACTGGGGATCCCCGCCCGAGGTAGCCCGCCGGCGCAGTCGCCGCTGGCTCTGGGCCGGCTTCGCGGTGATCGCCGGGCTGCTGGTGCTGTTCGCCCTGCTGACGCCCAACGCGCCGCACCCGGTCGACTTCACGCTCTACTACGCGCACGACGACTGGTACGCCGCGTACCTCACCCTGTACGTCACGGCCTACACCATCGGCGAAGTCTTGCTCGCCCGCGCCTGCTGGCGCTTGGCCCGCCGCAGCACTCGCGGGTCCGTCCGCGTCGGCCTGTGCATCGTCACCCTCGGCGCGACCGTCACCCTCGGATACAGCGCCGTCCGCATCGGCAACGTGATCGCCGGCGCCTTCGACACCTCCCTTGCGGAATGGGAGGGCTTTGCCTGGACCTGCGGCGATGTCGGCGCCATGCTCACGCTGATCGGCTGGCTCGTGCCCACCATCAGCGACCAGGCCCAGAGCGTCCGGTACCGGATCAAGCAGTACCGCAGCTACTACGGCCTGCGCCCCCTGTGGCTGGCCTTCTACAGCGAGGCACCCGAGATCGAGCTGCCGATCGACAGAGTCGACCCGGCGCAGAGGCGCCACTTCCGCCGCATCTCGATCCGGCTCTACCGCCGAGCCGTCGAGATCCGGGACGGCCGGTTCGTGATCCGCCAGTACCTCGACGCCGCCGTCCGCGAGGCCAGCGAAGCCCGTCACCGGGCCCGAGGGCTCCACGGAAAGGATCTGTCCGCGGCCGTCACGGCGGACCAGATCCTCGCCGGAATCGCGGCCAGGGCCGCCGGCGCCCGCCCGGAGCCCGACCAGCTCACCGAGTTCGCCGACTTCGAACGCCAGACCACCAGGCCCATGGACGACATCGACGCTCTCCTCGACGTCGCGCGCCACCTGCCCCGCCAGCCCGCACGAGCCCCCCACCTTGAGCGAGTCTCCGCATGACGAACGACCTCACCCACCAGCCCGCCCACGTCCAGCTCCGGGCCCTGGACCGCGGCGAGATCTCCAGCCGCGAACTGCTCGACCTGCACCTCGCCCAGATAGACGCCAGCCAGATCAACGCCGTCGTCACGCGCGACGACGGCGCGGCCCGCGCCGCCGCGCACGCAGCCGACGAGCGCCGCGCCCGCAGCGAGAGCACCGGCGTCCTCAACGGCCTTCCCCTCACGATCAAGGACAGCTTCGAGACGGCCGGCCTGCGCACCACTAGCGGCGCCGAAGACCTCGCCGACCACGTCCCCACACGCGACGCCGACGCGGTCGCCCGGCTCCGCCACCAGGGTGCCGTCATCATGGGCAAGACCAACACTCCGGCGTACTGCCAGGACCTGCACACCGACAACGCCCTGTTCGGCCCCACGCTCAACCCACACGACCCCAAGCACACCACCGGCGGCTCCTCCGGAGGCCCCGCCGCAGCAGTCGCCGCCCACCTGACCCCCGCCGACCTCGGCAGCGACCTCGCCGGCTCCCTGCGGCTCCCCGCCCACTACTGCGGCGTCTACGGCCTGCGCCCCACCCACGGACTTATCCCAGCCCGCGGCCACATCCCCCGCCCGCCGGGATGGATCTCGAGCAGCGACATGGTCACCCCCGGCCCCCTGGCCCGCCACCCCCGCGACCTAGACCTGCTCCTCGCCGCACTGACGACACCGTCACCCGACGAGAACAACCCCTGGAGCGTCACGCTGCCCACTGCGCAGCGCCCGATCGGCCAGCTCCGCGTGGCGGTGTGGGCCGACGACGCGAGCTGCCCCGTCGACCGCAACATCGCCGATGCTGTCGCCGCCCTCGAAGGGACACTCGCCTCCGCCGGCGCCAGTGTCCACCGCACTGCGGGGTCGGTCGGCTTCGCCGAATCCCTCCGTCTCTTCGAGCAGCTCCTCCACGCCACCACGACGGCCGCCACCGACGATGCCGCCGGCGCGGCCGAACTCGCCGCCGCCCGTGACCTGCACACGGATGACGCGAGCCCACGGGCCGCCATCCTCCGCCACCGAACGCAGACACATCGCGCCTGGCTCCGCGCCAACGAGGAGCGCCTCCGGCTCCAGCAGACGTGGCACCGGTTCTTCGCCGACGGTCAGTACGACGTCCTCATTACGCCCGCCGCTCCCACCGCGGCGGTCCCGGCCGGGAGCCGTTCTCTCACGGTCGACGGCGTCGAACGGAGCTTCTTCGACCAGACCGGCTGGGCCAACCTCACCAGCCACGTCGGTCTGCCCAGCCTTGTAATGCCTATTGCGCACGGCGCCGACGGCCTCCCGATCGGTGTGCAGCTCGTAGGACCGGCCTATTCGGACCGGACCCTGCTCGTGATGGCCGAGCACATGGCGCTCCTGCTCGGAGGGACGGCCGAGGGCGTCACACCATGGAGCGGATGACCTCTACGTCACCGTTGTAGGTGACTGCGTCTTCATCGGCGGTAGGCGGTTCGAACCGAGCGAAGAAGTCGTCCAAGGCTTCGGGAGTGACGGTCAAGGCATTGGCGTCTCGACGCTGGTTGCGTGCGGCGAGGCGCCGCAGGAGGGCCTCCTTGGACGCCGGCAGGTAGACGCGAGGAGCAATGCGATGAGCCAGTCGAAGAAGGCCGCGACGCCGAAGGTGACCGCCGAGTCGGTGCAGGTCCTTCAGCGCCGGGTGAAGGCACTCGCCGCGACCGGTGCCACCAGCCTCGCGCCGACCACGTACGGCCTTGAGTGCTGGGTAGCGTCGCGACCCTGAACACGCGTTGGCTGTAGTCGAGTTGGGTACGGTCCGACCGGCGGTCTGGGTCGTTCGGCGGCGGAGGCGAATCATGAAGAGTGCGCACCTGGGGCTCGCGGCGTTCGAGACCAGAGCAAGCGAGGCTGCCCGGACCCTGCTGAACAACCAGGGATACGACGGCGGGTGGGGCCTCACCCTGACCTCGGTTTCGTCGATCGTCAACACCAGCGAGGTCCTGCCGATTCTGTGGGCCGCAGGCATCGCCGGAAAGCCGGTTCGCCAGGGGCTTGACTTCCTCACCAGCGCCATTCCGGAGCACTCGCGGCCCCGGCCCAAAGGCGGTCGTGGTGAGCACACCCGGTTCATCGCCTTCGGCCTGGCCGGACTGCTGTCCCACCCTCGCTTCTTCCACCACAACGGCGTCGCGGAGACCGCCGCTTGGTGCGTCGGCTGGCTGGAGGACCACCAGGTCGACCACGGCTGGCCCGAAGTCCTCGGACTCGACGACACCTCGCTGCACCAGACCGCCCTGGTGGTGCACCGGCTCGCCGAGCTCAGAGATGCCCTCCACGACTTCGGCCCTGGACTCCTTTTACCCGGCGGGGTGGAGACCAACGGCCTGCTGGAGCGCGTCGAACCGCTGATCGACCACGGAGTGCACGGCCTGCTTTACCACCGGCGCCCCAGCGGGGCTTGGGGGTGGCGTACCTACGTCGACACCGACCCGAGCCCGAGCAAGACAGCGCTGTGCCTGCTCGCGCTGTCGGCCGTCTGTGCCGGAACTGGGCCCGGCGGCGAGCCTGCCTACCGGGACGTCCCGCGGGAGGTGGGCGGGGTGCACGGCCCGGTGCAGCACAAGCGGCTGTCCGACGTGGTCGTCGAGGCCGGCCAGTGGCTGCTGCACAACCACCACCGGTGGGAGGAGTTCGTCGAGGACGACAAGGACGTACAAGGCACGGCCTGGGAGCACATGGCGTACGCGCTGTGCACCCAGGCCGCCATCCGGGCCGGCGCGAGCCCGCGCGATCCCCGCCTCGCCAAGGCGTGGAAGCTGATGAACGACCTGTGGGACCCGGAGGCGGGGCTGTGGAACGAGCCGGGTGCCTCGGGCAAACGCGCAACCATCCGGGCCGCGTACTACACGGTGTCGGCCTACGAGGAAGCGATGCAGCGTCTGGCCCGGATGAACCTTGCCGACACCACCTCCGAGCACGCGAGCGAGGCGTCGGCCGAGATTGCCATCGTCCATGTCGCCCTCGGGCCGGGCCGGACCGTCCTCCTCGGGGCACGCGACAGCGAAGGAAGCGTGGCGTGTGAGCTGTCGGAGCGCCTGTTCGACGTGGTGAAGGTCGTGTACGACGCCCCCGAGGCCGGAATGGCGACCGAGCGGATCGCGGCGAAGCTCTACGTCGCCCCGTCCTCGGTGCCCAAGTACGTTCAGCGCCTCAACCACGCCGTCTCCACGGCCTTCGGCGGTGCCCCGGCCCGGCTACTGCTGGCCAGCACGGTGGACGGGGCCAGCGGGTATCGCCTCGCAGGGCGGTAGGCCGCCGCCTACGACGTGGCGCGCTCCCCGGCCACCGGGTAGTTCAGCAGGGCGAACCGAGCCAGGGAGCGGACCTGGTCGAAGGTCTTGAGGGTGTCGAGGTCCTCCAGGCCGAACCAGGCGGCCCCGTGCACCTCTTCGAGCTGCGCCTCCACGGCCTGTTCCCGGGCGCCCGGCTGCCGCTGGACGTAGAAGAACTGGACCAGCGCCGGCGTCGGAAAGCCTTCGCGCTCGATGTCCACATAGAACGGCACGGGTTCAGGAGTGGCGTTGTGGTCGGCCGGGTGGATAGCCGGCTGGCTGGAGATCGCCTCCACCAGCAGCCCCGTCTCCTCCTTGAACTCCCGCACCGCCGTGCCCGCGAAGGACTCCCCGGGCTCGATATGACCGCCCGGCGGAACCCATTTGTCGAAGCGGTTGTGGTGCACAAGCAGCACTTTGCCACGCTCGACGAGGTAGCCCGAGCAGCAGTACACCAGACCGATATCGCGGGCGGTCTGGCCGTCGTGGATCAGAATCGAGCGAGGCACCCCGCCACGATAGCCCACAGGAAGCACTCGAACTCCCGTGCAGATGACGCCACTTCAGCGCAGTGTCAGCGCCGCCCCGATGACATGTCATCGGCAATGACAGCGCGATGTCATCGCGTACACGTCATCGCGGATCGGATCGTGGTCGCATCCCGCTCCGCGGCACCCACCGCGGACCGGCGTTGCCCTCTGTCCGTTGAGGAGAGGACCCTGATGCGCTCTCGCCCCTTCCCGTGGCGTGCCCGGTACCAGCAGCGGTTCGCGGCGCCGCAGACCGTGGTGGTCCAGCCCACGACCTGGTGCAATCTGGACTGCCGGTACTGCTACCTGCCGTTTCGCAAGCTCAAGCACCAGATGCCCCTGGAGGTGGCCGAGGCCCTGGCGCAGGCGGTGGCCCAGTTCGACGACAGCGGCCATCCGATCGGCATCGTCTGGCACGGCGGGGAGCCGCTCGCCGTGGGCCAGCAGAAGTTCGCCGCCCTGCTCGCGCCGTTCGAGGTCCTGCGGCGAGCGGGCCGAGTACACCACTATGTGCAGACCAACGCGACGCTGGTCACCGAGACGTGGTGCGACCTGCTGGCCGCGTACGACGTCCGCGTCGGGGTGAGCATCGACGGGCCGGCCGCCTTGAACGCCGAGCGCGTCGACTTGCGAGGCAAGCCCGCCTTCGACCGGATCCTGCGTGGCACCTCGCAGCTGCGCGAGCACGGCATCCCGTTCTCCGTCATCTCGGTGGTCGGCACCCTGGGCATCGCGATGCCGGAGGAGCTGTTGGAGTTCTTGACCTCGTTGGGCGGCCATTCGGTGGGCTTCAACATCGAGGAGATCGAAGGGGTCAACACCGACCGGCAGCCGCCCACCGCGGTCCAGGCCGAGGAGTTCTGGCGCCGCACCCTCACCTGGGCCCGCGAGCATCCTGGCGCCCCGGCGGTCAGGGAAGTCGAACGGCTCGCCGAGTACCTCCAGCTGATCCGTTCCGGCCAGAGAGCTGAGTGGGACGGGCGCCGCCTCGACCCGATCCCCACCGTCTCCTGGAAGGGCGACGTGGTCCTGCTCTCCCCGGAACTCGCGGACACGGCGGCGCCCGAGTACGGCAACTTCATAGCTGGCAACATCCTCAACCGCCCTCTGCCCGAGATCCTCCGTGATGCTCACCGGCTGCGCTACGTACGCGACTTTCTCACCGGCCTGGACCGCTGCCAGGCCGAATGCGAGTTCTTCGACTTCTGCCGCGGCGCACAGGCCGCCAACCGCTACTTCGAGAGCGGCGACCTCAAGACGACCGAGACCAACTACTGCCGGGTCTCCCGGCAGGCCCTGGTCACGGCCCTGTCCACGCTCGCAACCAAGGAGGCTCTTGCATGAAGATCCTGGACCGACTCGCCACATCCGACACCCCCGTCGTGATGGAGTTGATAGCCACGCACGACGCCCTGCCCCCGGTGATCGTTGAAGGAGCGTGGGACAACCGGCCCACGTGGGACAACTGGGCGAAGAACCCGGCTCCCTTCGACAACCGCCCGACCTGGGACAACTGGAACAAGAAGAAGTGAGTAGTCGTCCCGCTGCTGGCACGCCCCTGGGCGTGCCAGCAGCGCCGGCGACCGAGCCACTGCGCTGAAAGGCTGTTGATGGTCACCTGCACGATCCGCCGTACGAGCGTCACGCTCCCTGCCCTGAACGAGCCGGGCCTCTACCTCTCGAACGTCACCTCGCTGGAGGGCGGGCGTGGCCGGGTGGCGGAGTTCCACTACGCCGACGCCGACCTGCGGGACCTCGACCTGGCCGACACCCACCTGATGGACGGACGGATCACCGGCCTCAAGGCCCAGCGCACCCGCCTGGAGAAGCTCCGCGTCGACTCCGTGGAGTTCACCGGCTGCGACCTGGCCTCCCTGCAGTGGACCGACAGCAAGATCTCCCGAGCCGTCTTCCGCGACTGCAAACTCATGGGCGCCGCACTCGAAGACGTGACGCTCGACAACGTCCTGTACGAGAACTGCAAATTTGACTACAGCACCCTCACCCGCGTCCGGGCCACCGGCCCCGTGATCTTCGCCAAGTGCTCGCTGCGCGAGACCACCTTCGCCGCCGCTGACCTCGGCGCCGCCCTGATCAACGACTGTGATCTACGGCTGACCCAGTTCGACAGCGGAAAGTACCGCGGCCTGGACCTCCGGGGCAACGACCTCGCCCAGCTTCGCGGCCTGGCCTCGCTCAAGCAGGTCGTCATCGACCGCGCCCAGACGCTCCAGCTGGCGGAGGCCCTCGCCGCCGAACTGGACGTCACCTTCGGTGAAGACCTCGACGACAAGTAGCAGCGCACCTGCCCCAGGGAGGCACGGCCATGGGCCTGCGACTCGTATGCGACACGTTCGACGACATACGCGACCGGTGCGATACTGCACCGGCCCGGCAGACCGGCAGCGAGCCCGGCTACGACCAAGGCGCCATCGTCCCCGGCGACGACTGGGTACCCCTCACCGCCGAGGATGCCGAGCGGCACCAGGCCGATGACTCGACGCCGGACGGCATCCGCATCGAGCTCGTACGCCGACCGCTGCCGCCGCTCGACCCGGACGACCTGTCCGGCCGGCTCGAAACCGCCGCCCGCCTCGACCCCCTCAACGGCCATTGGCCCACCACCCTCCTGGGTTGCGCGTCCAGCCCCGGCAACTGGACCACCACCACGGAGGACTCCACCACCGGCCGACGCATCGGCCTGCACGTCGACAACTTCGACCGGCTGCCGTATTTCAGACGCCACCAGGGCCGCCGCCGACTCTGCCTCAACCTCGGCCCCGGCCCGCGCTACCTGCTCATCGGCGACCGCGACATCCGACAGATCTGCCGCACACTCCACGCCAACCCAGGCCAGCACCACCCCCACACCGAGGACATCCGCAGGTACGTTGCTGCAGGACACCCGCTGCGCTGCCTGCGCATCCGCCTCGATCCGGGCGACGGCTACATTGCTCCGACTGAGTTTCTTGCTCACGACGGCTCGACTGCCGGAATCGACCAGCCCTCCGTTGCTGCCTTCTGGCTCGGCCGGTCACCGGACGGGTCATGACCGATCAGCCACGAAACCGAGTTCAGGACCGGGAAACCCGGACCCGAGGATGGACGCGAAGGCGCTGCGCCCCGCGCTCGACCCGCGCCCATCGCCTGGCCCACGCTCGGCATGTGGGTTCGATGGGAAGGCGAGCGTCTCGGCCTCGTGTCGCTGGCGCCCGCACGTGGCACCAAGGCGGAGCAAGCGATGCTCCCGTGCGCGCCAGAACTCCTGATACAGCTCCGCAAGGTCTCGCTCAGTGGCAGCCATGTCGGCCCATGCGCTGTTCGCCTGACGGAGGACCGTGCTGACCACCGTCTGTTGCTCTGTCAGCGAGTCGGGAAGGTTTGGTCCGGATCGGCGGCTCTGTGTCGTCGATCACGGAGCGCTGTACGGGAAGAGCTGGGCGGCCATGCTCGCGGCCGGCCGGGAGTCGAGAGCCGCGGGAACCAGTTCGACGGATCCGAGATCGGGGTTGTACCCAGGCAGGCGTGGCTGCCGTATGCGGCCGTGGGAGACCAGAACGATGCCCCCTCACCGGAACGTTGCAGCACACAGTGCGGGGGCGTGCCCCAAGAGCGCTGCTGTGAAGCGAGGCGCAAAGGGTGTGTGGGGCCTTGGCATCTTTACAGCGACGTGACCGTCCGGGCGCTGGTCTCCCACCACGAGCGGATAGGAGCGGCACCGCTGCCTTTGGCGAGGGATCCGTCGGGTCGGCGGTCGGGCAGCCCCAGGAGCTGCTGCTCGATCGGAGTGAGGCTGGGGTCGTTCCGGAGGTCGGTGGCGGCGTCGTCGACGGGTTGGAGCCAGCGGTATCCGTACTGGAACATGAGGGCGATGCGGCGCTGATGGGAGAGGTTGATGCCTCCGGTGTGCCAGGTCCGGTTCTCGAAGAGAACTGTGTCGGTTCCGGTGATGTCGGGGGTGACGGCGCCGGGTGGGTCGATGGCGCCGACGGGGACGACGGGCTCGTCTGTAAGGCGGTGGCTGCCGGGGAGGAACATGGTCAGCCCGCAGTCGGGGGTGACGGGGGTGAGGTAGTGGGCGGCTTTGATCGCCATGCGGGGGGTGTGGGGGAAGCCGAGGTCGGCGGTGACGCCGTACATGTCGCGGTGCCAGCCGTGGCGTCCGGGGATGCGGATGGTGCAGGGCGGGCCGCTCGGCAGGGCGATGAGGTGGGCCGACAGCAGGTGGATGTTCGGGCTGAGGAGCTGGACGACGGTGGGCAGGACGGCCGGGTTTGCGAGGAGCGGGAGGAACGCAGGATCGAGGTTGAGGCATCCGCGGAAGCCGTCCTTGCCGTCGCCTCCTCGGTCGCGGCCCTGGGTGATGTCGCTGGCCAGGAGCCTCTCGGCGGCGGCCAGGAGCCGGCCGCGTAGGTCCGGTGTGATCGCGTCGCGGACGACCGCGTACCCGTCGCGTTCGAAGGCGTTGATGGTGCCGGCGTCGGGGGCGACGGGTGGGAGCGGGGTGCTCATGCCGGTATCTCCTTCGGGGTGCCGGTGAGGGTGGTGGCGAGCTGCCACAGGCCGGGGTCGTCGAGGCCGCAGAGCTGGCGGAGGCGGGTCTGGGAGACGGGGCGGCCGGGGTCGCGGTAGCCGAGGACGGTGAGCCGGGGCCCGGGGTGGCGGCGTCCGAAGAGGGCGTGGATGTCGGTCGGGTGCCCGCTGGTGGCCAGGACGATCGGCGCCCGGGTGCCGAAGTGGCGGGCGAACGCGTCCGGGGCGAGGGCGAGGGGGCGGGTGCCGTCCTCGGCGAGGGCCGTGAGGTCGTGGACGTGGACGTACCGCAGGCGCAGGTCCGGGCGTTCGGCGCGCAGCCGCCGGGCGAGGGTGGTCAGGGCCTCGGCGGGCAGGTCGCCGGCGGAGGCGAGGATCAGGTCGGGCTCGCCGGGGCCGGGGTGGGTCAGGTGGGGCCAGATCGCGATGCCGTGCCGCAGCTCCTCGTCGAGGGTCTCCAGCGGATGGGGGACGGTCGTGTGCTTGCCGGCGACGACGATCGTGCACCGGTCGAGCTTGCGCAGGGCGAAGGTGAGTGCGGCGGCGGTGCGCGCGGGGTCGGCGGGGGTGAGGACGTGGAGCGTGGGGTCGCCGGCGGCCAGGAGTGCCGAGGTGAGGCTGGGGTTTTGGTGGGTGAGGGTGTTGTGCCAGCCCAGGCTGGTCAGGAGGTAGACCAGGCTGGGCAGCGGGGCGAGCCCGGCGTGCCGGCGCACGGACCGGTGCTTGAGCTGCTGCTGGATGAGGCTGAGGGTGATCGGTGCGAACGCCTCGTAGGTGGCGACGAGGGCGTGCCGGCCGGTCTCCGTGTAGCCCTGGGCCCAGGCGTGGCACAGCTCCTCGCTCAGCACTTCCACCGCCCACGGCACCGGGCGCCCGTGCTCGTCGGTGAGGTCGAGGCGGTTGGAGGCAAGCTCGTCGGGGCTGAAAACGCGGAACGGGCCCTGCTCGGCGCGGGCCCGCAGGACCTCGGGGACCACCTGCGCGAACGGGCGGCCGGCGGCGCGGCCGGCGACCTGGGCGGAGGCGGCGACGCAGCCGCGCGGAGCCGGGAGGCCGTCGGGCTCGGGCCGGGGCAGCGGGAGCGCGGGCAGCAGGTGCGGCCGGGGCCGGCCGCTGGAGGTGAGGAGCTGGGTGGGCTGGTAGGAGGACAGCCAGTCGGCGAGCGCGTTGAACTCGGCGGGCACACCGGCCGGGTCGCGCAGCGGCGTCTTGTGGACCGCCGGGGTGCCGGCGAGGTGAGCGGGGGCACCGTGGCCCTTGTCCAGGGTGAGGACGAGGACGCTCGACGGTCCCGGAATGCCCAAGGGCGCGGTGGCGCCGAGCGCTTCGGCCACCGCCTGACGGAGCTGGCCGATGTCGAGCCCGTCGCTGTTGACGGGCCGGTGGCCAAGGCCGGTGAAATAGGCGGTAAGTTCGGCGCGGTTCAGAGTGGACAGCAGACTCTTGCCGCCCATGCGCAGCCCGTTGAGCAGGACGACGGGAAGGACGGTGCCGTGGTCGCCCGTACCGTGCAACGCGCGGTTGGCGAGCCAGGAGGCGGCGGTCGTCCCGGTCTCGCACTCGCCGTCGCCGATCAGGACCACGGTCAGCCGGTGGGGCGCGTCGAGGACGGTGCCCTGCCCGATCGCGAGGGCGGGGCCGAGCTGGCCTCCGGTGTGCAGGTGGCCGGGGATCATTGGGGTGATCTCCCCGCCGATGTCGGCCCGGGGAAATCCGGCGACGAGTGCGCGCAGTCCGGCCTCGTCCTGGCGCAAGCCCGGGCGGGCGTGGCCGAGTCGGCCGGTGAGGTAGGCGTGGGCGAGGGCGGAGGGGCCGGCGTGCCCGGCGCCGTGCAGGACGTGCAGCTCGTAGCCGTCGGGGACGGCCGCCTGGAGTGGGCCCAGGGCGGCGAGCATCCGGTTGACGGGCGGGCACACTCCCCAGTGGCCGGCCGGTCGCGTCTTGACGTCGGCCGGGGTCAGGGGCCGGGCCAGGCGCGGGTTGTCGCGCAGATAGAGCTGGGCGAGACAGAGGTAGTCGAGCGCGTCGGCGACGGCGGCCACCGACGCGTCGGGCACCAGGCGGTTCGTCCGGCGGGCGAGGTCAGCCCACATGCGGTCCTCCTGCCGGGGCGAGAGCGGCTTCGACGGCGCGGGCGTGGACGGTGCCCTCCCGCGCCAGGCGCGCTGCGGCGCCCGCGGGGCAGTCGACGATGGTCATGTGCCGGGCGTGCGGGCAGATCCCGCCGTCGACGACCGCGGCGATCCCGGCCCTCACGGTCTGCTCGAAGACGGCGACCTGGCCGACGGTGAGCGCCGGGTGGTCCTTCTCGCCGGCGGCGGGGGTGGAGATGCTGCACACGGCGGCGACCAGCGGCTCGCCGGCCAGGGCGACGAGCTGGCCCAGTATTCCGTCGGGGCATCCGACGAGCGCCGGGGAGCCGACCGCCGCGACAGGCTCCACCGCGGGCTTCCACGGAAGACGCAGCGCGAGGTCCCCCGGCCACAGGCCGCCTGTCAGCAGCCGGGCGTCGGCGCTCAGGTCGAACAGGATCTCGGCCGTGGCCGGAGAGTCGATCAGGAGCAGCAGCGGCTTGTCGGTGGCACGCTGCTTGGCGCGGAAGACTGCGTTCGTGGCGGCGGGGTCGGCGGCGCGGGCACACAGCATGTACCAGCGGGGGGTGGGTACGGCGACCATCTGTCCGGCGGCCAGGAGGCGCGCTGTGTGGGGGAGCTGGGCGGGGGTGAGGATGTCCACGGCGCTCTCCCCTCTCACACGGTGCCGGAGCGGGCGAGGGCGGCGAGCGCCGGGTACTCCAGCCACGGGTCCGACAGGGCGCGCAGGGCGAGGTCGGGGTGCTGGGCGTGGTGGACTCGGAAGTACGCCATCACCCTCGGGGTGCTGCTGGTGTTGATGCCGACCCGGTGTGGGACTAAGTGGTGCATCACGATCATGTCGCCGGGCTCGGCGGTGAGAGCGGTGCCGTCCCGGGCGTCGATGTCGTCGGGAGTCTGGGCCGGCTGCCCCAGGACCCAGTCTGTGGCGAAGTAGTCGGCCATCCGGTAGTGCCCGCCGGGCACGTAGTGCAGAGCGCCGGCGTCCGCGGTGGCGCTACCGTCCAGGACGACGCCGGCGATGAAGGTGAACGTGCGTAGGTCGCGCGGTTCCAGGTGGGGGCAGGAGACACCGTCGACGTGCATCCGCTTCACGGGCTGCTGCGCGCCGTGCGGAAGCCGGATCTGGATCTGCGCCCGGGTAACCGGGGCGGGCCTCGCGGGCCGCAGCAGGTCTCCGGCCAACTCCGCCAGGCCGCTTCGCCGGTACAGGGCGAGGAGGTCAGGGTGCACCTCCAGTTCGGGGGCGAAGCTGCGTTCGGTGTAGGCGGTGAGCCGCGCGGGGTCGTACGCCTCGGCCAGCCAGCCGCCGACGAGGGCGCGCGCCTTGGTCAGGACGACGCCGTGGACCAGGCCACGGCGTATGAGGACGCCGTCGTCGACGAACCGGCGCCGCTCGTCGTCGCTCCACGTCACAGGACTGGGCATGGTGGATCTCCTTCCGGAGGGACACGGGGCCGGGGCGGGAAGTGGGCCGCCCCGGCCCGAAGGGGGGAGGAGCGGGTCAGCCGCGCCGGCCGAGGACGATCTGGAAGGAGGCATGCTCGATCAGGCCGCCGCTGGCGGCGTGCTCGTCGAGCAGAGCTCGGGCGCGGCGCTCGAAGTCGTCGACCCGCTCGCCGAACAGCGGCCGGGCGGCGAAGGAGGTCGAGTACAGGTAGCCGATCACCGTCTCGGTGCTCCACTCCCGCTCGACGGCGACGGTGTGCTCCTCGACCTGGCCGAACGCGGAGTCGGCGAGGATCTCGCGGTACGGGCGGTTGTGCGCCGCGTACTTCTTGCCCACCCCGGCCCGCCGCTCCTTGCCCAGGTACTCCTGAATCAGGGCGCGCAGGGCATCGGTCCAGGCGGTGCGCGCGGTCCACAGGCTTCCGTCGCCCATGACCACGACGGTCGCGTCCGGCGCGGTCATGTCCTCCAGACGCGACAGCACCACGTCCTGGTCCATCCAGTGGAAGGCGCGGCAGACCGTGACAAGGTCGGCCCGGTAAGAGGCGAGTGGGGTGAACGCCTCGGCCGGAGCGTTATGCAGGCGGACGGTGACCGGCAGCCCGGCGAGCGCTTTGTCGGCCTCGGCAAGCATGCCCGCGTCCTGCTCGACGACGTCGATCTCCAACATCGCCCCGGCCAGGGCCAGGGGGACTTGCCCGGTGCCGGACCCGAGGTCGAGCAGGGCCCGGTGCTCCTTGCCGACCACCCGCTGAGCGAGCAGCTCGACGGCTTCCTTCGGGATCCCGGGCCGGTAGGCGGCGTAGTACGGGGCGGTGGTGTCGAACTGGCTCACGGGGTAGAACTCCTGATCATCTGGGTTGACGGAAGGACGGTCTGCTCGATGTGCTCGACCGCACGGGTGAGGTCCGGTACGACCGTGAGCCGGCCGGGGTACTCGGCCAGCAGCCGGAGTGCCTCGGACGACGGCGGGCGCGAGGTGATCCACAGGGCGTGGGCTCCGGCGGCGAGGGCCCCGCGTACGTCGTAGTCGAGGCTGTCGCCGACGTGCAGCACCTCCGCGGGGTCGCGGCCGTGCAGTCGAGCGACAGTCTCCACGGCGCGCGGGTCCGGCTTGGCGAACCCGAGCTGCCACGACGGGTGATGGGCCCGGAGGTGGGGGGCGAGGAGGGCTGCGACGTCGGTCTCCTGCTCGTCCCAGTGGCTCACATTCGACAGGGTGACCACCGGCACGACCCGGGCGATCCGTGCCACCGCCTCCACCGCGCCGGGCCACAGGGCGAAGCCGGGCGCACAGTGGTCCTGGGGGAAGGCGGACGGCGCGATCCCCAGAGCGGCACACACCGTCTGCGGCGCTGGCGCATCGCTGCGCGGGTCCAGGGTGTGCAGGATTTGCTGAGCGACCTTCTTCGCCTGCCGGGTCGGGAGCGGGGACAGCTCCACGAGGCGCTGCGTCAGCGTCGTCCCGGACGGCTCGCCCAGGGTGTATCCGACGTCGAGGCTCACCAGCCGCACCGGGGCCGCCGTGCTCACGAACGGCCCGCCAGAGCCGCGATGATCATGTCGATCCGTTCGGTGCGAACGGGACCAGGGCCAGCCTCGCCGAGGAAGGTCAGCAGTTGCCGGGCTTCGGCCGGCGACCAACTGCTGGTGTCGACACCCGCGTCGGCAGCGGCCCGGGCGAGGTCGTCGGGGATCGTCGGCGGGCGCGCGCCGTGCGGTAACAGCAGCGTGCCGCTCCACCCCTCTCCGGCCTGCCCCTGCGGCAGGGCAGGGTCGAGGGGTGCAAGGACGGTGACGTCGTCGAACGTGAGGATCCGGACCGGGAGTTCGGGCAGGTGCACCGGCCGGTCGAGGCGAAGGGTCGTAGACAGGAAGGTGTCGTGTCCGCTCAGCCGCTCGTCCACGACGAGCAGGACCTTCTCCTCGCGCTGCTCCAGGCGGCCGTGGACCGCTAGCTCGCCCGTGTGCCTGGGCATTACCGGCGCACCTCCATCCCGAGACCGGGCCGGTCGGGAAGAGCGACGTGCCCGCCGTCCGGCCGGAGAGTGCCGCACAGTGCCCGCTGGCGGCGGGGCTCCCACACCACCTGGTACTCCACCGCCCCCGACACGTGCGGAAACGCGGCGGCCAGGTGCACGGCGGGCAGGAACGCCCGGCCGTGCAGGTGGACGGGCACCTTCGCGTTGTGTGCGGCGCCGAGCCAGCCCTGCGCCTCGGTGATCCCGCCGCACCACACCGCGTCGAACGTGAACGCCTCCGGCCGGCAGTGCTCCAGCAGGGCCCTGGCGTCCTCCGCATGGGACAGCCGCTCGCCGAATGCGACCCTCAGCCCCTCCGTCTGTCGGCGCAGCTGTCGGTACGCGGCCTGGTCGGTTCGCGGGAGCGGGTCCTCCACCCAGCGCACCGTCTCCGGAGTGAGGAGCGGTGCGACCTCCATGGTCCGCAGGTGCCCCCATGCGCCCAGGGCGTCCACCGCCACACTGTCCCCCGCCCACTTCGCCGCCCGTTCGGCCAGCAGCACCATCTCGGCGGCTTCAGCGCCGCGCAGGGCCCACTTGGTGAAGGCGAAGCCCCCGTCGGCGGTGGCCTTGACGGACTCGAGGGCCGACGTGGAGGCCAGGTCCAGGGAGAGCCAGGAGGCGTAGACCGGCACTCGCGGTGCGGGCCGGTCGCTGAGCAGGGCCGCGACCGGGAGGTCGGCGAGTCGGCCGTGCAGGTCCCACACCGCGCAGTCCAGCGCCCCGACCGCCCAGCGGCCGAGCCCCGCCGCGTGCGGGCCGAGGCCGGCCAAGAGCCTGTGCAACAGACCCGTGTGGTCGGCCACGGGGTGCCGCAGAGCGCTCTGCCCAAGCCGGGTGGCCACTAGCGCGGCGGGCAGCTCGTCGACCGGAGCGAATACCCCGGTCACTCCGCCGGCCTCGACCACGATCGCGAACCGGCTGTCACCAGCCTTCCACGGACCCGCCCCGCTCTCGTCGAGGCGCTCTACCCGCACCCGGTCGATGACCGCGTCAGCGGGGTCCATCGACGAGGTCCTCTCCCGCGTAGGTGAAGTACCACAGCGGCCGGTAGCACTCCCAGCCCACCGGCCGAAGCCCGGTCGGTGCCATGGCCCGCTCGATCGCCGTACGCGCCTGCAGGTAGTACTCCAGGCTCTCCGCGCCCGGCGTCCGCATCCCCTGCATCATCACCGTGTGCGCCTGGAAGACCTGGAAGTTCGGGAACGCGGTGACCTCGCCCGCCAGTGCGTTCACCCCGCGCACGAGGTCCTCCATCGGGTCCAGCCCGACGATGTACGTGTAGGAGGTGTCCAGCCCCGCCGCCCGCGCCCGCATCAACAGGTCCGGCATCTGCTCCGGCCGAAGGTCGGCCTTGGTCGCCTTCATCAGTGCCTCCCGCCGGGTGAAGTGCTCGGCTGTCAGCCTGAGCACGAACGGTGACACCTTCGACGCGATGGTCTCGAATGCCTCGTCGCTGCGCAGCACGGAGGTGAGGAAGCCGATCCGAGCCTTGACGCCGGCCCGCTCCAGAGCGGGCCGCAGGGCGGTCAGGTGCGCGACGGCCGCCTCCTCCCGTTCGAAACAGCCGGTGGAGACGGTGACCTCGGTCAGCTCAGCCAGGCTGCGGCGGGGATGCTGCTCGCCGAGGGCGTGCAGCAGGGCGTCGAGCCCCTGGTCTTCCTGCATCCTCGGATCGGCGGCGGCCTCCATGGTATTGGGGCACCAGCCGCACCCGACGCACCGGCTGCGGGCGTTGGGGTTGAGGGTCGCGGCGCGGCCGTCGTTGCGGAAGTACCCTCCCACCGCCTCGTCGGCATCGATGTGGCCGACGCGCGCGACCACCTCGCCGTTCAGCGACAGCTCGTTGCTCCGGAGCCGGAAGGGGCTGGCCGGCTGGTTCAGCGGGACGATGATCTGCCAGGGGGCATCGGGGCGGCGCACGAGGCGAAGGTTGACCCGGGCCCGGTGACGGTCCTGGTCGGAGGTGATCCCGTACAGGTTGACGGCGATCAGCAGCACGTCCTCGACGGGGACTCCGTGGCGCAAGGCAGCCTGCTCCAGATGGCGCAGGCGGTCGGTGCCGACGGCGCCGTCCGGGGATATCGACCGGCGCATGGAGAGATGCGGCATGGAGGACTCCAACTTGAGTGCGAGGGTGGGGTGTTGCATCCGGGGGTGCGGCACCTGCGTCGTGTCGCGGGAGGGCATCGGTGTCGGCTGTTGTGCCAGTGCGCCGCCTACTTGGCTGAGGCGAAGGCAGTGAAGTGCGCCGGCGCGTGGTCGATGGCCAGGTCGGGTCGCCAGGCGGTGAGGATCTGGGCGCTGCATACGAACAGGCCGTCGGGGAGCTGATCGAGCGGGTACCATGCCCAGTCGCCGACGCTCTCGCCCGGCTGCGTGGCCGGCTGCCCCTGCCACGCGTGGACGAGCGCGCCGACGGTGACCCGCAGGACACCATCGACGTGATCGACGAGCGTACCCAGGAGCCCCACGTCCTCGGCGCGAGCGACCAGACCGGTCTCCTCGGCGAGTTCGCGGATCACCGTGTCCTCGAAGGATTCCCCGGCCTCCACACTGCCGCCAGGCAGTTCGAGGGTGCCGCGGCGGTGCAGGCCCAACAGGATGCCCTCTTCGCTGAGCAGGATCGCCCCGACGCCGACGGCCGCGTGTGCCGCTGGCGCTCGGGTGCTGCGGGGTCGGCTGGAGACTCGCGCCGGCCGTGCGGGCAGGCGCCGTGCGCGGATGAGCTGCTGGATGACCGTGGCGCTGTTGTCGGGGTGCGGTAGCAGGTCGATGGCCTCGACGCGGAAGCCGTACTCGGTGAGCAGGTCCTCCCACAGCTGCGGTGCCAGGACCCACATCTGTGTCGGCAGGGGTGGGTCGTCGCGCAGCAGGATCATCTGCTCGCGCGGCGCCACTTCCGTGGACGGACCGCGGCCGTGCAGGTCGGTGTGCAGGAGCGAGAGGATCAAGGGGGCGCCCGGACGCAGGCCGTCGCGCAGTGCCGGCAGCGAGCGGTGCGGGTCGATGAAGGCGAGCGTCCCGATCGCGTATGCGGCGTCGAACGGCTCGGCTCCGGCCAGGTACTCGGTCACGTCCGCCTGGACGAACTCCACGCCGTCAACGTCGGCGTGGGCGGAGGCGGCGCGTTCGTGCTGGGTCGGGGACAGCTCGATGCCGGTGACGCGGGCTCCGTGAGCCTGGGCGAGATGGACGGCGTGGTGGCCGGCTCCGGACCCGATGTCCAGGACCCGGCGGCCGGCGATGTCACCGAGGACTTCTGCACCCGGTCCGATCCCTTTCCAGGGCGTCCAGCGGAGCTGGTCGGGGATGGGCGGGGTGTGGGCGCGGGCCAGTTGTCTCTGGCCGTAGATCTGCCAGGCCCGGGTGTTGGTGTCCTCGGCGGGCACGGTTGCCTCCTGGGTGGGGGTGCTGGGGATCAGGTGTGCGTGATCAGGTAGGTGGGTCCCTCGTCGCGCCGGGCTCGTTCGATGGCGTCGAGGCGGGCGAAGGCGCGCGGCGCCATCAGCTCCTGCCAGGTCGCGAGGTCGTGGATGGCCCACATGTCGTGCTCTGCGGGATCGAGTCGGATCCGGCCGAGCTGGTCGGCGGTCAGCCGGCCTCCGTCGAAGATGAGCCCCACCTTGTTGAGCGGCAGGCGCGGCCCGGCGTGCAGGAAGTGCGTCAGGAGGAGCTTCGGCGTATCCAGACCGAGTTCGAGGCCCGTCTCCTCGACCGCCTCTCGTCGTGCGGTCTGCAGCGGGTCCTCGCCTGGGGCGTCCAGGTTGCCGCCCGGGAACTGCCAGAGTCTCGAGCCGTAGACCGAGCGGAGCTGGACCGGCCGGTCGTGTTCGTCGCGGATGTACAGGCAGCCGTACACCGTGTGGTGGGGGACGGTCTGCGCGTACTGCGAGGGCGTCATTGGCATGGGGCGGCCGGGCCGGGCAGGGCGGTGGTCGAATGCGAGGGCGAGAACACCGAGGGCTTCCTTGGCCGGAGGGTAGATGCTGCGGAGGCTGGCGAGCAGCTCTCCGGGCGGCCCGTCCGGGTCGATGCGCACGGTGTCCTCCGAGCTGAGCAGATCCTCGAAGGAGCAGTACGAGGTGATCCGCTTGACGATGACGTCGAGTTCCCGCCCGGTGTCCCGGTCGTGGAAGACGACCGTGTCACCGACTGCGACGGCGCGCTTCTGCGGCGTGGCCACCCTCACTTCGATCGTCTTGCGGCCTGCTTCCACTTGGCGGTAGTACCGTCCGAGCAGGTGCATGTGGTGCTCTTGTGGTTCACCTCCGGTCGCTGGACTCGGGACGGCTGGGATCGCCTGCTGGGTGTCGTCAGGCACACGTGCCTCCGTTCGATGCGTTCCGTCCGTCGCGGTTTTGGGATCCCAACCGGCCCAGGGTCCGGTGGCCGCGCTCCTGTGTTTCCGGATCGCGTGGGTGGCGATGAAGTGGACGAGGATGCCGGCGTGCTAGGGCAGTTCGATCGGTCCGTAGCGCGCGTGCGGCTCATGCCGCATCAGCGCGTCGTACCGGTCCGCTACCGAGAAGTGCCAGAACTCGGTTCGGTAGTTCGTAAAACCTGCATTCTCCATGGCGTTGAGCAGCAGCATGCGGTGGTGGCGCGCACGATCGCTGACGTTCGGGGCGTGAGTGAAACAGGCACCGTCGCTCTCCTCGGGGGAAGCATTGACGCGGGTGCCCAGGTCGAGTTCGTGACCGTCCTGGTCGGCGAGGGTTACGTCCACGGCCGCGCCCGCGGAGTGGGGCGCGATCTCCGGTGGTGACACGTACCGGCTGGCGGCCTGGTGCAGCTGCTCAGCTGTCCAGTCGGGGTGAGCGGCGGCCAGCTCGTCCAGGTACTCGGTGAAGTAGCGCTGCTGTAGGGTCGGCGGCCGGTAGCCCTCGATGAACAGCAGGTCGGTGCCAGCGGGCAGGAGCGAGCGGGCGTGCCCCAGCCGGGCCAGGACGCCCTCACGGACGTGGGCGAACGCGCCCAGCGGGTCTTGCTTGCGGGGATCGACGCGGAAGCTGTGGTCACGCACGTCGACGAGCGGCTCCCCGCACTCGCGCACCGGGATCGCAGCGACCCGCGGATCGGACATCAACACCAGAGGGTCCATCGAGTCTCCCTGTGACGGCTTGCACTGCGGTGGCGGGACGGGGGAAGCAGAGGCCAGGTCGGTTTCGCGCAGGATTCGCGCGACGGTGTCCTGCAGCGTGCTGTCGGCCGGGATCACGGTCTCCAGACCGCCGGGCAGCAGATCCAGTTCGCGGTACCAGGAGGCGAGGTGGTTGTCGGTGACTTGCGCCAGGTACGCGGCATCCGCCTTCGACGCGTGTCGGACCAACGTCGTTTCCAGCGGCACGTCCAGGTAGTAGCAGTTGGAGACGCCGCGGTGGTCGCGTACCAGAGACGTGATCATGTGGCTGTAGCGATCGGAGTACAGGATCCCTTCGAGCACCACATGAAAGCCGGCGTTCAGCGCTTCGCGTGCGACCCGGCCCAGCAGGGCGATGTTGGCGCCGCGCGCGGTGTCGTGTTCCCTGAGCACGTTCCGGCGGATCACGTCCTGGCCCACGATCGCGATACCGCGGCCGTAGTGATCGCGCAGGCCCTGGGCCACGCTTGACTTGCCTGACGCCGAGTTGCCGCGGATCACCACCAAACGGGTGTCCTCACGGCCGGCCGCAGTTGCAGTGGACACACGACGGTGTGCGCCGCTCGGGGAGCCGGTCATGCGGGCCAGCCCGTCTCGCTGTACAGGTCCCCGTTCTGGATCTTCGCGATGGCTTGGCGGGTGTAGGAAACGAGGTTGTCGGGCAGCGCGGCGGGGTCCCAGAACTTCCACTGGGTGCACTTGTCCGGCTCACGCAGTTCCGGCTCGCCGCTCCAGGCGCGGGCACGGAAGAACAGGCCCATGCGGGGCCGGTCCCCGGCCCGGTCGATGTGGTGGACGACGTGGACGAGTTCGACGTCCCGTCGCTCGATGTGCAGACCGGCTTCCTCCCGTGCCTCCCTGATCAGGCAGGTGATGGCGCTCTCCTGCTCGCAGTGGCCGGCCAGGACGTGCCAGGTGGACGGCGCGAACGCGGAGTCGGGGTGGCGCAGCCCGAGCAGCACCGTTCCGTCAGGGCGCTCCAGGTAGAGGTGGACGCCGATGACGTTGAGGACCGTGCCGTGCGGCGAAGCTGGGCGGCGCTCCTCATGCGACGAAAGCCCGCTCTGCGGCTCGGGGCCGGCCGGGTGGCTGGCGGCGTGGCGCCGTACGAGGTCGCTGGTGGTGTCTGCGATGCGCAGGCGGTGGAGATCGTCGGGGGCGAACCAGGCCAGCATCACCCCTTCCGTCAGGCTGAGTTCGCGGGGATCACCGTTCCAGCGGCCGGCGTAGATGGCGATGGGCACGCTCGCACCGGCGTCGTCGGAGGCGTACTCGGTGCCGAACGGGGTCAGGTCGGTGATGTGGAGACCCGTTTCCTCGGCCAGTTCGCGCCGCACGGTGTGTTCCAGGGTGGCGTCCTGGGGCTCTCGGCCACCGCCCAGCAGTGACCACATGCCCGGCTCCCAGATCTCGCCGGGGAAGTAGTCGCGCAGGTGAAGCAGGTACTCGCCATGGTCGTTGTAGATCAGGGCGGAGGCATTGGCCGCCTCCGGTTCGGTCTTGGGCGTGAGCTTGAGCAGCTTGTCGCGCAGGGAGGGGGAGCTCACCCGATCCACGGGCCGCCACTCGGTGCCGCCGACCTCTTCTTCCTGCAGCACCACCGGCACCTCGGCCGCGGTGCACAGGCGGAAGAGGAACCGGAGGTCGAAGTGCTGGTGGCCGGGTTCGCCTTTGCCCGGGCGGGCGTCGATGTCGTGGATGTCGATGTCGAACGGCACGGCCTCGTATCCGGGCCACGGTGCCACGGCCTGCGGCGGGATCCCGGTCTCCTCGTGCAACTCCCGCAGCGCCACCCCTGCCAGGGACTCGTCGGCGGGCTCGGCGTGCCCGCCGGGGGCGAGAACCTTCCCGCTCGCCAGGTGCAGCACGTGCAGGACACGGCCAAGCGCGTCGACGACGATCGCGCCGCAGGTGACGTGGCCGGTGAAGGTGGAGCGGCTGGCGATGTCAGTGGGACGGTCGAGGGCGGCCAGGAGTCCGCCGAGCTGGGTGCGCTCGTGAGGGTGGCGAGCGAGGTAGGTGGCGACGGTGGTGCGGATGTGGTCGTGCGACAACGGCATAGGGCTACCTCAGAAGGCGTGGAGCGGGACGTGTTGAGGCGGGGTGGTCGTTCGGGTCAGGTCAGCCGCATCCCCTCCGCCGGGATCTCCTCGATGGCGGCAGGGCGAGCGGTGGGGTGGCCCCACCGCTCGCCTGCCGTCCCCGCCGCGAGCTGGGCTTGCCGCGCGCCGGGCGGACCCCATCCCAGCAGGGCGACTGCCTGGGCGGGGGTGGCGAGAAGGCGGGCGAACGGGTGGCCGGAGGCGGGGTCGACGGCCGCCGGCCCGATGCCGGTGACCCGCGCGGCCAGGCGGAGCCGGGCGTTGGCCCCCACCCCGCCGTAGACCTCGCCGGTCTCGTCCAGCACCCAGCCCAGTCGCACCGGATCGGCCAGGCTGAGCTGGGCTTCCTCGGCGGCTTCGCGGTGCAAGGTGTCCTCAGGCGTCGCGTCGGTCTTCTCCACGGTGCCGCCGGGCAGCATCGGCAGCGCGCCCCGCGGGCCGGGATCGGCCACCAGGACGACCCGGCCGTCGGGGACGAAGCACCACGCCCAGGCTTGCTGCACAGGCAGCCGCTCGGGGACGGGGCCGCGGTGGAGAGGGCTGTCCCACAAGGGCCGGTAGCGGACGTGGACGTCATGGCGGTCCAGCGCCGGGACATCGAGGATGTGACGGCCGTCGGCGAGGTGCGCGGTGGCGGTGTTCCCGAGCCGGGCACGGTAGGCGGCGAGCATGATCTGCCCGTCCACGGGTCGCAGCCGCTGCACCGCGTCCCGGGTCTCCAGGAAGGCGTACTCGGACAGCTCCTCGCGCGGCAGGCGGAGCGCCGCCACCTGGGCGGGAGTGAGCGTTCCCCCGTCGAAGACGAACCGGACCTCTCCGGGGCAGTGCGTGCCGGGTTGCAGGTCGGGGTGGTGCGCGGAGAAGGAGTGGACGGCGAGCACAGCCGACAGGGGTAGATCCAGGCCCAGTTCCTCGGTGATCTCGCGCCTGCAGGTGACGTGCGGGTGTTCGCCGGGTTCCACGACGCCTCCGGGCAGCAGCCACGAGTCGTCCTCGCGGTAGGTGGGGTGCACCAGCAGGACACGGCCGACCTCGTCGGTGATGATCGCGGCGGCGCCGAGCCACGCCGCATGCCGGGATGCGGCGTACTGCGCTGCGGGCAGGGCGGCGCGCGGTGAGACGTGATCCGAAGGGGAGACGGGAGAGGGCACGTAGCTCTGCCTTTCGCGACGGCGGACGGGCGGGTGCAGCGCGGACCGGACAGGGGTGACCAGGAGGCACCGCCGTTCATCCGGCGCTGCGGCTCCCAGCGCTGCTGGGGACGATCGGCCAGTCCACGGTGATGCGGGTGTGCTTCTTGGCGAAGACGTGCGGTTCGTGGTCCCTGCTCGCCGGGACACAGTCGGCTGCCGGGCGGGCGGTGATGAGGGGGCAGCGGGCACCGCGGTGGTTGCGCTGCCAGTGCTCGACCTGCTCGGCCATCTCCTGGGCGGCGACGTGTCCTTGGTCGCCATAACCGTGGACGACGAACTCGTACATGCCCTTGCCGTCGTCTCCGTCGCCGATGCGTTCGGTGACCAGTCGGGCGAGGGAAGCTCCGCGAACGATGGCGGCGCCGGGCCAGTGCTGGGGCGGCGGGTGCAGAACCTGGTTGTCGCCGTCGGGGTCGACCTCCAGGCGGCAGAAGCCGGGCAGGGCGCCAGCGAGGTAGAGGGTGAGGGCATCGAAGGGTTCCTGGCCGCGGACGGTGATATTGGTGCGGGTGACGGTCGGCTCGTAGGCGAGGGCTGGGGCGAGTTGGTCGACGGGCAGCGGGGTGCCGTCTTCCCACAACAGGTGGACTCCGGTGCCGGGGACGGTGCGGCGGTTTGTCTGCCAGGCGCCGTCACCCTGCATGGCGACGAAGCCGCAGACGATGAGGGGCTCGTCGCTGCGCAGTGCCCCCTTGTCCCTGGTGAAGGCGATGGCCCAGTGGTAGCCGTGCAAACGCAGCGGTGCGATGAGACGGCCGCCTTCGGCCAGGGCGTCGATCCAGGGCAGGTCCCAGGTGTCGACGGTGACCACGATGGCGTCGAAGCCGCCGTCCGGCACCACACCGGTGGTCAGGTGCTCGGCGTCGGCGGTGACGACGTGGACGTGGTCGTATCCGTTCTCGCTGAGGAAGCGGGTGGCTCTTTCGGTGACGCCGGGGTCGATGTCGACGGTGGTGACGTGGCCGACCGGGCCGACGAGTTCGGCCATGAGGGCGGCGTTGTAGCCGCCGGAGCCGATCTCCAGAACGCGGTGGCCGCGCTGGATGCGGGCCGCTTCGAGCATGTCGGCTTGCAGCCACGGCGCGGAGATGGAGCTGATCACCCGGCCGTCGGACGCGTGGCGGGTGGGGATGATGTCGTTGGCGTACGCCGCTTCCAACGCGGAGTTGGGAGCGAAGACGTGGCGGGGCACGGTGCGGAAGGCGCGCTCGACAGCGGTGGTGCGGATGTGGTTGTCGGCGCGGAGTTGCTCGACGAGCTGGTGGCGACGCTCAGTCACGTCGCTGACTTCGGTAGCCGGTGAAGTGGTCACGGCTTTCCTTCCCGGGCTAGTTGGGCGGCTTCGGACGTGGAGCACAGGAGGCATCGGGTGCGGCCCGGTGTCTCTGCCTGGCAGAACGGTGGCCTCGGGCGGGCGGGGTGATCAGGGGGTGTCGCCGCTCATCCGGCGCTGCAGCTCCCACAGGGTCCGGAAGAGACCTGCTTCCTGGGTGAGTTGGGCGTAGGTGCCCTCCTGGACGATCCGTCCTTCGTCCAGGACCACGATCCGGTCGGCGACGGCCACGTTGGTGAGCCGGTGCGTGATCAGCAGGATGGCGCGGTCCTTGGCCAGTTCGCGCAGGCCGGCGAAGATCCGGTGCTCGGCGCGGGCATCGAGGGCGGCCGTGGGTTCATCCATCACCAGCAGCGCCGCCTGCCGGTGGAACGCGCGAGTGAGGACGAGACGCTGCCACTGCCCGCCGGAGAGCTGCTGTCCGCCGAACCACTCGCTGGTCAACAGGGTGTTCAGGCCGGAGCGCAGGCCCGGCAGCATCTCTGCTGCGCCGGACGCCTCGCATGCGGCGAGCAGGGCCGCGTCGCTGGTGTCGCCCTGCCCGAACGTGATGTTGTCGCGCATCGTGAGCGGTAGGTAGGTGAACTTCTGCGGCACCAGGGCGACGTGCTCCCACGACCCCCACGGGTCCAGGTTCGCGGTGGAGGCGTGGTCCCAGGCCACGTCGCCCTCGGTGGGCAGCAGCAGCCCGCACAGCAGGCGGGAGAGGGTCGTCTTGCCGGAGCCGTTCTCCCCGACCAGCGCCACGATCTCCCCGCGCCGCACGTGCAGGGAGACGTTGCTCAGGCTGTCCTTCGGGGCGCCGTCGTAGCGGTAGGTGACGTTGCGGACCTCGAAACGCTCCGGGGCCGCGGTCACGGGCGCGGTGCCGCGGGAGTCGGTCATGGCCTGGCCGTGGGCGTTGTCGAGGAAGTTCTGCCAGTCCTGCACGTACCAGCCGGTGCGCACCAGGCGGGCCCCGCCGTTGATGATGCCGCGCACCGAGCCGGTGGCGGTCTGGAGGGCGAAGACGGCGCCGCCGCCGGCCGCCAGGCTGATCCGCCCGGAGGCCAGGAGCCACAGCAGTGCCGCCCACACCGCGGTCGAGGCGATCCCGCCGGCCACTGCTCCGGCCAGCCCCATCCAGGCACCGGTGTTGGCGGCCTTGCGTTCGGCCGCGTTGACCGAGGCGGCCAGCTTCCGGTACCGGCCGATCAGGAAGGGGCCTGCCAGGCAGGCGCGCATCTCCTCACTGGACTCCTGGTAGGCCATGTGCCAGCGCAGTTTGCCCAGCATCCGGCGCCGCCCGGAGGTCTCCAGCGCGGCGAGGTAGATCACGCGCGCGGAACGGACGTAGGCGGCGGCCTGCGGTAGGCACGCAAGGAAGAGGAGAGGAAGGAGCAGCGGGTGCAGGACGGTCAGGACGGTGGCGCCGGCCGCGAGCGTGGCGGTCGCCGCGAGGACGTCCTGCGCTTCTTCGACGAGGTCGGGGGTGACCTGGGCGCCGCGGTCGGCGATGTCGTAGGCGTCGTTGTAGCCGGGCTTGTTGTTGGCGGCCAGTTCCGCGCCGAGCGCGGCCTCGATCATCGTCAGCTCCGCTGCCCGGCCGAGCACCGGGCGCAGACGGCCGGTCAGCCAGACGACGGTGATGCCCAGCAGCGCCCGCAGGCCGGTGGCGGCGGTGATCACGGCCAGCTGCGGGGCGGCGTCCCACAACCGCTCGGTCATGTCGCCCGAGGAAATCAGCGCGGTGATCGTGCCCGTGACGGCCAGGAGGCCGAGGGCCGCGAGGACGCCGGTCCCGATCTGGCACACCAGCAGGCCGATGGTCGCGCCACGGTCCACGCGCCAGGCCATCTGCACCGAGCGCCGCACGAGCGAGGGCAGGCGCCGCGCCATGGAGCGGGAGGTCAGCAGGGAGCCGGCCTGGAGCCTCGACTCGTCGCGGTAGAGGTATTCCTCCTCTCGAACACGGGCCTCCTGTGGTTCGTCGTCCGGCGTGGTCCCTTTCGGCGGTTGCGGCGGCTGGTCCTGCGTAATGGCCGAGGTCATCGTTCCCCCTAGGACGGTCGCTACGGCAGAGTCGTGAGGTCTAACGACACGGCTGCGATATCGAACACACGTCATTCGGTCGTGCTGGGGAGCCCGCTATTTCCTGCGTCAGGGAACCCCGCGGGCGCGGGATCCCTGGTCTTGCTTGGAGCGGCTGCGGGCAGGAAATGGCCGAAACGCCGACAGCGCCAAACAGCGTGGGCAGCACGGCGGGCCATCCCGGTCGTCCCCTCCTAGCCGGGATCTGGTTCGGCCTGCAGCAGCCTTTCCAGCTCTGTCTCGGCGTGGCCGACCGCGCCCGTCAGAGCCTCATGGTGGGGGGCGGACAGGACGCCGGATCCCAGTCCGGCCGCGGCGATCACCGCGTTGAGCGCGTCTGCCGCCCCGTCGTCCAGGGCGGACGCGGCGACGGGGTGGTGCAGTGCGTCTCGTGCGGCGTAGGCGTCGAGTCGGGCGACGCTGACGAGGGAGTCGAGTACGCCGGCGGAATGTCGTCCGGTGCGGTCCAGTTCCAGGGCTGACAGGGCCGTCCTGGTTTGGAATGTGGCGGTCGGCGGATCGGGGTGGGCAAGAAGCTGGACTGCTGCGTCGAGGGTGCGGTCGAGGTCGGGTTCAGGGACGGGGGCGTCTGCGGGCCGGCAGTGGGCGTGCAGGAGGAGGGCGATGGCTCTCTCCCAAGGCTCCGTGGGCTGGGTGGTGTCGATCAGGTCGCGGGCCTGCTGGTCCAGGCCCTGCTCCATCAGGGCCATGATCTTGATCTGACGGCCGTCGAGGAGCCGGTTGCCAATGCCGCGATGCTGGGCCATGGCGTCGGCCGCGTCGGTCCACCGCCCGATCTGGGCGAGGGCGCGGGCGCCGTCCACGAGCAGGGTGACGTACAGCTCCTGGCACACCGTGCGGTGGTCCTCGTCCGTGCCGGTCAGAGCAGACAGGTCGACGGTGCGGCCGTCGATGTCGGTCTTGTTCCGATGTCGGGCAGCGTCGTTGAGGCAGAACAACAAGCTGTAGGCAGTTACGCCTTGGCCGGCTCGGGTCAGGAGCCGGGCGAGGTTGACGAGCGGCATCAGCGACATGACCGCGACCCGTCCGCTGAGGCGTCCGGCGTTGGCGAAGACCTGGTGCTGGCGCCAGCACAGATCCTCGGCCAGGTCGGGCAGGCCGACGTCGGAGGCGATCAGCGCGGCGTAGTTGAGGACCCCGCAGGCGCGGGCCACCAGGTCGTGGTGGCCCGCACCTGCGGGCGCGACGGTCAGCCCGGTGAGGTGGTTGATGCGCTCTTCCAAGGGGAGCGCGGGCGCCTTGGTGCGGCGGACCAGGGGGATGTGGCTGGCTATCGCGGGGATCACCGGCTCAGCCCTTGCGCGCCCAGTCGACGACCAGTCGGCTGTAGGGCTTGTCGACGACGAAGCGGTCGTCGTCTGCCGTCAGCCGGTCACGCGAGTCCGCGACGGCCATCCGGAAGCCCGGCTCGGGGGCGTCGTTGCCGCCGGTCGCGTCCCAGGCACGGATCTCGCTCACGACGCGCTCGGCGAGGCCGGCGCCACCCCCGCCGTGGCCGATCACGCCGACCTCCCAGTACCGGCCCTGCTCGTCCTCGCCCTCGCGAATGGTCAGGTACGCCAGCGATCCGCCGTCGAGGGCTGCCATGGAGCCCCACCCGAAGTGCGGGGTGAACCCGGGGCGCTGCCCCGGCAGCCGGGACAGGCCGTTGGGCAGCACGCAGGCCAGATACAGGTACAGCCACTCCCACGCCGATCCCTGCCGGAACTTCACCCCGGTGTAGATCTTGGTCTGCTGCTCGTCGAGGACGGAGCGCAGGGCCTCGCGGTCGACGTCCTGCTCGCTGAACGTCTCCAGGCGCACGTTGCCCTCGCCAGCCATCGGAACGAGGGCGTACACGTCGTCGCACACGCCCTTGCGCAGCGGGATGAAGGTGACCATCTCACAGGAGACGGTCTTCCACGTGTCGCCGTCGCGTTCGAAGGCGAAGGAGCGGGAGATGCTGCCGCGGATGCGCATCGGCAGGACCAGGCGCCCGCCGGGGGCGAGCTGGTCAAGGATCTTCATGGGGACGTCGCCGGCACCGACGGTGAAGATGATCCGGTCGTAGGGGGCGTGCTCGGGCAGCCCGGCCGCGCCGTCAGCCATCACCGCGGTGGCGTTGTCGACGCCAGCCTCGGCGAGGTGCTTGCTCGCGCCGGCGACGAGGTCCTGGTCGACGTCGAGGGTCCACACCTGCCCGCCGGGGGAGACGATCTTGCCGAGGAGGGCGGCGTTGTAGCCGGTGGCGGCTCCGGCTTCCAGGACCTTGTGACCGGGCTGGGCGCCGAGCTGTTCGAGCTGGGTGGCGACGATGGACGGCGCGGAGATGCAGGAGATCATCTCCCCGTGCTCGTCGTGCTTGATCGGGACCGCGTCCTCCTTGTACGCGCTCTCCAGGTCGACGCCGGGCAGGAAGGCGTGCCGGTCGGTGCTGCGGAAGGCGTCGATGGCCGCCTGGCTGCTCAGGTGGCCGCTGCCGACGAGCCGCTGGGCGAGGGCTTCGCGCAGCTGGTTGGGGTTGGTTACGGGTGTCACGGTGGTCTCCATCCGAGGGAGGCTAGGGTCCGCGGAGGCGGACTTGCGGGTAGACACGTCAGCTCCTTCTCCGGTGGAGAAGGCGACGTGACGGCCGAGCCACGCGGTGGCGGCCTGCGCGTCGGCAGGTACGCCTGCGCGATTGAACGCGAAGATCGCGTGATGGGCGATGACGCCCCGGATTCCGCGTATCAGTCGACCGTCGGCGGCGAGTCGGCGCAGGCGTCGGCCGGCGTCCTCGAACGCGGCGACGCGCTCGCCCCACCCCGCTTCCGCGTCGGGGCGCAGGGCGGCGTCCGCGTTCATCAGCCGCCGCATCGCGGAGACGGCTTTCTCCAGCGCGTGCCCCTGGGGCGGGGTAACGGTGGGCCGCAGGGCGGCCCACCGGGCGTACACGTCTCCGGCTTCGAAGGGGTCCAGCCCGGCCTCAAGGATCATGGCGGACAGCAGCATCACGCTGCGCTCGCGGGCGCCGGGGGTGCCAGTCTCGGCGAGCGCGGCCGGGCTGTCGGCGCAGAACACGTCGTGCGCGACCTCCATGCCCTCGGGGCCGCCGAAGGCATGGGTCTCCGGCTCGTAGATCCCGCCCGTCCAGCCGGTGATCACGCGGTCGGCGACGAGCTGGTCCAGCAAGTCGCTGGCGGGCTGTTCGGTGCGCAGACGCACGCCGGCGTCCTTGCGCAGGAAGTGGAAGCGGCGCCCGGACAGCGCGGTCGCCAGGGCCCGGGCGGCGTCCGTGTGCGGGTCGGGGAAGGCCACGGAGGCGTGCCACCAGGGCATGTCCGGGGGGATCAGTAGCTTCTCGTCGTCGAAGGTCATGGGAGGGAACTCCTTGCGAGGCGGCGGGGTGGGGTCAGGTGAGCAGGAGGACGCGGGTCCAGCCGGTGGTGTCGGTGGTGTACAGGGCGAGTTGGGCTCCGGCGCGGCCTTCCATGAATCCGGGTTTGGGCAGGCGCTCCCAGTCGGCGGTCAGCCGTCGGTGCAGGTCCTGGATGATCGGGGTGAAGCGTGCGGGTGCGGGGCTGTCGGCGGCGACCGCGCGGGTGAGGGTCAGCAGGCCGGCCCAGCCGTGACAGAGAGTCGAGTCGGTGATGCGGGCGAGCCGCAGCGGGTCGGTCAGGATGGTCTCGACGGTGTCCTCGGCCGTTTGGCGCCGGGCTGGGTCGCCGATGGCGAGCGCGGCGAGCTGCTGGGCGCGGGCGATGCCGGGCTGGCCGTAGCACCAGGACTGGCGGACCGGTTCCGCTGCGGGCGGCTGGTCGGCCTCCAGGTGTGCTGCGGTGGCCCAGTAGTGGGCGCCGTGCCGGTCGAGCCAGGTGGCGAATGTGCTGACGGCCTCCTCTTGCCCGGGGACGCTGACTCCGGCGCGGAGGGCGAGGGAGAGCACAGCCAGAGGCCCGGCGATGCCGTGGGCCATGCCGTTGTTGCCGTGGCCGCCGGCCATCGTCTTCCCGTCGGGGCCGACCGGCGACCACCACCCAGGCAGGGTTCGGCCTTCACCACGGGCGGGGTGGGCGAGCGCGACGAGGCAGGCGAGCACGTCGGGCAGCCGGGGCGCGATGGGGCGGCGGGACAGCAGCAGTGCGGCGAGTCCGGTCAGGCCGCGGATGAGGTCCCATTCGGCGAGGTGGGGCAGCGTGCCGGCCGCCTGACGGCGGTGGGCGGCGGCGAGCCGGGCGTCCACGACGCGGTCGACGGCCGCACGGACGTCGTCGCTGGCCCCGTGGGCGCGGGCCAGGACGAACTCCAGGGCGGGTGCGCCGTGGAAGAGGCTGGCGTTGCTGCCGGTGCTCACCCCTCGGACGGTGGCCTGGGCGAGGTGGCGGCGGGCGGTGGACAGGTCACGGCGCTCGATGTCGAGCAGGGCCATCCCCAGGGTGCCCTCGGACAGGTCCTGCACGCGGGGCACGGTCGTCGTGGTCATGAGCGCCTGGCCAGGGGGACGACGATGCTGTGGGCCCGGCCGCCGATCCACCCGTCGGCGTCCAGCGGGGGCGCGTCGTGCAGGGTGGCGATGCCGAAGGGGCTGGCGTCCAAGTGCGCGCGCAGAAGGTCCAGGTCGACGTCGCGGGTGAGGTCGAGGGGCAGCTGCTGGTCGTCCTCGGCGAGCAGGACCCGCTCCGGCACGCCGAACCGGGCACGCCAGGCGTGGAGTTGGTCTGCCCACTGCTGGAGCGTGGCGGTGCGGGCGGGCAGCGTGCGGCTGCGGATCTTCCAACGTGCGGCGGTGAGGATGGTGCGCCGGTAGGTGAGGGCCGGTGTGAAGGGCAGGGTCCAGGCGGCGCCCCAGTCGAACCAGGTCACCTGCGGGGACGCGGCCCGGCTGATCTCGCCGAGGAAGCGGGCCATCGGCGGGGTGTAGTTGTTCCACAGGAAGTTGATGGCGGTGGGGGCCAGCAGCTCCAGCGGCTTGCCTGTCGCGGACTCCACCAGCTTGGGGCGGCCGTCGACGACGGTGACCGCGAGGTCGCGGGGGAAGAGGACGTGCGGGGCGGGGCGGCGGAATTCGCCGACACTGACGATCCGGGGCAGCGCCCGTGGCGCGCGGGTGAGCAGGTCGGCCGGCACCCGCCCGGCGTGGAAGGAGAGCTGCGCGAGTTCCGCCTTCGGATCGACGGTGGGCAGGTTCGTGTACGCCGCCTCGGTGCCGGGGAACAGGTGCCAGAACCGGCCGGTCATCGATCCGGCCGAGCGGGAGACGGTCAGCACGCGCAGCCGGAAGTCGCCTCGGTCCAGGGCCGGAGCAGAGGTGGCGTGGACCTGTGCGGCCAGTTCGAGGTGGGGCGCCAGGTCGTGAGGTTTGTCGCCGGCCGCTGCTTCCAGTTCCTCGATCATCGCTCCGGTCACCGCGACGGTGCGGTTGCCTTCGGCGGCGGCGGTGCCGGCCAGCTCCAGCAGCAGGCGGTCACGCCGGGACATCGGCCGGGGCGGTTCGCTCGCCGTGACGAACCCTGCAGGGAAGCCCAGGCCCCGGTCGTGATCCGTGGCCACGTCGACCGGCACCGTGGTGTTCTCGCCGTAGCGCTCGGAGAACTGCTCGATCCACCGCCGCCAGGTCGGTGTTCCGGTCGGATGGGTGACCAGGCGGGCCAGGATGGTCGCCGCGGTCTCCACTTCGGTCAGCACCTGCTCGGGCAGCCGCACGTCGGCGTCCAGCCGCAGGTCGCAAGCATTCCGCAGGCCGGCTGCCTGAGTGCGCGCCGCGGGCGGTAAGACGTCGGTGGGGTCGGCAACGGTGGCGGGTGCGCGCAGCGAGGAGCGCAGCAGCCGCACCCGCAGCAGTTCACCGAGAAGCCGGTCGCGCGCCGTGCAGCTCACGTCGGGGAACTCCGCAGCCAGCTTGTCGGACAACTGGCGGTACCCGATCGGCGATCGGGCCAGGTCGAGGACGAGACGCAGTGCGGGGCTGAGGGCGAGGCGGAACTGGGAGTCGCCCTCGGAGGGCACGTCGATGTGCTTGTCACGCTGTCGGATCAGGGTGTTGACGCAAACCTCGGCGTCGGCCATGCGGGCGGTGTCGCTCTCCCAGGCGCTGAGCATCTCCTCGAGCCCGACCGGCTCAGGGCGCGTCACAGCCTGGTGCTCGTCGCCGATGCGGACAAACGTGGTCTGGTCGAAGCCGAGCGGGGCGACGCCGGCGAACAGGCCGAAGGGGGTGGAGCGGCGGGCGTAGCGGATCGCGTAGCGGGCGGTGGCCAGCGCCGCCCGGCGCATCCGGCGCACCTTCGGCGTGCGGCCGTTGACGATGGCGTGCACTTGGTTCGCCAGGTGAGGGCTCGCCTGCGACACGGTCCGGCGCAAGTCGCTGTCGGACCACACCGTGTTCAGCCACGCGCGCCACTCTTCCACGGGCGCCGTGGTCGCCGGCCAGGGCGGCATGGCGGGCTCGGTCGTGTGTACCGCGGCGCGCAGCATGGCCTGTCCCGCGCCCTCGTACAGGCTGGGCCGTTGCCGTGTCATCTGGGCTCTCCTTATCTTCTGCGTGGCGGGCGGGGCGGGCCGGACGGGGAGAGCCCCGTCCAGCCCGCGCTGCCGGGATGGTCCGGCTTACGAGGTGGTGCAGGCGCTGGGGCAGGAGCTGCCGCAGGTGTCGCCCGTGCTGCACATCAGGACCGTCTCGGTCGCCGGCGTGCCCTCGATGAAGGAGATGTCGAGCCCGAACGGGTCGTCGTCGGTCTTCGCGAGGTCGGCCTGTGCGGGAGCGGTCGGCCTCTCGGCCTGGATGGCGGTCATGCGTGCCTCCTAGGAGTGGTGGATGGTGCGGGATGCCGAGGTCCGGTCGGGCCCCGGGGTCTGCTACCAGACGGCGGTCGCAGCCGAAGTAGCCTCAGCGGTCGCGCATCTGGGGGTCGGTGTGTGGTGTCGTCAGGCTCCTGCGGACTGCGCCTGCGGGTGGTTCTTCGCGGCCTGGTCCAGCACGCGGGTGAAGTGCTCGGCCCGCTCGTCGCCCTCGGCCTCCTGAGCGCGGAGATCGCCGAAACGGTTCCAGTACCGTCGGCAGACGTCGCTTTCCATCAGCGTGGAGGCATAGAACGGCAGTTGACCGTTACGGACGAAGCCGAGGCGGTCACGCAGGCTGAGGGTGCAGATCTGCTGGTTGGCATGCAGCAGCTGCATGTACTCCTCGACATCCATGTCCTCAGGTGCCCAGAGTTTGGCGAGGTCGGCGTTGGTGGACATCTGCGCCAGCCAGTCGAGCTGGTTCCGGGCGAGGACCGCCTCGTTGTGCTCAACCTGGTGTCGTGCGTTCTGCCTGAGCCGGGCCATTCCGAACACGGCGGTGGTGAGGGAGAGGGCAGCACCGGCGGCTAGGACGGCGGTGGTGAGCTTCATAGCGTGAATGGTCCTTTCGTAGGGCGAGGTTGTGGACAGGTGTCTGGCTGGTGGAGATGTAGCGGCTCCGCTCACGCGGCCTCCGGAAACGCGACGGTCAGTGCGTTCTCGGCACGGTGATCCGGGGTGTATCGGCGCTGCACCGTTTTCAGGGCGACGGCGACGGGTGGCAGCCCTACGCTGGCCCGCCGCTCGTCCAGCGATTCCGGGGCGCGCAGCGGGCATAGTTCGATGCCGTCGGCTCGGAGGAGGAGTTGGGTTCCGTACTCCTGGGCGTGCCCGGTGTTCACGAGGGCGCGGTCGTGCAGGTGTGCCCAGTGCTGGATGAGCGCGTCGCCGGCCTGAACCGCACGCTGCAGCAAAGTCGTGGCGGCGCGCTGGAAGTCGGGCTCGTAGTCGCTGTGCAGGGCGATACTCCAAGCGGCGCGGGCGGCAGTGGGGCCCACGAGGAGGTGGCCGGGCCAGTCGTGTTCGCTCAGGATGCGGCGCAGCACGTTGGTGTTGGCGTGATCAGCGTGACGGCCCTGGCCGAGTTGGACGGCATCGAGCTGGTTGCGCACTCGTTGGGCCCGGCACGCGGCGGACGCCTGCGCGCGGGCGATCAGCTCGCGGGCGAGGTCGGGCCGTTGGGGTCCGGCGGTCGTCATGCGCTGCCCCGATCACTCGGGGCGGCCTGCGGCTCGTGGACGCGGCAGCCGATCAGCGCGCTCAGCCCGGGCCGGGATTCTGCGGCGAGTTCGAGACGGGCGACTCGGTCGCCTTCTCGTCCTCGGCCGGAACCCTGTACATCCCAGCCCATGCCGGTGAGCCGATGCAGAAGGGCCGCGACGGGCTCGGCGTCGAGGGCGTGGCGGGCCAGGGTCTCGGTCCGTACGAGCCGGAGGTCGAGACGAGCGGCGAAGTCGGATGCCCAGAGGGTGATCAGCCGGGTGATGTCGTCGGGCTGGTCGGGCAGGGTGTGGATGCAGCCCAGGTAGAGGCACGGGCCTTGGCCCCATCGAAGGCCGGGGTCGCGCTCGGGGATCATGCAGGCCAGCAGCTTCCCGTCCTCGAACAGGCCAGCCGGCCTCGTCTGCGGGTTGCGGAAGATGGCCGGGATGTCGGCCTGGGCGGGCACCGGGAGACTGCGCGTGGTGAGCCAGCGTTGACGGTCCTGGACGAGTGCGGCTGCCTCGTCTCGTTCGGCGTCGGTGCACAGTGTCCGCATCTCGTACACGGCCGGTAACGCTGTCGAGCGCCGGTGCAGGGAGGCGTGGGAGGGCTCGGTGACCACAGAAACGGGTGACGCGTTCACTGGTTCGCTCCGCTCCCCGTCGTGGTGGCTGGCTTGGTGCCCAGCAGGCCCCACGCGTGGGCAAGGACGACGAGCTGGGTGGTGTTGGCCGCCCCGGTCTTGTCGAGCAGTTCGTCGTGTGCCGCTCGGACGTCGGCGGGGGCGATCTTGGCGGCGACGGCGATGTCGTGGGGGTTGCTGTGCTCAGCGACGGCCTGCAGCAGCAGTTGCTCATCCGGGCTGAGCTTGGGCGTTGGCCTGTCCGTTGTGGGTGGGGCGACCTGCTGGGCGGCGAACAGGCGGTGCACGATCACCGGGGGCTTGCAGCGGGGCGGGCAGTGGAGGCTCTCCCGGATGTCGCGGACGTACTGGCGGACGGTAACGGCCGACAGCCCTGTCCTAGTGGCGATTTCTCGGGGGGTGAGGTCGTCTGCGAGGTGCTGGGCGACGCGCTGCAGGGTCGGCGTCAGGGGTGTGATCGGTGCGCTGGTCGTCACGGGCGGGGTCACGGGTGTCTCTTTCTCAGCTGGGTGGACGGTCACCGGAAGGGGTGCCGCCGGCCCCCGCGGGGGACGGGGGCCGACGACATGGGCCCGTGCGCGGCGGTTTGGATTTACGGGGTGCCGCGCACGGGGGCTCATGCGGCGGTGGGGTCGGGGCGTGCCCAGGACGCTTCGGCGGCGAGGCGTTCGGACCACTGGATGTGGTCCTCGTCGAAGGCGGCCTCGGCGAGCCGTATGCGCTGGACTTCGCCGGTTCCGGCCGGTGGATAGGTGTGCTGGATGTCGCGCCACAGGCGCTGGAGGACGTAGTCGCGGTCGAGGGCGTGGGCGCCGTGCAGTTCCATGGCGTCCTGGGTGGACTTCATGGCCCACTGGTGGCCGAGATACTTGGCGTTGATCAGGTCGGCGTCGCAGGGCAGGCCCTGGTCGAGGAGGTGCACGGACTGGTAGGCCAGGATTCGTCCGGCGCGCAGGCGGGCCTCCATGTCACCGATGCGGTCCCGCAGAACCGGCAGATCGGACAGGGCGCCCCGGTAGCGGGCGCGCGCCTTGAGGCGGGCAGTCGTGGTGGCCACGACCGCCTCGTGGATCCCGAGGCTGAGCGCGGCCAGGTTGGGACGGCCGTACAGGATGCTGCTGCTCTGGGCCACGCTCAGCCCCTGGCCGATCTCTCCGACCACGTTGTCCTCGGGGACGCGGACGTGGTCGAGGTCGAGGCGGCCGGCGGAGAAGCCGTGCAGGCCGAGGCCGGGACGGTGGTCGGAAACCGAGACCCCGGGTCGGTCGGATTCGACCATGAACGCGGTCAGCGCCTGGGAAGTACTTACGCTGGCCTCGGCGGTTCGGGCGACGACGAGGTGGGCTCCCGCGAGATGGCTGTTGCCGATGTGGACCTTGCTGCCGGTGATCACCCATTGATTGGCGGCGCGTTCGGCGGTGGTTTCGATGCCACCGATGTGTCCGCCGGCCCGCGGTTCGGTCACGGCGATCGACAAAAGAAGTGAACCGTCCGCCACCCGCGGCAGCCAGCGGCCCTTCTGTTCATAAGTGGCGAAGTGCAACAAGCCGCCGACGGGGATCAGGGTGGCCTGCAGGACGGCCGCGGCAGCCGCCGAGACCCGCGCGATGCGGTGGACCAGGACCGTCTTGGCCACATGGCCGGCGCCAAGACCGCCGAAGGCGGCCGGGACGGTGACGGCGAACCAGCCCCGTGCGGCCATCAGATCGGCGACCTTGCGCTCCACCCTGCCCGGAGCGGCCTCCATACGTGCGGCACGCGGCGCGATGTGCTCTTCCGCGAAGGCGTCCGCCTCGTCCCACAGCAGTTCGTGGCGGGCGGTGAGGTAGGGACGCAGCGCCGGTGGCGGAGCGGTGGGTGTGGCGGGCATGGTCGTCTCCCTCTCCCTGGGTGAAAGTCGCACAGTGGAGCGGCCGGGGATCGCCTGCGGCTCCCGGGTGGGGGTGGTGGAACGGCCTAGCGGACGGGCGCGTGGGCGATGTGGTCCATCACCTGGGCGCCGGCGTTGATGACGATGTCTCTCAGCCGTCGGGCCTCGCTCAGGGGCCGCTTCTCGGGGTCGATGACGCACACTGTGCCCAGCACGGTGCCGCTGTCGTGGATGAGCGGTGCGCCGAAGTAGGAGCGGATCCCGACCGCGTCGACCACGTCGTTGCCGCTGAAGCGCGGGCTGGCGTGCACGTCGTGCAGCGGGAGGGCCTTCTTGCGGGCCATGACCTCCGGGCACCAGCCGTGGTCGCGGCTCATGGTGCGGCCGACGATGACGTACCCGCTGTCCGCGGGCGGCTGGTGCAGCCCGACGAAGGTCTGCTCCTCCAGGAAGAGATTGACGAACCCGTACAGGAATCCGGCCTGCGTGGCCATGTCGCGTGCCAGCTCGTCGAAGTCCTGGCTGGCAGCGGTGGGCACGCCCAGGCGCTTGAGCAGCTCATACCGCCGGGCCAGTTCGGTCGTCTGCTGGTCCTGCGGGCCGGTGACGGCGACGTCGGCCGAGACGGACGGCCCAAGGGCGATGTCTCGCATGTTGCGTCGCGGCAGTGTCCGGGTTGCTCGGACGGTCTGCGGTACGAGGTAGGGGTCGTTGGGCTGATATGACATCAGGCGTCCTGGAGGGTGGTAGTGGCTGCTGGGCGAGCGGGGTCTGTCGATGCGTTCTTCACTGCGTGGCCGACGAGGGTCAGCAGGACGCCGGCGACGTGGTTCGGGTCGCGGGCATCGCAGGTGACCACCGGCGCAGAGGTGGGGAGTTCGAGGGCGGTGCGAACCTGTTCGGGGTGGTAGCGGTGTGCTCCGTCGAACTGGTTGATGGCGACGACGAAGGGCAGGCCGATGTCTTCGAAGAAGCTGACGGGGGTGAAGCTGCTTTCCAGGCGGCGGGTGTCGACCAGGACGACTGCGCCGACGGCTCCGCGGGAGAGGTCGTACCAGAGGTCGACGAACCGGTCCTGGCCGGGCGTGCCGAACAGGAACAGTTCCAGGGGCACGGGCGCGTCCGGCAGGCTGAGGCGGCCGAAGTCGAAGGCGACCGTGGTGGTCTGCTTCGCCTCGACGCCTGCCAGGCTGTCCACGTCCGCGCTTGCCTCGGTCAGGTACTCCTCCGTGCTCAGCGGCGTGATCTCACTGACGGCACCAACGGCGGTGGTCTTGCCCGCGCCGAAGCCCCCGGCAATCACGATCTTCAGCACAGTCGGTGCACCGGCCTGCGCGCGCGACGGACTCCGCAGCGCCACGGTCGAGTCATCCGGCCTGGGGATAGGCGACGGCATCGGGCCACTTCCTCTTCAGGCCCACAGAGAGGGCCGCCAATAGGTGGGTGGTGGGACGCTCATCCGCGTCTGCGTCGGAGGCGGCATAGGCATCGGTGACGGAGACGACCAGGGCGTCGGCGTCCAAGAGGTCCGAGACGAGGATCTTGACGGCGGTGACGGGGCGGCGGAGTCGGCCCGCCAGCTCGGTCACGGAACGCCGGTGCTCTCGGCACAGGGCGAGGATCTCTTCGCACTCCGCGGCCTGCCCCGGGCCCGGCCGCCCCGAACCGGCGTCCAGCACGGTCTCCAAGCCCAGCAGGTGCCGCGGCTTGGTGCGCCCGCGCGTCAGCGTGTAGGTCCGCACGAACGTCGATTCCTCGGCCGAGCGGCCGTGTGTGCTCACCGGACCTCAGCACCCGTGCCGACGCGGACGGGGATCTGCATGTAAGGAGCGAACTTCTGGACGAGGCGCCCCATCTCGAACCCGACGGTGCCCGCGTCGGCGTCCGTGGTGGCGATGACGGCGAGGATCGTGTCCACCTCACCGCGTTCGTTGCCGGGATGGCCCTCGAACGCTGCGCAGCACCCGGCGCTCTGGACAAAGAACAGGCAGTCGTCTCGCTCGATGATGACTTGCTTGGCCGGCCTCTTCTTGTGGCTGGGGCCGGTGATGTTCGTCGCGAGGGAGGCCACTCCGCTGAGCGCGGCCGACAGTTCGTCCGCCCAGTCCTTGTCGACGTCGCTGTCCAGCAGCCGCAGTCCGTCGCGCGACAGCAGGACGGCGTGCGTGACGCCCGGAGTCTCGGATGTGAAGTGACGCAGCAGCCAGGCCATGTTGTCCCGTTGACCGCTTGCCGTCGTCTCGGATGCGGGCGCGTCGCTGGTCACGTTGTTCATCGCGGGGTGGGTGCTCATAGGGATCGCTCCAAAAGGGGGAAGGGCCAGCGGATGTAACAGGCCACCGGGAACGTGAAAGGAAGGGCGAGAATCAGGGCCTGGGTTGCTCTGCCGAAGCGGGCGGAGAACCAGCGGTCCCGCTGGCCTGGATGCCGTTGCGGAAGGCAGCTGCGAGCCCTGGCGTCGCCGCGGTCACGGGGGCTTGCTCCCACTCGCGTGGTGGACGGAACGAGCCGACCTGACGCGTACGCGTGGGAAGGGCGGGCGCATCAGCCGAGTGACCTGCCTCTCCGGATCTCGGCGCCCCTGCGGTGCCCGGGCGCGGTACCTGGCCCGCCGGGATGGCTGGAGCCGTGGCACTCTGCCGGGGCGGCGGCGCGGAGGGGCGAGGTCTCCTGGGGAGCACGCCCGAATCCTCGAGCGAGGGAAGCGCGACGAGGAGCCGTGCCGGAATGACGACCAGGGCGGTGGTGCCTCCAGTCACGTTCTCCTGGAGGAGAACGGACAGCCCATGCGACTGGGCGATTTTCGCGGCGACCAGCAAGCCGAGCTGTCCCGCTCGTACCTGACCGCTGACGTCCACCTCGTCAGGGGCCTTGAGCAGGTGGTTCATCTGCGCGCGTGTCTGCGGATGCATAGGGATGGCCCGGTCCTCAACCTCGATCGCCAGCCCGTTAGAAACCCGCTGCGCTCGCACGGTCACCTTCGTTGCCGGATCGGAGCACTCGCAGGCGTTCTCGATCAGCTCGGCCAGAAGGTGGGTCAGGTCCGGACCCACATGTCCCGGAAGGCCCAGCTCAGCGCCCACGGAACCAGCCGCGACGGCCACGCGCGGATACTGCACAACTTCGGAGACCGCGCCGCGCAGCGCCGTCGCGACGGGGACGGGCCGACGCACGCTGCGCAGGGACTGCCCGCCCAGCACCGCCGTGCTCTCCACCTGGCGACGCATCCGCGTCACGAGGTGATCGATCTCGAAGATCTTCGAAAGCAGCTCCGGGTCGTCGGTCAGCATCTCCAGTTGGCTCAGTGCCTGGAGCGCCTTGCCGACCAGGGCGTGCTCGCGCATCGCAAGACGGCGCAGCACTTCCAGGAGAACGACGGACTGGGACTCGTCGTGCACGCGTATCAGCGACGCGATGGCCTGCGCCTGGAGGGAACTCAACGCCTTGTTGATCTCGACGGTCGGACTGGCCGACGGTGGCGTCTGCATGTCCGGCAGCGCCGGGCGTCCCCCGCGGCACAGCTCGTCCGCCGACCACTGCACCGACTTCTCGACGGCCGCCCCTGCCTCGGCGACCGCTGTCAGCGCCGCTGCCTGGGCCTCCTCCACAGCTGCCTGCATGGCCCCTGCGGCCGTGCGCACTCCGCGAGCCGCCACCAGCGCGACCCAGACCAGCCCACAGACAAGGCCAGTCAGGAGCCAGCCGGGACCTACCGCAGACATCGACCAGAGGGCGAAGGCGGCACCCAACAGCGCGGCCAGAAGCACCACGGGCAAGGCCACGGCGCGGCGGACACGGTGCAGCGTGATCGTGTCGATCCGTGGAGGCCGACGTCTGTGGTGGCCGGGAGCGGCCGGCCGTGCCGGGAAGGCGCTGTCAGGCATGGGAATCCTCGTCAGGGGGTGAGGTTGCTAGGCGTGCTGCGGCGTCAGGCTTGTGCAGGTCTCGAGCGGTGAGGTCGAGCGAGGCGCCGGAACCTCGACCGTGCCTCGGTGGCAGGAAGACTGCGTCGCCAGCTGATGAAGGAGCCGGGCACTTTGGATCAGGCCCATGTGGCTGAATGCCTGCGGGAAATTACCGACCTGGCGCTGCTGGACGGGGTCGTACTCCTCGGCCAGGAGCCCGAGGTCGCTGCGCAGTGCGAGAAGGTGTTCGAACAGGGCGTGGGCCTCGCCGAGGCGGCCGGTCAGGGCGAGCGCATCGACGAGCCAGAAGTTGCAAAGGAGGAAGGTGCCCTCATCGCAGGCCAAGCCGTCCACTCCGGTGCGCTTGCCGCGGGTCGGGTACCGGTACACGAGCCCGTCCGGTGTGGAGAGTTCACGACGTACCGCGTCCACGGTGCCGATGACGCGCGGGTCGTTCGGCGGCAGGAAACCGACGCGGGGGATGAGCAGCGTGGCGGCGTCCAGTTCCTGGGAGCCGTAGGACTGGGTGAAGGTGTTGCGCGCCGGGTCGAAGCCCTTGGTGCACACCTCGTGGTGGATCGTGGCCCGCAGCTCGACCAAGGGGGTCAGGTCCACGTCGAGGGCACCGACTTCGGCCAGGCGGATCGTGCGGTCGACCGCCACCCAGGCCATCACCTTGGAGTGCACGAAGTGCCGGCGTGCCCCGCGGATCTCCCAGATTCCCTCGTCAGGCTCCTGCCAGCGCTGCGCCAGGTGGTCGACGAGGCGCTGGTGCAGGACCGCAGTGTCGGCGCAGTGGGCGACACCGCTCTGGTGCGCGAGGTACAGGGTTTCGATCACCTCGCCGTACACGTCGAGCTGGAGCTGGTCCGCCGCCCCGTTTCCGACCCGTACCGGGGTTGAGCCTTCGTACCCGGGAAGCCAGGCCAGCTCCCGCTCCCGCAGATCGCGCTCCCCGGTGATCCCGTACATGATCTGCAGGTTCTCCGGATCGCCGGCCACCGCACGCAACAGCCACCGCCGCCATGCTTGCGCCTCCTGCCGGTACCCGGTCCCCAGCAGCGCGGCCAGGGTCGTGGAGGCGTCGCGCAGCCAGGTGTAGCGGTAGTCCCAGTTCCGTCCGCCGCCGATCTCCTCAGGCAGTGATGTGGTCGGCGCCGCGACGATCCCGCCGCTCGGCCCATAGGTCATCGCCTTCAGCGCGATCAAGGAACGAATCACGGGCTCGCGAAAGGGGCCGTCGTAGGTGCATTCCTGCGCCCACTCCTGCCAGAAGGTGAGCGTCTCGGTGAGCGCGACCTCCGGGTCGGGAACGTCAGGCGCGGCTGCATGGGATGGGCACCAACTGAGCGCGAAAGTCACGCTCTGCCCGGCGGCGACGGCGAAGGCGCTGACGATGGCACCGTCCTTCTCCACCTGCTGGACGCAGGTGTCGAGCCACAGAGCGTCCGCGCCGGCCTCCGCGACCATGCGGCCTCCGACCTCGTGGATCCACGGGCTGACGCTGCCGTATCCCGGCCGCGGACGCATGGCCGAGATCATCGGCACTTCGCCGGTAAGACCCTCTACGATCCGGATCACCTGAGGTGCCCCGTCGCGTGGCGGCATGAAATCCAGGACGCGGACCGAACCGGTCGGGATGCGCCACACCGATTCGAGGACGAGTGAGTCACCGCAGTACCGGCGTTTGGCTCCCGCTTCGGAGCCGGACGGGTCAGGAGGCGGCGAGGCCGGAGCGATCTGCCAGGTGCCGTGTTTCTGCGTCCCGAGCAGGCCGGCGAAAACGGCCGGAGAGTCGAAGCGGGGCAGGCACAGCCAGTCGATCGAACCGTCGTCGCAGACGTGGGCACTGGTCTGCATGTCGCCGATCAGGCCGTACTGCTCGATACGCGGAAGACGTTCCATCGTTTGTGAAATCTCCATTGACCCCGCAGGCCGGGGGATATCGGGGGCCGCTACGGCGGCCGGGAACACTGAGAAGGAGGGGCACCTGTGGTCACCGGGGTGAGGTCGGGTCGTTCAGGGTCGGCGGGGAGTCCTCGTCGGCCGCGACAGGACTGGCTGCGCGCTCGCCGCGGAGGACCAGCCAGGCCGTCGGACCGAGAATCAGCCCGATGACGACGACCCTGGTTACTGTCACGTCCTTGGCACCGAAGCGGCCCAGACCAAACAGGCGAGGGCGACTGCGAAAACCGCCCCGCGCAGCATGTTGATCCGGGACTTCCACGAACGCCGCCTGCGCTCCGGGCGCAGCGACCCGGGATCACCGCGCTCCACAAGCGTGACGAGTTCCTGCGTCGCTTCGGCGAGCTCGACCAGATACACCCGGCTGGGCATGTAGCCCCCGGGGACGCTGTCCGAGCAGAGCCGCTGCGCGCGCAGCAGGACGGGGGTGCCCGAAGCGGTTCGTGCTCCCAACTGGGCAATGTGACCGCGCAGACGGCGAACGAGGTCCTCCACATCAGCAGCGCTCTCGGGTAGCGGTGAGTCTTCGCCCAGCACGAGCGTCACCGTCTCCGACGCGGCCACCACGTGATCACGCTGCGGCGCCCGCTTCACGGTGACGGACCCTCGCTCTCCGCTCCCGCCCACGCTCTGGATGTCTCCTCCGCGAGGGACCAGCGAAAGGCGCATGACACAACTCCTGTTCGGATCAAGCCAAAGTGAGCCGAAGTCGCCGGCTGGCACCGACGGCTGGCGTGCGAAGTGAGTGATCTGGCAGCTACGTTGAGCGAACCGTGAATCCCGTCTGAGGGGTATGCCTGTGCGGACCGGAAGGCCGCCAAAGGCGCCAAAGATCATTTCGGACCCGAGGGGCAGTCCATGGCCCGTGAACGAAACGTCGCCCTCGCCGCACTCCTGCGCGAAGCAGGCTGGTCCCAGCCACAAGCAGCCGCTGCCGTTACTCGAGTGGCCGCGGAGAGCGGAGTGCGTGAGCTGGAGGCGATCTCCCGCTCGCACATCTCCATGTGGGTGCTCGGCACGAAGCCGAGTGGCAGAGCGCCGCATATCCTGCGCGAGACGCTGTCCCGCAGACTCGGCCGCCACCTCACCCTGGCCGACCTCGGGCTGGAAGAAGAGCCAACAGGCACGACCGACACCGGATCCGACTGGAGCGTCGACCCTCTGACCACACTGGCCGAGCTGGGAAGCGACGATCTCGACATGCACCGACGCAAGCTGCTGTCCACCGCCGCCTACTCCGCGGCCGGCCTCGCCCTGCCCACAGCCTCGTGGTGGGCAGCCGCCCCCGCCGCAGCGGCGAAGCGCCGACCGGCATCCCCGCGCCCGGTGACCCAGACAGACATCGACGACGTCCGCGACCTCACGGCCTACTACTCCGCGCGCGACCAGCAGCGAGGCGGCGCCTCCGGCCGCAAAGCCCTTGCCAGCCACCTGCTCGACGAAGCAGTACCGCTGCTCGGCGGTCGATTCCGCACAGATCAGCTGCGCCGCGACACGTACTCGGCCGTGGCAGAGATGACCTACCTCGCCGGCTGGATGGCGTTCGACGCCAGTGAACACCGCACCGCCCAGCGCTACCTCACCATCGCCGCCCGGATCGCGGCGGAAGCCGGAGACGGACCGCTCGGCGGCCACGTCCTGCGCGCCCTCGCCCACCAGGCTGTGGACCTTGGGCATCCACGCAGGGCGCTCGCCCTGGCCGACGCCTCGATGTCCCGCGACCGCTACGGCCAAGCCAGCCATCGTGAAAAGGCACTTCTGGCGATCGTCCACGCTCGCGCACTCGCGGCCGACGGCGACCGGGCCGGTTCTCTCGCGGCCATCAGCCGTGCGGAGCGGGACCTCGCCCGCGCCGACACCAACGAGGCGCCGGCGCGCGTCGGCTTCTTCCAGGAAGCCTCCCTCGCCCACGAGACCGCCTGCGCTTTGCGCGACATGGGCCAGCAGCTCGACGCGGAGATCCACTTCAAGCGCAGCGTGGCCACCCGCCGGCGCCAGCAATACGCCCGCACCCACAGCGTCACGCTCGGCTATCTCGGCGCCGTCCAGGTCCAGCAAGGCCGCCTCGACGAGGCGTGCGCCACCTGGAATCAAGCACTCGACGCCATGACGGGCGTCCAGTCCGGTCGTGCCCGCGACGTCATCGTCCGCATCCAGAGCGACCTCTCGCCCGTCCGGCAACGTGGAGGCCGCCATGTCGCCGAACTGGACCACCGGGCACGGAGCATGCTGCGGGCCATAGGCTGATCCCGACACGGGCTTGTGGCGTCCAGCGGCAGCTCGCGGACCAGCATCTCCAAGGGAGAGGAACCAGTACCGGTGACGACGTACGAGGTCGAATCGATCGCAACGGTCGTCGGCGGCCACACCCGCGTTCAGGACGACTTCCAAGGCGGGGTCCAGTCGGTGATCCGACTCAACGAGGAGTACCCCCTCGAAACCCTTCTGGGGATCGAAGAGTTCTCCCACCTGACGGTGACGTGGCGCTTTCACTTGGCGCAGCCCGAGGATGTTCAGCTCCACGCCCGCAGCCCCCGGGGAAACCCGCAGTGGCCGGCGACTGGCACTTTCGTCCACCGGAACCATCGGCGCCCCAACCAACTGGCCATCAGCTACCCACGGCTGCTGAGTGTGAAAGGCCGCGACCTCCTGGTGACGGATCTCGACGCGGTCGACGGGACACCGGTTTTGGACCTGGCTCCCTACTTTCACGAGATGGGGCCCCGAGGCACCGTCCGCCAGCCGGCCTGGCCGAGCGAGATGCTTGCGGCCTACTGGCGTGACGCGTCGGAGCGCTCGTAGACGGGCTTGCCGTAAGTCCTCGACGGTGGCGTCGCCGTGGGCATTCATCACGGCCTGCCCCCGGAGATGCGGAGGAGGGTAGCCCCGGAGGCACGGTCGTCCTGGCTCCCGTTTCCCTCTTCGGAGAGGTTCCGCACGGGGGCCGGGCCCGGGGCCGAAGCCTCACCCGGGCTCTCCGAACGCATCGTCGCCGAAGATGAAATCCCGTCGACCTTCGGATCGGTTTCGTCGGCCCTGGGCAACGGCAGCGAGTGCCGGCACATGGTGGTGGTCCTTTCGCGGCTCTTGTGAGACGGGCAGGTCTGGCTACGCGGAGTGCAGGATCGTGGCCCAAACGTCCTTGCCGTGTGCAGTGGACGAGCAGCCGTAGCTGTTGCTGAGCTCCTTGACCAGCACCAGGCCGCGACCGCCTTCGTCCTTGTCGCCAGCCGAGACGGGAGCCGGGAGCCGGGGGTCCGGGTCACTGACGCACAGGAAGACACCGTCAGGGGTTCGGGTGAGAACGACCTTCACTGGAACAGAGGACTCGTGTTCCTTGCGGGCGTGCTCGAAGGCGTTCGTCAGCAGTTCGGACACGGCGAGAGTGGCCCGCCAGTCGAGTTCCGTCAGGCCCCACAGACGTAGGCAAGCCCTGACGAGGTCACGCACGCCCGAGACGGCTGCGGCTGTTAGAGCGATGTCGATCTCGCATGCTCCGGCGCGCGTCCGGATCGCTGAGCTTGTGCCCTCCGTGATGGGCTGTTGAGCCACCAACAGGTCTGCCTGCATGGGGAGTCCCTCGTTCGACGAAATCTCTCCAACCGGCGCCGGATGCGGTGTGTACTGGGGTGGCGGCCGTGAGCAACCATTGAGCCAGGCCGACAGGACCGCGTGCAGATCTTGATTCGGAAACCTCGATCTTCCGTTTCGTGAGCGAGGAACAGCCCATGCCAAGACCCGAGAAGCAGTTGACTCCGGATGCGTCTCCGCGCGACTGGTTCGGCTATGAACTGCGGACCTGGCGCAAGAAGCGCGGCCCCCTCACTCACTCCGAGTTGGGCGGAAGAGTGCAGGTCAGCGGCTCTCTTCTTGAGAAGATCGAGAAGGGGACCGCCACCTGCTCGGAGGACTTGGCCGAGCGCCTGGACGAGGTCTTGGAGACCGGCGGAGTCCTCACCAGGGCGTGGGGGATGGTGTTCGGCCAAACGGAAAAACCCCGCCCCGAAACGGAAAGTGCATCCCCCTGCAGGGCGGAGGCGTCGGTTCAGGTCCATGCAGGCCGCATCCTGGGCAGAGGTAGTACAACACCTCCAAGCGGGAGCCCTGCCTCTGTGGACCGTCGTGCCTTCCTCGCCACGAGCGGCCTTGCCGCCATCGCCCCCATAGACCTCGTCCACCTTGTGACCCCAACGGCCCCCCGGGAGATCCCGACTCTGATCCGCCCCCGCGAGATCGGGCAGCTGAAGTCACTGGCCGATGTCATCCACCGCCAGGACAATGAGTACGGAGGCGGCGGCGCGGTACGAGAACTTGCCCGGAGCGCCATCATGTGGGGTGCCTCCCTGCTGCCGGTGCCTTGCCCCGAGCCACTGCGCCCCGAACTTCTAGCCTCCGTGGCCCGCTTGGGGATTGTTGTCGGTGCCTCGCAGTTCGACGCTTACGCCCACGACGATGCCCGAGTCAGCTTCCGGCTAGCCGCCGAGTGCGCGGAGGAAGCCGGGGAGTGGCACCTGCGCGCCAAGACGTACTCGTTCATGGCTCGGCAGGAAATCTGGGTCGGAGATCCGGACACCGGCCTCACCCATGCGGAGAAGGGCCTGGTGCGCTCCGACCGCCTTACTGCGACCGAGCGTGCCATGCTGCATACCGCTCGGGCCCGCGCCTTTGGCAAGATGCGCGACGTAGCCAACACCCTGCGGGCGGTCGGAGAAGCCGACGCTGCGTTCGAACAGTCAGATCCGGCACAGGATCCGCCGTGGATGGCGTACTACGACTACGCCCAGCACCACGGTGATACCGCGCACGCGCTCTTCGATCTCGCTGTCCACGCGGACCAGGACCCGGGGCAAGCTGCCCGCCGATTCGAGATAGCGGTGAAGGGCCACGGGAACGCCTTCGCCCGCTCACGGGCCATCTCCGAGACGAAGCTCGCTTCCCTGGTCATGGCAAAGGGCGACGACCCGCGGTACGCGATCGCGCTCGGCCACCAAGCGTTGGACGACGTCGGCAAGTTGACCTCGTGCCGGGCCGCCGACGACCTGCGGGAACTCGCCCGGTTCGCGGGCCGTCACAGGAAGCTCTCCGAGGCCAGCGACCTGCGCGAACGCATCGCGGCTACGGTGCAGGCGTGACCACTTCACCCACGCCCACCCAAGCCGTACTTCAGGCGGCGTGCCTCGCCGCCGGCCTCGACGCGACCGACGCGGAACCGATACGGCTCGCCGAGAACGCCATATGGCGTCTTCCCGCGGGGGTGGTGGTGCGTATCGCCCGGCCCGGCCAGTCCGCCGCCGCAACGCGCGAGGTTCTGGTCGCCCGATGGCTGGCCGCACAGGGCGTGCCTGCGGTACGCGCCCTTGACCTGCGGCAGCCGGTAGCGGCGAACGGGTACCCAGTGACGTTTTGGCAAGAGCTGCCGCCACATGAAATCGGGACCGTCGCCGACGTCGTCGCGCTCCTCAAGCAATTGCACGCCCTGCCGAAACCAGACCTGCCGCTCGGCGAGCTGGACCCGTTCGTCCGGCTGGTCGAGCGTATCGAGGCAGCGAGCTCGCTCTCCGACGATGACCGACAGTGGCTGCACGACCGCCTCACAGACCTCAAGACTCAGTGGGCTTCGAGGCCGAGGGGCCTGCCGGAGTGTGTAGTCCACGGAGATGCATGGGTCGGCAACGTGGCGCGTACGGAGGCCGGCCCGTTGTTGATGGACTTCGAGCGCGCTTCGTACGGCCCGCCGGAGTGGGATCTCGTGTCGACCGCAGTCAAGCTCACCACGACCGGCGCGGTGTCTCCCGAACAGTACGCCGCGTTCTGCGAGACCTACGGCACCGACGTAACGGAGTGGGAAGGGTATGAACTCTTCGCTGGCGTACGCGAGTTTCGGATGACGACCTACGCGGCGCAGCACGCCGCTACCCGCCCAGAGTGGCGGCGCGAGGCGCAGTACCGAGTCGACTGCCTTCGCGGCCGGGCCGGGGCGCCGCCGTGGCGATGGAAGGGGATCATGTAGCCCGCAAACCTGGGCAACTACCAGCTGCTCACGCTAATACGTACGACCAGATCGGCGAGGAGGCTGCCTGCCAACCACGTACCGTGGCCTGATCCTCGGCTTTGGCGGTGTGTTTACTAACGCATGAGGCAAACGGGCAGGTGCTCGAGAGGACCGGCGTCTGCTCACCCTCACCCCGGCCTGACCCAACGGAGGAGTACATGCGGGACTCGAACTTGGCGGAGCGCTTGGCGGGCTTACAAACTCCCCCGCCGAACCGACTTGCTGACGGTCCGACGGCCCTGTTTGTCTACGGCACGCTTCAGTTCGAGCCGGTGCTTATCGGCCTCATCGGACGCGTCCCCGAGCGCCAGCCCGCCACCACGCTAGGCTGGCGCGCCGCGGCTCTCGACGGTCGCGTATATCCCGGTCTTGTCTCCGCACCCGGCTCTGAAACCCCCGGCCTGCTGCTGACGGGCATGAGCGAGCGGGAGTGGCGAGTCCTCGACACCTTCGAAGATGATCGGTACGACCTGCGGCGAATCGATCTGACCTGCGGGTCTGCCGCCTGGGCCTACGTCTGGCCAGACGGAGAAGTACACGAGGAGGACTGGGACGCGGCAGAATTCCAGGAACGCCACCTTCAGGGGTACGCCGCGCGTTGTGCGAGGATCGCTTCCCAACTGGCGGCCAGGGCCGGCTACTGATCCAGCGAGCAGCGGAGTGAGGGCTATTACTCATCGCTGTTCCGATGTTCCTCGACCGAGCAGCTGTCCGTGCAAGTCGTCTGTTCGTTCACCCACCGCTGAGCATCTGCGAGGTTCGCTGCGGTGCCCGCGGGCTCGTACGAAAATCCGTTCCATTCCTCCAGGACTCGAGGCTCGCGCGGGCGGAGGTGTCCGCCGCCGCCGTGGAGCGGTCGGTGCCGGCGGTGGACATCCAGCGGCGGGCGGCGCCGCTTGTTGTACGCGGCGAGCCTGTCGTCGGCGTCGACGCGCGGGAAGGCGCGGGATGGCTGGTTCGGCGGTCCGGGTCGGGAGTGCTTGCCCATGAGTCCGATGGTCTCAGGCAGCGACCGTGATTGGCCGGGCCGCGGCGAGATCCGCCGCGCGGGTGTGAACCTCGTCCGGTGCCGCAGCGCGGGCACCAGGGGGCGACGCGGTGGTCCTCGACCAGCAGGTACGGATGTGGGCGGATGCGGACGTGCGCGAGGGGCACACGGTGCTGGAGATCGGCACTGGGACCGGCTACTCCACGGCGCTCGCCTGCGAACGTCTCGGCTGAGCCGATGTCACGAGCATCGAGGTCGATCCTCACCGCCTGGAGCAGGCGGCCAGCGCGCTGTATGCCTGCGGGTTCACCCACACCCTGGCAGTGGCGGACGGGTTGTACGGCTACTGGCCGGCTCAGGCCAAGTTCGACCGGATCGTGGCCGCCTGCTCTTTCCGCGCCGTCCCTCTGGCCTTGCTCGCCCAGACACGGCCGGGTGGGAAGATCCTGCTCACCCTGTCCGGCTAGCTCTACGGATACGCACGCGTCCTGCTCACCGTGAACGGCGACGGTACCGCCGAGGCCAGCTCATGGACGGCACCGTCTCCTTCATGTCCGCCCGCACCCACGCGGCGCCGACGTTCGGCAGCCCCGCCGACTGGGCCGCTGGCCTCCTGGAGACGGGCCGCGCCGCCCGGCACTCCCCGGAGCGGATCACCGCGGCGACCGAGGAGGCGTTCCACCTGCTCTTCCTCGCCAAGTGCGCGGTGCCCGACGCGCAGATGACGACCGTCGGCGACGTCGTTCACCTGGTCGACGTCATGACGGCTCCGCCGCCACCCTCACCCCGCGCGAAGGCCGGTGGGAGGTGAGTGAGGGCGGCCCCTTCAAGCTGTGGGAGCGGATCGAGGCCGTGCTGTCCGCGTACGATGAGGCCGGCCGGCCGGGGCCTCAGACGTTCACGCTGCACGTCTACGACGGCGGGCAGCACCTGCGCCACCCGCAGCTGCCTGGCCTGCCGCTGCCCCGGCCCTGACCACGCCACGGGCCCGGAAGCCTTCGGGCCCCCGGAGTGTGGCCGTTGCGTCAGGGCTTGAAGACATCAGCTGCGGCTGACACGACGGTTCCCACCATGGCTAGCCCAGTCAGTACAGCAGCGACAGTTGCCACCTTGTCCGCGAAGGAGAGGCGCTGCCAGGCGGGGCCGGAAGGAAGATCGGACGCCACGACCAAAGTCGGTCTGGTGGCGCGCACTCCGACGAAGTGTCTTACTGCGTTGCCGATACACCACAGGAGAAGTGCGCCCAACACCACCAACGAACTAGTTGGAAGCTGGCCGCCCGCCTGCGTGAGCGCGTGCTTGCCGTTCGCGAGAACAACCTCCTCTTGAGCGGTCGGGTACACGGTGACGCTGTACCAAAGGACGAAGGCCCAGAGCCCGACCCCCGCCAGGGAACTACGCAAGCGCTTGGCCGCTGGCGAGCGGGTCTGGTCATGGCGGCCCGCGGCTTGGTCTGTCAGGAGTTCGCCGATGCGGGCTTCGAGACCGCGAGCCCAAGTGTTGTGGGTGTCAGTTTTGACCTCCACGGCCGTGCGATCTGGGTCGATTGTGATGCTGCATTCAGATCCAGGAGCGGGCCCTTGTGCGGTGATCGTAAGGTTGTCCCAGGGCTTATTGGTGCCGACGTCTGGAGACGCTTCCACCTCCGCAACGAGGGCAGCCAGGGTGTCCGCCTGAAAGTGGTAAGTGCCAAAGTTCGTACGGAAGGACACTGATCCCGGCGCCATGTCTTCGCCAACCATGGCCGCCAGGTTGCGCAGCTGAGCCTGTCCGAAGCGACAGCCGTAGTACCGCTTGGTGTTCTTGTAGAGCGATGGCATGTCGGCATGTTGCCAGTGCGCCTTGGATCATCGCCACGCCCTTGCCTCAACGGGCGCGAACTTCCGCTAGTGGTGTGGCCGCATAGGTTCACCGGGTTGGCGGTTGGATGGGTGGTGACGAGGTCCCCGGTGGCGGGCGTGCTCGCGGCCCAGTGCGCCTGCGTGCTGCCTGCGGACGAACGCAGCCCGTCCCCTGCGGTCGCTGTTGCGGCACTAGAGCCGCGCCGTGCTCCGCTTCCGCCTCGTCGACACGGGGGGCCAGGAGGCGTAGGCAAGGGGACCATCAGACCGCTGTCCGGCCCGGCCAGTCGCTGTAGCGGGTCTCGCCAAGGATCGCGTCACTGCCCGGCACCAGAGTTCCCTCGCTCAGTTCGGCTCCGAAGTAGCGGGCGTGAGGGTCCGTGACAGCCTCACCGGAAGAAATCGTCCATCCGGAACCGCTCGGGCCCGGCGACCTCGACCCTGCCGTTCAGCGGCGACCCGGTCGAGATTCGGCCCATCGCCTGCGGACGTCGTCGCCTGCGATGGGTTGGAAGAGCGCCGGGGCCAGCCGGACTGCGCCGTCGGTAGTGGCGTCGTCGGCGATGCTCGCGACCAACTCGAAGAACTCTGTATCCAGAGCGCTCACCCCTCTGACAAGCATCCAAGTCGAGGGATTTGGGCCGACACGAAGAGAAACAGCTTGCAGAACTAGTGGTGACCTGTGCCGCCTGCTTCCTGGCCGGGTGCTCACCGCGGATCCGGATCGCAGGACCGGAACTCTTCGTGACTCGTCGCAAGTGATTCATGGGTAGGTTCTGGCGCTACACGCCGGGGTAACTGGCCCCCGGTTCGGCAGCTACCTTTCCTTATTCGCCCACGGCAGAAGAGAAAGGCGCAGAAGGAGGTGGAAGTTGCCGTTGGGGTATGTCAACGTACAACACCCCTGAACCCTGTGGTCGGTCAGCCCGTCCCTGACGTAACGAGAAGCTCGCCCTGTCCGTGAACGTTGCCGATATGTCCGCCTTCTCTTCGCCCCACCAACCTAAGCGACGCACTCAGAGCGTGGATCGTGTGGGGACGGCGAGCGCAACATAGACGACGATCGCCGGTTAGCAAAACCGGCGATCGTGACGATCCTCGAAGCGCGTTCGCGCGAGCGGCTGTGCTTGGCGGTGGAGCTGCGCGAACCTGCAGATGCCGTTCTGCGCCATGGCGCAGAACGGCGCTGGTCTGTTGTCAATCAGATGAGCTAGTGCCTAGCCGGCGTAGGCCACGTACAGAAGGAGAGTGAGTACCTCCTGTCCGATCCGATCAAGAAGCTCCCACCCAACTCGAAGGGGCTGGTGCGATACCGGTTCGTGGTCGACGTGGGAGTCGACCCTGCTACCGGAAAGCGCAGGCAGTTGACTCGTACGTTTGCCACGCTCAAGGAAGCGAGGGTTGAGTACGCGCGCATCACCAACCGTCGCCAGGAAGGGACGTTCGTTCCTCCCAAGCAGATCACTGTCAATGAGTGGCTAGATCGGTGGCTAGCCATGAAAGCGGATGATCTTGAAGAAACCACGATCTACAACTATCGGATTACCTTGGATCGGGTTCGTGGAAAGTTGGGCCACATTCAGCTTCAAGAGCTCACGGAGGAAGACGTAGAAGAGTGGATGCATTGGGCGCTGAGGTATGGACGCGCACGCGGCGGAAAAGCCGGCACTCCGCTCGGAGTGACCAGTGTGGAAATGAGTCTCGCACGATTTAAGGATGCCTTGAATCGGGCAGTGACGCGACGGCTGCTAGCCATGAATGTGGCCCAGCACGTCACAATTCCCCGCAGGGCGCGTAAAGAGGACCGGAAGAAGAAGCAGGAGGTGAAGCCGTGGAACGTCCAGGAAGTCCAGATGTTCATTCACGGCGTCAGGACGGAACGGCTCTATGCTCCCCTTCTGCTGTCCCTCATGGGTCTGCGTCCCGCTGAAGTCTGCGGACTTCGATGGGAGGACGTCGACTTGGACAATGCCACGATCACCGTAGCCAACACCCGGACGATGATGGGGAATCGATACGTCGTGGAAAAGGACACCAAGTCCATGGCCGGAGAACGTGATCTTCCTTTGCCGGGTCCAGTACTGATGGCCCTCAGGACGTTCAAGGCTCTCCAGGCCAAGGAGAAGCTCGTCCTCGGTGAGGCTTACTCGGACTCCGGGTACGTCGTGGTGCACGAGACCGGGGAGGCTTTCACGATCAAGCAGCTCCGCAGGCGCGCGTACCGGCTCATGGAGGTCCTTGGCCTGCGCAGAGTACGTCTCTACGACGCTCGTGCCTCCTGCCTCACTTTCCTTGCCAACAACGGCGTGCCAGATCACATCCTCGCCCGGTGGGCCGGGCACACGAACGTGAAGACCACGAAGAAGTGGTATGTGAAGCCAGACGTGGAAGACCTCCGCGAAGCCGCCACCACATGGGATGGCCTACATGGTGAGGCGGAGGGACGCGCCTGAGTTCGGCGGCGTATCCCAAGGGGTGGTGATCAGGGGCTGATCGGAGGGGCTCGAAAGGTTTCCCGCTACGTCGTCTCAACCTTCGGGGCGGCACCACATGCTTTGCTGCAAACTCGGAACGGCTGGCCGCTGAGCTGATGAAGGAAGCAGCGCGTCGATGTGAGGACAGGGTGAGAGCGCGGCCATAGGACACGCTGCGTCGGGGCGCGTGTGCAAACTGAGAGGCTCAGGCTCGATCGGTGAGGGCCGTCGCCAGTGCTCGATGAGTCGAGCCGGGGATGCATCGAGTCACTGGTTTCCCCCCGGCTGTGTGAGATTTCGTGAGACGTGAGAGGGTCTGGGGCGTGAGTGAGACACCGTCGAACACCCTGCAATACCGCTTTGACGGGCCAGAAGAGGCTCCCGTCCTGATCCTGGGTCCCTCACTGGGTACCACATGGCACATGTGGGACCGCCAGATCCCCGAGCTGACCAAGCTGTGGCGCGTCTTCCGGTTCGACCTGCCCGGGCATGGCGGAGCCCCCGCGTACCCGGCGGGCTCGGTGGGTGAGCTCACCACGCGGCTGCTGGCCACCCTCGACGAGCTCGGCGTGCAGCGCTTCGGTTACGCGGGCTGCGCGCTGGGCGGCGCCGTCGGCATCGAACTGGCCCTGCGCCACCCCGAGCGGCTCGCCTCGCTCGCACTGATCGCCGCCTCGCCCCGCTTCGGCACGGCCGACGAGTTCCGGCAGAGAGGCGTGATCGTCCGCACCAACGGCCTCGACCCGATCGCCCGTACCGCGCCCGAGCGCTGGTTCACCGGCGGGTTCGCCGCCGCCCAGCCGGCGATCACCGAGTGGGCCGTGCAGATGGTGCGCACCACCGACCCCGGCTGTTACATCGCCTCCTGCGAGGCGCTCGCCTCGTTCGACGTCCGCCCCGAACTCGGGCGGGTCGGCGTACCGACCCTGGTCCTGGTCGGCTCGGACGACCAGGTCACCGGCCCCGCCGAGGCCCGCACCCTGGTCGCCGGCATCCCGGACGCCCGCCTCGCCGTCGTCCCCGGCGCCTCCCACCTGGTGCCGGTGGAGCAGCCCGCGGCGGTCACCGACCTGCTGGTGCGGCACTTCTCCACCGCCTGGCAGCCGGCCTATGAGACCTCCACCGGCCAGAACGCCCTGCCCCAGGCCGTCCTCAAGCCGGTCCTGTCTCCCGCCCCGCCGCAGCCCCCGCAGGCCGGGCCGGTCGCCGAGATCGCCCCCGTCGCCGTGGCGCCGCAGGCCCAGGGGCGGCCCGATCCGTACGACGCCGGGATCAAGGTCCGCCGCGAGGTCCTGGGCGACGCGCACGTCGACCGGGCGCTCGCGCAGGCCGACGAGTTCTCCGGAGACTTCCAGGAGCTCCTCACCCGGTACGCCTGGGGCGAGATCTGGGACCGCCCCGGCCTGGACCGGCGCACCCGCAGCTGCGTCACCCTCACCGCCCTGGTGGCAGGCGGCCACCTCGACGAGCTGGCCTTCCACACCAGAGCCGCCCTGCGCAACGGCCTCACCCCGGGCGAGATCAAGGAAGTGCTGCTCCAGGCGGCCGTCTACTGCGGTGTCCCGGCCGCGAACAGCGCGTTCAAGGTGGCCCAGCAGGTCATCCGTGAGGAGACCACGCCCCAGGAGTGAACCGGCGGGAAGCGCGGAGGCAGGATGGACTCATGAAGCTCACGAAGATGTCGCACGCCTGCGTCCGTCTGGAGAAGGACGGCCGGACCCTCGTCCTCGACCCCGGCGCCTTCAGCGAGGGGGACGCCGCGCTCGGCGCGGACGCGATCCTCGTCACCCACGAGCACCCCGACCACTTCGACGAGTCGCGGCTGCGCGTTGCCATGGCGCACAACCCGGCCGCCGAGATCTGGACCCTGAAGGCGGTCGCGGAGAAGATCTCGGCGGCCTTCCCGGGCCGCGTGCACACGGTCGGCCACGGGGACACCTTCACCGCCGCCGGTTTCGACGTCCAGGTCCACGGTGAGCTCCATGCGGTGATCCACCCGGACATCCCGCGCATCACCAACGTCGGCTACCTCGTCGACGGCGGCAAGGTCTTCCACCCCGGCGACGCCCTCACCGTCCCGGACCACCCGGTGGAGACACTGATGCTCCCGGTCATGGCCCCCTGGAGCAAGATCTCCGAGGTCATCGACTACGTGCGCGAGCTCTCCCCGCAGCGCGCCTACGACATCCACGACGCCCTCCTGACCGACCTGGCCCGCCCGATCTACGACCGCCAGATCGGGCAGCTCGGCGGCTCGGAGCACCTGCGGCTCACCCCCGGGGAGTCCGCCGAGGTCTGACGGGGCCGGGCGGCGTTGTCGGACCCGCCGGGTAGGTTGTGGGGCATGCGCATCGCGACCTGGAACGTGAACTCGATCACCGCCCGCCTGCCGAGGCTCCTGGCCTGGCTGGAGAGCAGCGGCACGGACGTGCTGTGCCTCCAGGAGGCCAAGGTCGCCGAGGAGCAGTTCCCCGCGGAGCAGCTGCGCGAGCTGGGCTACGAGTCGGCGGTCCACGCGACGGGCCGGTGGAACGGCGTGGCGGTGCTCTCCCGCGTCGGCATCGAGGACGTCGTCAAGGGCCTGCCCGGCGACCCCGGGTTCGACGGCTCGGTGGAGCCCCGCGCCATCTCCGCGACCTGCGGCCCGCTGCGCGTCTGGTCGGTCTACGTGCCGAACGGCCGCGAGGTGGACCACCCCCACTACGCCTACAAGCTCCAGTGGTTCGAGGCGCTCAAGGCCGCCGTCGCCGGTGACGCGGCGGGCAGCCGCCCGTTCGCGGTCATGGGCGACTACAACGTGGCACCGACGGACGACGACGTCTTCGACCCGGCCTTCTTCGAGGGCTCCACCCACGTCACCGCCGCCGAGCGCGCCGCCCTGGCCTCGCTGCGTGAGGCCGGCCTGTCGGACGTGGTCCCGCGTCCCCTGAAGTACGAGCACCCGTTCACGTACTGGGACTACCGCCAGCTCTGCTTCCCGAAGAACCGTGGCATGCGCATCGACCTCGTGTACGGCAACACGCCCTTCGCGAAGGCGGTCGGTGACGCGTACGTGGACCGTGAGGAACGCAAGGGCAAGGGCGCGTCGGACCACGCGCCCGTCGTCGTGGACCTGGACGTCTAGGGCCGCAGCAGCCCGAGGTCGACCGAGTCCGCCAGGGCCGCCAGCCCCGTGTCGCCCGGGTGCAGGTGGTCCCCGCTGTCGTAGGCGGGGAGCATCCGGGCGGGCCGCTGCGGGTCGCGGACCACGGCGTCGAAGTCGAGCACCCCGTCGAAGACCCCGCCGTCGCGGATCCACTCGTTCACCGCGACCCGCTCGGTGTCGACGGCGGCGGTGCACCGTGCCTCGCCCTCGCAGGGCAGGATCGTGGCCGCGAGCATCCGCAGTCCCCGTGCATGCCCGCGCGCCGCGAGTTCACGCAGCCCCGCGATCAGCTGCTCCGCGGAGGTCTGCCACCGCAGGTCGTTCACCCCTTCGAAGACGACGGCGGTACGCGCCGACGGCTGGGCGAGGACGTCCCGGTCGAAGCGGTGCAGGGCGCTGACCCCGGCCGAGTCCGTGGACACCCCGTCGCCCGGGTACCGGTCGGTGACGACGCGGTTGCCCGAGACGCCGAGGTTCAGCACGCCGTAGCGCGGGACGGCGTCCTGCCTCAGCAGCCGGCCGGCCAGCACGTCCGGCCAGCGCCGGTTGGCGCCCACCGTCGACTTGTCGCCGTCGGTGATCGAGTCCCCGAGCAGCACCACCGACCCGGGCCCGCCGCTCACGTCGACCGCGGCGAGCAGTGGCCAGCGGGTGATCACCGAGGTGTACGCCCCGGCGGAGCCGTCCGCCGTGTGGTCTCCGGGCTCGCTGACGTAGGAGCGCTGCTGGGCGAGTCCGTGCACGGGCGCCGCGGCCACCGTGCCGGGCAGATGGAAGCTCACCAGCAGGTTGGCGTCCGCCGGGACGGAGAAGGCGAGCGGATCGCTGTACGCCTGGGCTCCGGCCGGGATCGTCACGCCCGCCGCACCGCCGAACGACAGTGTCAAGGGTGTGGCCCGCGGAGCGGCGCCCGCCGCCTGCACCGCGACCGTGGCGCTCTTGATCCGTACCGGAGCCGAGGCGAAGGTGTTGTCGAACCGCACCCTCACCCGGGACCCGCCGGCCGAGGTGTGCACGACCAGCCGCAGTGTCCGCTCCGTCCAGGGCCCCACGGCGGCGTAGCCGCCCGCGGCCGTGGTCCAGCTGCCCGTCCAGCCCCGCGTGGCGGACCGCACCGACACCGCGAAGACGTGCAGTCCGGCCGCCTTCGGCAGCCGGACGGAGGCGACCGCGCGGCCCGGGACGAGCGGCACCGTCACGACGTACAGGCGGGCCCGCTCGGCGAGTTGGCCTTCGGGCGTGTTGATGTGCGGCAGGGCCACCGCCTTGGTCGCGAGCGGCCCGGTGCGCCAGTCGGGAGCGGTCAGCCGGTACCCGGAGCGGGAGCCGTCCCCGTACGTGACCGTCCCCGGTCCGCCCACCTCGGTGCCGGCCGTGCCCGCCACCAGGAACGCCAGGGCGTCCCCGCGCCCCGCCACCCGGACGTGCTGCCCGGCGGCGCGCACGTTGTCCGGCTCTCCCGGCCGCCGTTTCGGCCAGGTCAGCCGGGCGCCCTGGACCGTGAGGGCGCGACCGGGCGTCCAGCCCGCCGCGGCGAGGTCCTGTGCGGACAGGGAGGCGCCGGAACCGCCGAAGTCGGCCCGGCCGGGCGAGCCGTCGTCGCTGACGGCCACATCGTCGAACAGCCGCTCCAGCGGCACCGCGGCGGCCGGTCTCTCCCCGGCGGCCCGGGCCGACACCGCCGGGACCAGCGAACCGCACAGGGCCAGGACGATCAGGATTCCCCGGACACATCGGCGCACGGCCGACTCCTCCCGCTCAGCGACACACGACGCGACAACACGAAACGCAGGGACGGAACTGACGAGGTAACGACGGCCGGGACACAAGACGCACGGTGAAGTTAGAGAGACAGGAGTGACCCGTCAACGCGCGTCGCGTGAACTCGGCCTGAACATGACCGGGATCGGCGGGTCCGCGCGCCCTGTGGTGCGTACGCCGGTGCGAATGACACGCTGGACGTATGAACATCCCTTTCCTGGGCCATCGGCGCCAGAAGGTCGGGATCCCCGACCCCGCGGGCATCGCGGAACTCCTCGCCGAGTGTGAACTGCTGCGCTCCCAGGCGTCCCGGGCGGGTGTCCGGCTGGACGACACGGCGGACTCGCTGGAGGCGCTGGACCAGCTGCTGCCGCGCTGGCGGGACGACGAGGAGACGCTGACCTGGCTCGGCAACGACGCCGGTCTCTACCTGGGCAGCGTCATCGTGCGCACCGTACCCGGGGCCGCCTGGGAGATCCGTCCCGACGGTCAGCCCGTCGTACGACTGGACTCCGGCCGCCAGTTCGACGTCGTCGACTCCGGCCACGAATGGGCCGCGTTCGGGGTGCCCGAGCTGTCGCAGCTGTACGCGGAGGTCGCGGAATCATGAACGCCCTGGCCAGAACCTTTGGCCCAAAGTCCGACGTAAATACGGCTAATGATCGAAAAGTGCGTGTCGCCCGCCAGGTTCGATCTTGCCTGGATACGTTGCGGCCACCACCACACAGCTGAGAGTGAGTAGGGCTGAGCATGGCCGTCGAGCCGCTGATCGAGCTGCGTGACGTCAACAAGCACTTCGGGGAGCTGCATGTCCTCCAGGACATCGACCTCACCGTCGGCCGGGGGGAGGTGGTCGTGGTCATCGGCCCGTCGGGGTCGGGCAAGTCGACCCTCTGCCGGGCGATCAACCGGCTGGAGACCATCGAGTCGGGGCAGATCGTCCTCGACGGGCAGCCGCTGCCGGAGGAGGGCAAGCCCCTGGCCCGGCTGCGCGCGGACGTCGGCATGGTCTTCCAGTCGTTCAACCTCTTCGCCCACAAGACCGTGTTGCAGAACGTGTCCCTGGGGCAGGTCAAGGTCCGCGGGCGCAGCAAGGAGGAGGCCGACCGGCGCTCCAGGGAACTCCTCGACCGGGTCGGCGTCGCCAACCAGGCGGACAAGTACCCGGCGCAGCTCTCCGGAGGCCAGCAGCAGCGCGTGGCCATCGCCCGGGCCCTGGCCATGGAGCCCAAGGTGATGCTCTTCGACGAGCCCACCTCGGCCCTCGACCCGGAGATGATCAACGAGGTGCTGGAGGTCATGAAGCAACTCGCCCGTGAAGGCATGACCATGATCGTCGTCACCCACGAGATGGGCTTCGCCCGCTCGGCCGCCAACCGCGTCGTCTTCATGGCCGACGGCAGGATCGTCGAGGACCGCACGCCCGACGACTTCTTCACCAATCCGAGCAGCGACCGCGCCAAGGACTTCCTCTCCAAGATCCTCAAGCACTGAACGGGCGGGCACCGGACGGCTCATCGCACCGGACCTCGACTACGATGTGCCCTTCATCCTGTCGGAGAGGGGGACTTCGCCGAAGGCCGCCGATCCCGTCGGGGTGAGCAGACCGCACGCCCGGTCCGCGGGGCATTCCCACCGGGTGCGGCCCCCATGACCCGAAGGCCACGGGGGCGGCGGTTCACATCGGCCAGGCCCGTCCGGCGGCAGCCGGAGATCACTGCTCGCGCAGCGGAACCGACACGTATGACGGGTCGTTCGCCGGCGAGGAGAAGGTCAGCTGCGCGCCGGACGGGTTGTGCTCGATGTAGAGCGGGTCGACCGTGTCGACGACCAGGGCGAGGCGATGCCCGGCCGGGACGTCGTAGGCCGTGGAGTACAGCTCCAGGTCGACGCCGAACGGCTTCCCGGGGGTGCGCCCGTGGAAGGTGTACGGCGCGTGGGTGACCAGCTTGCCGAGGCCGAGCGGCCCCACGTCGTACAGGTAGGCGACGAGGGTGCCGCTCTCCTTGGTCGGGGTGAGGGTCGTGTGCAACTTCGCCGTGCCGCGCACCTGCTGGGCCGTGGCGGACTTCTCCGACTGCCAGACGGCGGCCCAGCGGCGGGGGAGCAGCGGGATCGAGGCCATCGGCGGCAGCTGGGCCACCTGGTCGAGGATGCTGGACAGGAAGACGACACCGCCGTCCGCCCCCGAGTTCACGTTCGCGCGGATCGTGGTCGTGCCCCCGAGGGCGATCTTCCGGTCGGTCGCGGCGACCGATTTCCAGTCCGGGTAGCCCTCGTAGCCGCCCGCGGAACGGGACTTGAGCTGGACGGGCTGCTCATGGTCGATCCCGTTGTCCTCGCCCCTGAGGTAGTGATCGAACCAGCGCGCGGTGTCCTTCCAGACGTCGTTGGGCAGCCCGAACAGACCGGTCAGCTCGGCGGTGGCGTGGTCCCCGGGCCGCATCTCGAGCCGCTTCGGGCCGGTCAGCTTCTCGTAGAAGTCGACGTACTGGTTGGGCGGGAAGACGCTGTCACCCCAGGCGTTGGCGAGCATCACCGCGGCGCCGTTGTCGTTGATCCGGTCGACGTAGGTCGCAGCGGAACGTTTCTTCCCCCAGGCGACGAGCTCGGGCTCCTTCGCCAGGTTGGATCCGTAGAGGTCGTTGAAGGTCTGCCGCAGTTCCGGGCTCTGGCGGCCCGTCACCACACTCGCGCCGTCCAGCAGGGCCGCGGCTTGGAGGTGCTGGGTGCGCCCGGAGTAGATCGAGCCGATCAGGTCGGCCCAGCCGCTGAGCGAGGCGACCGCCTTGACCCGCTTGTCGTGTGCGGCCGTGAGCAGGCTGATGCCCGCGCCGTAGGAGACGCCCGCCATGCCGATGTGCCCGGCGTCGGCGGGGGTGTGGGCGAGCGCCCAGTCGATGACCTTCGACGCGTCGGCGACATCGGGCGGGCCCGCCACTTCTATCTCGCCGCCCGACTGCCAGAAGCCGCGCACGTTGTAGGTGACGACGACGTACCCGGAGTCGGCGAGTTTCTGTGCCTGGGCCAGGTATTCGACTTGAGGCAGGCCCCAGCTCGTGGGCATGACGAGCAGGGGGTGGCGGTCGGTGCCGCGGGAGCCGGCCGGGGTGACGACGTTGGCCTTGAGGACGGTGCCGCCGTCGCCGGCGATGTCGACGAAGCGGACGTTCGGCGCCGCGTGGGCGGTGGGGGCGAAGCCGAGCGCGGTGCCGGCGACCAGAGTCGCCGAGACGGCGCCTACGGCGGTGGTGCGCAGGGCCTTGCGGTGGTGTCCCACGGGTCACTCCTCACTCGTGTCAGTGCAAAGTGACCGAACGGTAACCTTCGCCTCTTACCAGGGGTAACCCGTCGGTAAGTTACGTGCCAGTAACGATTGTTGAGCGGTGGAGGAGTCTAGGAGGCGCGGTGTGTGTTGCGTGGAGCCGGCGTCGCCGCGGCGGGCACCGGGGTCTGTGCCGCCCGTGTCACGTCCTCCACCAGTTCGACCACGTCCGGGCCGTACGCCTGCGAGTTGATCACCTTGAGCAGCAGCACGAAGGACGTGTTGCCGTACTTGCGGGTCAGGCGCTCGTGGTTGCGGGCGAGGTAGCGGGTGGTGGCCTGGTTGGTGATCGACGTCTGGCCGCAGAACAGGAAGACGGGGCGGGTGTTCTGGCTGCGGTCTGCGGTGAGCCGGGCGAGCAGCGCGTACTCCTCCCTGCCGTTGTCCACGCGATAGCGCTCGGTGCCGACCTGGAACGCGCCACGGTCCGGGCCCGGTTCGGCGTCCACGTTCACCCGCACACCCGGCAGCAGCGACGACAGATGGGCCGCCATCCTCCGGTTGGACGCCGGGCCGCCCACGCAGAACTCCGTGCGCTCCCCGAAACCCTGACGTGCGGTGTCGTGCGGAAGTATCTGGGCGTGGGCATTGCAGTCCTTGATGAGCGCGGCGAGTTCGAGCAGTGCGAACACGTCGTACCGCATCACCGCGAACTCGGGTCCGGTCGCACCGCGGTTGACCACCAGCAAGGATTCGGAGTTGTCGGGCAGCCCGAAGAACGCCTGCTTCCTGCGGAGCTTGCGCTTCCACAGGTAGGTGCGGGCCACCCAGCCCAGCGCGGCACTGATGCCCGCCGCGACCACTCCCAGGACGATGTTGCGCAGGTCGTCATTCATGGGCGCGCATGCTAGCGGGCCCGACGCACCGGTGTTCGAAGCACGGGCGCGCATGCCGACGGGCCCGACGCACCGGTGTTGACGCCTGCCTGACGCGGCCATGGCGATGAATTAAGCTGCGCGGACGGCCTTTGACTGGAGGTGCGGATGCGTCGCCCTGTCGCACGGAATCTGACGGTCCTGGCGGTTTCGGCCGCCGTGGTGGTGTCGGTGGGAGCGGCGGCGCCGCCATCCGCGCCGCCGGATGCGGGCGGTGGGAAGACCCCGCTGGCCGTCGGTTACGGGGGCGCCGTCTCCAGCGTCGACCCGGACGCCTCCGCCGCCGGGATCGAGGTCCTGAAGAAGGGCGGCAACGCCGTCGACGCCGCCGTCGCCACGGCCGCCGCGCTCGGCGTCACCGAGCCCTACTCCGCAGGCGTCGGCGGGGGCGGCTACTTCGTGTACTACGACGCCGAGTCCCGCACGGTACGCACCATCGACGGCCGCGAGACCGCCCCGCTGAGCGCCGACGAGAACCTGTTCGTCGAGAACGGCAAGCCCCTCGCCTTCGCCGACGCCGTCAGCAGCGGTCTGAGCGTCGGCACCCCGGGGACGCCCGCCACCTGGCAGACCGCACTCGACCGGTGGGGCAGCAAGCGGCTCGCGAGCGTCCTGAAGCCGGCCGAGCGGCTGGCGCGCGACGGGTTCACCGTCGACGAGACCTTCCGTTCGCAGACGGCGTCCAACGAGACCCGCTTCCGCTACTTCCCGGACACCGCCGAGCTGTTCCTGCCGGGTGGGCGGCTCCCCGTCGTCGGTTCCACCTTCAAGAACCCCGATCTCGCCCGCACCTACGCGGAGCTGGGACGCGAGGGGGTCGGCGCGCTGTACCACGGCAGGCTCGGCCGGGACGTCGTCGACACCGTCAACAAGCCGCCGGTGGACCCCGGCTCGGGCTGGAACGCCCGGCCCGGCGACCTGACCGCCAAGGACCTCGCCCGCTACCGCACGAAGGTCCAGGCGCCCACGAAGACCTCCTACCGCGGCCTCGGCGTCTACTCCATGGCGCCGTCCTCCTCCGGGGGCACGACCGTCGGGGAGGCGCTCAACATCCTGGAGCGGACCGACCTCTCCAAGGCGAGCAAGGCGCGCTACCTGCACCGCTTCATCGAGGCCAGCCGGATCGCGTTCGCCGACCGTGGCCGGTGGGTGGGCGACCCCGCCTTCGAGGACGTGCCGACGAGGGAACTGCTGTCGCAGAGGTTCGCCGACTCGCGCGAGTGCCTCATCAAGGACGACGCCGTGCTGACCAGCCCGGTGCCGCCCGGCGATCCGCGCCATCCGCAGCGGTGCGGCTCCGGTGGGACGGCGGCGCCCACGACGTACGAGGGTGACAGCACCACGCATCTGACGGTGGCAGACAAGTGGGGCAACGTCGTCGCCTACACCCTCACCATCGAGCAGACCGGCGGCAGCGGCATCACCGTCCCCGGCCGGGGGTTCATCCTCAACAACGAGCTGACGGACTTCTCCTTCGCCCCGGCGAACCCGGCCGTGCACGACCCGAACCTGCCGGGCCCGGGCAAGCGGCCCCGGTCGTCGATCTCGCCGACCATCGTGCTGGACCGGCACCACCAGCCCGTGGTGGCACTGGGGTCGCCGGGTGGCGCGACGATCATCACGACCGTTCTGCAGACGCTCACCGGGTTCGTCGACCGGGGACTGCCGCTCGTCGACGCGATCGCGGCACCCCGGGCGAGTCAGCGCAACGCCACGCAGACGGAGCTGGAGCCCGGTCTCGACAGTGATGTCAGGAAGCAGCTGGAGGCCATCGGGCACTCGTTCAAGGCCAACCCCGAGATCGGTGCGGCCACGGGTGTTCAGCGGCTGCCGGGTGGCAAGTGGCTGGCAGCCGCCGAGACCGTACGCCGGGGTGGGGGGTCGGCGATGGTGGTGCGGCCCGTGCGGTGACGGCCGTGTGCGGGTGCGCGGGGGCTGGTCGCGCCCACGTGGCGGAGCCGCACATCGACACAGCCCCGCGCCCCTAGGACGAGGGCGCTGCTGCCTCTTGGGTCTGAAACGCGAGCCTGCCGTCCTCCACGTCCACCGTCACCCTGCCGCCATTCTCGACCCGGCCGTCCAGCAGCAGGCGTGACAGTTCGTTGTCCACCTCGCGCTGGATCGTGCGGCGGAGCGGGCGGGCGCCGTACTCCGGCTGGTAGCCGCGGTCGGCCAGCCACTGAACCGCCCGGTCGGTGAAGGCCACCGTGATGCCCTTGTCCTGCACCAGGGACCGGGTGCGGTCCAGCAGGAGGTCGGTGATCCGGCGCAGCTGTTCGGTGCTGAGCTGGCGGAAGACGACGATCTCGTCGATGCGGTTCAGGAACTCGGGACGGAAGTGTTCCCGCAGCGGGCGCAGGATCTGCTCGCGGCGGGCCTCCTCGTCGGCGTCGGCGCCGCCCGCCGCGAAGCCCGTCGTGGCGCCCCGGCGGGTGATCGCCTCGGAGCCGAGGTTGCTCGTCATCACGATGACCGTGTTGCTGAAGTCCACCGTGCGGCCCTGGGAGTCGGTCAGCCGGCCGTCGTCGAGGACCTGGAGCAGGATGTTGAAGACGTCCGGGTGGGCCTTCTCCACCTCGTCCAGCAGGAGCAGCGAGTACGGGTGACGGCGTACGACCTCGGTGAGCTGGCCCGCCTCCTCGTGGCCGACGTAGCCGGGCGGGGCGCCGATCAGCCGGCTGACGGTGTGGCGCTCCTGGTACTCGCTCATGTCGAGCCGCACCATGCGGTCCTCGCTGCCGAACAGGGCCTCGGCGAGCGCCCGGGCCAGTTCGGTCTTGCCCACGCCCGTCGGGCCGAGGAAGAGGAAGCTGCCGATGGGGCGGTCGGGGGCCGCGAGACCGGCGCGGGAGCGCAGCACCGCGTCCGACACCACCCGCACCGCCTCGTCCTGGCCGACCACCCGCTGGTGCAGATGCTCCTCCAGGCCCAGCAGACGGTCCTTCTCCTCCTGGGTGAGGCTGCTGACCGGGATGCCGGTCTGCCGCGACACCACCTCGGCGATCGACTCGGCCCCGACCACCAGGTCCTGGCCCTCGTCGACCTCGCCCTCACCGCCGGCCTCGGTGATCCGCTGCTTCAGGTCCACGATCCGGTCGCGCAACTGGGTGGCCTGCTCGTACTGCTCGTCGGCGACGGCCTGGTCCTTGTCCCGGGTCAGCTGCTCCAGCTCCCGCTCGAGGGCCCGTACGTCCGTGCCCTTGGTCCGGGCCCTCAGCCGCACCCGGGCACCGGCCTGGTCGATGAGGTCGATCGCCTTGTCGGGCAGGCGGCGGTCGGTGAGGTAGCGGTCGGAGAGCTCCACGGCCGCCACGAGCGCCTCGTCGGTGTAACGGACCTGGTGGTGGGCCTCGTAGCGGTCCTGGAGGCCACGCAGGATCTCGATGGCGTCCGCGGCGGTGGGCTCGGGCACCATGATCGGCTGGAAGCGCCGGGCCAGTGCCGCGTCCTTCTCGATCCGGCGGTACTCCTCCAGCGTGGTGGCGCCCACGATGTGCAGCTCGCCCCGGGCGAGGGCGGGCTTGAGGATGTTGCCGGCGTCCATCGAGCTGCCGTCGCCGCCACCGGAACCGGCGCCCACGACCGTGTGCAGCTCGTCGATGAAGATGATCAGCTGGTCGGAGTGGGCGCGGATCTCGCCCACGATGTTGTTCATCCGCTCCTCGAAGTCACCCCGGTAGCGGGTTCCCGCGACCACACCTGTGAGGTCCAGGGCGACCACGCGGCGCCCGATCAGCACATCGGGCACGTCCGCCTCGGAGATGCGCTGCGCCAGGCCCTCCACGATGGCCGTCTTGCCGACGCCCGCGTCACCGATCAGCACCGGGTTGTTCTTGCCGCGCCGGGAGAGGACCTCGACGGTCTGCTCGATCTCCTGGTCCCGGCCGATCACCGGGTCGATCCGGCCCTGGCGGGCCAGCTCGGTGAGGTCGCGGCCGTACTTGTCGAGGGTCGGTGTGTTCGTCGGGCGCGGCCGCTCGGACTGCGGGACCTCGGGCGCCTCGGGCGGCTCCGAGGGGGCGAAGCGGGCCGCGTTGAGGATGTGCCCGGCGGCCGAGTCGGGGTTGGAGGCGAGGGCGCTCAGGACGTGCTCCGGGCCGATGTAGCCGTAGCCGCGGGCCCGTGCCATGTCGTGCGCGTCCAGCAGCGCGCGCTTGGCGGCCGGAGTGAGGGACAGCGCGGTCGGCGGCGGGGCGTCCTCCCGGCTGTGCTGGGCCGGCCCCGACCGGTCGTCGATCTGCGACGCCAGCGAGTCGGGGTTCGCGCCGGCTTTGCTGAGCAGCGTGCGGGTGGGCTCGGTGGCGAGCGCCGCCCGCAGCAGATGCTGGGTGTCGAGGTCCCGGCTGCCGTGCTCGGCGGCGTACTGGGCCGCGCCGCGGACGAGCTCCCGGGCCGGCTGGCTGAGCAGCCGGCCGAGATCGATCTGCCGGGGACCGGGACGCGGTCCGCCGAAGAAGCGTGCGAGGAATTCTCCGAAGGGGTCCGAGCCGTAGCCCTCCGGGCTGGTGAAGCCGCTGCTCATGGGCCTTCCGTTCCCGGCGTCCCCGGCGCGCGGGCGGGGGACGCCCTCGCTTGTCGACGTGCCGGGGTCGGGTAACCCGGGTGGCGGCCGGTTACACCTGGGGCGCGCTCGTAGAACACCTTCGCACGATCGTCGGCGAGGGGCACCTTTGGGATGTATTCGGGTAAGTCAGGCATGGCTCAGCGTGCGGTCAGGATCCTCGGTCCCGCGTCCGTGATCGCGACCGTGTGCTCCGCGTGAGCCGCCCGGGAGCCGTCGTTCGTCCTCAGGGTCCAGCCGTCGGGCGCCGCGTGGTAGTCGTCCGTACCGCCCTCGACGACCATGGGCTCGATCGCCAGCACCATGCCGTGCCGCAGCCGCATGCCGCGCCCCCGGCGGCCCTCGTTCGGAACCCCGGGATCCTCGTGCATGCGGCGGCCGATGCCGTGCCCGCCGAAGCCGTCGGGGATGCCGTAGCCGGCCCCTCGGCAGACGGTGCCGATCGCGTGGGCGATGTCGCCGATGCGGTTGCCCACGACGGCCGCCCCGATGCCGGCCGCGAGGGCCCGCTCGGCGGTCCCGATCAGCCGGAGGTCCGCCGCGCGCGGCGTGCCCACGACGAAACTGAGCGCGGAGTCGCCGACCCAGCCCTCCAGTTCGGCGCCGAAGTCGATGGAGACCAGGTCGCCGTCGCGCAGGCGGTAGCGGCCCGGGACGCCGTGCACGATCGCGTCGTTCACCGAGACGCAGAGGACGGCGGGGAAGGGGGTCGGCGCGAACGACGGCCGGTACCCCAGGAAGGGTGAGGACGCGCCCGCCTCGCGCAGCACGCCGTGTGCCACCTCGTCGAGTTCCAGCAGGGAGACACCTACGTCGGCGGCCTCCTGTACGGCCGTCAGGGCGCGGGCGACGACCTGGCCCGCCGCGTACATCGCGTCGATAGAAGTGTCCGTCTTCAGCTCCACCATGCCAATTACTATACCGGTATTAGAATGGGGGCATGGTGCGCACCCCTCTCACCCCCGAAGAGCGCGAACGCGGCGAGCGGCTCGGCCGGCTGCTGCGTGAGGCGCGTGGCGTCCGGAGCATGACGGAGATCGCGGCGAACGCGGGCATCTCCGCTGAGACGCTCCGGAAGATCGAGACCGGGCGGGCCCCGACCCCGGCCTTCTTCACGGTGGCCGCGCTGGCCGCGGTCCTCGGCCTGTCCATGGACGAACTGGCCGGGCGGTGCGCGCCGGTGGCCGTCTGAGGCTCTTGAGCCGCGCGTGAAAACTCCCCGTAGCACTCCCGTAACACGACTCGTGTTGCCTACGGGGCGTAGTGCTCCGGTCTCACGGGAGTTGAGTGATGGCGGCGGATCAACTCCCGGCTGAAGTCGGGGAGTTCACGACCTACCTGGACGGGCTGCTGGCGCGCCTCGACCCGTCCGCCGGTTGGTGCGCCGTGTTCTGGCGGCGCGACCCGGACGGCATGCGGGCCTGTCTGGAGGGCCGCGAGATGCCTCCCTGGGACGTGGTCGAGGCCCTGCTGCAGGACCTCGCCGGGCAGTGCGGCCCCGGGGGAGTGGGGCCGGAGACGGACCGTGCCCGCGCCCTGCACGCCGCCGCGCTCGCCGCGTACGACACCCGGCCCGGTGCGCGCGACGCCCTCGGCGACCGGCTCGACGTCATGCTCCGCGAACAGCGGTACGCCGCCGAACGCCAGGCCGCCCTCGCCCGCCACCTGACCTCCGCCACGACCCGCGAACAGGCGGAGGCCCTGCGCCTGGACCTGGCCTGGGCCCGGGACGACCACGAACGGGCCGGCGCGCGGTGCGCGGAACTGCGGGCACGGATGGCCTACGTGGACCGGCGTGAGCGGGGGGGTCCCCCGGTTGCGTGGGGTGCCACCGAGGCCCCGAACCCGGCCCCGGCACCGGCCGCCGCACCCACCTCTGCCGCTGACGCTCCCGTGCGCTCGGCCCCGTCGCCCGCACCGGCACCGGCACCGGCCCCAGCACCCACCCCGGCCGCTCACGCTTCCGGGCCCCCAGCCCCAACCCCAGCCCCGGCGCACGCACCCGCCGCGGCCGCTCACGTCCCTCCGGCCCCCGCTCGCCACCCGGCCGCCCCCGAGCCCGAACCCCAGGCGTCGCCCCCGGCCGTCCCCAAGCAGCGCAGACGCCGTCGCGGCAGTGCCCGCTTCGCCGGGATGGCGGATGAGGAGGCCGCGCCCGCCGCCGTGCCGACCCTGCCCGCACCCGCCCCCGCGGCCACCGGCCGCACCCCTCGCGGCGCGCGCTTCGCCGGGGCCGCCGAGGAAGCCGTGGTGGAGCGTCCGGCGCGAGAGGCCGGTGCCGTCGGGGCCGCTGACCTGGCGGAGGTCGGACGGACCGTCGACGCGCTGGCCCGCCTGCGCAGCGAGGGGCGCAGCGGGGAGGCCCACGCCCTGCTGGCCGAGGTCGCCGCCTGGGAGCCCGGCCGGTTTCCGCTCCTCGCGGCGCGGCTGCACCAGGCAGGGCTGGACGCCGACTGGCAGACCCTCCTGTGGGAGGCCGCCTCGCTGCCCACCGGGCGGCTGGTCGCCGCCGCCGACGCGCTGGTCGCGGCCGGGAGGCCGGAGGACGGCCGGCAGATGCTGCGGCAGGGGGTCGCGCGACCGGCGGGCGAGATCGGCCGGGCCGTCCTCGGCCTGGTCGCGGAAGGGTGCCACCGCGAGGTGCGCGTGCTGCTCGACGCCTGCGTCAGGGCCCGTACCCCCGAGGAGGCCGCACGCAGCGCCGAGCCCGATCCGCGGCGCTTGGTGCCGCTCCTGCTGGAGGCCGCGCGGGGTGTCTCGGACGAGCGGTACTGGGACCTGGTGCACGCCCTGCGGGTCGCCGGATTCGCCACCTGACCGGCGGGAGTGCGCCCCGGGCGACTCACCCACAGGAGTGCGAATCGCGCAATGCCCCGCGGGTTGGCGACGATGGTCTTGGCAACCCCGTGCCGGAGGCTTACGTTCGTGGCTCTACGGCCCGCTTCTACGGGCGTAGAGGCGCAGACGTCGCGTCGAAGGAGCAGCTCATGGCCAACGTCGTACGTGCCGCCCTGGTCCAGGCCACCTGGACCGGCGACACCGAGTCCATGGTGGCGAAACACGAGGAGCACGCCCGCGAGGCGGCCCGCCGGGGCGCGAAGATCATCGGATTTCAGGAAGTCTTCAACAGCCCCTACTTCTGTCAGGTCGAGGAGCCGGAGCACTACCGCTGGGCCGAGCCCGTACCCGACGGGCCGACCGTGCGGCGGATGCGGGCGCTCGCGCGCGAGACCGGCATGGTGATCGTCGCGCCGGTGTTCGAGGCGGAGCAGCCCGGCTTCTACTACAACACCGCGGCCGTGATCGACGCCGACGGCACCTACCTCGGCAAGTACCGCAAGCACCACATCCCCCAGCTCAAGGGCTTCCGCGAGAAGTTCTACTTCAAGCCCGGCAACCTCGGCTGGCCCGTCTTCGACACCGAGGTCGGCAGGGTCGGCGTGTACATCTGCTACGACCGCCACTTCCCGGAGGGCTGGCGGCAGCTCGGCCTCGCCGGGGCCCAGCTGGTCTACAACCCCTCCGCGACCCACCGGAGCCTGTCGTCCCACCTGTGGCGGCTGGAGCAGCCCGCGGCGGCCGTAGCCAACGGGTACTACATCGCGGCGATCAACCGCGTCGGCCAGGAGGAGTACGGGGACAACGACTTCTACGGCACGAGCTACTTCGTCGACCCGCGTGGGCAGTTCGTGGGGGACGTCGCCAGCGACAGCGAGGAGGAGCTCGTGGTCCGGGACATCGACCTCGACCTCATCGAAGAGGTGCGGCAGACGTGGGCCTTCTACCGCGACCGCCGCCCCGACGCCTACGAAGGGCTGGTGCAGCCGTGACCAACGACCTCCTGGGCCGCCACCGGGCCGTGCTCCCCGACTGGCTCGCCCTCTACTACGAGGAGCCCCTGGAGATCACCCACGGCGAGGGCCGCCACGTCTGGGACGCCCAGGGCAACCGGTACCTCGACTTCTTCGGCGGCATCCTCACCACCATGACGGCGCACGCGCTGCCCGAGGTGACCAAGGCGGTGAGCGACCAGGCCGGGCGGATCATCCACTCCTCGACCCTCTACCTCAACCGGCCGATGGTGGAACTCGCCGAGCGCATCGCCCAGTTGAGCGGGATCCCGGACGCCCGCGTCTTCTTCACCACGTCCGGCACCGAGGCCAACGACACGGCCCTGCTGCTGGCCACGGCGTATCGGCGCAGCAACACGATCCTGGCCATGCGCAACAGCTACCACGGCCGTTCCTTCAGCGCCGTCGGCATCACCGGCAACAGCGGCTGGTCGCCGACCTCGCTGTCCCCGCTGCAGACGCTGTACGTCCACGGCGGCGTGCGCACCCGCGGCCCGTTCGCCGCCCTCAGCGACGACGCCTACATCGCGGCCTGCGTCGACGACCTCAAGGACCTGCTCGGCCACACCCGCGCGCCGGCCGCGCTGATCGCCGAACCCGTCCAGGGCGTCGGCGGGTTCACGGCACCGCCGGACGGCCTGTACGCCGCCTTCCGCGAGGTGCTGCACGAGCGAGGGATCCTGTGGATCGCCGACGAGGTGCAGACCGGCTGGGGCCGCACCGGCGAGCACTTCTGGGGCTGGCAGGCCCACGGCCGCAACGGACCACCCGACATCATGACCTTCGCCAAGGGCATCGGCAACGGCATGTCCGTCGGCGGGGTCGTCGCCCGCGCGGAGATCATGAACTGCCTGGACTCCAACAGCATCTCCACCTTCGGCGGCACCCAGATCACCATGGCCGCGGGCCTCGCCAACCTCAACTACCTGCTGGAACACGACCTCCAAGGCAACGCCCGGCGCGTCGGCGGCCTGCTCATCGAGCGGCTGCGGGCCGTCGCCGCGCAGGTACCTGCCGTGCGGGAGGTACGCGGCCGCGGCCTGATGATCGGCATCGAGATCACGAAACCGGGGACCGACGAGGCCGATCCGCAGACCGCCGCGGCCGTGCTGGAGGCGGCCCGCGAGGGCGGCCTGCTGATCGGCAAGGGCGGCGGCCACAACACCACTGCGCTGCGCATCGCACCACCGCTGTCCCTCAATGTCGCGGAGGCCGAGGAGGGCGCCGCGATCCTCGAGAACGCTCTGCGGAGCATCCCGTAGCAGTGCACTGAACAAGGGGCCCGCCATGACCATCACCCTGGATTCCCTGGAGCCCGCGCTGTCGGTGCGGCGGGTCCTCACCCTGGAGCGGGTACTCGCCGGGGAGCCCGAGGTGGTGGCCGGGGCGGGCCATCTCGACCGGCTCGTGCGCTGGGTGCACGTCGCCGAGGCGGCCGACGTCGGGGTGATGCTCAGTGGCGGCGAGATGGTCCTCACCACCGGTGTGCTGCTCGCCGGTGACGAGGACAAGCAGGCCGAGTACGTCCGGTCCCTGCATCGCGCCGAGGCCGCCGCCGTCGTCCTCGGACTCGGCCGTGCCTTTCCCACCGCCCCGGAGGTGATGCGCCGGGCCGCCGAGCGGTGCGGACTGCCGATGGTCGTCCTGCACCGGCCCTTCCCCTTCGCCGACCTGACCGAGGAGGTCCAGTCGCGCCTGGTGCGGCGCAAGTTCGCCGCCGTCAGCCTCTCCGAGGCCGTGCGCACCGAACTCACCGCCCTCATCACCGCCGGCGCCCCGCTGCAACGCCTGCTCGACGAGGTCGCACGGCACAGCGCCTGCCCGGTCGTCGTCACCAACCTCGCCCACCGCGTCCTCGGCACGGCGGGGGAGCGGCCCGCGGTCGACGACGTGCTGCGCGACTGGGAACGCATCGCCCGGCAGGCGTGGGGGCACCACCCAGGCCGTTCCGGCACGGGGGGAGGCACCGAGGGCGACGGCTGGATCCGGGCCGAACTGGGCGGGCGCGGGGAGCGCTGGGGCCGGATCGTGCTGTGCGGCTACCGCGGCGACACCGCCACCGGACGGCTGCTGGCCGACCGCGCCGCCGAGGCCCTCGTCCTGCACCGCATGCTCAGCGGCGGCGCCGCGTGTTCCTGGGAGGGGCAGTCCGCGCAGAGCCTGCTCACCGACCTGGTCAGCGGCGTCGTACCGGCACGGCAACTGCTGCCCCGGGCGCGTGCGGCCGGGCTGCCCGTCAACCGGCGTACGTTCGTGCCCCTAGTCGTCCGCGACGGCGACCCCGCCCGGCTCGAACGGCTCCTGCGGCTGCTGGGCCTGCCGGGGCTGGTCGCCGAACTCGCCGAAGGGGCGACCGCCGTGCTGCTGAGCGTCCCCCGGGACCAGGACGCGGGCGCCCTCGCCGCGCACTTCGCCGCCCGGCTGCGCACCGAGTCCGGCCCGGACCACACCGTCGTCGCCGCGGCCGAACCCTGCGCCGCCTGGGACGACGTACCCACCGGGCTGCGCGAGGCCCAGCACGTCTCGGACGCCGTGGCCGACTCCTGCGCCGTCCTCGACCTCCCGCCGGTCGTGCGTCTGAAGGACGTCCACCTGCGGGGTCTGATCCGGTTGCTGCGCGACGACCCGCACGTGCAGTCCTTCGCGGAGCGGGAGCTGGACGGGCTGCTGCGCGAGACCGACGAGGATCTGCTGCCGGTGCTGCGCACCTACCTGGCCACCGGGCGCAACAAGTCCCGCACCGCCCAGCTCCACCACGTGTCGCGGCCCGCCCTCTACCGCCGCCTGGAGGCCATACAGGTCCGCCTCGGGGTGAACCTCGACGACTTCGAGCAGGCCGCCTCCGTGCACATCGCTCTCCTCGCGCACGACGCGCAACAGCAGTGAAACGCGTAACCGCATGGGAAAACGGCGGGAAACATGAATCCACGAAGGAGTGACACGGTGGCACGCCGCACGCCCCCGGACGTGACACGGTGCAACTCAAAGACGGCCGCGCGACTTCCTAGGCTCACGGCACACCGAGCGACCGGAGGTCCCGATGAGCCAAGTGATCCGCGCCGCCGTCTTCCAGACCGCCTGGACGGGCGACAAGGAATCGATGATCCAGGTCCACGAGCAGGCGGTCCGCGACGCCGCCGCTCAGGGTGCGCACGTCCTGTGCTTCCAGGAGCTGTTCTACGGACCGTACTTCTGCCAGGTGCAGGACCCGGCCTTCTACGAGTACGCCGAGCAGATCCCCGAGGGTCCCGTCGTCCGGCGCTTCCAGGCCCTCGCGAAGGAACACGGCATCGTCCTGGTACTGCCGATGTACGAGGAGGAGCAGCCCGGCGTCCTCTACAACACCGCCGCCGTGATCGACGCGGACGGCTCCTACCTCGGCAAGTACCGCAAGACGCACATCCCCCAGGTCAGGGGTTTCTGGGAGAAGTTCTACTTCCGCCCGGGCAACTCCGGCTGGCCCGTCTTCGACACCAAGGCCGGCCGCATCGGCGTCTACATCTGCTACGACCGCCACTTCCCGGAGGGCTGGCGCGCCCTCGGCCTTGCGGGTGCCGAGATCGTCTTCAACCCCTCGGCGACCTCCCGCGGCCTGTCCGGCTACCTCTGGCAGCTGGAGCAGCCGGCGGCGGCCGTGGCCAACGAGTACTTCGTCGGCGCGATCAACCGGGTCGGCGTCGAGGAGTACGGCGACAACGACTTCTACGGTACGTCGTACTTCGTGGACCCCGAGGCCCAGTTCGTGGGCGAGGTGGCGAGCGACAAGGAACCCGAACTGGTGGTGAGGGACCTGGACATGGCCAAACTCCGCGAGGTCCGCGACCGCTGGCAGTTCTACCGGGACCGTGCGTCTGGAACGTACGGTCCGCTGACGGCCCCTTAGGGGCGCGGGGAACTGCGCGAGCAACCACCCACAACCGGCACGCATCCACCGCGAGGAGCGATCACGACATGAGCAGCCGTACAGTCGTCCGCGGCGGCCTCGTCATCACCGCATCCGACGAGATCCACGCCGACGTCCTGATCGAGGACGGCCGAATCGCCGCCCTCGCAGCCACGGGGACACCCGCCGCCGACACCTTCACAGCCGACCGCACCATCGACGCCACCGGAAAGTACGTCATCCCCGGCGGCGTCGACGCCCACACCCACATGGAGCTGCCCTTCGGCGGCACCTTCGCCTCCGACACCTTCGAGACCGGCACCCGCGCCGCCGCCTGGGGTGGCACCACGACGATCATCGACTTCGCCGTCCAGAGCGTCGGGCACAGCCTGCGTGAGGGCCTCGACACCTGGCACGCCAAGGCCGAGGGCAACTGCGCCGTCGACTACGGCTTCCACATGATCGTCTCCGACGTCAACGACCACACCCTCAAGGAGATGGACCACCTGGTGGAGGAGGGCATCACCTCCTTCAAGCAGTTCATGGCCTACCCGGGCGTCTTCTACAGCGACGACGGCCAGATCCTGCGCGCGATGCAGCGCTCCGCCGAGAACGGCGGCCTGATCATGATGCACGCCGAGAACGGCATCGCGATCGACGTGCTGGTGGAGCAGGCGCTGGCCCGCGGGGAAACCGACCCCCGTTACCACGGGGAGGTCCGCAAGGCCCTCCTCGAAGCGGAGGCCACCCACCGGGCCATCAAACTCGCGCAGGTGGCCGGCGCACCCCTCTACGTCGTGCACGTCTCCGCGACGGAGGCGGTCGCGGAGCTGGCCCGGGCGCGCGACGAGGGACTGAACGTGTTCGGCGAGACCTGCCCGCAGTACCTGTTCCTGTCCACCGACAACCTCGCCGAGCCGGACTTCGAGGGTGCGAAGTACGTGTGCAGCACCCCGCTCAGGCCCAAGGAGCACCAGGCCGCTCTGTGGCGGGGGCTGCGCACGAACGACCTCCAGGTCGTCTCCACCGACCACTGCCCCTTCTGTTTCGTGGGGCAGAAGGAACTCGGCCGCGGCGACTTCTCCAAGATCCCCAACGGCCTGCCGGGGGTGGAGAACCGCATGGACCTGCTCCACCAGGCGGTCCTCGACGGCCACATCTCGCGCCGCCGCTGGATCGAGATCGCCTGCGCGACCCCGGCCCGGATGTTCGGCCTCTACCCGAAGAAGGGCACCATCGCGCCGGGCGCCGACGCCGACGTCGTCATCTACGACCCGCACGCCGAGCAGGTCGTGTCGGCCGAGACGCACCACATGAACGTCGACTACTCGGCCTACGAGGGCAAACGCACCACCGGCCGGGTCGAGACGGTCCTCTCGCGCGGCGAACCCGTCATCACCGAGCGCCAGTACACCGGGCGCGCCGGGCACGGCGTGTTCACCCCGCGTTCCACCTGTCAGTACCTCAACTAGGAGTGGCGCAGATGGACTTCGGACTCGTCCTGCAGGCCGACCCGCCGGCGTCGCGGGTGATCAGCCTGATGAAACGCGCGGAACGGAACGGTTTCTCGTACGGCTGGACCTTCGACTCCGCCGTGCTGTGGCAGGAACCGTTCGTGATCTACAGCCAGATCCTGGCCAACACCACGACCCTGAAGGTCGGGCCGATGGTGACCAACCCGGGCACCCGCACCTGGGAGGTCACCGCCTCCACCTTCGCCACCCTCAACGACATGTTCGGCAACCGCACGGTCTGCGGCATCGGCCGCGGCGACTCCGCGATGCGGGTCGCCGGCCGCAAGCCCAACACCCTGGCCCGGATCAGCGAGGCCATGAAGGTAATCCGGGACCTCGCAGGCGGACGGGAGGCCGACCTCGGAGGCGGCACCGTCGTCCGCTTCCCGTGGATCAAGCCGGGGGCCGAACTGCCCGTGTGGATGGCCGCGTACGGCCCCAAGGCCCTGAAGATGACCGGAGAGGAGGCCGACGGGTTCATCCTCCAGCTCGCCGACCTCTACCTCACCGAGTACATGGTCAAGGCCGTGAAGGACGCGGCCGTCGCGGCCGGGCGGGACCCCGCCGAGGTGACCGTCTGCGTGGCCGCACCGGCGTACGTCACCGAGGACGACTCGCCCGAGGCACTAGCCCACGCCCGTGAGCAGTGCCGCTGGTTCGGCGGCATGGTCGGCAACCACGTCGCCGACCTCGTCTCCAAGTACGGCGAGCACTCCGCCGCCGTCCCCGACGAACTCACCGACTACATCAAGGCCCGCGAGGGCTACGACTACTCCCACCACGGCCGCGCCGGCAACCCGGACACCCAGTTCGTGCCCGACGAGATCGTCGACCGGTTCTGCCTGATCGGCCCCGTCGAGAAGCACATCGAGAAGCTGGACGCGCTGCGCGCGCTCGGCGTCGACCAGTTCGCCGTCTACGACATGCACGACGCGCAGGAGGCCGTGATCGAGGCCTACGGATCGCGGGTGATCCCGGCCGTCAACGGCTGACCTCCGCCGCCCCACCCCCTGTGAACTCCCCCTTCCCAGCGGTTCGGGAAGGGGGCCCAGGACGCTCCCGAGCGCACCCCCCATCGGCTCACCGCACGGCCTTTCCCGTCCCACCTCCCCTGATTGGCCCGGCCCATGACCGATACCGCTCCCACGGCGCCACCGCCGACCACCCAAGTCACCCTCGCCGACGGCCGGGTGGAGATCGCCCCGGGCGCCCCCGCGCCCACCGGCCCCTACGCCAACGAGGACCTGCTGCCGGTCCCGGTCGAGAAGCGCACCTGGACGACGTACAACTTCTCCGCGCTGTGGGTCGGCATGGCCCACAACACGGCCTCCTGGACCCTGGCCTCCGGGCTCATCGCCGTCGGCATGGACTGGAAGCAGGCGGTGCTCACCATCGCCCTGGCCAATGTCATCGTGCTGATACCGATGCTGCTCACCGGGCACGCCGGACCCAAGTACGGCATCCCGTTCCCGGTCTTCGCCCGGGCCTCCTTCGGTATCCGCGGCGCCAACCTGCCCGCAGTCGTACGGGCGTTGGTGGCGTGCGGCTGGTTCGGCATCCAGACCTGGATCGGCGGCGAGGCCATCTACTTCCTCGCCGGCAAGCTCATCGGATCGGGCTGGACGGACGCCGCGAAGGTCGGCGGCCACGCCTGGACGATGTGGCTGTCGTTCGCGATTTTCTGGGCACTCCAGGTCGTCATCATCTACCGGGGCATGGAGACCATCCGCCGCTTCGAGAACTGGGCGGCGCCCTTCGTGCTCGTCGGCGCGTTCGTGATGCTGTGGTGGATGAGCGACAAGGCGGGCGGCTTCGGCCCGCTCTTCGACCAGCCCTCCAAGCTCGGCTGGGGCGCCGACTTCTGGAAACTGTTCGCCCCCGCCCTGATGGGCATGATCGGCTTCTGGTCGACGCTGTCGCTGAACATCCCCGACTTCACCCGCTACGGCAGGAGCCAGAAGGCACAGACCCGCGGGCAGGCCCTCGGCCTGCCCACCACCATGACCCTGTTCGCCTTCCTGTCGGTGATGGTCACCTCCGGCTCCCAGGCCGTCTACGGCGAGGCCATCTGGGACCCGGTGCAGCTCGCGGCCAAGACCGACAACACGGCGGGCCTGCTCTTCGCACTGGTCACCGTCCTGGTGGCGACGCTCTCCGTCAACGTCGCGGCCAACCTGGTCTCCCCGGCGTTCGACTTCTCCAACATCGCGCCCCGGCGCATCAGCTTCCGGGCCGGCGCCCTCGCCACCTGCGTCCTCGGCGTGCTGATCTTCCCGTGGAAGCTGTACTCCGACCCGCAGGGCTACATCTTCACCTGGCTCGGCCTGGTCGGCGGACTGCTCGGCACCGTCGCCGGCATCCTCATCGCCGACTACTGGATCCTGCGCCGCTCCCGGCTCGACCTCGCCGACCTGTACCGCCCGGGCGGCCGTTACTGGTACGAGGGCGGCTGGAACTGGCGGGCCGTCGTCGCCTTCGCGGTCGGAGGTGTCCTGGCCGTCGGCGGCGCGAGCTTCAAACCGCTGATCGACGGCCGCCCGATCCCCGCGCTGGCCGATCTGGCCGACTACGGCTGGGCCGTGGGCCTCGGCACGTCCATGGTCCTGTACCTGGCGCTGATGGCCCTGCGGGGCCGCGACCGCGCATCCGCCTGACCGGGAGGTGCGCTGGAGAGCGGCGGATCAGCCCCTGTCGCTCTCCAGCGCGGCCACCGCTTCCTTCGCGGCCTTGATGGCGCCCTTGTTGATCGTGTCCGTGCCGGGCGCCTTCTTCGACTCGAAGTCACTGCCGTTGTAGGTGATCGTCACCAGCGCGTTGGAGGCGCGGGCGATCACGACGCCCTCACGGGTCTCCTGCTTGTCCTCGGTCGTGAGGTTCACGACCGAGTACGCGCTGTCCCCCAGACCGGGTACGGCCCCGCCGCCGCTGTTCTTCTCGACACCGGCCGCGTACGAATTCCGCGCGGCCTCGTCCGACTGCATGATCTCGTAGGACACGTCGAGCCAGCGGTAGTCGTAGCCCTTGAGCGCGTTCCAGGAGCAGGTGCGGCGCAGCTCGGTGTCGGTGGACGGTATCTCCTTGCCGGCCGTCTTCGCGCCCGGCACCAGTGACTCGACCGTCTTCTCGGCGACGCTCTCGCACGGGGCGGGAGCGGCCGAGTACGCCTTCGACACCGTCGACGTCGACGGAGCGGACGCGGACCGGCTCTCGGTCTTCTGCTCGGCCGGCTGCTGCTCGGCGGCCTGCGGCGTGGCGAGCGGACCGGACGACAACGCCCAGCCCGCCGCGGCGAGCACCACCACCGGGGACAGACGGGCGGTCAGGGCCAGGGGCAGGGATACGGAACGCACGGCGCCCTTCAGGTGGGGACGGACGGTGCGGAGCGGGTCCGCACGGCGGACGGGGACGACAGTGTCACATGCGTCCCCGTGGTGCGGAAGTGCCGCCTCCCACCCGAGTCCCCGGGGACACTGCGCGTGCCGGTCCGGTCGCGCTGCGCGCAGGTCGACGCCCCGTGGGCCGCCCGGACAAGGTCGGACATGTCTCGACTTCCCGCAACAGGAGGGACATTCACTCCCCGGCCGACGCCCGCAGCGCGTGGTCGCAGAAGCGCCGGGCGATCGGTGGCACGGCGCGGGAGCTCAGCCAGGCGATGCCGATGTCCCGGGCGCCCCGTACGTCGGTGATCTCCAGATAGCGGATCGGGGACTCGGCGGCCGCCGTGACGTCCGGCGACGACGGGATCAGGGACACCCCGAGCCCCGCCGCGACCAGACCGCGCAGGGTCTCCACCTCCTCGCCCTCGAAGGCGATGACCGGCGCGAAGCCGGCCTCGCGGCACAGCTCCGCGGTGATGTCCCGCAGCCCGTATCCCCGCTTGAGCAGGATGAACCGTTCGTCGGCCACTTCGGCCAGGCGGATCCGGCGGCGCCCGGCCAGCCGGTGCCGGGACGGCACGGCCAGGAGCAGCGGCTCGACGAGCAGCCGCCGCCACGTGATGAGGGGGTGGCCCGGGTCGCTGCTGGTGATGACCAGATCCGCGGTCGCCTCCAGGAGGTGCCGGGTCAGCCCCATCTCGCCGTCCTGGTGCAGCTCGAACTGCGCCCTCGGAAAGGTCCGCCGGAAGTCGGTGACGAGCCGGGGGACGAGCCAGGTGCCCAGGGTGTGCAGGAAGGCCAGTGACACCACGCCCGAGTCGGGGTGGACCATCTCGGTCACGGCACGCCGGCCCCTGTCGTAGTTGTCGAGCATCCCGTCGACGTACTCCTTGAACACCCGGCCCGCCGGGGTGAGGCGCAGCACGCGCCCGACACGCCGCAGGAGCTCGGCGCCGACCTCGTCCTCCAGCCGGGCCAGGGCCCGGGACAGCGCGGGCTGGGTGACACCGGCGTCCGTCGCGGCGTCGGTGACCGTCGTCCCCTCCGCGACGGCCTGGAAGGAACGCAGCACCTGGATATCCATGCTCCCATTCTTCCCTGTCATGGGTAGCCGACGATCCAGGCGGAGGCTGCATGGGTCACGCCCGCGCCGGGCCGCGAGCCGCTACCGGGCCGGAAGCCGCTACCGGGCCGGCCGCGCCGCGCCCGCGACCACACGCCCCGTCACCTGGTCACAGAGCTGTTCGGCCGCGGTGATCGCGCTCTCCCAGTCGGGCAGCGGCCGCCCGCGGCGGGCCGGTTCGCGCCGCGCGTGAGCGACCGTCCGGCGCGCCTCGGCCAGCCGGTGGTAGGCCGCTCGGCGCAGTGACTGCCGCCGGACCGGGCCCGCTCCCGGCGCGGCGTCGCGGTAGCGCCGGGCGGCGGCGACGGCGGCCTCGGTCTGCGCCTTCGCGCGGTGAGCGGCGGAATCCGGCCACACCGCGAAGTGCGCGACGAGCACCAGCGCCGACGCCAGCGCCGTGTCCACCACCCGCGTGCCGTACAGCGGACGATGGTCGCCCAGCAGGTCCAGCAGCACGAACACCACAGCGGTCAGGCCCAGCGTGGCGAGCGCGTAGTGGTGCCGCACACCGATGGCCATGAGCGCGCCGAACACGGCCACGACACCCGCCACGGCGTACGTACCCGTGGCCGCCGCGGACACCGCCCCGATGGCGGCCACGCCGACGATCGTGCCGACGCACCGGTGCAGGGCCCGGGGCAACAGCGGGCCGAAGTCCGGCTTGTAGACGAAGGCCACCGTCATGGGCAGCCAGTAGCCGCGAGGCCGGTGCAGCACCTCCGCGAGCACATGGGCGGCGAGCACGCACCCCGCCAGCAGCAGCGCGTACCGCACACGTGCCGCCCGCCCGGGCCCCTCGTGCACCGGCAGGCGCAACTCCAGGTCGAATGCCTCCGGTTCCCCGTCGACGGCGTTGACCAGTTCGGCCAGGGCGCGCCCGCCCGGCGAGCCGGACACCGGTGCCGGCAGCACCGGGCGGTCCTCCGGGGCCGCGAGGTGTCCCGGCAGCAGCCGTCCGGCCAGGTGCCGCGGTACGCGGATGAGGCCGGGCGGCAGCGCACGGTCCTCCCACACCAGGGCCGTCACGGCCTCGCCCAGCCGCACGGCGTGGTGGAACGCCCGGACCAGGTCCCCGGCCCCGGCCCGCCGCCGCCCGCGCGGGGCGAGATGAGGGGCCATCACCTCGTGGGCGTGGTTCAGGGCCAGCGTCATCCGCAGGCGGGCCTCCTCGGCGGCACCGGTACCGGCCGCGGCCAAGGCCTCGCCCGCGCTCCGGTACACCGCGAGCAGGGCGGCCCGTTCGACGTGGTGCCGGCGCCACAGCCACGGGGCCGAGGACAGCACCAGGACGAGGAGGACACCGGCGAGCAGCGCCAGCGGCGGCTGCCACCACGGCCCCGGCACCGGGATGCCACTGCCGATGGTGACGCCGAGCAGCAGGTGCATGCCCGACACGGACGCGATCCGCCCGCGCAGGCCGACACCGCCCGCCACGAGCGCTGCCACCACCAGGCACCCCGCCACCGCCGCCGGCTCCCCGCTGCGCAGGGCGAGTTCACCGGCGAGCAGACCGAGCGCGCTGGACACCCCGGTCCAGCCCAGCCGTCGCACCCGGACCCGGTACGGGTCGGAACCGTCCTGGCTCACCCCCCACAGGGCGCCGATGGCGGCGATCGCCGAGAGCACGACCCACCCGGTGGCCAGCCCGACGAGCAGGGGCAGCGCGAGCGCGACGGCCCCTCGCGCCGCCGCGGCCAGGGGCAGCGATCCGGGCACGCGGACGTGAAGGGGGCGCGGCCACCACGGGAGCGACGTGCGGCGCGGAAGGTCCGGTCGCGTGTCTGCGGCCGGTGTCGTACGGCCGTGTCCGGCACGGCGCCGCCGCGCACGTATGCGGAGGACACCGTCGGCGGTGCTGCTCCCTGTGCCCATGGCTCCTCCTCCGACATCGCGACCGGGGCTCACTCCCCAGACTGGGCCGATGCGTGGCATGCGTCCAATGCCTGGTCCGGAAGAGATCCATAACCTCAGGGCATTCGAGCTGTGACCTGCGGGTTTTCCGAAGGTGCCGAGACCGCCGTGCCGTCGCCTGTGATTGACGTCGCCCGGGCGGGGGCAGCGAAGGGGAGGGAGTTCCGGACCCGACGGCCCCGGCCCCGCTCCCGCGTCCCGAGGCCCGATGAGAGGTCTGATGTTCACCACCCGCCCCACCCTCCAGGGCACCTTCGGCATGGAGGTTCCGGGGTCGGGTCGCTGACCTGGGCTTTTGTTGCCCATTGAGTCCCTGACCTGCGGTGACCCTTCTTTCAGCGTCTTTCGGTGGGGTACCGGCTTATGCCGCCGGAACTCCCCAGTGGCCCGCGAACCACCACCCGTCTCAGCGGGCGGGAGGTGGCGCTCGCACAACCATCGATACTTTGCGCAAACTCGCAACTTGGCGGCGAGAGGTAGACGACTGTTTCCGGGGGGGGGGAGGTAGATGCGCCCCTCCGCTCGATCGTGTCCTGGTCGGTCCAGGAGCGCGGAGCGGGATACGGGGCAGACGCGCGGCGGTCCCGCCCCCTTTACGGCAGGAGTTCAGGTGCGGATCGAACGACCTGGGCCCCGTACGCCTCGACCGTAAGAGGTCGCGCTCACACCGTGACAGGTGGAAGGGGATGCATCTGGCCAGCTCGGAGTGCATTCGGACAAGTGTGCGTGATGCAGGCCACACTTGATTGACTCGCTCGCTGACGCTGCATTAACTCTGTGCTTTCTGTGTGAAATTTGTGACGGAGGGTGGGCTCCGTGATGCGGGGGGTGGGGTCTGTGTTCGTTCTGCGTGCGCGAAGAACGCGCGGGGTGTTGCTGGGGGGTGTGGCCGCCTCGTTGGTGCTGTCGGCACTGCCGATGCTGCCGGCGACGGCTGCGGCGCAGTCAACAGCCGCTGCGGCGACGGCGAATGTGGTGGATACGAGGACCGCGCTGGAGCAGGCGAAGTCCTCCGGTGAGCCTGTGGAAGTGACGGCGGACCGTACGGAGTACTCCACGACGCAGGCCAACCCGGACGGAACGTTCCTGCTCACTCAGTCCTCGACCCCACAGCGCGTCCACCAGAAAGACGGCAGTTGGGGGCCGGTCGATCCCGTTCTGGAGCGCCGGCCTGACGGCCGGATCGCCCCCAAGGGCGCTGTGGTTGACCTGTCGTTCTCTGGTGGTGGTTCCGGCTCTGACATGCTGCGGATGGGCAAGGACGGCCGGTCGATCACCCTTGGTTGGGCTGATGCGCTGCCTGAGCCGACCCTCAAGGACGCAACAGCCACCTACGCCAACGTGTTGGACGGCGTGGATCTGCAGCTGACCGCGACTGCGGAGGGGTACCGCGAGGTACTCGTCGTGAAGACGCCTGAAGCTGCCGCCAATCCCGAGCTCGAGCAGGTCAAGCTCACCGCATCTGGAGACGGTCTGAGCGTGGTACCGGGCGCCGGTGGCGGTCTGCGGGCGGTCGACGAGGACGGCAACGCCCTCTTCCGAGGGCCGGCTGGCCAGATGTGGGACTCAGCTGGCGATGACACCGAGTCCGGTCCGCAGCCCCAGCTCTTTGCGGCCGGCGTGCAGACCTCTGTGAACGAGCCCAAGGAGGACGACCCTTCGCAGCCAGGCAACGGAGACGCCAGCGCGGTCCTGCCCGTCAAGGTCGACAACAACACCGTTGCCGTACACCCCGACCTCGACCTGCTGCGCGGCAAGGACACCGTCTACCCAGTGTTCATCGACCCTTCGGTCGGCCTGGGCGCCCAGGAGCGCACGAAGATCTCCTCCGACGGCGACAAGTTCTGGATGTTCGACGGCGACAAGGGCGTCGGCAAGTGCGGAACGGCTGACGGCTATTCGTGCGGTAGCGGCTACATCGACCGCATGTACTTCGAATTCGCGCCGACCAAGCTCTCGGGCAAGCACGTCCTGGACGCTACCTTCCGGGCCCGCGAGACGTGGTCGTACAACTGCACGCCCTACTGGGTGGACCTGGAGCGCACCGACAACATTTCCGAGGGCACCCGGTGGCCGGGCCCCAAGCAGCTGGACCAGATGGGCGACCGGTACGTTTCCGCCGGGCGCGGCGGTCTGTGCACGCCTGACCAGCCTGACGCGTGGATCGAGTTCAACGACAACCCAGATGAGGCGGACGAGAATTTGAAGAACACCGTCCGCTCTTTCGCGGACGGCAAGATAAGCCGTCTGACGCTGATGCTTCGGGCCAAGGATGAAGGTGAACCGCGAGCCTGGAAGCGGTTCGACGACAGCGCTGAGCTGCAGGTCATCTTCGCTTACAAGCCGGGCACGCCTACGGATGTCGGCCTCGTCCCCGGTGGCGGCAACACCGCGTACTGCAAGAAGTCCTCCAGTGATCCGTTGATCGTCACCCAAGACAAGCCAGTCGTACAGGCCCGCGTCCAGACCCGAGTCGAGTCCAACAAGGGCGACCAGGAGGGCTCCCTGCAGGCCGAGTACGTCGTGGAGCGCGGAGATGACGCGGCCTGGCACCAAGTGTGGACCGGCCATGCGCCCGATACCGGCTGGCATCCGGACGGCACGCTGGAAACGCGCCAAATGACCAGTCGCGCCGACGGGGGTCTCTACCGCTACAAGGCGCGCACACAGTCCCACTGGTCCTACAGTGGCAAATCCGGTGACCTGTTCTCCGGCTACAGCTCCTGGTGCTACTTCAAGATCGATTCGACAGCGCCGAAGCCGCCCCGTATCACCGCTGGCTCCCCGTACACCGAGTGCGTTGCGAACGCCTGCGAGGGGAAGGGCGGCCCGGGAATTCCGGGATCCTTCACCTTCCAGCCGAACACCGCCGACATCAAATCCAGCGGCAAGACCGACATCACCAGCTACCAGTGGAAGCTGCTGTCCACCCCGGCCAAATCCGTCTCCGGCAACTTGAAGGTCTCCGTTCCGAACGTGACCCCGCCACTGGCAGGCACTCAGGTGTTGTCGGTGCGCGCCAAGGATGTCTACGACCGCTGGGGCGCTTATCAGGAGTTCACCTTCAAGGTAGCCACGGCCGAGGCCGCGGTGGGTCGCTGGCATCTCGACGGAGTCCCTGGCTCGGGCACCGTGACCGCCAAGGACACCGCCACCGTCGGTGCCCGTCACGATGCGACACTGGTCGGTGAGGAAGGGACCGGCTGGTCGACCAGGGCCCGTCGCGGCGAGGCGGACTACGCGCTGCGTCTGAACGATGACACGAGCGACCCGGCACAGCAGACCGGCTACGCGGCCACGTCCGCCCCTGCGGTCAACACCCGGGATTCCTTTACCGTCTCCGCCTGGGTGCAACTCTCCAACGCCTCCGCCAACCGGGCGGTCCTGTCTGCACCGGGCACAAGTGGCAGCGCATTCACGCTCTACTATTCCGCCGCGTACAAGAAGTGGGTCTTCAACCGCGCCGACAAGGACACAGCGAGCCCGGTGTACGTCCGCTCAATGTCCGACGAGGAGAACCCGCCGCTCAACGTGTGGACGCACGTGGCGGGCGTCTTCAAGACCGAAGGCGATGACAACCTACCGGACACCGACCCGGCCAACGACACCATCCAGCTGTTCATCAACGGTCAGCCCCAGGGCCGGCCGGTCGGCCTGTCCAAGGCCGCACCCACCTACACCCCGTGGACTGCAGGCGGGGGACTGCAGTTCGGCCGCTCCAAGGCGGGCGGCAAGTACCTCGACCACCACTTCGGTCTCCTCGACGAAGCCGCAGTGTGGCAGCGAGCCCTGCAGCCGGCTGAAGTCGCCGACGAAGCCAGGGCGCTGCAAGACGGAGTACCCGCCAACGAACTGGTCGCACACTGGGACGCCACCACCGCAAAGGGCACCCAGGTCGCCGAAACCACGGCCTACCCGCTCTCGGCCATGGCCCTGTCCGCTTCCGGCGCCACGCTGAACGAGGAGGACAACGCACTGTTCCTGAATGGCACAGCCGGGTACGCCGCTGCCACCGGTCCGGTGGTCGACGAGACCGGCTCGTTCACGGTGTCGGCGAGCGTCCGCCTGGATTCAGCGGCCCTCAATGCCAAGCCGGCTGGCTACCAGGCGCAGGTGGCCGCCCAGCGCCTGAACTCAGAGTCCTCCTGGGCTCTGTGGGTCACGAAGCCCGGCGACGGCATCTACCAGTGGAAGTTCACCCGCACCGCAGTGGGACCGGACGGCAAGGTCACCCAGAGCGCACAGGTGCCCGCAGCAGACGTGGCCGCCACCGACACCTGGGTCCAGATCACAGGCACCTTCGACGCCCAGGAGACCTGGGAGTGGACCGATCCGACCGACGGCACCACCGAAGCCCGCTACGGCCAACTCCACCTCTACGTCGGTGAATTCGAACAGCCCTCGGAACAAGTAGCTGGCTTCACCACACCGCAGCAGGGCAGTGGTGAGCTGAGCCTCGGCCGCGGGACCACCTCAGGCAAGACCGGCAACTATCTGCCCGGCGGTCTGCAGGACCTCAGGGTCTGGACCGGAGCCATGACCGCCGACCAGGTCCGCTCCCAGGTACTGGACACGCCCGACACCACCTGAGACCTGCCCCGAGCCGGATATGCCGGTGCTGGGTGGCCAACCGCGCGAGCGCGCCAGGCCACCCAGCACCGGCAGACCGGACCCCCCTTTCCTCCTTCTTTCCACCGTCTCAACGGCCCGCGTCCGGCGCGCCGCCCCGGCGCCGTACAGGAAGACACCACATGAACCCCCTCGGCATACCCGGCTCTGTCCCGGGCCGCAGGAGCGAGATCACCAGACGCTGGTCCCGCCGCCTGGCCGCAGCCACCGGACTGGCCATGCTTCCCGGCCTGCTCACACCCGTAGCATTCGGCGCCGACTCCGACCCCCTGGGCGCTCCCCGCCTGCAAAAGCCCCGCTCGGCCAAGGTCAGCCCGTTCACCGCGAAGATGAACATGAAGGCCTCCGCCACGGTGAAGAAGTCCGAGGAAGCGGACCAGTCAGCCATCGCCCGCGCACGCCGTGACCGGTCGAAAGGAACCACTTGGCCCAAGGCCGGCAAAGCGCAGGTGAACCTGCCGGCCAAGGGCACCGCGAAAGCCACCCCAGGGTCCCTGCCCATCACCCTGACTGCCCCGAGCAAGGGCCGGACGACTGGGCCCGTCTCGGTTGAGGTGCTTGGCCAAAAGGCGGCGGCGAAACTCGGCATCAAAGGCGTCGCCCTGAAACTTACGGGCCCGAAGAACGGCGGGAAGACGCGGCTGGGCCTGGACTACTCAGCCTTCGCCTCCGCCTACGGAGGCGACTGGGCCGGTCGCCTGCAACTGACGCGCCTGCCCGGCTGTTCGCTGACCGATCCGGCCACAGCGAAATGCCGCAAACGCCTCACACTCGATTCAACCAATGATCGCCTCAAGAAGCAGGTATCGGCGCCCGTCGACCTGCCGTCTTCCGGCACACCGATGATGCTGGCGCTGGCGGCCGGGACACAGTCCGGGGCCGGTGACTACAAGGCCACCCCGCTGTCGGTCTCCTCGACCTGGGAAGCGGGCGGCTCGTCGGGCACGTTCACTTGGTCCTACCCGTTGCGGGTACCGCCGGCCGCGGCAGGGCCCCAGCCCACGCTGTCCATCTCGTACGACTCCGGCGCTGTCGACGGACGCACCGCGAGCACCAACAACCAAGGCAGCCAGATCGGCGAGGGCTTCGACCTGACCTCGTCCTACATCGAGCGCAAGTACGGCTCCTGTGACGACGACGGCCAGGACGACAAGTTCGACCTGTGCTGGAAGTACGACAACGCCTCCCTCGTCCTCAACGGCCAGGCCACCGAACTGGTCAAGGACGACACCACCGGCAAATGGCGGCTGAAGAACGACGACGCCTCCAAAGTCACCCGCTCCACCGACGCCGACAACGGTGACGACAACGGCGAGTACTGGACGGTCATCACAGGCGACGGCACCAAGTACGTCTTCGGCCTGAACAAACTCGAGGGCGCCGGAACCGACGACCGCACCAAGTCGGTGTGGACCGTACCCGTCTTCGGCGACGACGAAGGCGAGCCCGGCTACGCAGACGGCACCACCTTCTCCGGCCGCGCCAAGACCCAGGCCTGGCGGTGGAACCTCGACTACGTCGAAGACACCCGCGCCAACGCCATGTCCTACTGGTACACAGCCGAACACAACAACTACGACAAGCTCGGCGACGACAACACCGGCACCGACTACGTCCGCGGCGGCTACCTCAAGGAGATCCGCTACGGCCAGCGCGTCGGCACCCTGTTCTCCGGCTCGCCCGCCGCCTCGAACAAGGTGGTTCTCGACTACGCGGAACGCTGCCTCGCCACCGGTACCGCTTGCGACTCGCTGACCGAGGACAAGCGGGACAACTGGCCGGACGTCCCGTTCGACGCGGTCTGCAAGAACGACGACAAGTGCACCGGCAATACCGGCCCGACGTTCTTCACCCGCAAGCGGCTCACTACCGTCACCACATACGCGTGGAATGCGGCGGCCACGACCCCCGCCTTCGATCCGGTGGACGTCTGGTCCCTGAAGCAGAACTACCTGGACCCAGGCGACACCGGTGATTCGACGGATCAGTCCCTGTGGCTGGACGAGATCAAGCACACCGGCAAGCGCGGAACCGACCTGTCGCTGGACCCCGTCAAGTTCACGCACGAGATGCGGGCCAACCGGGTCGACGGAACCGACGACATCCTGCCCCTGCACAAGCCACGTCTGAAGAGCGTCATCTCCGAGACCGGCGCGAAGACCATCGTCACCTACCTGGACGCCGACTGCGTCGCTGGCCAGACCATGCCCAAGGCCGACCGGAACACCAAGCGCTGCTACCCGGTGTACTGGTCTCCCAACGGCGAGAAGGACCCCATTCTCGACTGGTTCCAGAAGTACCCGGTGAGCTCGGTGCAGACCGTCGATGAGCGCGGCGGTTCGGAGGCGCTGGAGGACACCTACCAGTACAGCGGCGGCGGCGCCTGGCACTACAACGAGAACCCGCTCACCCCGGCCAAGGAGCGCACCTGGTCCATCTGGCGCGGCTTTGAAAAGGTCACCCACCTCGCCGGCATCTCGACGGGAACCCAGAGCAAAACCGTCACCCTGTACCTGCGCGGCATGCACGGCGACCGCGTCCTGGGACCGGACGGCAAGACGCCCGACCCAGACGCCCGCAAGACGGCAGAAGTCTCCGGCATCCAGGCCGCCAAGATCACCGACTCCGACCAGTACGCGGGCTTCACCCGCGAGACCGTCACCTACAACGGCACGGCCGAAGTCGCAGGCACGATCAACGATCCCTGGTCAAAGCGCACCGCAACCCAGCACAAGTCCTACGCGGACATCGAGGCGTACTACGTCCGCACCGGTGCCACCCATTCCCGCACCAACATCACCAGCAAGCTCGACCCCTACGACCGGGTGCGCACGGTAAAGACCACCTTCGACGACTACGGCATGGCCGCCACCGTCGAAGACCAGGGCGACACCGCCGCTTCCGGCGACGAGAAGTGCACCCGCACCTGGTACGCCCGCAACGACGCCAAGGGCATCAACTCCCTGGCATCGCGCACCCGGACCGTGGCCAAGACCTGCTCCACCGCTGACTCGGCTCTCGACCTGCCCGCGGACTCCAGCCGTCCCGGCGACGTCATCACCGACACCGCCACCGTCTACGACGACGCGACAGCCACCGCCTGGTCGGCCGCTCAGGCACCCACCAAGGGAGACGCGACCTGGACCGGACGGGCCAAGGGCTACGGCAGTGACGATGCGCCCGCCTGGCAGAAGGTGGCCACCTCAACCTTCGACACACTCGGCCGCCCGCTGATCGTCAAGAACGCCAACGGCCTGCAGATCTCCAAGACCACCTACACGCCGACCGCAGCAGGACCTCTGACCGCGACCGCTGTCGAAGACGCCAAGCTGTACAAGACGACCACCAACGTCGACTTCGCCACAGGCACGCCACAGAAGGTGACCGACCCCAACAACAAGGTCACAGAAACCGAGTACGACAGCCTCGGGCGCCTGACCAAAGTCTGGCTGCCCAACCGTCTCAAGGCACTGAACAAGACGCCGAACCACGTCTACGCCTACAGCGTCACCAGTTCCGCAATGTCCTGGGTATCCACCGGGACCTTGAAAGGCGACGGCTCCGGCTACAACACCAGCTACGCCTTCTACGACTCGCTGCTGCGCACCCGCCAGACCCAGTCACCGACCCCGCAGGGCGGCCGGCTCGTCTCGCTGAACCTCTACGACACCAGAGGCCTGACAGTCAGCCAGCAAACGGACATCTGGGACAGCACCTCAGCCCCCGCAGCTGCCCCGGTACAAACCTCCGCCGGCCAGGCCCCGATACAGACGGACACCACCTACGACGGCGCCGGCCGTCCGACCAAGGTGGTCACCAAGGCACACGGCGCTACACGCTGGACGACCACCACGTCCTACACAGGTGACACGGTCAGCACCAGCGCCCCCAACGGCGGCCAGGCCACCGCAGAAGTGACCAACGCTCTGGGCCAAACAACCGAACGCCGTGAATACGGCGGCCCGCAGCCGACGGGAACCGACTTCACCAAGACCGCACTCACCTACACCCCGGCAGGCCAGCAGGACACCATCACGGGCCCTGACCAGGCCAAGTGGTCCTACACCTACGACCTGTTCGGCCGGCAGGTCACGGCCACCGACCCGGACAAGGGCAAGAGCACCACCGAGTACAACACCCTCGACCAGGTCGTCAGCACCACACCGAACAGCGACACGAACAAGAAGCTGCTCTACGACTACGACGACCTCGGCCGCAAGACAGGCATGTGGCAGGTCGCCAAAACGGACGCCAACAAGCTTGCAGCCTGGACGTTCGACACCCTCGCCAAAGGCCAGCAGGACACCGCGGTCCGCTACGACGGCGGCCTGACCGGCAAGGAATACACAACGAAGGTCACCGCCTACAACAACCTCTACCAGGTCACAGGCAGCCAGCTGCTTCTGCCCGACGCTGAGCCTCTGGTGACGGCCGGTGTCCCGAAGACCTTGTCGTTCAGCACTGGCTTCAACCTGGACGGGACGACCAGCCAGTACGCCTCGCCCGCGATCGGCGGACTGCCTGCCGAGACCGTCTCTTACAAGTACGACTCGACCGGTCACCAGATCAGCTCAAACGGCACAACCGGCTACCTCCAAGGCGCGGCCTTCTCCCCCCAGGGCGACCTCAACCAACTCGCCCTCGGTATGGATCCCGCAGACTCATCGAAGAAGGCGTACCTCAACTGGGCCTATGAGTCGGGCACTCGCCGACTCACCGGGGCCTACGTCACCGATGACGTACACGGCTACATGCCGCAGGAGCTGAAATTCACCCAGGACGACGCCGGGAACGTCACGTCGATCTTCGATGGCACCACCCAGGGTGGAACGACCAAGGCGGACTTCCAGTGCTTCGCCTACGACGGCCACAGACGTATGACCGAAGCCTGGACACCCAAGACCGCAGACTGCGCGACCTCCGGCCGAGTGATGGCCAACATCGACGGCTCAGCCCCCTACTGGACCTCCTACACCTATAACCCGGCAGGGCAGCGCAAGACTGAGACCAAGCACACCTCTTCGGGTGACCAGACCACTACCTACACCTACGACGACACGGCGAAGGACACCAAGCCGCACACCCTGGACAAGACCACCGGTGCCCGGACCGGCAACTACTCCTACGACAGCGCCGGCAACACCACCTCTCGCCCCGGTCCGACCGCCCAGCAGACGCTGACCTGGAACCCCGAGGGTGAACTGAGCAAGCTCACCGAGAGCGTTAAAGAGAGCACCTACCTCTACGACGCATCCGGCGAACTGCTGATCCGCCGAGCAAAGGGCGATGGAGACACCGTCCTCTACCTGCCCGGCGTCAACGAGATCCGCCTTACAACCAAGGGCACGACGAAGACCCTCTCTGGAACGCGCTACTACACCGCCAACGGCAAGACCATCGCGGTGCGCACGGCGGTGTCGGGCGTCTCTGGTACGAAGCTGAGTTTCCTGGCCGCTGACCACCATGGCACGTCGAGCGTCGCCCTGGACGCAACCTCCTACGCGGTCACCAAGCGCTACAGCACACCCTTCGGTGACCTGCGGGGGACAAAGGCGAACCTATGGCCCGATGACAAGGCCTTCCTTGGCAAGCCAGCAGATACGTCCACGGGCCTCACTCACGTCGGCGCCCGCGAGTACGACCCATCGATCGGCCAGTTCATCAGCGTCGACCCGCTACTCACACTGGACCAGCACCAGTCTCTCAACGGATATGCCTACGCCAACCAGCATCCAGCCACGAGCAGCGACCCGACCGGTCTGTGCGATGACCCAGTTGGGAACGGACATTGTCGGCCCGGAAAGATCGGCAAAGATGCCGTAGACCCCGCCTACCCGCCCAACCTCACCCCGTCTTACGGCGGCAGTGGGCGCGGCGGCGGCTCAAGTGTCGGCTCTGCCGGCGGGACCGCCAGTGCTGGAAGTTCGGGCAGTTCGGGAAGTGGTGTCGCAGTTGCGGAGGGGCCTGGAGACTCCGGGGGCTGTTCATCTTGGGGATTCGCCGCCAGTTTCTGCTCTGGTGTCGGAGAAGTCTTCTATGGGGTGGTCAGCAATGTTCCCCACACGGCCGAATACTTCGGTTGGCCCTTTGACGGCGACTGCCGCAACGGTGGCGGTCCAGGATCACCTGGGTGTGACTATGGCTCACAGTTCGACAACTGGATAGCCGGCCACGGTTATGACATTTCCAGTGACGCCTACCAAGTTCCTAGCGCCGCCGCAGCAATCTTCGGCAGCGGCAGGAGCGGAGTCTTCGCTGCGAAACCCAAAACCAAGTCGGGCAAGCCTACCTACGGTGATCGGAAGGCAAGGGATCGTGCGGGTACGCTCACTGGCAAGACCACCACGAAAACGCACTGGGCGAGAGCAGAGGTGACACGCGACGGGCAACTGGTCGTCACCTATTCCCTGCGAAGTGGCAGCATGGTTCCCGGGGAGAATCAGCTTTCGAGCCACACCGAAGCTCGCGTCATCCGGATGTCCGGGGCCACCAGCATGGACATCAACGGCGATCCCTACGCAAAGCTGGCACCCATCAACCGGGGTGACACGGTTACCATTCACGGACTGAACCCGCCTTGCCCTCCCTGTCAAGGCAAGATGGAGAAGGCGGCGCAGGAAATGGGAGTGACCTTTGTGTACAAGAACAGCGGTAGGGAATGGAGTTGGAGTGGATGACTAGCCTTTCTCCCTATTGGGAAATCGCGACACTGGTGGTCGGGGAAGAAGTTCCCGGTGTGACCTTCGGCGTCTTCATCGGTGACGGAGAAGATGCGGCGGCGAATGGCTACTACTTCGACCTCCAGCGTTTTCTATCCGAGCACCCGGACGAGCAGAACGTACGGAATGGTACGGATACCTACTGCGTCATGAATGAGAGTGGCGGCGTTCACTATGGCGGCCTTAAGGGGGTGTCTCTGCTGCCTGGTCTTCTGACTCTAAGCTTTGACGATGAAGCCGTTGAGGTGCTGGGTCTCCCTTCCAATGTAATTCCGCTGGAAATTGCATCTACGATTGACCTTGCAGAATTGCGGGCTGGACTCCATCGCGTCCTTACGTATGGAAATCCGCAGAAATTCCCGCGACTGAATCTGGAATGATCGGCTTTCGGGGCGAGGGGATCGATCGGTATCTCCCTCGCCCCTGGTTGCCCTCCGATGCACCTGCAGCGCTTCTGAACTTGAATGCGTGATGTCGGGTCCAGACGCCCAGCGCGAGTCGTCTGTCTTGCGGGCCTGTGGGTGTTGCGGGGCAGTTCGCCGGGAGAGGATCCTCCCGTGAGTCAGCCCCTGCCGCAGTTGCCGAAGCCCGAGTTCCTCTTGATCCCCATCGAGGCGCCACCCGAGGTACCTACCCAGATCGCTGTCGATCTCGGGGAAACGAGCATCCCAGGCGGGTTGATCGGCTACGAGTACGGGCCGCTGAGCGAGCCGGTGCACTTCGAGGGGATCGGTGAGCGGGGGCTGGTCGCCATCGCGACGACTGGCCTGTTCGGACGTATCGCCGTCGACGCGGTCCGTGGTCACGTGGTGCAGATTCATGAGATCGAGTCAGCGACGACCAGTCACGTGAACAGGGACCTCGACTTCTTCAACCGGTGCGTCGCGGCCGTGATCGAACGCTTCCCATTCTATGCGGAGGGCGAAGAGGAGAGGTGTGAGGAGGTCGCGGAAGAGCTGCGCCATCTCGTCTCCGGCATCGACGAGACCGCTCTAGTGCACAACGGGTTTTGGGAGACCTTCTGCGACGACGTGGCGATCGGGGATTATGCGGACTGGCGGGCGTGATCTCGGACCGATTCCGATTTCGGCCAGCCGTCCAGGCTCAGGCCGGTGGCAGCGATGCAGCCATCGACGAGGTGAGGGCGGTACTGGACCCCCTTGAGCCGACGTTTAGGGCTCTGGTGATTTCACCGAGGTCGGCGGTGGCCAAGGTTGCCCAGGTCGCGGAAGTCCTGCCCAGCCGAAGCCCTTCGGCTCGTCCTTGCGGCCCCGATACTCGCGGATTGCATAGACGAGCCGGGACCGCCGACCCGGCTTGAAGCAGGCAATGCCCTCCATCGGCACCCGCCCGGAGCCCCGGCCCCGCAGCCGCACGACCGGGGTCTGACCGATCCGACCCCAGGTCCTGGCACGCGGCGGAGTCGTCGACTGCCCGGCCTCGTCCTCGAAGGCGATCCAGGCATCGCACTCCGATGCGATGCTCTTACCCGCGGCCAGACCTCCTTCTTCCACACCCCGACCGCATTGTCGTCCTGCTCAATGGCCCGCTTAACCGGCTGTTGCCATCTCCACCCGTGCCGCTTCAGCAACCTCCACGTGCCCTCAACGGTGTCGGAAACGTGGAACAGCCGACCGAGTAACGTCTTGATCCGTGTCAGTGTCCACCGTTGGTCCGCCCAGCCGTGGACCAACGGCCCACGCTCCAACTCCCGCTTCAGCCTGGCGATCTGCGTTTCGCTGAGCCGGGACCGTCCTGGAGAGCCCCGCGACAGGACCTCGGCCTCGCCGCGCTCGCGCCAGGCCCTGCACCATCGCTCCACCGACGGCTCGATCACCCGCAGAGCAGTGGCGACCGCGCGGTTCGTCTCCCCGCCCTCAAAGTGAATGACAGCCTGTAACCTGATCCGCTCCCGCGGCTCTCTCGGCGTCGGTCGGCCCACCACCCTGCGCGTATTGCACTCCCCAGGAGCTACCGGAGCCAGCAGGCCGCTGTCAGGCGAACCGTCCCGACACCACCCAATCAAGTTCAGTAGTGGACTTGCTTGGGTGATGTCGGGAGTCTTGCCCGAAATGCATCCCAGGCGGGTTGATCGGATGCGAGTACCGGCCGCTGAGCCAGCCGGTGCACTTCGGGGGATCGATGAGCAGGGGCTGTTCGTCGTCCCCAAGACCCGCTACGGACGGATCGGAACCTTCGACGAAGCCCGCATCCCGAAGCTGGGCGTGTGACCGTCGTTGGCGACTAACGACCTCGTGCACGGTAGGCGGTGAGACGTCGCGACCTTCGGTACGGCCCGGATTTACGTCTGCCGTGGCGGCTTCAGGTCCACGGTCTGCTGGTGGGACAGCAAACCGGTGGCCGGGCGGCGAACCTGGATCTCGGTGCCGTCGACGATGCCGGTCGTTCCGCTCGAGCCGAGATGGTCGACGACCTCGGCCAGAGACTGCAGCCGCACGTCAAGGCTGATGGTGCATCCTTGCTCGGCGGGCAGGGGCCGCACCTCACCGACGGCCCGGGTGATGGTGGAGCGGTCCACCCCGAACCAGCAGGCCAGCACGTCATGGTGACCCGGTGACGAGCGAAGATCATTGCGGGACAGGTCTTAGGCTGATCACACCCAGGCAGGGTGACTGGATCGGCCGCCTGGTTGACGGTCAAGGTACGAGATCCTGGGTAACTTGGCGTCCGAGCTCCTCCGCCTGCGGTACCGGGTTCGACGTGTCCGCGTAACGGAGCGGCAGCGTGCAAGAGGAGATCTTGGTGCCCACCAAGGCACCCATTTCGCCAGGTGAGACGGGTTGCCGCTGATCCGCTGTGCACGTTACTCCGTGAGCGCAGCAGTTTCGGGCCTCAATAGCCAGCCAGGAAAGAGGGGGTAATGGGTCTACCTGGAGGAGATGGCCTCGCGTTCATTATCCCCAGATTCTCCCCACGGGCCAATCTTGGCCGAACGACACACGTAAACACCGAGGTCAGGTATGCAATTCACGACCCGCCCCACCCTGAGGGGCACCTTCGGCATGGTGTCCTCCACCCACTGGCTCGCCTCGCAGTCGGCGATGGCCGTCCTGGAGAGCGGCGGCAACGCCTACGACGCCGCCGTCGCGGGCGCCTTCGTGCTGCACGTCGTCGAGCCGCACCTCAACGGCCCGGCCGGCGAGGTGCCGATCCTGCTGGCCCCCGCCGGCGGCGAGGTACGGGTGCTGTGCGGGCAGGGCGTCGCACCGGCGGGCGCGACCGTCGCCCACTACGCGGGCCTCGGCCTGGACCTCGTCCCCGGCACCGGCCCGCTGGCCGCCGCCGTACCGGGCGCGTTCGACGCCTGGATGCTGTTGCTGCGCGACCACGGCACCAAGTCCCTGGACGACGTCCTCGCGTACGCCATCGGCTACGCCGAGCACGGGCACGCGCCCGTGGAGCGGGTCGGCGAGACCGTCGAGACCGTGCGCGAGCTGTTCGAGACGGAGTGGACCTCGTCGGCCGATGTCTACCTGCCCGGCGGCAAGGCGCCGCGCCCCGGCGAACTCTTCGCCAACCCGGCGCTCGCCGCCACCTGGAAGCGCCTGCTCGCCGAGACCGCCGGGGTGGGGGACAGGGAGGCGCGGATCGACGCCGCGCGGGAGGCGTGGCGCACCGGGTTCATCGCCGAGGCCCTCGTCCGCCAGGCCGCACGCCCCACGAAGGACACCAGCGGCGAACGCCACATCGGCACCCTCACGGCCGCCGACCTCGCCGCATGGTCCGCGACCTACGAGCCGGCGGCGACGCACGACTGGAACGGCTGGACCGTGTGCAAGCCGGGCCCCTGGAGCCAGGGCCCGGTGCTGCTCCAGCAACTCGCCCTGCTCCCGCCCGAACCGCCCCCGTACGGCTCGGCCGACTACGTCCACCTCCTGGTGGAGAACTGCAAGCTCGCCATGGCCGACCGGGAGGCCTGGTACGGGGACGCCGCCGACGTGCCGCTGGACGACCTGCTGTCCGGCGCGTACAACACCGCCCGCCGCGCCCTCGTCGGCGAGCGGGCCGAGAACGGTCTGCGGCCCGGCAGCCCCGGCGGACGCACCCCGCGGCTGTGCGCGCACGCGCGCGTGGCGGCCGCCGCACCGGAAGGCTCCGAGGCCCCGGGCGTCGGCGAACCGACCGTCGCCAGGAGCCCGGCGTTCCCCCTCCCTGGCGAACCGACCGTCACCGAGAGCCCGGTTTCCCCCGTGCCCGGCGAACCGACCGTCGCCGAGAGCCCGGTTTCCCCCGTGCCCGGTGAACCGGAGATCCTCGCCGACGGCACCACCCGCGGGGACACCTGCCACATCGACGTCGTCGACTGCTGGGGCAACATGATCTCGGCCACGCCCAGCGGCGGGTGGCTCCAGTCCAACCCGGTCGTGCCCGAACTCGGCTTCCCGCTCGGCACCCGGCTCCAGATGACCTGGCTGGAGGAGGGGTTGCCGAACTCCCTCACGCCCGGCCGACGCCCCCGCACCACCCTGACACCCTCGATCGCCCTGCGTGACGGCATGCCCGTCATGGCGTTCGGCACGCCCGGCGGGGACCAGCAGGACCAGTGGCAGCTGTACTTCCTCCTCGCGGTCGCCCTGCGCGGCCCCGTACGCGGCGGCCTCGACCTCCAGGGCGCGATCGACGCCCCGAACTGGCACAACGACAGCTTCCCCGGCTCCTTCTACCCGCGCGGCAGGCGCCCGGGCAGTGTGACCGTGGAGGCCCGCACCGACCCGTCCGTCGTCGCCGAACTGCGGCGTCGCGGCCATGACGTGACCGTGGGCGGTCCCTGGTCGGAGGGCCGGCTGTGCGTGGTCGCGCGGGACCCGGGAACGGGCGTGCTGTCGGCGGCGGCGAACCCGCGCGGGATGCAGGGGTACGCGGTGGGCCGGTGAGCCGGCGGTGACCGGTCGGCAGGCGCGTGGGCTGCGCGCGGCGCCGTCCGGCCGTGCCCGGGCGCGCCCGGCTGTTCACCGCGATGCCACCCGGAGTGCACCCGGCGGGCGGGTCCTGTCAGTGGCGCGTGGTGTCATGGAGGGGTGATCGACAGCAACGAAACCATCGAAGAGTTTCTCGCACAGCACTCCTCCGACGTCGAAGAGGCGGTCCGCAAGGCGGCCGCCGCCGAGATCCTGCCGCGCTGGCGCCGGCTCGCCGCGCACGAGGTCGACCAGAAGAGCGGCCCGCACGACCTGGTGACCGACGCCGACCGCAAGGCCGAGCTGTACCTCACCGAGGCCCTGGCAGCCCTGCTGCCCGGCTCGGTCGTGGTCGGCGAGGAGGCGGTGCACGCCCGCCCCGCGACGTACGAGGCGGTACGCGGCGACGCCCCGGTCTGGATCGTCGACCCGGTCGACGGGACACGCCAGTTCGTGCGCGGCGAGGCGGGGTTCTGCACCCTGGTCGCGCTCGCCCACCGCGGCACCGTGCTCGCGTCCTGGACGTACGCGCCCGCCCGCGACCGGTTCGCCACCGCCCGGCGCGGCAAGGGCGCCCACCTCGACGGGGAGCGGCTGTTCGCCGGAGTGCCGGAGCCCGGCCGGGACCTGCGCGTGGCCACCTCCCACCCCGACTACACCACGGACGAGCAGAAGGACGCCCTGCTCGGCCTGCGCGCCGACGGCGTGGCACCGCGCCCGTGCGGTTCGGCCGGGCTGGATTACCTCGCCATCGCCCGCGGCGAGTTGGACGCGGTGGCGTTCAGCTGGGAAGCGGCCTGGGACCACGCGGCCGGTCTGCTCCTGGTCGAGGAGGCGGGCGGCGCCCACCTCACCCTCGCGGGCGAGCCGTTCCGCATCGCGGGCGGCAACACCCTGCCCTTCACCGCCGCCCGCGACGCGGCCACCGCCCGCAGGGTGGTGGGCCTGCTGTCGGGCGGGTCCTGAGCACGGATCAGTCGCGTGCCGCACACGGCCGGCCACCCGGCGTGTGTGCACGGCGGTGCCAGCCGTCCCGAAGCGGCCTTCCTCGGCGGAAATCACCCGCGGCCGGTGACTGTCAGTCTCCGGGCATATCCTGATCCCCAGTGGCCGTCGGCTGACGAAGGGGTCCGAAGGTGCCGTCGATGCTCGATGCCGTCGTAGTGGGTGCGGGACCGAACGGACTGACCGCGGCCGTGGAGCTGGCCCGTCGCGGTTTCTCCGTCGCCGTCTTCGAGGCCCGGAGCACCGTGGGCGGCGGGGCCCGCACCGAGGAGCTCACCCTCCCCGGCTTCCGGCACGACCCGTGCTCAGCGGCCCACCCGCTCGCCGTCAACTCACCGGCGTTCCGCGCCCTGCCGCTCGAGCGGTACGGCCTGGAGTGGCTGCACGCCGAGCTGCCCATGGCGCATCCCTTCCCGGACGGCTCGGCGGCCGTCCTGGCCCGGACGGTCGGTGAGACGGCCGCCTCCTTCGGTCCGCGCGACGCCGGTGCCTACCGCAGGCTCATCGAGCCCTTCCTGCCCAAGTGGGACACCCTCGCCCGGGACTTCATGTCACTGCCGCTGACCGCGCTGCCGCGCGACCCGGTGACCCTCGCCCGCTTCGGCCTGACCGGACTGCCCCCGTCGACGCTGCTGATGCGCCGCTTCCGCGACGAGCCGGCCAAGGCCCTGTTCTCCGGGCTCGTCGCCCACGTCATGGCACCGCTCGGCGGCTTCGCCACCGGCGCCGTCGGCCTGGTCTTCGCCCTCGCGGCACACGCCCGCGGCTGGCCCCTCGCCCGCGGCGGCTCCCAGTCCCTCTCCGACGCCCTCGCCGCCTATCTGCGGGACCTCGGCGGCAGCGTCCACACCGACTACGAGGTCAAGCGCCTCGACGACCTGCCGCCGGCCCGTGCGTACGTCTTCGACACCTCACCCACCGCCCTGGCCCGCATCGCCGGCTTCGGCAACCACTACGCCGGATACCGCTACGGGCCGGGCGTCTTCAAGATCGACTACGCGCTGGACGGCCCGGTGCCCTGGACCGCGAAGGAGGCCCGTGCCGCCGGCACGGTGCAGGTCGGCGCGAGCAGCGCGGAGATCGGCACGGCCCTGCGCGCCGCCTCCCGCGAGGGCCGGGCCCCCGACAAGCCGTTCCTGATCACGGTCCAGCCGAGCGTCGTCGACCCCACCCGCGCTCCGGAGGGAAAGCACGTCTTCTGGGCCTACGGGCACGTCCCGCACGGCTGGACCGGTGATCTCACCGACACCATCGAGCGCCAACTGGAGCGTTTCGCCCCGGGGTTCCGCGACCGCGTCCTGGCCCGGGCCACGGCGGGCCCGCCCGAACTCGCCGCCCGCAACGCCAACTACATCGGCGGGGACATCGCCTCCGGCGCGGCCTCCGGCCTCCAGCTCCTGTTGCGCCCGAGGCCCACACTGTTCCCGTACCGCACCCCGCACCCGGCGGTCTTCATCTGCTCGTCGGCGACCCCGCCGGGCCCCGGGGTGCACGGCATGTCGGGACACAACGCGGCGAAGGCCGTCTGGAAGCGGCTGAGGCGGATATGACGGCCATCGAACTGGTCCGGGGCGACATCACCCGCGAGAGCGTCGACGTGATCGTCAACGCGGCCAACTCCTCCCTGCTGGGCGGGGGAGGGGTCGACGGAGCGATCCACCGCCGCGGCGGACCCGCGATCCTGGAGGACTGCCGCAGGCTGCGCGCGGGCCACCTCGGCAAGGGCCTGCCCACCGGCCGCGCGGTCGCCACCACCGCCGGTGAGCTGGACGCCCGCTGGGTCGTCCACACCGTCGGCCCGGTGTTCAGCACGAGCGAGGACCGCTCCGCTCTGCTCGCCTCCTGCTACCGCGAGTCGCTCCGTGTGGCCGGTGAACTGGGCGCCCGTACCGTGGCGTTCCCCGCGATCTCCACCGGCGTCTACGGCTGGCCGATGGACGACGGCGCCCGCATCGCGGTCGAGACCGTACGGGCGGCGGAGACCACGGTCGAGGAAGTCAGATTCGTCCTCTTCGACGAGCGGGCGTACGAGGCGTTCGCCGCGTGGCTGCGCTGAGCCCCGGCAGGGTTCAGACGGGCTCCGGCTCGAAGTGCTTCAGCAGGTCCCGGCCGGGCTGCACGACGCCGTAGGTGCTCTCCGGCACGGCGTTCCACACGCCCGGCAGGTCGCCCAGGGGCTCCGACACGACCAGCCGGGTCTCGTCGGAGACATGGTTCAGGAACCCGAGGTCGGGGTGGAGGGCACGCACGTCCTCCACCCGGCTGCTGTAGTACAGCGACCGTGACTTGCCCGCGCTGGAGTAGCGGAAGAACCACACCCGCTCCCCGTCGGTCACCGCGACCGTCATCTGCAGCGGCTGCGGCACCCCGTGCTCGCGGCCCAGCCGCTCGATCAGCCCCGTCATCCGGGCCACCGCACCCGGTGGATCGCCGTCCAGCCCGAGGGTGAGCGCCACGTGGAACATCACCTCGGAGTCCGTCGTGCCCTCCATCGACGGGAACAGCCCCGGGTCCACGGCCAGCATGAGGTCCCGGCGCAGTTCGCGGAAGCCGTCGATCGCCCCGTTGTGCATCCACATCCACCGCCCGTGGCGGAACGGATGGCAGTTCGTCTGCTGCACGGCCGACCCGGTGGAGGCACGCACATGGGCGAAGAACAGCGGCGAGCGCACATGGTCGGCGATCTCCCTCAGGTTGCGGTTGCTCCAGGCCGGTCCGGTGTCGCGGATGACCGCGGGGGTGCGCAGGTGCCACGCGTACCAGCCGACGCCGAAGCCGTCGCCGTTGGTGGTCTCGACGCCCATCCGCGCGTGCAGGCTCTGGTCGATCAGCGAGTGCTGCGGCCGGTAGAGGACGTCGTCGAGCAGTACGGGAGTGCCCGAGTAGGCGAGCCAGCGGCACATGGCCGTACCCCTGTTCCGAGCCGCCCGGGCCGGGCCCGCGGCTCCGTAGTGGTGTGCGTGAAACTCAGGGAACCCCGGGGAACGCCGAGGCCGCATCGCCCGCGGCGGGTGAGAGAGTGCCGCTGTGTCCGGGGCAGGCACCGGGACGTGTCCCGGTCCGCACCTGCGCGCACCGGTCCGGGTCCGGCAGTCGCGGTGCGCCGTCGTGGAGCCGTCCTGGGCTCCACCCTCGTGTCCCGCCGGGGCCGGTCGTCACTCCGCCGCCGCCTGCACGCGGCCCGAGCGGACCGCGGCGCCCAGCGCTTCGAAGTCCCGCTCGTTCCGGTCGGCGTACGCCTGGGCGAACACGGTGAGGGCCCGGTCGAAGCGGTCGCCACCGCCCAGATAGGCCGCGATGGCGATGGGGTCGCCGGAGCGGGCGTGGGCCCGTGCCAGGCTCGCCCCGCACAGCCGCCCGAACAGCCGCAGTAGATCGGGATCCATGGTCTCCGGCCGGGCGATGCCCTTCCAGTCCCGCAGTTGCCGCACGTAGAAGTCCCGCTCCTGCCCGTCGAGGCCCACCGCGTGCGTCCAGCCCAGCAGGATGTCGCTGGTCGTCTGGATCAGGCGCTGTCCCGCCACCACGCGCCGTCCCTGGTTGTCGTAGCGGTCGCCGCCGCTGTGCGCCGCGAGCACCGACTCCTGCGCCTCCTTGGCCTGGAGCAGCAGCGGATCGTCGTCGTCCCGGCCGAGCAGCAGCACGATCCAGCAGCGGGTGCCGACACTGCCGACCCCGACCACCTTGCGGGCGATGTCGACCAGGCGGTAGCGGCGCAGCAGGTGCCGGCGCTCGGACGACAGGCTCCTGGCGTAGCCCTCCAGGACCGCCATCAGCTCCTTCTCCCGCCCGTGCCCCGAGGAGTCGTCCACCAGGTCCCGCAACGGGGTGATCAGCGGCGGGTCCGGCGTGATCCGCCGCCCTTGTGCCGTGTCCCGGGTGAGCTTCTCGTAGGCCTGCATGTGGGTGCGGGTCCGGGCGCTGGCCGTGGCCTTCGCGGTGCGGCGCCGGGCTTCCTTGGACAGCGACGCGGCCATCAGCTCCCGCATGTGGTCGGCGTCGTCCTGGGCGTACCAGATGTCCAGGTTGCGCATTCCGGCGAAGTCCCGCATCCGCCGCCGGTAGGCCCGCACACACGTCTCGACCGCGCTGTTCTGCTCGGCCGTCCCGAAGCCGTTGGCGCGGCCCGCGATGACGAAGCTGGCGGCGAGCCGCTTGACGTCCCACTCGAACGGTCCGGCCAGCGTCTCGTCGAAGTCGTTGATGTCGAAGACGAGATGGCGCTCGGGCGACGCCAGCAGCCGGAAGTTCAGCAGGTGGGCGTCCCCGCACAGTTGCACCCGCAGCCCGGTGTCCGTGCCGGACCCCAGGTCCGCCGCCATGATCGCCGCCGCGCCGCGGTAGAAGCGGAACGGGGACTCCAGCATGCGGGCGTAGCGGATCGGCACCAACTCCGTTACACGGGTGGCCGACTGGCGCTCCAGCACATCGACCGGGTCGAACCGGTCCGGCCCCGCCTCGAACCCGGCATGGGACGACCGCGGTACCCGCCGCCGCGCCTCCCGGCCCGCGGTTGCCCGCTCGGCCGGGGACATGAAGGTCGTGAAGGGGCTCGGTACGGTCATCGTTCAGTCCTTCCGCCGCGTGGGGAAGTCGTCCGAGGGCTCCCGGCCCTGCCGGCGCAGTCCCTCCTGCACGGCGCCGGCGAGGATGCGTGCCGCCACGCCCACCAGCATCAGGCCGCCCACCATCTGAATCATCGTCAGCACCCGTCCGGTCTGGGAGCGGGCTGTGATGTCGCCGTATCCGACTGTGGTGAACGTCGTGAGCGTGAAGTACAAGGAGTCCGTCTTGGTCAGCGGCTCGCTGAACGAGCCCGGGGTGGTGTGCTCCAGCAGGTAATAGGAGCCCGCGAAAAGCAGCAGGAAGAGCGCCAGCGTGGTGGCCAGGGTCTCGACGGCCTTCAGCCTGGGGTGGGGCGAGGACATGATGGCCCGCACCTGCCACCAGAACACCACGACCACCAGCAGCAGACCGCAGGCCAGCAGCACGGAGTCGCCGGTCGTGCCACGTCCGTCCAGGGGGAGCAGGTAGTAGACCGTGACGAGTCCGGCCGCGACGAGCACGGCCCGTGCGAGGGCCGAGACCGCCGCACGCCGCCGCTGCCCCGGCCGGCGCCGGTGCGGCTGCTCCACTGGATCGTCCATCGCGTGACTCTCGGTCTCGGTCCTGCCTCCGGCACCGGGGCGCCCCGCGAGGCCTGTCCCACCACCTCAGCGCCCCGGCGCCGCACAGGGATCACCCGCCACGGGTGAGGCGACCCGGACGGGCCCCGGGCAGGCTGGGGTCGAAAGGGGGGCGGCTGCCCGGTGCACCCGGACGGCCGACCGCGATCGGCGCCCCTTCCCCGAGGGCGGGAGGGACCTGCGAAAACGGCACCGGGGCGGCGGGCTCTCCGTCCCCGGTATCCCCGACCTCCGGTCGCTGACCGCGCCGGACCCGGCAGAATCGAGGAGCAGGATGACCGCCACACACCCCCCGCACGGGCGCACGACGGCGAAGCACGGCTGGGCCACCGGCATGACGGCCTTCGCGGCGATCATGCTCATGATCGCCGGGATCCTCGCCGTGATGCGTGGCATCGCGGCCATCGCCGAGGACGAGGTCTTCGTTTCGACCCGCAACTACATCTTCGAGTTCGACCTCACCGGCTGGGGCTGGACCCACCTCGCCCTGGGCGTGGCCGCCGTGCTGGTCAGCATGGGCCTGTTCCAGGAGGCAGGCTGGGCGCGCGTCATCGGCGTGGGCATCGCCGCGCTCGTCATCATCGCCAACTTCCTGTCCCTGCCGGCCTACCCGGTCTGGTCCGTGATCATGATCGCGATGTCCGCGTTCGTCATCTGGGCCCTGTGCACGCCACGCAGGAGGGACGCCTGAGCCCCTCGCGGCTCAGGCTCGCGTGCGGACCAGCAGCAGGGCCACGTCGTCGTCCGGCTCGGGACTCAGCGCGCTGAGCAGACTGTCGCTCGCGCGCTGCAGGCTGGGCCCCGCGTGCTGGAGCAGCCGGGTCAGCGTGCCGAGGCCGGTGTCGATCGGCTCCCCACGGTTCTCGACCAGGCCGTCCGTGTACAGGGCGAGGAGGGACCCCGGGGCGAGTTCCACCTCGACGGTGCCGAACTCCACACCGCCGACCCCGAGCGGGACACCGCCCGGTACGTCGAGGAGTTCCGCGCCGCCGTCCGCCCCGGCGAGCACCGGCGGCAGATGCCCGGCGCTGGACAGCTCGCAGGTGCCGCGCCCCAGGTCGCACACCGCGTACACGCACGTGGCGATCGCGTCCCCGAGCGAGCCGGCGATGTCGTCGAGGTGCCGCAGCAGCTCGGCGGGCGGCAGGTCCAGCCGGGCCAGCGCCCGCGTTGCCGTGCTCAGCTGCCCCATGATCGCGGCGGCCTGGACACCCTTGCCCATGACGTCCCCGACCACCAGCCCGGTGCGCCCGGGGCCCAGCGGCAGGACGTCGTACCAGTCGCCGCCGACCTCGCTGAGGGCCGGGCGGTAGCGGGCGGCGATGTCCAGACCCTCCCGCTCGGCGGGCGTGCTCGGGAGCAGGCTGCGCTGCAGGGTCAGGGCGGTGCCGCGCTCGCGGCCGTAGAGGCGGGCGTTGTCTATGCAGATCGCGGCGCGTGCGGCCAGTTCCGAGGCGAGTACCCGGTCCCGGTCGTCGAAGGGGCGCTCGTTGACCGTGCGGTACAGCGAGAGCGTGCCGAGCACCTTGCCCCGGGCCATCAGCGGCAGCGCCAGGTAGGAGTGGGCCCCGGCCTCGTGCAGGGCCTGGGCGGCCCGCGCGTCCCGGGCGAGGCGTCGCAGCATCCGGCTGTCCACCCGCTCGACCAGGACCGGACGCGCGCTGCGCACGCACTGCGTGATGATCCGCGACGAGCCGTACGTGGCGAGCTCGCCGACCGGGTCGGCGGCGTGGATGGCGTCGGTGGGGTAACCCGCCGCCACGGCCAGCGCCCGGAACTCGGCCGGGGCGCCTCCCGAGACGGGCGTGATGGTGCCCCGGGACACGACCGACTCCAGGACGTCCACGGCGGCCAGGTCCGCCAGATGCGGCACGACCACGTCGGCCAGTTCCCGGGCGGTCTGCTGCAGGTCCAGGGTCGTGCCGATCCGCACCCCCGCGTCGGCGATCACCGACAGGTGCTGGCGTGCCTGCGCGACCTCGGCCGCGGCCTGCTGGCGCTCGGTGACGTCCAGCACGGCCATCGCCAGCCCGAGGACCCGGCCGTCGGTGTCCTCGATGCGATGGTACGACTCCGAGTAGGCGCGGTCCTGGGTGTCCGCCGCCGTACGCCCGACGGTCTGCTGGTCGAGCAGGGGTTTGCCGGTCTCCAGGACGTGCCGCATCCGGGCCTCGATGGCCGCCACGTCCAGATCCGGCAGCACCTCCCCGACCCGGCGCCCCAGCACCGCCTCCTCGGGCACGCCGTTGATCCGCTCCAGCGCGGGATTGACCCCGACCCAGCGCAGGTCGTTGTCGAAGACGGCGATGCCGAGCGGGGTCTGGTTGACGAGGCTGTGGGAGAGGGCGAGATCGCGCTCCACCTGCCGTACGGTCGTCGCGTCCGTGGCCAGTCCCAGCAGGTGCGGCTGCCCCTCGGCGTCGAGGAGGCGCATCGTACGGAACTCCACGGCTCGTTCCGTGCCGTCGCGGTGCCGCAGCGGGAAGACACCGGCCCACCGGGCGCCCGTGCTGACCTGGGCGAACAGCTCCCTGCCCCGGGGGCGGTTCTCGGGGGAGACCAGGAGGGTGTCGGCTCGCTGCCGCAGGGCCTCCTCGGCGGTCCAGCCCAGCAGCTGCTCGATCTCGGGGCTCCACAGCGCGATGTGCCCGCCCGCGTCGAGGACCACGGCCGCGACCTTCAGCAGGTCCAGCAGCCCGCCGGGCGCGGCCGTGACGGCGTCGCGGTCCGAGGTCGCGTAGCCGTTCATGCGGGCCGCTCCTTCCGGCGCGGCAAAGGTACCGCCATGATCTGTTGTGCGGGCTGTCCGATGAGGTCACATTACGGTCGGAGCAGTGGCACTGTCGCGCCGAAATGACAAAAAACCGCGGGTCACCACCGCACGAGGAGGAAGCGGCGTCGTGGAGGGCCGGAGGCTGCGGAGAGCCTGCCCACCCCGGCGGGGACGGTGCGCCGGGACCGGCTCGGCGAGCCCGGGGACGAGCCGGTCGTGCTGCTGCACGGGACGCCGTTCTCGTCGTACGTGTGGCACGAGATCGCACCCGCCCTCGCCGCCGTCGGCCACCACGTCCACGTCTGGGACATGGCGGGCTACGGCACCTCCGGCATGCACTCCGGCCAGGATGTCTCACTAGCCGCCCAGGGCCGTGTCTTCACCGAGCTGCTGGCCCACTGGGGCCTGCGGGAGCCGTCGGTGATCGCGCACGACTTCGGCGGCTGCGTGGCCCTGCGCGCCCACCTGCTGCACGGCGCCCACTGCCGGCGGCTCGCCCTGGTCGACCCGGTGGCCCTGGAGCCCTGCGGGTCCCCCTTCTTCCACCTGTCGGGGAGCACAGCCGGGTGTTCGAGCAGCTCCCGGCGGCGCTGCACGAGGCCCTGGTGCGCCAGTACGGCTCCTCCGCCAGCCACGTCGGCCTGCGCCCCGCCGCGCTCGACGCGCTGGTGCGGCCCTGGACGGGGGAGGTGGGGCAGGCGGCGTTCCACCGGCAGATCGCGCAGGCCGACCAGCGCTGCACCGACGAGATCCAGCCTCTCTACCCGACGATCGACCTGCCCGTCACCGTCTGCTGGGGCACCGAGGACACCTGGATCCCCTTCGCCAAGGGGGAGGAGCTCGCGGCCCTGATCCCGGGGGCGCGGCTGGTGCCCGTCCCGGAGGCGGGTCATCCGGTCCCGTTGGACGCGCCCGCCCGGCTGACGAGCGAGCTGTTCGCCTTTCTCACGGGCCTGAACCATCAGGACCGCACAAAGTCCGACGCAGTCATTGCTTCGTTTGTGTGCGGGTCCTAGGGTATGCCTGCTCAGAAGTTGCTTCCTTACCGTCAGTTGTCACGCGACTCAACAGAAACACCCATCCAGGGTGCGCAGTTGAAGATCGCATCTGACGTGCCCTCAGTCCGTGCAGCACCGCACCTGTCGAACCGAGGAAGGCCACGTTCATGCCGCACCCCCCGCACCCGTCCCCCGCCGACCGGCCCGTCGTCAGCCGCCGTCGTCTGCTGGAAGGGGGTGCCGCCGTGCTCGGCGCGCTCGCCCTTGCGGCGTCGCCCACCGCGTCGCACGCGGCCGCCCGGCGCCCGGCGGCCGACGGGCCCCCGGAGTGGAACGACTCCCTGGGTGTGTACCGGGTGGGGACCGAGCCGCCGCACAGCACCCTGATGCCCTACGCAGACCTCGGACAGGCCCTGAAGGGTGATCGCGAGCGCTCGCCCTACCGGCTGAGCCTCGACGGCACCTGGAAGTTCGCCTACGCGGACCGCCCCGAGGACCGGGACAAGGACTTCCACGGCACCGACGTCGACGACTCCGGCTGGGACACCGTCCCCGTGCCCTCGGCCTGGCAGATGCACGGCTACGACTTCCCGATCTACGTCAACATCACCTACCCCTGGTGGGGCCCCAACGGCGGCGGCGAGGACGCCCAGCCGCCCGCCGCGCCGACCCGCTACAACCCCGTCGGCCAGTACCGCCGCACCTTCACCGTGCCCCGCAACTGGCAGGGCCGGCGCACCTTCCTGCACTTCGAGGGCGTCAAGTCCGCCCACTACGTGTGGATCAACGGCGAACTGGTGGGCTACCACGAGGACTCCTACACCTCCGCCGAGTACGACATCACCCCCCACCTCAGGCCGGGCACCAACCAGATCGCCGTCGAGGTGTACCGCTACTCCGACGCGGAGTGGCTGGAGGACCAGGACATGATCCGGCTGAGCGGCATCTTCCGCTCGGTCCACCTGTTCTCCACGCCCAGCGTGCACCTGCGTGACTTCCGCCTGGACACCCCGCTGGGCGACGACTACACCTCCGCCGAGCTCAAGGTCACCGCACACGTCCGCGACTACGGCGGCACGGGCGCGGGCCGCTACACCGTCGAGACCCAGCTCTACGACGCGCGCGGCCACGCCGTCTGGTCCCGCCCCCTGAACGGGTCCGTCGACCTCCCCGACGGCCAGGAGGCCACCGCCGAGGCGGCCAGAGCCGTCCCCGCGCCGAAGCTGTGGTCGGCCGAGCACCCGAACCTCTACACCGCCGTGCTCCGCCTGCGCGACCCGGCCGGCAAGGTGATCGAGACCCTCTCGCACCGGGTGGGCTTCCGCGAGTTCGCGCTGAAGGACGGCCTGATGCGCATCAACGGCAAGCCGGTATCCTTCCGCGGCACCAACCGGCACGAGATGCACCCCGTCACCGGCTCGGCGCTCACCCGCGCGCAGATGGTCGAGGACATCCGGATCATCAAGCGCCTCAACATCAACAGCGTCCGCACCTCGCACTACCCCAACAATCCGCTGTGGCTCGAACTCGCCGACGAATACGGCCTGTACCTCGTCGACGAGACCAACCTGGAGACCCACGGCATCCGCGACAGGTTCCCCGGCGGCGGGCACCCGGAGTGGACCGAGGCGTGTGTGGTCCGCGCACAGAACATGGTCCACCGGGACAAGAACCACGCCTCGGTGGTCATCTGGTCCCTCGGCAACGAGGCCGGCGGCGGCACCACCTTCAACGCCATGCACGACTGGATCCGCTCCTACGACTCCACCCGCGTCATCCAGTACGAGGGCGACGACCGCCCGGGCATCAGCGACATCCGCTCCGAGATGTACGACAGCCCGCAGCGGGTCGAGCAGCGTGCCAAGGACACGGGCGACACCCGGCCGTACGTGATGATCGAGTACTCCCACGCGATGGGGAACTCCACCGGCAACCTCAAGAAGTACTGGGACATCGTGCGCCGCTACGACGTCCTCCAGGGCGGCTGGATCTGGGACTTCGCCGACCAGGCCCTGCGCTGGCCCACCCCGTCGCGCAAGCTGCTGACCGAGTCCGGCCCGGGCGCGCTGCGCGGCGAGATCATGGCGCCCGCCGGCACCTTCGACCGGGCCAAGGGTGTCTCCGGCGGCACCGTCTTCCCGCGCGACCCCCGTCTCGACCTCACCGGCTCCCTCACGCTGGAGGCCTGGATCACCCCGCACGTGACCGGCTTCCACCAGCCGATCATCGCCAAGGGCGACACCCAGTACGCCCTCAAGCAGACCGACGGGAACCTGGAGTTCTTCATCCACGGCGGCGGCCAGTGGATCACCGCGAGCTGGGCGCTGCCCGACGGCTGGACCGGCAAGGAGCACCACGTCGCCGGCGTCTTCGACGCGGAGGCGGGCACGCTGACCCTCTGGGTCGACGGTCAGGTGCGCGGCACCAGGACCACCACCCGGCGCCCCACGGACAACACCGCGTCCCTGTCGCTCGCCACCGACGTCGACAACCCGACCCGGGGGTTCAGCGGCACCATCCGCCGGGCTCGTGTGTACGCCCGTGCGCTGACCGCCACCGAGCTGGCCTCGGACGCCCGCAAGCCCGGCGACGAGGACGTGCGCTTCTGGTTCGACGCCGCCACCGCAGGCCTCACCGAGAAGCGCCCCCGCGCCAGGACGTTCTACGCCTACGGCGGTGACTGGGGGGACAACCCCAACGACGGCGCCTTCTCCGGCGACGGCATCGTCACCGCCGACCGCGGCCTCACCGGCAAGTCCGCGGAGGTCAAGCAGATCTACCAGGCCGTCAACGCCACGTCGGCCTCCGACGGCCCCGGCGCCGTCACGCTCACCAACGAGTACCTGTTCACCAACCTCCGTGAGTTCGAAGGCCGTTGGTCCCTCGTCGCCGACGGCGAAGTCGTCCAGCGCGGCCGGCTGACCCGCGACCAGCTGGACGTGGCACCACTGAGCAGCAAGGACGTCAAGGTCCCGGTGCGGCTCCCGGCCAGGCCCGAGCCCGGCACGGAGTACTTCCTCCAGCTCTCCTTCACCACCAGGGAAGCCACCCCCTGGGCGAAGGCCGGCTTCGAGGTGGCCAGCCGGCAACTCGCTCTCGACGCGGGCAGTCCGGCCGTGCGGCCCGCGCCGCTGCGGAGCGTGCCCGCCCTGAGCCACACCGACGGGGACAAGACCGTCACCGTCAAGGGCAAGGGCTTCGCCGTCACCCTCGACAAGGGCACCGGCACCATCACCTCCTACGAGGCGGGCGGCACCCGGCTGCTCACGTCCGGACCCGTCCCGAACTTCTGGCGGGCCCCCACCGACAACGACCGCGGCAACGGCCAGCACACCCGCAACCAGATCTGGCGCGACGCCGGAGCGCAGCGGAAGATCACCGACGTACGGGTACGGCCGCTGGACGACCGGGCCGTCGAGGTCACCGTCACCGGCACGCTGCCCACCGGCACGGAGTCCGCGTACAGCACGACGTACACGGTCTTCGGCAACGGCGAGATCAAGGTCGACAACACCCTGCACCCGGGCGCGGCGAGCCTGCCGTACATCCCGGAGGTCGGCACGCTGCTGTTCCTGCCGCGGAGCCTGGACCGGCTGCACTACTACGGCCGGGGCCCCGAGGAGAACATGTGGGACCGCAACAACGCCACCGACGTCGGCCTGTACTCCGGCACCGTCTCCGGGCAGTGGACCTCCTACCTGCGCCCCCAGGAGAACGGCAACAAGACCGACGTCCGCTGGGCCGCCCTGACCGACGGCCGGGGACGCGGCCTGCTCGTGAGCGGTGAGCCGCTGGTGGAGGTCAACGCCTCGCACTTCACGCCCGAGGACCTCTCGGTCGGGGCCCGCCACGACTACCAGCTCACGCCCCGGGACGCGGTGGTGCTGCGGATCAACCACCGCCAGATGGGCGTGGGCGGCGACAACAGCTGGGGCGCGCACACGCACGACGAGTTCAAGCTGCCGGCGAACCGCGACTACGCGTACACCTACCGGCTGCGTCCGCTGACGCGCGTGAGCGAGGCGATGGAGGCCTCGCGCCGGCCGACCGCCACGGCCTAAGGGCCGACCGTGGGGCAGCGGCGCCGCCTCAGTCGGCGGCGTCGCTGATGCCGAGCCGCAGATGCTCCACGTGGTACACCGCCTGGTCGAGCAGCTCGGCGACATGGTGGTCGTGCAGCGCGTAGACCACCGAACGGCCCTGCCGCTCACCCACGACCAGACCCAGATTGCGCAGCAGCCGCAGCTGGTGCGAGCAGGCCGACTGCTCCATGCCCACCTCGGCGGCCAACTCCGTGGCCGGCAGCGGGCCTTCGCGCAGCCGCGCCAGGATCATCAGCCGGGAGGGCGTGGACAGGGCCTGGAGCGTGGTGGCGACCTTCGCGACGTTGTCCGCGTCCAGGCGTACGCGCTCGGCGGTCTCCTGCGCGGGGGTGACGGCTCCATGACCCATGACGTCATCGTACCGGCCCCGGACGAACACATGAATGAACCTTCATCTGTCCCGCTGGGGCGGTGCCGCGCTGCACGTCGATGTCGGATTCTCGCCAGCCCCGGGCCGCCCGGTGCCGGATGCTGGACGCATGCAGATGGGGATGCACACCGACACCGAGCGCTGCGTGCGCGCCGTCCGGTCGAAGGACGCGCGGTTCGACGGCTGGTTCTTCACGGCCGTCCTGACCACCGGCATCTACTGCCGTCCCAGTTGCCCGGTGGTACCGCCCAAGCCGGAGAACATGGTCTTCCACCCCAGTGCGGCGGCCTGTCAGCAGGCCGGGTTCCGGGCCTGCAAGCGCTGCCGGCCCGACACCAGCCCCGGCTCCCCGGAGTGGAACCAGCGCGCCGACCTCGTGGCCCGAGCCATGCGGCTGATCGCGGACGGAGTCGTGGACCGCGAGGGCGTGCCAGGCCTCGCCGGCCGCCTCGGCTACAGCACCCGGCAGGTGGAACGCCAGCTCCTCGCCGAGCTGGGCGCGGGCCCTCTCGCGCTCGCCCGCGCCCAGCGCGCCCAGACGGCCCGGCTGCTCATCGAGACGACCGCCCTGCCCATGGCGCAGATCGCCTTCGCCGCCGGGTTCGCCTCGATCCGCACCTTCAACGACACGGTCCGCGAAGTCTTCGCCCTCCCGCCGGGCGAGCTGCGCGCCCCGAAGCGGCAGGGCGCGAGCACCCCGGGCGCCCTGTCCCTGCGGCTGCCGTTCCGCGCCCCGCTCAACCCCGACAACCTCTTCGGCCACCTGGCCGCGACGGCCGTACCCGGCGTGGAGGAGTGGCGCGACGGCTCCTACCGCCGCACCCTGCGCCTGCCCTACGGCCATGGCATCGTGGCCCTCACCCCGAACCCGGACCACATCGCCTGCCGCCTCACCCTCAGCGACCCGCGCGATCTGACCGTCGCCATCAGCCGCTGCCGCCGTCTGCTCGACCTGGACGCCGACCCGGTCGCGATCGACGACCAGCTGCGCGCCGACCCGGTCCTCGCGCCCCTGGTCGACAAGGCACCCGGACGGCGCGTGCCGCGCACGGTCGACGAGGCCGAGTTCGCCGTCCGGGCCGTGCTCGGGCAGCAGGTCTCCACCGCCGCCGCCCGCACCCACGCCGCCCGCCTGGTCACCGCGTACGGCGAACCGGTCGAGGACCCAGAGGGCGGCCTCACCCACCTCTTCCCGGCACCCGAGTCCCTCGCCGCGCTCGACCCCGAGACACTGGCGATGCCCCGCACCCGCCGCACGACCTTCACCACCCTGGTCCGCAGGCTCGCCGACGGCGACCTCCGCCTGGGCGTCGAGAGCGACTGGCCGCGAACCCGTGCCGAACTCCTCGCCCTGCCGGGATTCGGACCCTGGACGGTGGACGTCATCGCGATGCGCGCCCTCGGCGACCCGGACGCCTTCCTCCCCACCGACCTCGGCATCCGCCGCGCCGCCCGGGACCTGGGGCTGCCGTCCACCCCGGCCGCCCTCACCGCCCGCGCGGCGGCCTGGCGCCCCTGGCGGGCCTACGCGGTCCAGTACCTGTGGGCGACCGACAGCCACCCCATCAACTTCCTTCCGGTGTAAGGACCTCCGATGAAGCAGCACACCGTGACCGACAGCCCGTACGGCCCCCTCACCCTCGTCGCCGAGGACGGCGTCCTGTGCGGCCTCTACATGACCGACCAGCGCCACCGCCCCCAGCAGGAGACCTTCGGCACCCGCGACGACACCCTCTTCGCGGAGACGGAGGACCAGCTGAAGGCCTACTTCGCTGGCGAACTCAAGGAGTTCACCGTCCCGCTGCGCCTGAACGGCACCCCGTTCCAGCGCAGCGTCTGGGACGAGCTGCGCCGCATCCCCTACGGCGAGACCCGCACCTACGGCCGGCTCGCCGACACCCTCGGCACGCCCGCGGCCTCCCGCGCGGTCGGTCTCGCCAACGGCCGCAACCCCATCGGCATCATCGTCCCCTGCCACCGTGTCATCGGCGCGAACGGCAGCCTGACGGGATACGGCGGCGGCCTGGAACGCAAACAGCGCCTGCTGGACTTCGAACGCGGGGCGGCGCTGTTCTAGGGCCCGTTGCGCGGGTCCGCAGGGAGGTGTGCCTGCCCATGGGGGCCGGTTTCGGCGACACGCGGCGCCCGGTGCCGGAGGGCGTTCTGCACGAGCCGGTCGGCACGGCGTTTCCGACGGGCATCACACCGTCAGTGCCGCCGATCAGGTTCTCTCCGTTCGGCCCGACGGACGGGCCGGCCGACAGGGAGGACTCGTCGCAGTGAGCATCCACATGCACATGCGCGCCGTCGCGGTATCCGAGATCCGGGACGACCACACCTGGCTTGCGGCGTTCATGCGGGAGGCTTGGGAGAACCACCCCGACAAGTACGCGGTGGGCGTCGCGGAGTCGATCGACAAGGTATGGGGCTCCGTCAACGACCTCTGTGCCGCCGCCGAGGTCCTCGATGCGGATGCCGGCCATCCCTGGGAGCTGCCGGTCCACGGCGGGCGCCCCGTGGCACACAGCGCCGATGCCGACCCCTCCAACCCGCCCCTGGGGATTTCTGGAGCCGCCCGGGGTGTCACAGGCCGCAGTCTTCCTCGCATCAGAAGGTGTCCCCGAGGCGGCGCAGCAGCTCAGGCAGGGCCGTGCCGATGGGATCGCGGACGATCTCGTCGGCGCGGTCGTCGTACGGGGTCGGCTCGGCGTTGACGATGACCAGGCGGGCGCCGTGGTCGGCGGCGACACCGGCGAGGCCTGCGGCCGGCTGGACCTGAAGGCTCGTGCCGACGGCGACGAAGACCTGACAGGCCTTGCTGATGGCGGCCGCCTCGCCGAGGACGACGGGGTCCAGCCGCTCACCGAACATCACCGTCGCCGGTTTCAGAATCCCGCCGCACTCCCGGCACGAAGGATCGGCCTCACCGGCGTCGACCCGGGCGAGCGCGTCGGTCATCGGGCCGCGCGCGTGGCAGCCGGTGCAGACGACACCACGGGCCGACCCGTGCAGTTCGAGCACCTTGCGGGCGGGCATCCCCGCGAGCTGGTGCAGCCCGTCCACGTTCTGCGTGATCACCCGCACAGGCACCCCGGACCGCTCCAGTGCCGCCACCGCCCGGTGCGCGGCGTTGGGCTCGGCCCGCAGCGCCCCGCTCTCGCGCCGCATCAGCCAGGAGCGGCGGCGGATCCCGGCGTCGCCCATGTAGTACTCGTACGTGACGAGCTTCTCGGCGTCAGGATCGCGCCGCCACAGCCCGTTCGGCCCGCGGTAGTCCGGGATGCCGGAATCCGTGCTGATGCCGGCACCGGTGAGCAGGGCGACGAGGGGTTTGGCCATGGCGCCGAGGGTAGGACGCCTGCGCGCCCGGGGCGAACGACTTGGAGAGGCGTGGGTCCATGGCGACCGGTGGGAACCGATGCGCATCCGCGGGTCGTCTGTGCGGGTCGGGCACGGCTTCGGTCGCGCCGGAGCGCGGCGTTGGAAATCTCGGGATCGAGGTGATGGGGCGGGATGACATGGCTCCGCAAGTACTGGCTGAAGATCTTCCTCCTGACCTTGGCCAGCTTCCTGGCTGCGGGGGCCTTCGTCGCCTCGGTGGTCGCAGGCGACGACAACAGCAAGCACAGTGATACCGCGTTATGGACCGGCGCCGTGCTGGCCCTGATGGTCGTCCTGGTCACCGCCAGTGAGACCGCGCTCAACGAACGAGAGCGTGCCAAAGCGCGCGAGGAAGCCAGCCAGACGGCGGCGCAGATCCGCCTCTGGTACAACGACGTACTGCTCCAGCTGTCCAAACCGCTGGGCAAGCTCACCGAGGAACATGCGGCCGCGTACAAGGCGACCGGTGCGACGCCACCCAACGCCCTGGTCACCACCCGCTCCACGGAATCGACCACGATCCGCCGCTCCGCACTCGTCGGCGCCGCCACGCTCACCGCCCGGCTGGACCCGGCGGGACTCCCCACCGCCCGCAGCGCCTACTACCGCCTGGTCAACCGGGCACAGCACGAATTCGAGCTCGACGACTGGGCGGGGCGCCCCGTCGTCCCGCGCGCGAAGATCGACGGAGCTGCCGGGAGTCACTTCGTGCACGACATCCTCGACGCCAGGAGCGCCTACCACGCGGGCGCGGCGACCGGTCTCGTCAGCAAGGTGAATCAGGGCAGCACCGACTACCGGTCCGTCATCGCGGTGCCGGTGACGGCCGGCACCGAGGAGTTCGGCGTGCTGACGGTGGACGCGCCCGTGGACACCGACCTGACGGTGGATCACGTCCGGCTCGTACAGGGTCTGGCGGACGTGCTGGGTGCCGCCCTGGCACTGACGTAGGTGAGGGAAGGAGAACCCGACCATGGCCGCCCGACGCTTCAGCTTCACCCTGCGCACCGTCAGCCGTCGTCGTATCCGCGAGCCCCGGGTGCCCGAGGGGATGAACCATGTGCGCGAGACGCTCGAGATGGCTCGTGCCCGGCAGCGGTACGAGGAACAGGCACGCCAGGAGTTCGACGAACGGGTCGACCGGGAGAGCGGCACGTTCGGCTGGGAGACCTTCAGTCTCTTCGTCCTCACCGTCGGCGCCCTGGCCTGCGCCCTCCTGGGCACGCTGAGCGGCGTCAGCGGATCGCTGTCCTACCCCCTGGCCGGGGTGGGCGGGCTCTGCTTCGCGCTGATCCTCCTCAGGTGGGGCTGGGCGCGTCGTCGACGCGGGCGCCGGCCCGTGCTGCGCGACTGAGGAGCCCCAGCCGGTTCAGAACACCCGCCGGCCGTTCTCCAGCTCCGCCGTGCCCGAGCCGTCCGCCAGGACGTCGAGGGCGGCCAGGACGCGGCCGCCGAGGGGGCCCGGCAGATGGCCGGGCAGCTCCTCGCGCCGGACCAGCCGCCAGGACAGCAGCTCCTCCTCCTGAAGGCGGATCGCCTGCAACTCCTCCTCGCTCAGCACCCCGCCGTCGTACAGATACGCCACCAGGGGCGGACGGCCCCTGCCGTGCACCCAGTCCACCGCCAGCAGCCGGCCGGGCTCCCGGTCCAGGCCGATCTCCTCGGCCGTCTCACGCCGCGCGCCCTGCCGCGGGGTCTCGCCGTCGTCGGACTCGACGGTGCCGCCGGGCAGCGCCCAGCCCTCCCGGTAGTTGGGCTCGACGAGCAGCACCCGGCCCGAACCGTCCCGGAACAGCACGGCGGCGCCGGCCAGGACACGGGGCAGGGAGGCGATGTAGGCGGCGTAGTCAGCAGAGGTGGTCATCGGTGCAGGGTAACCAGGCGAGTCGCCGCCGCGTACCCGGGCGGTCAGGCCGCGGGCTCCGCCAGCCGCAGCGTCCGCTCCGCCAGCTCGCTGATCCGCACCCCGTCGAAGCCGAACACCGCGCTGCGGACCGTGTCCTCCAGCGGCTCCTTCCACTGGCCCGGGATGGCCGCGGCCCCGCCGAACACCCCGGCCACCGAACCCGCGGTCGCGCCGTTGGAGTCGGTGTCCAGGCCGCCGCGGACCGTGAGTGTGATGGTCCGGGTGAAGTCGCCGTCGCCGTAGAGCAGGCCGGCGGTGAGCACGGCGGCGTTCGGCACGGTGTGGATCCAGCCCATGCCGGAGGTCTCCTCGGCGACCGTGGTGAGCGTGTCCTCCCAGGACATCCGGGTGTCGTGCAGGGCGACCACCCGGCGCACCGCGCGGGCGAGGCGGCTGCTCGCCGGGATCACGGTGAGGGCCTCGTCGACGGCGTGCCGCACCGTGGGCGCGGTGAACGCCGCCGCGATCAGCGCCGCCGCCCACATCGCCCCGTAGACCCCGTTGCCGGTGTGCGACAGCACCGCGTCCCGCCGGGCAAGCAGGGCGGCGCGGCGCGGGGCGCCCGGGCAGGTCCAGCCGAAGACGTCGGCCCGGATGAGGGCGCCGATCCACTCCTGGTACGGGTTGTCGTACGTCGCCGTCAGCGGCGGCTTGAGCCCGCCCGCGAGGTTGCGGTAGGCGGCCCGCTCGGCGGTGAACGTCTGCAGGTACGGCAGCCGCAGCAGCCACAGGTCGCCGACCTGCTCGGTGGTGAAGCCGAAGCCGTGGGTCTCCAGCAGGTCGAGGCCGAGGATCGCGTAGTCGACGTCGTCGTCACGGCAGCTGCCGTGGATGCGGCCGCGGACGCAGCTGCGCCACTCGGGGCGCAGCGCGAACCCGTCGTGCTCGCTGATCGGCTCGGGCAGGTAGTCGGTGAGCGGCAGCGCCGCGGCCTGCCTCAGATAGCGGTCGATGCGGTCGCGGGTCCACACCTCGCCCTGTTCGACCGGCTTGCCGAGCATGTTTCCCGCGACGCGGCCGGTCCAGCCGCCGAGGATGCGGTCGGAGAGCGCCGTTCCGGTGCCAACGAGGGTCATGGTTGTGGTCTACCCGTTTCGGGGAGGGGGCTTGCGGCGCGTTCGGGTCTGCCGGTGCTCGGCGGTTGTTCGCGCCCCCGCGGCGGCAGCCGCCCCGGATGCGGCCCTGCGGCCCTTCGTCCCGGGGAGCCTCGGTCCACGAGCTGGGCAGATGCTGACGGACGGGGCGTCGGCCGGTTAAGGTCACAGCGGCGCGACTGGCCTTGACATGCGTGAGGGCCCGGAGAGCAAGGGGAGTGCAAGTGGCGGACGCTGCAGTGAGCGGCACCCGGACGGCACAGCGGGTGCTCGTCGCCGCGGACAAGTTCAAGGGGTCGCTGACGGCCGTGCAGGTCGCCGAGCGGGTCACGGCCGGGCTGCGCCGGGTCCTGCCCGACCTGGAGGTCGAGGCGCTGCCCGTGGCCGACGGCGGCGACGGGACCGTGGCCGCGGCGGTCGCGGCCGGGTTCGAGCGCCGGCAGGTACGGGTCGCCGGCCCCCTCGGTGCCGAGGTGACCGCGGCGTTCGCGCTGCGTGAGGGCACCGCCGTCGTGGAGATGGCCGAGGCGAGCGGGCTGCAACGGCTGCCCGCCGGGGTCTTCGCCCCGCTCACGGCGTCCACGTACGGCTCGGGCGAGCTGCTGCGGGCAGCGCTGGACGCCGGTGCCCGCACGATCGTCTTCGGGGTCGGCGGCAGCGCCACCACCGACGGGGGCGCCGGGATGCTGTCGGCGCTCGGTGCCCGGTTCCTGGACGCCGACGGGGAGCCGGTGCCCCCGGGTGGCGGCGGACTCGCCGAGCTGGCCACCGCCGACCTGTCCGGGCTCGACCCGCGCCTCGCCGAGGTCGAGCTGGTCCTCGCGAGCGACGTCGACAACCCGCTGACCGGCCCGAAGGGCGCGCCCGCGGTCTACGGCCCGCAGAAGGGCGCCTCGCCCGACGACGTGGCGGCCCTGGACGCGGCCCTCGCGCACTTCGCGGAGGTGCTCCGGGGCCCGGCCGGCCCGAGGGCCGCCGAGTACGCGGCGTCGCCGGGTGCGGGCGCGGCGGGTGGCATCGGCTACGGTGCCCTCCTGCTGGGCGCCCGGTTCCGTCCCGGCATCGAGGTGATGCTCGACGTCCTGGGCTTCGCGCCCGCCCTGGAGCGCGCCGATCTGGTCATCACCGGCGAGGGATCCCTCGACGAGCAGACCCTGCACGGCAAGGCGCCGGCGGGCGTGGCCGCGGCGGCCCGCGCCGCGGACAAGGACGTCGTGGCGGTCTGCGGCCGTCTGGCGCTGCCGCCGCAGACGCTGGGCCGCGCCGGTTTCCGCCGGGCCTACCCCCTGACGGACGCGGAACCGGACGTCGCGAAGTGCATCGCGGAGGCCGGGCCGATCCTGGAGCGGGTGGCGGAGCGGATCGCGCGGGACTTCCTGACCTGAGCCGGGCGACTCCCGCCGCCCGGGCACGAGGAAGGCCCCGAGCTCCGAGCTCGGGGCCTTCCTCGTCGTACGGTCGCTACGGCAGCTGCGCCGCCCGCGCCTCCCGGCGGTTGCCGCGGAAGTTGTTCACCCGCCGGGCCGTCGCGAACAGCGGGATCACCGCCCCCATGACCAGCTGGAGCGCACAGCCCGTCTGGAGCAGCAGCTGGCCGCTCGGTGCGTCGAACGCCCAGGCGGCCATCAGGCCCATGCCCAGCACGATCCACGACAGCATCGCCACGGCGAGCCGGCCTCGCGGCTTGGGGTACTCCACGCGGCTCACCATCAGCCACGCCGTCCCCAGGATCGCCAGCAGGGTCGCCACGAAGGGCAGCTCCAGCAGCACGATGGACACGACCGTCAGCGCGCCGAACGGTGACGGCATGCCCTGGAAGGTGCCGTCCTTGACCGTGACGCACGAGAACCGGGCAAGCCGCAGCACCACCGCCAGCAGCACCACGATCGCCCCGAGCGCCGCGACCCGCTGGTACGCGCCCTCGGCCACCATGCCGTAGACGAGGACGAAGTACGCCGGTGCGAGGCCGAAGCTGATCAGGTCGGACAGGTTGTCCAGCTCGGCGCCCATGGGGGAGGAGCGCAGCTTGCGCGCCACCAGGCCGTCGAACAGGTCGAAGACCGCCGCGCACAGCATCAGGATGACCGCCGTGGCCGCGCTGTTGCGCGCCATGCCGGACTCCTGGCTGCCCATGAGGTCCGGGATCAGGATGCCGGTGGTGGTGAAGTACACCGCCATGAAGCCGCACGTCGCGTTGCCGAGCGTCAGGGTGTCCGCTATCGACAGGCGAAGAGAGAGGGGCATCTCCTCTTCCTCGTCGACTTCGTCGGCCTCCGGGACCCAGCCGGCCTTGGTATCAGGATCAATCACGGTCAATGCGAGTCACCCCCGCCACGGTCTTCTGACCGACCTCGACCGCGACCTCCACGCCCTCGGGCAGGTAGAGATCCACGCGCGAGCCGAAGCGGATCAGGCCGATCCGCTCGCCCTGCTCGACCTTGGTGCCCTGCGGCAGGTACGGGACGATGCGGCGGGCGACCGCGCCGGCGATCTGGATCATCTCGATGTCACCGAGCTCGGTGTCGAAGTGCCAGACGACACGCTCGTTGTTCTCGCTCTCCTTGTTGAAGGCGGGAACGAAGCCACCGGGGATGTGCTCGACCGACGTCACCGTGCCGGCCAGCGGCGCGCGGTTGACGTGGACATTGAGCGGGCTCATGAAGATCGCGACACGGGTGCGGCCGTCCTTCCACGGCATGATGCTCTGCACCACACCGTCGGCGGGCGAGATGACCCGGCCCTGGGTGATCTCGCGCTCGGGGTCGCGGAAGAACCACAGCATGCCCGCCGCCAGCGCGGTGGCGGGAACGGCCACGGCCTTGGCGGCGCCGGAGCGGCGCGCGCGGGCGAGGCTGAGTGCTGCGGTGGCGACGGTCGGAAGGAGCCACGGCGATGCTCCGCGCGCGAGGCGTACGCCGGCCCGGCTGTCGCGAGGTGCAGAGGTTTGGCTGTGGGGCATGGATGACCTTCGTAGCGGATGATGCCGCACTCTGACGGGGGACGGCGGCTTTCCGGCGATCGTAGCGGCTCGGGGCCGTAACTGGGTAAGCCAGGCAGCCGAGTCGGCGGCAGAAGAGTGCTGACGGGGTGTGATCTTCTTCTCCAAGAAAACACCCCGTATCCGGACATCTAGCCCTGGAATCGATACTCTTCGAGCAGCCGCCTGCCGATGATCATTTTCTGGATCTCGGCGGTACCTTCACCGATGAGCAGCATCGGGGCCTCGCGGTAGAGGCGCTCGATCTCGTACTCCTTGGAGAAGCCGTAGCCGCCGTGGATCCGGAAGGCGTCTTCGACGACCTCCTTGCAGTACTCGGAGGCGAGGTACTTCGCCATCCCTGCTTCGAGGTCGTTTCGCTCCCCGGAGTCCTTTTTGCGAGCTGCGTTCACCATCATCGCATGGGCGGCCTCGACCTTGGTAGCCATCTCGGCCAGCTTGAACTGGATCGCCTGGTGCTGGGCGATCGGCTTCCCGAAGGTGTGGCGCTGCTGCGCGTACTGCACGCCCAGCTCGAACGCACGCTGAGCGACGCCGCAGCCACGCGCCGCCACGTTCACACGGCCGACCTCGACCCCGTCCATCATCTGGTAGAAACCGCGGCCGGTGACCCCGCCGAGCACGCGATCCGCAGGAATGCGCAGGCCATCCATGATGAGTTCGGTGGTGTCGACCCCCTTGTAACCCATCTTGTCGATCTTGCCCGGGATCGTGAGACCCGGACGCACCTCGCCGAAGCCGGGCTCCTTCTCGACCAGGAAGGTGGTCATCGACTTGTGGGGCGCCGTGCCCTCGGGGTGACCTTCGTCACTTCTGACCAGAACGGCCACCAGGGACGACGTTCCGCCGTTCGTCAGCCACATCTTCTGGCCGTTGAGGACGTACTCGTCGCCGTCCTTCACCGCCTTCGATGTGATCGCCGACACGTCCGAGCCGAGGCCCGGCTCCGACATCGAGAAGGCGCCCCGGATGTCGCCGGCCGCCATCCTCGGCAGGAAGTGGTCCTTCTGCTCCTGCGTGCCGTGCTGCTTGAGCATGTACGCCACGATGAAGTGGGTGTTGATGATGCCGGACACGGACATCCACCCGCGGGCGATCTCCTCCACGCACAGCGCGTAGGTCAGGAGCGACTCTCCCAGACCCCCGTACTCCTCGGGGATCATCAGGCCGAACAGGCCCAACTCCTTCAGCCCGTCGACGATCTGCTGGGGGTACTCGTCGCGGTGCTCCAGCTCGGTCGCGACCGGAATGATCTCCTTGTCCACGAAGTCCCGGACGGTGGACAGGATCTCCTGCTGGACGTCCGTCAGACCGGCGGTCTGGGCGAGTCGCGCCATGGCTACTTCTCCTGCTCCTTGAGCTCGGGGCGGCCGGGCTGCTCGCCGCCGCGCTCCTTGATGTACGTCTCGGTCGGCACCATCACCTTGCGGCGGAACACGCAGACCAGCGTGCCGTCCTGCTTGTAGCCCTTGGTCTCGACGTGCACGATGCCGCGGTCGTTCTTCGACTTCGACGGCCACTTGTCGAGCACGGTCGTCTGGCCGTAGATCGTGTCGCCGTGGAAGGTCGGCGCCACGTGCTTGAGCGACTCGATCTCCAGGTTGGCGATGGCCTTGCCGGAGATGTCCGGCACGGACATGCCGAGCAGCAGCGAGTAGATGTAGTTCCCGACGACGACGTTCTTTCCGAAGTCCGTCGTCTTCTCCGCATAGTTCGTGTCCATGTGGAGCGGGTGGTGGTTCATGGTGAGGAGACAGAACAGGTGGTCGTCGTACTCCGTGACCGTCTTTCCCGGCCAGTGCTTGTACGTCGCCCCGACCTCGAACTCCTCGTAGGTGCGTCCGAACTGCATCGGGTTCAGGCCTCCGGGATCTCGAACTTGCTGGTGCGCTGCATGCCCGCCGCGCGGCCCTTGCCGGAGATGACCAGCGCCATCTTGCGGCTGGCCTCGTCGATCATCTCGTCGCCGAGCATCGCCGAGCCCTTCTTGCCGCCCGCCTCGGACGTGTAGTAGTCGTACGCGTCCAGGATCAGCTCGGCGTGGTCGTAGTCCTCCTGCGACGGCGAGAAGATCTCGTTGGACGCCTCGACCTGGCCCGGGTGCAGCACCCACTTGCCGTCGAAGCCGAGCGCGGCGGCGCGCTGGGCGACCTCGCGATAGCCGTCGATGTTGCGGATCTGCAGGTAGGGACCGTCGATCGCCTGGAGGTTGTTGGCGCGGGCGGCCATCAGGATCTTCATCAGGATGTAGTGGTAGGCGTCCGCCGGGTAGCCGGGCGGCTGCTCGCCCACCACCAGAGACTTCATGTTGATGGACGCCATGAAGTCGGCCGGGCCGAAGATGATGGTCTCGACGCGCTGGGACGCCGTCGCGATCTCGTTGACGTTGTTCAGGCCCTGCGCGTTCTCGATCTGCGCCTCGATGCCGATCTTGCCGACCTCGAAGCCCATCGTCTTCTCGATCTGCGTCAGCAGCAGGTCGAGCGCGACGATCTGCTGGGCGTCCTGGACCTTCGGCAGCATGATGCAGTCGAGGTTCTGGCCGGCGCCCTCCACGACCGTGACGACGTCACGGTAGGTCCACTCGGTCGTCCAGTCGTTGACGCGCACGACCCGCGTCTTGCCCGTCCAGTCGCCCTCGTTGAGGAACTTGACGATGGTGTGCCGCGCCTCGGGCTTGGCGAGCGGGGCGCAGGCGTCCTCCAGGTCGAGGAAGACCTGGTCCGCGGGGAGGCCCTGGGCCTTCTCCAGGAAGCGCGGGTTCGAGCCCGGTACCGCCAGGCAGGAACGCCGGGGGCGAAGGCGGTTGACCGTGGTCATGCGGGGACCTCCAGGGGGTCGAGCTTGTTCGCTTTCCGGATCTCGTCGACGATGCGGCCGATGATTCCGGTGATGTCGAAGTCCTTCGGGGTGAAGACCGCGGCCACTCCGGCTTCCCTGAGCTGCTCGGCGTCACCATTCGGGATGATGCCACCGGCGATCACGGGTATATCTGTGGCACCGGCCACACGCAGCCGTTCGAGGACGTCCGGCACCAGCTGGGCGTGGGAGCCGGACAGGATGGACAGCCCCACCGCGTGCACGTCCTCGGCGAGGGCCGCGTCCACGATCTGCTCGGGCGTCAGCCGGATGCCCTGGTAGACCACCTCGAAGCCGGCGTCGCGCGCACGGACCGCGATCTGCTCGGCGCCGTTGGAGTGGCCGTCCAGGCCCGGCTTGCCCACCAGGAAGCGCAGCTTGCCCACGCCCAGGTCCTTGGCCGTCAGATCCACCTTGCGGCGGACCAGGCCGAGCGCACTGCCCTCCTCGACGGGCACGGCCACAGGCGCCGAGGAGACACCCGTGGGCGCCCGGAACTCGCCGAACACCTCGCGCAGCGCCCCGGCCCACTCACCGGTCGTCGCGCCGGCGCGGGCACACTCCAGGGTGGCCTCCATGAGGTTCTCGTCGCCGCGTGCGGCCTCCTTCAGCCGCTCCAGGGCCTTGCAGGGCCGCGGGTGGTTGAAGGGCGGCTGGTAGCGGCTGTCGCGCCACTGCTCCAGCCCGGCGATGACCCGGGCCTCGACCGCCGGGTCCACCGTCTGGATCGCGGTGTCCAGGTCGGCGGTCAGCGGGTTCGGCTCGGTGCCCTCGAAAGCGTTGACGCCGATGATCTTCTCCTCGCCGGATTCGATCCGGCCCCGGCGCTCGGCGTGCGAGGCGACGAGCTGCGACTTGAGGTAGCCGGACTCGACGGCCGCCATCGCGCCGCCCATCTCCTGGATGCGCTCGATCTCGGCGAACGCGTCCTCGACCAGCTGCTCCACCTTCGCCTCGATCACCTTCGAGCCCTCGAAGATGTCCTCGTACTCCAGCAGATCGCTCTCGTACGCCAGCACCTGCTGGATGCGCAGCGACCACTGCTGGTCCCAGGGGCGGGGCAGGCCCAGCGCCTCGTTCCAGGCGGGCAGCTGCACGGCACGCGCGCGGGCGTCCTTGGAGAGGGTGACGGCCAGCATCTCCAGCACGATCCGCTGGACGTTGTTCTCCGGCTGCGCCTCCGTCAGACCCAGGGAGTTGACCTGGACGCCGTAGCGGAAGCGGCGCTGCTTGGGGTTCTCGATGCCGTACCGCTCACGGGTGATGCGGTCCCAGATGCGGCCGAACGCCCGCATCTTGCACATCTCCTCGATGAAGCGGACGCCCGCGTTCACGAAGAAGGAGATGCGCGCCACCACATCGCCCATGCGCTCCTGCGGCACCTGGCCGGAGTCGCGCACGGCGTCCAGGACGGCGATCGCGGTGGACATCGCGTACGCGATCTCCTGGACCGGCGTGGCGCCCGCCTCCTGCAGGTGGTAGCTGCAGATGTTGATCGGGTTCCACTTCGGGATGTGCGAGACCGTGTACGCGATCATGTCCGTCGTCAGGCGGAGGCTCGGCCCCGGCGGGAAGACGTGCGTCCCGCGGGACAGGTACTCCTTGACGATGTCGTTCTGGGTCGTGCCCTGGAGCTTGGTGATGTCCGCGCCCTGCTCCTCGGCGACGACCTGGTAGAGCGCCAGCAGCCACATGGCGGTGGCGTTGATCGTCATCGAGGTGTTCATCTGCTCCAGGGGGATGTCCTGGAACAGCCGGCGCATGTCACCGACGTGCGCGATCGGCACGCCGACCCGGCCGACCTCGCCACGGGCGAGGACGTGGTCGGAGTCGTAGCCGGTCTGCGTCGGCAGGTCGAACGCCACCGACAGACCTGTCTGGCCCTTGGCGAGGTTGCGCCGGTACAGCTCGTTGGACGCCTCGGCCGTGGAGTGACCAGCGTACGTGCGCATGAGCCACGGCCGGTCCTTCTCCCGCCTGCCTTCGGCGGGCTGACGCTCAGTCATCTGTGCCCCCGTATGTCTCAGATGTTGCGGAAGCGGTTGATGGCCTCGATGTGCTGGGCGCGCTTCTCCTGGTCGCGCACGCCCAGGCCCTCCTCGGGGGACATGCAGAGCACGCCGACCTTGCCCTGGTGGAGGTTGCGGTGCACGTCGAACGCGGCCTGGCCGGTGTCCTGAAGCGAGTACACCTTCGACAGGGTGGGGTGGATCTTGCCCTTCGCGATGAGCCGGTTGGCCTCCCAGGCCTCGCGGTAGTTGGCGAAGTGCGAACCGATGATCCGCTTCAGCGACATCCACAGGTAGCGGTTGTCGTACTCGTGCATGTAGCCCGAGGTCGAGGCGCAGGTGGTGATGGTGCCGCCCTTGCGCGTGACGAAGACGCTCGCGCCGAAGGTCTCACGGCCGGGGTGCTCGAAGACGATGTCGATGTCCTCGCCGCCGGTGAGCTCGCGGATGCGCTTGCCGAAGCGCTTCCACTCCTTGGGGTCCTGGGTGTTCTCGTCCTTCCAGAACTTGTAGCCCTCGGCGTTGCGGTCGATGATCGCCTCGGCGCCCATCGAGCGGCAGATGTCCGCCTTCTGGTCGCTGGAGACGACACAGATCGGGTTGGCGCCGCCGGCCAGCGCGAACTGGGTGGCGTAGGAGCCGAGTCCGCCGCTCGCGCCCCAGATCAGGACGTTGTCGCCCTGCTTCATACCGGCGCCGTTGCGGGAGACCAGCTGCCGGTAGGCGGTGGAGTTGACCAGACCGGGGGCGGCAGCCTCCTCCCACGACAGGTGGTCGGGCTTCGGCATCAGCTGGTTGGACTTGACCAGCGCGATCTCGGCGAGGCCGCCGAAGTTGGTCTCGAAGCCCCAGATGCGCTGCTCGGGGTCGAGCATCGTGTCGTTGTGGCCGTCGCTGGACTCCAGCTCGACGGACAGGCAGTGCGCGACGACCTCGTCACCGGGCTGCCAGGCGTTGACGCCCGGGCCGGTGCGCAGCACGACGCCCGCGAGGTCGGAGCCGATGATGTGGTACGGCAGGTCGTGGCGCTTGGCCAGCTCGCTGGTGCGGCCGTAGCGCTCCAGGAACCCGAAGGTGGAGAGCGGCTCGAAGATCGAGGTCCACACCGAGTTGTAGTTCACCGACGAGGCCATGACGGCCACCAGGGCCTCACCCGGGCCGAGCTCGGGCAGCGGCACCTCGTCCAGGTGGATCGACTTGCGCGGGTCCTTCTCGCGGGTCGTCATACCCGCGAACATCTCCGTCTCGTCCTTGTGCACGGTGATCGCGCGGTACGACTCGGGGAGCGGGAGGGCGGCGAAGTCCTCCGACGTGGAGTCGGGCGACTGGATCGCGGCCAGGATGTCCTTAACGGTCACGGTGTTGCCTCCGGCGGTGAGCGCCCTGAGGGAGGGGCGCCGATGGGTTCGTCGGTGCTGCTGAGGGTTGAGGGTGTGCCGTCGGTTCGGCGGTGGTGCTGTTCGGCAGCGCATGGTGGCGCGGGAGGTTGCCTGTGACGCAGGCGTCCGGGCGTGCAGGCGGGTTCGGCCTGCCGGGACGTCGTCCGGACTCCCTCAACGTATGACACCGCGTGTCACCCCGCAAGGCACTGAGTGCCAGAACTTGGCCTCAGATGAAATCTTTACGTAACAAATGAGCGATGATCGATCGAACGGGCTCGGCAAGGCCCTGCAAAACGGCCTCTGACATGCCAAAACGGCCACCCCGAAGGGTGGCCGTCATCACAGGGCTGAGGAGGCTCAGCGCTCCTTGAGCGCCTGCTCGATGGTTCGCATGACCTCGTCCAGCGGCGCGTCGGTACGGGCGACGGTCACGAGCACCTCGCCCTGCGTCGAGGCGGTGGCCACGGCCGGCTGCGGTTCCGTGGAGCGCCCGGCCCCGATGCCCGTGCCGAACGTCTTGCGCACGATCGCGAAGGCGTGGTCCAGCTGCGCCTCCACGTCGCCCTGGCCGCCCGCCCGCAGCCAGCGCCGCAGGACGTGGTTGTGGGCCGTGACGACCGCGGACGCGGCGACCTCCGCCAGCAGCGGATCGTCGTTGGCGTCGTCGGCGTGTGCCCGCTCGTCGAAGTGACCGAGGAGGTAGCGGGTGAACAGGCGCTCGTAGCGGGCCACCGACGCGATCTCCGCCTCGCGCAGGGTGGGCACCTCGCGCGTCAGCTTGTAGCGGGCGACCGAGATCTCCGGCCGGGCCGCGTACATCCGCATGACCTCTTTGATGCCGCGGCACACCGTGTCGAGCGGATGCTCGTGCGCGGGCGCGGCGTTGAGCACCGCCTCGGCCCGGATCAGAGTGTCGTCGTGGTCGGGGAAGATCGCCTCTTCCTTGGAGCGGAAGTGGCGGAAGAAGGTGCGGCGGGCGACGCCGGCCTGGGCCGCGATCTCGTCGACGGTGGTCGCCTCGTACCCCTTGCTCGCGAACAGCTCCATCGCGGCGGCCGCCAGTTCCCGGCGCATCTTGAGCCGCTGGGCGGCGGCGCGAGAGCCGGCGGCACTCTCCGGCGCGTCGGTCGTAGCTGGTGTACGTGAGGACTTGGCGGGCTGGGGCATGCCCTGAACGTACTGCATGTGTGCAGCTCGCCGCGCATGGCCCGGTTCTTCCCCGGTGCCCGGGGGCGGGGGAGGGGCGGACCGGCCGGCCGGGTGGAACCGGTCCGGGCCGAGCAGGCCGCCCCACTCCGCGCCGGACCGGAACCAGTCGCCGGGTCGCTCAGCGCTTGGCATATTCGCGGAAGCCACGGCCGGTCTTGCGGCCGAGGCAGCCCGCGGCCACCAGATGCTCCAGCAGCGGCGCGGGAGCGAGCCCGGGGTCGCGGAACTCGCGGTGCAGGACCTTCTCGATGGCGAGCGAGACGTCCAGCCCGACCACGTCCAGCAGCTCGAACGGGCCCATCGGGTAGCCGCCGCCCAGCTTCATCGCCGCGTCGATGTCGTCGAGCGAGGCGTAGTGCTCCTCGACCATCTTGATCGCGTTGTTCAGGTACGGGAAGAGCAGCGCGTTCACGATGAAGCCGGCCCGGTCACCGCAGTCGACCGGGTGCTTCCTGATCCGGCCGCACACCTCGCGGACCGTGGCGTGCACGTCGTCTGCGGTGAGCACCGTGCGGACGATCTCGACCAGCTTCATGGCCGGCGCCGGGTTGAAGAAGTGCATCCCGATCACGTCCTGCGGGCGCGAGGTGGCCCGGGCGCAGGCGACGACCGGCAGCGACGAGGTCGTGGTGGCCAGGATCGCGCCCGGCTTGCAGACCTTGTCCAGGGCCGCGAACAGCTGCCGCTTGACCTCCAGGTCCTCCGCGACCGCCTCCACGGCCAGGTCGACACCGGCGAAGTCCTCGTAGGTGCCCGTGGCCGTGATGCGGTCCAGGGTCTCGGCGGCCGCCTCGGCGGTCATCCGGCCCTTGTCGACCGAGCGGGACAGGGACTTGCCGATCCGGGCCTTCGCGGTCTGCGCCTTCTCCGCGCTGCGGGCGGCGAGGACCACCTCGTACCCGGCCTTCGCGAAGACCTCGGCGATGCCGGAGGCCATGGTGCCCGAACCCGCGACACCGACCGAGCGGACCTCCCGGCCGGGGACCGGGTCGCCGCCCTCCAGAGGGGTCTGCGCGTCCCGCACCACGACCGCGCTGCCCGGCGCCTCGTACGTGTAGAAGCCGCGCCCCGCCTTGCGGCCCGTCAGGCCCGCCTCGCTGAGCTGCTTGAGGATCGGGGCCGGGGCGTGCAGCCGGTCGCGGGAGGCGGTGTACATGGCCTCCAGGACCGTGCGCGCGGTGTCGACGCCGATCAGGTCGAGCAGCGCCAGCGGCCCCATGGGCAGCCCGCAGCCCAGCCGCATCGCGGCGTCGATGTCCTCGCGGGAGGCGTACTTCGCCTCGTACATCGCGGCCGCCTGGTTGAGGTAGCCGAACAGCAGGCCGTCCGCGACGAAACCGGGGCGGTCGCCGACCGCGACGGGCTCCTTACCGAGGTCGAGCGCCAGATCGGTGACCGCCGTGACGGCCGCCGGCGCGGTCAGCACCGAGGAGACGACCTCGACCAGCTTCATGGCCGGGGCGGGGTTGAAGAAGTGCAGGCCCAGCACCCGCTCGGGGCGGGAGGAGTCCGCGGCCAGCCGGGTCACGGACAGGGCGTTGGTGCCGGTCGCCAGGATCGTCTCGGGGCGCACGATCCCGTCGAGTTCCCGGAAGATCTGCTGCTTGATCTCGTACGACTCCGGGGCCACCTCGATGACCAGGTCGGCGTCGGCCGCGGAACGCAGGTCGGCGGAGGTGCGGACGCGGCCGAGGACCTCGGCGCGCTCCTGTTCGGTCAGCCGGCCGCGCTCGACGCCGCGGGCGGTGGAGGCCTCCAGCGCGGCGACGCACTTCGCGGCCTGGGCCTCGCTGATGTCGATGCCGACGACCGTACGGCCGGCCTGGGCGAGGACCTCGGCGATGCCGGTGCCCATCGTGCCGAGGCCGACGACGGCGACAGTCCGCAACGGGGACAGGGACGGGTCGGAAAGGGGAGTGGCCATCGCGGGACTCCAGGATGAGGGTGACGACGGGGAACGCGCTCCGGGTGCGCCGGAGGCGGCCCGGCAGGAGCCGGACCACGGGCGCACCGGGTGCGTGGTGAAGTGCGGGTGCTGGCCGGGCTGCGAAGCGCACACGCCCGGTGCCGTGCCACGGGCGTGCACACGCCCGGGGTGAACGGCGGATCCGACCGGCCCTGTCCCGGGGCCGAGTCGTACTGCGGTACCTGAGGCACCGAACCGACTGCTCCCGCGACAGCCGCGTCACCAGACCGCCGCGAGGAAATGCGAGTGGGTAACTCGCTCGTCTGAGCTTAACTGGCGGGTAACGAGCGCGCCAGCCCTCGTCTTTGTGATGTACGTCCCGCGCGGCTCGCCACGCCCTAACCTCTGATTCATGGACGAAGAGTTGCGATCACTCACGGAGCGCTTACGGCGGGAGTCGGGAGCCTCGCCCGCGTTCGAGCGGCTCGTGGCGACCGACGACACCGACGCCCTGGCGGCGGTGCTGACCGAACCCGGGCAGCCCCTGTGGGCGCGGGAGCTGGCCGCGTTCCGGCTGGGGCTCGCCCAGGACCGGCGGGCGTTCGAGGCACTGGTGCTGCTGCTCAACCACCGCGACCCCCCGCGCTGCGCCTCCGCCGCCCACGCGCTGTCCCGGCTCGGCGACCCGCGCACCGCCCGCGCGGCCGCCGCCCTCGCCACCAACGAACTGCGCGTCGCCTACGCCCTGCATCCGGTGCGGCTCCTGGTCGAGCTGCGGGCCCCCGAGGCGGTGCCCGCGCTCATCACCACGCTCCGGCGGCGGCTGCGTCCGCACGACCCCCACCGCCGCGTGGCCCTCGCCTGTGTGGACGGGCTCGGCGCGCTGGGCGACGTCCGGGCCGGGCCCGTGCTGAACGAGGCGCTCGCGCATCCGGCGCTGGCCGAGGCGGCGGTGCGGGCGCTGGGCCGGATCCCGAGGCAGAGGTGAGGTCAGCGGGGGAGTGACCTGGCGTACCGCACCTCGGGGACCGCGACCCCGTCCACCTCGAACGGCTCCTCGGCGCCGTCCGCCCGGAACCCGGCCCGCTCGTAGAAGCGGCGGGCCCGGTCGTTCTCCTTGAGCACCCAGAGCAGGAGACGTCCGTGGCCCACGGCGGTGCAGCGGGCCACGGACTCCGTGAGCAGAGCCCGCCCCACACCCCGCCCCACCTGATCCGGGTGCACGTAGACGGCGTACAACTCGGCATCCCCGGTGAGGGTTGCGCCCTCCCGGTACGGGCCGTGGCACGCCCCGCCGACGAGTTCGCCGCCGGCGTCCTCGGCGACCAGGTTCACCACGTCACCGCCGGCCTGCGCGAGGTACGCACGACGCCGCTCGGCGTCCGCCTCGACGCTGAGCCCGTCCAGGTGGGACTGCGGGATCAGGCCCCGGTAGGCGCTGCGCCAGCCGCCGACACGGATCTCCGCGACGCGGTCGCAGTCGGCGAGCGCCATCTCCCGTATCCGCAGGCTCATGACGCGACCGGGAGGCAGCGCCGGGCGGGTGGGGCGGCTCCGGCGGGGGCGGGGGTCCACATGAGTTCACTCATGGCCCCATGGTGAACCATGGGGGCGGACGGCACCGCCCCCGACGGGGCGTCAGCCGCTCAGCGGCCGAAGCCCAGCAGGCCGTGCAGCGTCGCGCCGTTCGAGGAGGCCGGCGTCGCCTTCGCGGTCGCCGCCGCGGGTTCCGGATCCGGCAGCGCCTCGCACACCGCGTCCGCCTCGCCGTGCCCGCGCGGCAGGGTGCCGTCGGTCAGGTACCCCGTCAGATGCTCGTCCAGGCAGGCGTTGCCGCTCAGCGTGACGCCGTGGTTGCCGCCACCCTCCTCCACGACCAGGCTGGAACCCGCCAGCAGGCGGTGCACGGTGACGCCGCCCTCGTACGGAGTGGCAGCGTCGCCGGTCGCCTGGAACAGCAGCACCGGCGGCAGTTTTCCGTTCGCGACGTTCAGCGGGCGCAGCGAGCGCGCCGGCCAGAACGCACACGGTGCGTTGTACCAGGCGTTGTTCCAGGTCATGAACGGCGCCTTCTCGTACACCGCCCAGTTGTCCTCGCGCCACCGCCGCCAGTCGCGCGGCCAGCCGGCGTCCCGGCACTGCACGGAGGTGTAGACGCTGTAGCCGTTGTCGCCCGAGGCGCCGACCGCGCCGAAGTCCTCGTACGCCTCGACGAGCGGCTCGGAGTCCTCGTCGTTCACGTACGCCGCGAACGCCTCCGCGAGGCTCGGCCAGTAGCCGTTGTAGTAGCCGCCCGGGATGAAGGTGTCCTCAAGTTCCGAGGCGCCCACCGTGCCGCCCGCCGGCTTCTCGGCCAGGGCCGCGCGCATCGCGTACCACCTGGCCTCGACCTTATCCGGATCGGTGCCGAGCCGGTAGGTCGCGTCGTTCCGGGCGACCCAGGCCAGGAAGGCGCGATGGCGGTCGTTGAAGGCCAGGTCCTGGTTGAGGTTGGCCTCGTACCAGACCTCGGTCGGGTCGACCACGGAGTCCAGCACCATGCGCCGGACCCGCTCCGGGAAGAGCTTGGCGTAGACCGCCCCCAGGTAAGTGCCGTACGAGTAGCCGAAGTAGGTGATCCGCTTCGCGCCCAGGGCCCGCCGGATCGCGTCGATGTCGCGCGCGGCGGCGGTGGTTTCGAGGTACGGCAGGAGATGGGAGTACTTCTTGCCGCAGGCGGCGGCGAAGGACCTGGCGCGGGCGAGGTTGGCCCGCTCGATCGCGGGTGTCGTCGGCAGTGAGTCCGGGCGGACGGGGTCGAAGTGGCCCGGCCCGCAGTCCAGTGCGGGCCTGCTCGCCCCGACGCCGCGCGGGTCGAAGCCGATGACGTCGTACCGGGCCGCGACCTTCGCCGGCAGCGAGGAGGCCACGAACCCGGCGAGCGTCAGCCCGCTGCCGCCCGGGCCGCCGGGGTTGACCAGGAGCGGGCCCTGGTAGGTCCGGGCGGTGTGCGGGACGCGGGACAGGGCGAGGGTGATCTTCTCGCCCAGCGGTCTGCGGTGGTCGAGCGGCACGTTCAGCGAGGTGCACTGGAGCGTCGGGTGATCCTTGGTCGCGCAGCTCTTCCAGGAGAGCTCGGCGTACCGGGCGGTGGTCGCGGTGCCGGCTGCGCTCGCCCCGGCGGGGGCGGCCGTGAAGGTGCCGGCCATGACGGCGGCGGCGCCGCACAGCGCGGCTGCCCGTTTTCTCATGGAGTCCTCCCGGGACGGCGGGATGTAGGACCGCTGGGGTCGCCGTCCTCGCGGCATCGTCCCGGAAAGCGGTTCCGGAAGAACTCATTGCGTACAGCTCATGACCCGATCGGATCTTCGGATTGCCTCGAATGCTCGTCACGGGGCAGCCGGCAAGTCCTCCCGGCCGATCCTCCTAGAGGAGAGAGAGCTGGGTCGGGCCCGCGACCGGCGGCTCCGGCGCCGGCTCGGGAGGGCTGATCCGTCCCGGCGCCCCCGCGCGGGTCGGTCCGATGCCGTACTCCTCGGCCAGTTCGTGCACCTGACGGGTGATCCGCCGCTGGTACCACTTCGGGGCGTACGAGCCCTCCGCGTACAACCGCTCGTAGCGGGCCACCAGGTGCGGATGGTGCTGCCCAAGCCAGGCCATGAACCACTCGCGGGCACCGGGCCGCAGATGCAGGACCAGCGGCGTCACGGACGTGGCGCCGGACGCCGCGATCTCCCTTACGGTGGCGCGGAGTCGGGCGGGGGCGTCGCTCAGGAACGGGAGCACCGGCGCCATCAGCACTCCGCAGCCGATGCCGTGATCGCCGAAGGTGCGCACGATCTCCAGGCGCCGGTCGGGGGCGGGCGTGCCCGGTTCCACGGTGCGCCAGAGCTCCTGCTCGGTGAAGCCGACCGACACGGAGATGCCGACGTCGGTCACCCGCGCCGCCTGCTTGATCAGCTCCAGGTCGCGCAGGATGAGCGTGCCCTTGGTGAGGATGGAGAAGGGGTTCGCGTGGTCGCGCAGCGCCGCGATGATGCCCGGCATCAGGCGGTAGCGGCCCTCGGCGCGCTGGTAGCAGTCGACATTCGTGCCCATGGCGATGTGCTCGCCCTGCCAGCGGCGCGAGCCGAGCTGCCGGCGCAGCAGCTCCGGCGCGTTGGTCTTGACCACGATCTGGCTGTCGAAGTCGAGGCCTGTGTCGAGGTCCAGATAGCTGTGCGTCTTGCGGGCGAAGCAGTACACGCACGCGTGCGAGCAGCCTCGATAGGGGTTGACCGTCCACTGGAACGACATCCGCGACACCGCCGGCACCCGGTTGATGATCGAGCGGGCCCGGATCTCGTGGAAGGTGATCCCGCGGAACTCCGGCGTGTCGAAGGTACGCGTGACCACCGCGTCCGCGCCGAACAGCGCGGCATCGGCCCGGCTGTGTTCGGAGTCCACGGTGAGGTTCTCCCAGCGCATGACGCCTCCCTCGGTAGCACTGACCACAGAATAGAACACATGTTCCCTTGATCGTGCGAGGGTGTTTTCCGAACGCGTTCGACCAGGTTGCGCCACCCCGATTTGGGGGGCCGGGCGGCGGGGTGGTTGGCTTGCCCCGACCCCCGAGCAACCAGGTCCTGGAGGAAAGCGATGGCGCAGGTCGAGGCCACTACGGAGCGGATCGTCGCGGCGGACGCGGAGACGGTGTTCGACGCCCTCGCCGACTACAGCGGCACCCGCGCGAAGCTGCTGCCCGAGCAGTTCAGCGAGTACGAGGTCAGGGAGGGCGGCGACGGCGAGGGCACTCTCGTCCACTGGAAGCTCCAGGCCACCAGCAAGCGCGTGCGCGACTGCCTCCTGGAGGTCACCGAGCCCACCGACGGTGAGCTGGTCGAGAAGGACCGCAACTCCTCCATGGTCACCACCTGGCGGGTCACCCCGGCCGGTGAGGGCAAGTCCCGGGTCGTCGTGACCACCACCTGGACCGGCGCCGGCGGCATCGGCGGCTTCTTCGAGAGGACCTTCGCCCCCAAGGGGCTCGGCCGGATCTACGACGCGATGCTCGCGAAGCTCGCCACCGAGGTCGAGAAGTGACCCGCCTCAAAACCCGCAATCGCAGGGGCTGTTGCGCCCCTCACCGGTTCGAGTGATCTCCCCACGGCCGGCTCCTGTGCCGTAACTCGTCGCGCTTGCTCGTAGTTGTCGCTTTTACGCGGGAATTGGGTGGCGGCGCGACGAGGGGAGCGGTGAGTGGGCGGGATCACTCTGGCGCAGGACGAACCGGCGGTGGCGCCTCCCGACGCCCTCGTACCGCCACCGGATCCGGACGGCGGCCCGAGCCCGCGACGGGCGCGGCTGGTCTTCCTCGCGCTGCTGCCGACGCTGCTCCTGGCGGCCCTGGAGCAGATGATCGTCGCCACCGCGCTCCCGAAGATCGTGGGAGAGCTGCACGGACTTGACCGGATGTCGTGGGCGATCACCGCCTACCTGCTCACCGCCACCGTAGGCCTTCCGATCTACGGCAAGCTGGGCGATCTCCTCGGCCGCAAGGGCGTCTTCCAGTTCGCGGTCGCCGTCTTCGTCATCGGCTCCGCGCTCGCGGGCCGGGCCCTGACCATGGACCAGCTGATCGCCTTCCGCGCCCTCCAGGGCGTCGGCGCGGGCGGCCTCATGGTCGGAGTCCAGGCCATCACCGCGGACATCGTGCCGCCCCGGCGGCGCGGCCGCTACATGGGCCTGATCGGCGCCGCGTTCGGCCTGGCCTCCGTGGCCGGACCGCTGCTCGGCGGCTACTTCACGGACCACCTCTCCTGGCGCTGGTGCTTCTACGTCAACGTCCCGTTCGGCCTGGTCACCCTCGCCGTCGTCGCCGTCACGCTGAAGCTCCCCAAGCCGGCCACGCGGGCCCGGCTGGACGTCCTCGGCGCGCTGCTGCTCACCACCGCCTCCATCTGCCTGGTCCTGCTGACCAGTTGGGGCGGCACCGAGCACGCCTGGGACTCGCGCACGATCCTCGGACTCGCCGCCGGAGCGCTGATGGCGACCGTCCTCTTCCTTGTCACCGAACGCTTCGCCGTCGAACCCCTCGTCCCGCTGCGGCTGTTCAGGGACTCCGTCTTCAACGTCACCGGCCTGGTCGGCCTGGTGGTCGGCATGGGTCTGTACGGCGCCGCGGGCTATCTGCCGACGTACCTGCAGATGGTCGACGGGGCGACCGCCACCGAGTCGGGCCTGCTCATGCTGCCCATGACGGCCGGGATCGTGGGCGCCTCCGTCGTCGTCGGCCGGCTCATCGGCAGCACCGGCCGCTACAAGGCCTACCCGGTCCTCGGCGGCGCCCTCGCCGCCGTCGGCATGTGGCTGCTGTCGCGGCTGGAGGCCGGCACGCCCCGGCTGCACTACAGCATCTGGACGGCCGTCCTCGGCGCCGGCATCGGCATGGTGATGCCGGTGCTGATCCTCGCCGTGCAGAACTCCGTACGCCCCGCCGACCTCGGCACCGCCACCAGCGCCAACAACTACTTCCGCCAGATCGGCGGCAGCGTCGGAGCCGCCGCCTTCGGCACCCTTCTCGCGGACCGCCTCGCCGACGCCCTCCACGAGAGCCTCCCCGCGCGCGGGGCAGCCGGGCTCCCGGACCCGGAGTCCATCACCCCGCAGCTCGTGCACGCACTGCCCCCGGCCCTGCGCGACGACTACGTCCGGGCATACGCCGACGCCATGCCGCGGATCTTCCTCTACCTGGTGCCGGTGCTCGCCCTCGGACTGGTCGTCGCCCTCTTCCTCAAGGAGAAACCCCTGGTGTCCCACAACGTCTCCGTCACCGACCCGGACACGGTGCCCTGGAACGCCCCGGTGCCGCCGGCCCGGACCGCGTACGGCGCCGGTGTGCCCGTGTGCGGCTCGGTACAGCACCACGATGGAACCGTCGTACCCCGCGCCGCGCTCACCCTCATCGACGTCACCGGGCAGCAGACCGGGCGTGTCGCGAGCGGCGAGGACGGGCGCTACGCCCTGGCCACCCCGGGCCCGGGCTCGTACGTGCTGATCGCCGCGGCCGGCGGTCACCAGCCGCAGGCGGTCACGGTGACCGTCGGCGAACGGCCCGTCGAACTCGACATCGTCCTCGGCGGCGCCGGAAACCTGATCGGTACCGTCGTCACCGCCGACGGCACGCCCGTACGGGACGCCACCGTCACGCTCACCAACGTGCACGGCGAGGTCGTCGCCACCACCCGCAGCGGCCGGGAGGGCGGCTACGTCATCACCGAGCTCGTCGCCGGCGAGTACACCCTCGCCGCAGGCGCACCCGCCTTCCGCCCCGCCGCGCTTCCCGTCACCGTCCAGGCCGCCCGCGAGACCCGCCGGGACATCGAGCTGGCCGGCGGTGCCGTGCTGCGCGGCACGGTCCGGGCGGGCGGCGGGCGGCCCGTGGAGGACGCGCGCGTGACACTGCTCGACGTGGCGGGCAACGTGGTCGACACCCTCACCACAGGGGCCGACGGCACCTTCCGCTTCGTCGACCTGTCCTCCGGCGAGTACACCGTCATCGCCGCCGGCTACCCACCCGTCGCGACCGTGCTCCAGGTCGCCGGAGGAGGCCGTACCGAGCGGGATCTCCAGCTGAGCCACGAGGACTGAACGGGCACCGGCCGAGCACCGGACGGCAGCGGCGCGCGGGGTCGCACGCCGGTGCGAACCCCGCGGCGGGCAATTCCCGCGTTGCCTCACATCGCCGCCTCTCCTGGCCGTACGGTGGTGATGCCTGGACAGATCTTGCGTCCGTGGGGAGAGAGGGCCTGGGCCATGGACCGTGGCACCGACGAGGCTGAACAGCGCACGGGGACGGAACCAGCCGAGCCCGGCCGCGTCCCGCTGGCCGTCGTCGTGGTCGACCGCGACGGCCTCGTCTCCCACTGGAGCCGCGGCGCCCGGCGTCTGTTCGGGCTCTCCAAGGAAGAGGCGATCGGCCGCACCGCACTCGACCTGCTTCCCGTCTCCGGCGCCCTGCCCGAGGAATCGGCCCCCGGCGCGTACGCGGCGCCCGGCGGGCAGGACGACAGCGCCCGCACCGCCTTGGGTGGGCACGACACCACCGCGTACGCCGCCTCCGAGGGGCCCGGTCCGGACCTGGAGGCCTCCCTCGACGGCGGGCTCTCCTACCCGGCGGCCGGCCGGGCCCGGCTCAGCGCGTCCGGGGACGGCCGGGTCGACGTCCTGTGGTGGGCCTATCCGCTGGTGGGCCCCGGCCCCGAGCGGCTGCTCGTGCTGGCGGCCGACGCGGACGGACTGCGCGCGGACGACGGGCCGTTCGAGCGGATCGCGCCCGGCTTCGCGCTGCACACCGACTTCCCCGGCGCGGAGGACCTCGCCCGCCGGCTCCCCGAGATCCTGCCGAGCATGAGCGTCGGCGACAGCGCCCGGATCGTCACACAGGTCCTCGAACTCGGCTATCCGGTACTGGAGTTCAGCCAGAACGACCGGGTGCCCGTCACCCCCGACTGGGGCGTGGCCCGGCGCGCCGAGCGCAGGGCGCGCCGGGAACGGGCCGCGCGGGCCCTGGCCGCCGGTGAAGCCGTGCCCGAGGACCTGCGGGACGAGGGCGAGGACCTCGAGTACGCCGCCGTCCGTGAGCGCCTGGAGTTCCTCAACGAGGTCAGCGGACGCATCGGCACCTCCCTCGACCTGGCGCGGACCATCACCGAGGTCAGCAGGGCCGTCGTGCCCCGCTTCACCGACGTCGCGGGGACCTATCTGCGCGAACAGGTCGTCGCCGGGGAGGGGTTCGAGGACGGAGCACCCGACACGACCACGATGTGGCACCGGGTCGCCGTCGAGCACACCGACGAGCCGGGCCGCTGGGACGACGTCGTCCCCGTCGGAGAGGCCATGCCGTTCCCGGCGCACACACCGTTCTTCCAGTGCATGACCAGCGGTGAACCCGTACTCGTGCCGCGCATCAGCGAGGAGATGGGGCACGCTGTCGCCGCGCAGTTCGAAAAGCGCGACATCCGGCCGCTCATCACCGGCCGCTCGATGCTCGTCGTGCCCCTCAAGGCACGCAACGTCGTCCTCGGCTTCATGATCCTGCTGCGGCACCCCGAGCGTCCCGTCTTCAACGACATGGACCGCGTCACCGGGGCCGAACTCGCCGCCCGGGCGGGCCTGGTGCTCGACAACGCCCGCATGTACACCTTCCAGGAGAACGTCGCCGAGACGCTCCAGGACAGCATGCTGCCGCACATCCCGCCCCGGATGGCCGGCTGCGACATCGCCACCCGCTATCTGCCGGGCACGCTGCTCGGGCGGGTCGGCGGCGACTGGTTCGACGCGGTGAAACTGCACGGCGGACGCACGGCGTTCGTGGTCGGCGACGTCATGGGCCACGGCCTGAACTCGGCCGCGATGATGGGCCAGTTGCGGACGGCCGTACAGACCATGGCCGGGCTCGACCTGCCGCCCGCCCAGTTGCTGCGCAACCTCGACGACCTCGCCCAGCGCCTGGGCGACAGCTATCTGGCGACCTGTCTGTACGCCGTCTACGACCCGATCGCGGGCGAGCTGCACCTCGCCAACGCCGGGCACATCCCGCCCGTCCTGGTCCGGGCCGACGACGGCCGCAGCGAACTGCTGGACCTGCCCACGGGCGCGCCCATCGGCGTCGGGGGCGTGCCCTTCCAGGCCGTACGCGTGCGCGTCGAACCCGGGGACCGGCTGGTGATGTGCACCGACGGGCTGGTGGAGGTGCGCGGCGAGGACATCGGGGTCGGCCTCGCGACGCTCTGCGAGTCGGCCGCGCATCCGGCCGCGTCCATGGACGACGCCTGCGACACCATCATCCGGGCGCTCAACACGCGCGGTGGCCGCAAGGACGACGTCGCCCTGCTGATGGCACGCCTCAACGGCATCGAGCCGGACGACGTGGCGGAATGGCGCCTCGCCCTCGACCCGGCCGAGGTGGGCCGGGTCCGCGCGGCGGTCCGCGAGCAGCTGCACGACTGGGGCCTCGCGAAGCTCGTCGCACCGGCCGAGCTGATGACCGGTGAACTCGTGACCAACGCCGTACGGCACTCCCACACCCGCCCCGTAGCCCTGCGGCTGGTCCGGGGCGACACCCTGCTGTGCGAAGTGGACGACGACGACCACGAGTTGCCGACGCTGCTGCACGCGGGCCCGCTCGACGAGGCCGGGCGCGGTCTGCGCGTGGTCAGCACGCTGGCCCGCGAGTGGGGGACCAGCCGTACCCGGACCGGCAAGACGGTCTGGTTCGAACTGACGCTGCCGCGGCGCTGAACACCACCGGCCGGACCCGAAGGGCCGTCGCGCCCGTGTTCTTGTCGCCGCCGCCCGGGCGCGGTACACCGTACTCGCCCGTCGTGTGGCGGGATTCGTTCGCACCCCGGGGAGTGGGCCATGAGCGTGACGAGCAGGTACCGGGAAGCCTGGGAGGGGTTCTGGCGCGAGGCGTCCGCCGAGCCCGGGGCGGTGTTCTGGGACGCGGAACCGGTCCTGACGGTGGGCCCGCACCTCGCCCTGTTCGAACCGTATCTAGCCGATCCGGCGCTGCCGTTGGTCGATCTCGGCTGCGGCAACGGTACGCAGACCCGCTATCTCGCCGACCGCTTCCCGCACGTCCTGGGCGTCGACCTGTCCGCCGCCGCCCTCGACCACGCGCGGCGCGCCGACCCGGCGGGGCAGGCCGCCTACCGGCAGCTGGACGCCACGGCGAAGGAGGAGACGCAGGCGCTGCACGCGGAGATCGGTGACGCCAACGTCTATCTGCGCGGTGTCCTGCACCAGTGCGAGCCCGACGACCGGCAGTCCCTGGTCGACGGGATCGCCACGCTGGTCGGAGACCGCGGCCGCGCCTGTCTGGTGGAGCTCTCGGGTGCCGCCAAGCCGGTGCTGGCGGGCCTGGCCGGCGATCCCGACGGCCCGCCGCCCAAGCTCGCGCCGGTCTTCCGGCACGGCATCGCGCCGGGAGAGGTGTCGGACGAGGCCGTGCCCGAGTATCTGGGCTCGGCCGGTCTGACGGTGCTGGCGAGCGGTCGGCTGCCCCTGAAGACCACGGAGTACCGCCCCGACGGCACCCGCATCGAGCTGCCGTCCACCTGGCTTGTGGCGGGGCGTACGGCCTGAACCGGCCGGGCCGGCCGGGCCGGGGCGTGGGTCTGGTGAGCGACGAATTTGTCGGTGTACGGTCACCCTGCCCCGGTCCGTGCACCTGCCTCGTCCCCACGGAGGACCGTCATGCCGATGCCCTGGTTACGGATGCCTGCCGCGTCGGCGGTGTCGGCGTTGCTGGTCGCGGCCTCCGCCGTCACGACGACCACCGCACCCGATCCCCGGCCGGTACGGGACAGCGTGCACACCGCCGGGCGGGTCGAGGACGGCGGCGACGTGCTCCGGTACAGCTGGCCCGGCGTCTACTTCGAGGGCCGGATCCGGGGCACCGGTGTGGGCGTCGTGCTCGACGACCCGGCCGCCGACTACGACGTCCAGGTCGACGGGGCCACCGTCGCGACCCTCGTGACCCCGGGCCGGACCACGCACTGGATCAAGGGCCTGCGCGACGCCGTGCACACCGTCCGGCTCGTCAAGCGCAACGACACCCCGTGGAGCACCAGCTCCTTCGGCGGATTCCTCGCCGCACCGGGCGGCGCCGTCCTGGCCCGGCCGGCCGCGCGCAGCCGCCAGATCGAGTTCATCGGCGACTCCCTCACGGCCGGTTACGGCAACCTCTCGGCCTCCCGCGTATGCGACGGCGAGCAGCTCAAACGCACCACCGACGCCGATGTGAGCTACGGCGCCCTCACCGCCCGCGGGCTGCGCGCCGACTACCAGATCAACGCGTACTCGGGCCAGGGCATGGTGCGCAACTACAACGGAAGCTCACCGGAGGTGAACTACCGCAGCTTCTACGACCGTGCGCTGCTGAACGTGCCGGGAGACGTGTGGAAGAACCCGGGCACCTGGCGGCCGCAGCTCGTGGTGGTGCACCTCGGCACGAACGACTTCTCGACCCCGCCCCACCCGGGCGAGCCGTGGACCGACGAGAGCCTCGCCGCCGCCTACCGCAGTGCCTACAGCGGCTTCCTCACGAAACTGCGGCAGCGCTACGGGAGCGCCACCACCCTCCTCGCCGTCGGCACCGGCCCCTTCGCCGGCCATGTCGAACAGGTCGTCCGCGAACGCAACAGCGCGGGCGACCGCCGGGTCCGCCTCTGGGCCCCCGACACCGCAGACCTGGACTTCACCGGCTGCCACTGGCACTACTCGGCCCGTGACCATCGCCTCCTGGCCGACCGCCTGACCGCGTTTCTCGCCGACCTGCCGATCGGTTGGTGAGAGGTTCGTAGCCCGTCACGCCCGCAGCGCGTAACGTGACGAGCCATGAACATCTCCGCCCTGGACGGCTCGTCATGAGAATCCTCATCAGCGCCGACATGGAGGGCGCCACCGGCGTCACCTGGCCCGACGACGTGGTGCCGGGCGCCTCCCAGTGGGAGCGCTGCCGGTCGCTGTTCACCTCCGACGTCAACGCAGCCGTCCTCGGCTTCTACGACGGCGGCGCCGACGAGGTGATCATCAACGAGGCGCACTCCACGATGCGCAACCTGCTGCTGGAGCAGCTCGACGACCGCGCCCAGATGCTGACCGGCCGGCACAAGGCGCTGTCCATGGTCGAGGGCGTGCAGCACGGCGACGTCGACGGCGTCGCATTCGTCGGCTACCACGCGGGCGCCGGCATGGAGGGCGTCCTCGCGCACACCTATCTCGCCAACTCCATCACGGGCGTGTGGCTGAACGACGTACGGGCGAGCGAGGGGCTGCTCAACGCCCATGTCGTCGCCGAGTACGGCGTGCCGGTCGTGCTGGTCACCGGGGACGACGTCGCCTGCGAGGACGCGCTCGGGTACGCGCCCGAGGCGCTGAAGGTCGCGGTCAAGGACCATGTGTCGCGCTACGCGGCGGTGTGCCGGACACCCGCGAGGACGGCGGCGGACATCCGGGCCGCCGCCAAGGAGGCCGCCGCGCTGGCGGTGCGTCACGAACCCGTACGGACAGGCCCGTTCACCGTGGCCGTGGAGTTCGACGCCGAGCACCTGGCGATGGCCGCCACCGTCGTCCCGGGTGTGGACCGGATCGGGGAGCGCAAGGTGGCGTACACGAGCGGGACCATGTACGAGGGCATCCGCGCCTTCAAGGCGGTCACCACGATCGTCTCGGCCGCGGTGGAGGAGCAGTATGGCTGAGCAGGTGGACGAGCAGGCACTGGACGAGGTCGTGACGTACACGTCCGACCTCATCCGGATCGACACCACCAACCGTGGCGGGGGCGACTGCCGGGAACGGCCCGCCGCCGAGTACGCCGCCGCGCGGCTCGCCGACGCCGGGATCGAGCCGACCCTGCTGGAGCGCACCGAGGGCCGCACCAACGTCGTCGCCCGCATCGAGGGCAGCGACCCCTCGGCCGGTGCCCTGCTGCTCCACGGCCATCTGGACGTCGTGCCCGCGGCGGCCGCCGACTGGAGCGTGCACCCGTTCTCCGGGGAGATCCGCGACGGGGTCGTCTGGGGGCGCGGAGCGGTCGACATGAAGAACATGGACGCGATGATCCTGGCGGTGGTGCGCGGGTGGGCCAGGCAGGGCGTCCGGCCCCGCCGGGACGTCGTCGTCGCTTTCACCGCCGACGAGGAGGCCAGCGCCGAGGACGGCTCCGGATTCCTCGCCGACCGGCACCCCGGCCTGTTCGAGGGCTGCACCGAGGGCATCAGCGAGTCGGGGGCCTTCACCTTCCACGACGGCAACGGGCGGCAGATCTACCCGATCGCGGCCGGGGAACGCGGCACGGCCTGGCTGAAGCTCACCGCCCGCGGACGCGCCGGGCACGGCTCCAAGGTCAACCGGGACAACGCCGTGACGCGTCTCGCCGGCGCGATCGCGCGGATCGGCGCGCACGAGTGGCCGCTCAGGCTGACCCCGACCGTACGCGCCGCCCTCACCGAACTCGCCGCGCTGTACGGCATCGAGACCGACCTCACCGATGTGGACGCGCTGCTGGAGAAGCTCGGGCCGGCCGCGAAGCTCGTCGAGCCGACCCTGCGCAACAGCGCCAACCCGACCATGCTGGACGCCGGTTACAAGGTCAACGTCATTCCCGGCGAGGCCGTGGCCCACGTGGACGGCCGGTACATGCCCGGCGGCGAGGAGGAGTTCCGCACCACCCTCGACCGGCTCACCGGGCCGGGCGTGGACTGGGAGTTCCACCACCGCGAGGTCGCCCTCGAGTCGCCGGTGGACTCGGCGACCTTCGCGGGCATGCGGGCCGCCATCGAGGAGTTCGCGCCCGAGGGGCACGTGGTGCCGTTCTGCATGTCCGGCGGCACCGACGCCAAGCAGTTCTCCCGCCTCGGCATCACCGGCTACGGCTTCACCCCGCTGAAGCTGCCGGACGGCTACGACTACGCGGCCATGTTCCACGGGGTCGACGAGCGGGTACCGGTCGAGGCGCTGCACTTCGGTGTCCGCGTACTCGACCGGTTCCTGCGGACGGCCTAGGAGAGTGGGGGAGACGGTGCGGACGCTGGCCTACGGGGCGTGGCCCTCGCCCATCGACGCGGCCCTGACCGCCGCGCACGACGGGCACCCGGAATACGTGGGCTTCGTCGGCGACGAGGTGTGGTGGACCGAGCCGCGCCCCGCCGAGGGCGGCCGGCGCACCCTGGTGCGGCGGCACGCCGACGGGCGGGAGGAGCCACTGCTGCCCGCGCCGTGGAACGTGCGCAGCCGGGTCATCGAGTACGGCGGGCATCCGTGGGCCGCCCTCGACGGCGACACCGGACCGCTGGTGGTGTTCGTGAACTTCGCCGACCAGCGGCTGTACCGCTGTGAGCCCGGCGGTGAGCCCTGCCCCCTCACCCCCGAGTCACCGGTGGGCGAGGGCCTGCGCTGGGCCGAGCCGCTGCTCCTGCCCGAGCGGGGTGAAGTGTGGTGCGTACTGGAGGAGTTCACCGGGGACGGGCCCACCGACGTGCGCCGCGTCCTGGCCGCCGTCCCGCTGGACGGATCCGCTGCCGAGGACCGGGACGCGGTACGCGAACTCACCGACGGGCGGCACCGGTTCGTGACCGGGCCGAGGCTCTCGCCCGACGGGCGCCGGGCCGTCTGGCTCGCCTGGGACCATCCGCGCATGCCCTGGGACGGCACCGAACTGCTCCTCGCCGACGTCACCCCCGAGGGCGCCCTGAGCGGCGCCAGGACCGTGGCCGGCGGCCCCGGTGAGTCGATCGCCCAGGCCGACTGGACCTGCGACGGACGCCTGCTGCACGCGAGCGACCGCACCGGCTGGTGGAACCTCTACCTCGACGGGCAGCCGCTGTGCCCGCGCGAGGAGGAGTTCGGCGGCGCGCTGTGGAAGCTGGGATCGAGATGGTTCACCCCGCTGGACAGCGGACTGATCGCCGTCGTGCACGGCCGCGGCGCCACCGCCCTCGGCGTACTGGACCCCGAGACCGGCGAGGTCGTCGACGCGGCCGGGCCGTGGACCGAGTTCGCCCCCACCCTCGCCGCCCACGGCGAACGGGTCGTCGCCGTCGGTGCCAGCCCGCGCAGTGCCTACGAGGTCGTCGAGCTGGACGCCCGCACCGGCCGGGCCCGGATCGTCGGCGCCGAGCACGACGACGCCGTCGATCCCGCCTACTACCCCGAGCCGCAGATCCGCACCTTCACCGGCCCCGACGGGCGCGACATACACGCCCACATCTACCCGCCGCACCACCCCGGCTGCGTCGCGCCCGGCGACGAACTGCCGCCCTACGTGGTCTGGGCGCACGGCGGGCCCACCGGACGCGCGCCGCTCGTGCTCGACCTGGAGATCGCCTACTTCACCTCGCGCGGCATCGGCGTCGCCGAAGTCAACTACGGCGGCTCCACGGGGTACGGCCGCTCCTACCGTGAGCGGCTGCGCGAGCAGTGGGGCGTGGTGGACGTCGAGGACTGCGCCGCCGTGGCCCTGGCCCTCGCCGACGAGGGCACCGCCGACCGGGCCCGGCTCGCCGTCCGGGGCGGCAGCGCGGGCGGCTGGACCGCCGCCGCCTCGCTCACCACCACCGACGTCTACGCCTGCGGCACCATCAAGTACCCCATCCTCGACCTGGCCGGCTGGGGCACGGGGGAGACCCACGACTTCGAGTCGCGGTACCTGGAGAGCCTGATCGGGCCGCTCGCCGAGGTACCCGCCCGGTACGAGGAGCGCTCGCCCGCCGCCCACGCCGCCCGCCTCACCGCGCCGTTTCTGCTGCTCCAGGGCCTGGACGACGTGATCTGTCCCCCCGTCCAGTGCGAGCGGTTCCTGGCCCGGCTGGACGGCAGGCGGGTGCCGCACGCGTACCTCGCCTTCGAGGGGGAGGGCCACGGGTTCCGCAAGGCGGAGACCATGGTGCGCGCCCTGGAGGCCGAACTCTCCCTGTACGCGCAGGTGTTCCGCCTGGACCCGCCCGGCATTCCCACCCTGGAGCTCACCGAGTGAAACAGCTCGTCCGGCCGCCCCGGCTCGCCCCCGGCGCCCGCGTCGCCGTCGTCGCGCCGAGTGGGCCCGTGCCCGAGGAGCGGCTCCAGGCCGGGCTGGACATCCTGCGCGGCTGGGACCTCGAACCCGTGGCGGCGCCCCATGTGCTCGCCCGGGACAGGGAGTTGCCCTACCTGGCCGGCACGGACGCCGAGCGGGCCGCCGACCTCCAGCGTGCCTGGTGCGATCCGTCCGTCACGGCCGTGCTGTGCGCCCGGGGCGGGTACGGCGCTCAGCGCATGGTCGACCTGCTCGACTGGGAGGCGATGCGGGCGGCGGGCCCGAAGGTGTTCGCCGGGTTCAGCGACGTCACCGTCCTGCACCAGGCGTTCGCCACCCGCCTGGGCCTGGTCACCCTGTACGGGCCCGGGGCCGCGGGCGTCGACTTCCTCAAGCACGCCAGGGCCCAGGAGCACCTGCGGGCCACCCTCTTCGAACCCGAGACCGTGCGGACTCTCACGGCCCCGTCCCCGGGCGGCACCGCACTGGTCCCGGGCCGTGCCCGGGGCGTCACGCTCGGCGGCTGTCTGAGCCTGCTCGCGAGCGACCTCGCCACCCCGCACGCCCACCCGGGGGCGCGGGGCGCACTGCTGCTGATCGAGGACGTCGGCGAGAGCCCGTACCGCCTGGACCGCTGTCTGACCCAACTGCTCCGCTCCGGCTGGCTCGACGGGGTCGCCGGGATCGTGCTCGGGTCCTGGGAGGGGTGCGGCCCGTACGAGGCGGTGCGCGCGGTCTGGGCCGACCGGCTCGGCGGCCTGGGCGTCCCGGTCGTGGAGGAGTTCGGATTCGGACACGGTGCGGGCGCGCTGACCATGCCCCTCGGGATGCGGGCCGTACTGGACGCCTCGACGGGCACGTTGACGCTGGACGAGCCGGCCCTCGGCTGACGCGCGAGGGCCGGAGGACCGTCAAGGATCCGCGTCATGGTGATCGACGGCTTCCGACGACTGGGGGCGCACGGCCGACGCGGTTACTGTGGCGGGGTGCCGCATCACGCATCCCGCCACCTCGCCGAGGGCCCCCGGGTGGGCATCCGCCACTTCACCCACGAGGACGGAGCCGAGTTCACCGCCCGCGCCCGGGAGAGCAAGGACCTGCACCACCCGTGGCTCTTCCCGCCCACCACGGCACAGGCGTACACCGCCTACGCGAGCCGCCTGATCGAGGACCCCGCCAAGGCCGGCTTCCTGGTCTGCGAGAAGGACGACGGGGCCATCGGCGGATTCATCAACATCAACAACATCGTGGAGGGCGGCTTCCAGTCCGGGGCGCTGGGCTACGGCGCCTTCGCGCACGCCGCCGGCCGGGGGCTGATGCGCGAAGGGCTGGAACTCGTCGTGCGGTACGCCTTCGGCCCGATGCGGCTGCACCGGCTGGAGATCAACGTCCAGCCGGGGAACGCCGCGTCGATCGCCCTGGCCCGAAGCTGCGGGTTCCGCCTTGAGGGCTTCTCGCCGAAGATGCTCTTCGTCGACGGGGCCTGGCGTGACCACGAACGCTGGGCGATCACCACCGAGATGATCACCGGGCCGCGGCGACACTGAGCCCCGGCGCCGCCTACGCCTGGCGGTCCACGTACTCGTAGACCGAGCCGTCCGGATGCAGGGCGATCAGATTGCGGCCCGCGGGTGAGGCGATCGGGCCCGCGACGATGTGGGCGCCCAGCCCGGTCAGCACCTTGTGTGTCTCCTCGACGTCCGTCACCGCGATCGTGGCGGCGACCTTGCGCAGCACCTCCAGTTCGGCCGGGGGACCGCTCATCAGCAGGAAGCAGCCGATCGCCGCCACCTGGACACCTCCCCGCTCGAAGCGCTGGGCGCTGCCGCCCGCCAGTCGCTCGTAGAAGGGGATCGCGGTCTCGAGGTCGTCGACGCAGACGCGCAGTGTGGCACCCAGAATCTCCATGCCGCCGAGCCTAGTTACGCGCGGGGGGCCGAGGGTACCCGGCCGGGCATGAAGCCGTTGGATCACCTGGAGCATCTGGACAAGCACCTCGTCGACGAGCTGGCACAGGTGGCGCGCGAGACCGTACGGGACGAGCTGCGCGAGCAGACACGCAAGCAGCGCCGCAAGGCCGCCCTGTACGCCGCGTCCGGCGCGCTCGCCCTGTACGCGGGCGCGGCCCTCGCCCTCGCCGTAGGGCTGGCCCTCGCCCTAGGCCTACCCGACTGGGCCGCCGCTCTGATCACCGCCGTGATCCTGGGCGCCCTGGCCTACGTGCTGCGCGGCATGGCCCGCCCGCACCGGCCCGGCCCGGAGCACGCGGCCGGCATGGCGCCGGGCGGGGACGGCGCACGGCAGACCGCGGCCGGGGCGGTCGGCGGCGCGCCGTATCCGCCGGTCCCGCCGGCCCCGCCCGGCGGGACGACCGCTCCGGGCGCCGTGCCCCCGCCGCCCGCGGAGGCCCCGCACGTACCCCGCCGCGGGGTGTGATGCCGGGTGCGCACGGCAGGAACCAGGCGCGGCCGCGTGGTGGTCGTGACCGGAGCCAGCGGCGGTGTCGGCCGGGCCACGGCCCGGGCCTTCGCCGCTCGCGGCGACAGGGTCGCCCTGCTCGCCCGCGGGCGTGAGGGACTCGCCGCCGCGGCGGACGACGTGGAACGCGCCGGCGGAGAGGCGCTCGTCGTCCCCGTCGACGTCTCCGACGCCAAAGCCGTCGAGGACGCCGCCCAGCAGGTCGTCGACGCCTACGGCCGGATCGACGTCTGGGTCAACAACGCCTTCACCGGAGTCTTCGCCTCCTTCACGGACATCGCCCCGGACGAGTTCCGGCGGGTGACCGAAGTGACCTACCTGGGCTACGTGTTCGGCACCCGGGCCGCCCTGCGGCACATGCTGCCTCGCGACCGGGGCACGATCGTGCAGGTCGGCTCGGCGCTGGCCTACCGGGGCATCCCGCTGCAGTCGGCGTACTGCGGGGCCAAGCACGCGATCCAGGGGTTCAACGAGTCGCTGCGCTGCGAGCTGCTGCACGCGCGCAGCGGGGTGCGGACCACGATGGTGCAGCTGCCGGGCCTGAACACCCCGCAGTTCGACTGGGTGCTGAACCGGATGCCCGGGCGGGCCCGGCCCGTGGCGCCCGTGTACCAGCCGGAGGTCGCGGCCCGGGCCGTCGTGCACGCCTCGTCGCACGCCCGGCGCCGGGAGTACTGGGTGGGCGGCTCCACCGCCGCCACGCTCCTCGCCAACGCGGTGGTCCCCGGGCTGCTCGACCGCTACCTGGCCCGCACCAACATCGACGCGCAGCAGGAGGACGGGCCGCCCGAGGGTCCCGCGAACCTGTGGTCCCCGGCGGACGGTCCGCACGGGCGGGATTTCGGCGCGCACGGGCGGTTCGACGCCGAGTCCACGGACGACAGCCCACAGCAGTGGCTGTCCCGCAACCGGGGGCGGATGGGCGCGGCCCTCACCACGGCGGCCGCCGCCCTGACCGTACGCAGGCTGGCCGGCCGGGCTCGGCGCCAGGCCTGACAGGCCCCGTTCGGCGGCCAAACCCTTCCGTGAAAGACCGGGAACCGCGGGTTCCGGATACGGACATCGTCCCTTTAGCATGGGTTTCGCGACCTCTGCCGGGCCTGCGGCAGCGTCATGCCGCAGCCACCTGCCGGCTCAGCCGGCACACGCGGAGGTGTGCCATGCCCGACGACCGCAAGATCAGTCACCGCACCGTCGGCGCCGAGATCGCCGAGACCCTGGCCACCGCTCGCGAATGGCTACGGGATGCCGCCTGCCTGGACGAGGATCCGGAGCTCTTCTTCCCGCTGGTGGAGCGGGAGACCGACGCCCAGGTCGCCCGGGCCCGTGCGGTGTGCCGTCGGTGCCGCGTCCTGCTCGCCTGCCGTTCCTGGGCCGTCGAGCAGGGTGAGGACGCCGGTATCTGGGGCGCGACCACAGCGCGGCAGCGGCGCGCCATCAGCCGAGAGAAGCGCGGCGGCGTCGGCAGACGATCGGCATCGTAGGGCGCGTTTCAGACGGGCGCCGCGGGTCTGCGCCGGGCTCATCGAGGAGGACCGTGCGGGAGCTGCACACGGTCACCGATTCGCAACAGACGGCGCAGAGCCCAATGCAAACAGGCAACCGTGGCTGAATATGGTCTCTCATGCGGACGCGGTGTCATGACCGCTGCCACCACAAACGGGGGACTTGTCGTGATGATCGAACGTTGCCACAGACCGATCGCGTTCCGGACGCTCGCCCTGGTCGCCTGCGTGGCCGGGCTCGTGGCACTCACCGGCTGCTCCCCTGACGCCCGGAGCTCGGGCGGCTCGGCGACGTCGGCCGTCACTTCCTCGCCGGCCAAGGGCGCGCAGGATACTGACGGAACCGCCTCCCCAAAGGCGCTGCCCGCCCAGAAGGTCTCGCCTTCGGCGGACAAGGCAGGCAACACGGTGTCCCCTCCGGTAGCGGCCGCGACACCCGCTGCCCCGGCCTCCGGTCCGACGGCATCCGCGGGCACCGGTGGCGCGGACGACGGCTGCGATCACAAGATGCCGATCTCGCCCGACGAGATCGCCGTGTACCGCTACACACCCGAAGGCGGGTCCCTGAGTCTGATCATCCGACACGGCAACTGGGGTTGCGGCAGCCCGGATTCCGACGGAGCACCGTTCGAGACGGTCGGCAAGGAGATCTACCTGCCCATGGACCAGGCCGCGTACGTCACGGTCACCGACCCCATCGTGACAAGCACCGAGAATCAGCCCATCGGCGTGCAGGAGTTCCTCAACTGGCTGGAAGCGCACCCCGACAGCGGCCTGGTCTTCCGCTACCACCTGGGAGCGGACGGAGCCATCGACCGTCTCGAGCAGGTCTTCACCCCCTGAAGCCGCTCGCGCCGGCTGCTCGGGGGCGTGGTGCTCCGGCCACCAAGTCGCGTCAGACGGCCTGCTGGAGCTGCGGCAGCACCTTGGTGCGGTAGAAGTCGAAGAAGCCGCGCAGGTCCGGACCGATCTGGTTCACGTAGATCCGGTCGTAGCCGGCGTCGGCGAACTGCTTCAGCTCCGCCACGTGCTCGTCCACGTTGTCGCCGCACACCCGGTTCTCCCGCACCATGTCCTCGGTGACCAGCTGCTGCGCCTGCTCGAAGTGCTTGGGTGAGGGCAGCACCTGACCCAGTTCGCCCGGCAGCTGCTCGTTCGCCCAGAGCCGGTGGACGGTGCGGACGGCCTCCTCCCTTTCCGTGCCGTAGCAGACCTTCGTGCCGCCGCTGACCGGCTTTCCGCCACCCCCGCCCTTGCGGTACTGCTCCACCATCGCCTCGTCCGGCATGACCGAGATGTAGCCGTCGCCGACGCGGGACGCGAGCTGGGTCGCGGCGGACCCGAAGCCGGAGATGTCGATCGGGATCGGCTCGTCCGGGACGGTGTACAGACGGGCGTTCTCGACCGTGTAGTGCGGCCCGTGGTGATTGACCTCCTCGCCGCTGAACAGCCGCCGCATGACCTGGATGGCCTCCTCCAGCATGTCCAGCCGGACGTGCGCCGGGGGCCAGTGGTCGCCCAGGATGTGCTCGTTGAGCGCCTCACCGGAGCCGACACCCAGCCGGAAGCGGTTGTTCGTCATCACCGCGCTGGTCGCCGCGGCGTGCGCCACCACCGCAGGGTGCATGCGCACGGTCGGGCAGGTCACCGCCGTCTGGATCGGCAGCGACACCGCCTCCGACAGCGCGCCGATCACCGACCACACAAACGGGCTCTGGCCCTGCTCGTCGTTCCACGGGTGGTAGTGGTCGGAGATCCACAGCGCCTGGAACCCTGCCTGTTCGGCCATCCGTGCCTGCTCGATCAGCTCGGCGGGCCCGTACTGCTCGCACGAGAGGAAATATCCGTACTCGGGCATGGAAGAGTGCCTCCGCGACGTCGGCGGTCCGTATCCGGCACCGGGTACCCGTGGCGAGGGCCGGAAACCGGCCCGTCCCGTGTGTGCGGGCCGGGCCGACGTTTGGGTGCCCTGGCCAGGGGGACGCGGAAGGCTCCCGAGCTACGCGACAGCGCCGGAGGCGAGCGACCGTGAGTCGACCCCGCATCCTGATCGTCGGTGCCGGCTTCGCCGGGTACCGCACGGCCCGCACCCTGTCCCGGCTCACCCGGGGCCGGGCCCACATCACCCTGCTCAACCCGACCGACTACTTCCTGTACCTGCCCCTGCTGCCGCAGGTCGCCGCCGGCGTGCTGGAACCGCGCCGGGTCACGGTCTCCCTGTCGGACACGCTGCCGGACGTACGGCTGGTGCTGGGCGAGGCCGAGCGCATCGACCTCGACGACCGCACCCTGCACTACACCGGCCCCGAGGGGGAGGGTGGCACCCTCGCGTACGACCGGCTGGTGCTCGCCGCGGGCAGTGTCAACAAGCTGCTGCCCATCCCCGGTGTCGCCGAGCACGCGCACGGCTTCCGTGGGCTGCCCGAGGCGCTGTACCTGCGCGACCACGTCACCCGGCAGGTGGAGCTCGCGGCGTCCTCCGACGACCCGAAGACGTGCGCCGCGCGATGCACCTTCGTCGTGGTCGGGGCGGGGTACACCGGCACCGAGGTCGCCGCGCACGGGCAGATGTTCACCGACGCGCAGGTGCGCAAGCACCCGCTGCGGCAGGGCATGCGACCGCGCTGGATGCTGCTGGACGTGGCGCCGCGAGTGCTGCCCGAGATGGACGAGAGGCTCTCCGCCACCGCCGACCGGGTACTGCGGCAGCGGGGCGTGGACGTGCGGATGGGCACCTCCGTGCAGGAGGCCATGCACGAAGGGGTCGTGCTGTCCGACGGCGAGTTCGTCGAGACCCGGACGCTGGTGTGGTGCGTGGGCGTGCGTCCCGACCCGCTGGTCGAGTCCCTCGGGCTGCCCATGGAGAAGGGACGGCTGCTCGTCGACCCGCACCTCCAGGTGCCCGGGCGGCCGGAGTTGTTCGCGTGCGGTGACGTGGCCGCGGTCCCCGATCTGGAGAACCCGGGGAGCTACACGCCGATGACCGCGCAGCACGCCTGGCGGCACGGCAGGATCGCGGCGGAGAACGTCGCCGCGTCGCTCGGCCTCGGCGGGGCGCGCAAGCCCTACCGCCACCGCGACCTCGGCTTCGTCGTCGACCTGGGCGGGGCGAAGGCCGCCGCCAACCCGCTCGGCGTGCCCCTGTCCGGCGTACCGGCGGGCGCGGTGACGCGGGGCTACCACCTCGCCGCGATGCCCGGAAACCGCGTCCGGGTCGCGGCCGACTGGCTGCTGGACGCCGTACTGCCGCGCCAGGCCGTGCAGTTGGGGCTCGTACGGTCCTGGTCGGTGCCGTTGGACACGTCGTCGCCCGAGGTGGCCCGGGTGGCGGGCGGGCCCGGGCAGCGGCAGGGAGCGGGCGCCCGGTCCGGGCCGGGTGCGGCGCTCGCGGCCGACACGGACGACGGGGGCGGACCGGGCCGGTACCGGCCCCCCGATGAGCCCGCGAAGGGGCGGCCCGGATCCGGGGCGACGCAGGTGCGGCCCGGATCCGGGGCCGCGCGATCGCACGCACAACTGCGCTCCGAGTCCGAGACGGCGAAGGGCCGCCCGACGGCGGACCGCCCCGGCTCCGGGCACGCGCGGCCGCTCACCGAATCCGAGACGGCGAAGGGCCGCCCGGCTGCGGGCGCCCGGCGAACGGCCGACGAGCCCGCGAGGAGCCGGCCGGGTGGTGAGCCCGCGAGGAACCAGCCCGGTCCCGGGGACCCGCCCCCGGAGCTCCACCCCGCGCCCGGCCCCGTCAAACGAACCGACGCCCCTGACGGCCCCGACGACTGCGACGACTCCGCGAAAGGAGACTCATGAACACCGGTGAACTCACCGACCTCGGACAGCAGCTGCGGGTGGACAGTGTCCGCGCCGCCGCCGCGGCGGGCTCCGGGCACCCGACGTCCTCGATGTCCGCGGCCGACCTGATGGCCGTCCTGCTCGCGCACCACCTCCGCTACGACTTCGACCGCCCCGCCCACCCCGGCAACGACCGCTTCGTCCTCTCCAAGGGCCACGCCTCCCCGCTGCTGTACTCGGCGTACAAGGCGGCCGGAGCCATCGACGACGACGAGCTGCTCACCTTCCGCAAGCTGGGCAGCCGCCTCGAAGGGCACCCCACCCCGCAGCGTCTGCCCTGGGTCGAGACGGCCACCGGCTCGCTCGGGCAGGGCCTGCCCGTCGGGGTCGGCATCGCGCTGGCCGGCAAGCGGCTCGACCGCACCGGCTACCGCACGTGGGTGCTGTGCGGCGACAGCGAACTGGCCGAGGGATCCGTGTGGGAGGCCGCCGAGCACGCCGGTTACGAGCACCTGGACAACCTCACGGTGATTGTCGACGTCAACCGGCTCGGCCAGCGCGGCCCCACCCGGCACGGCCACGACCTCGATGCCTACGCCCGGCGGTTCCAGGCCTTCGACTGGCACACCATCGAGGTCGACGGCCACGACGTGGACGCCGTCGACCGCGCCTACGCCGAGGCCGCATCCACCAAGGGTCAGCCCACCGCGATCCTCGCCCGCACCCTCAAGGGCAAGGGCGTCGAGGGCGTCCAGGACCGCGAGGGCCTGCACGGCAAGCCCCTCCCGGAGGCCGAGGACGCGATCACCGAACTCGGCGGCCCGCGCGACATCCGCGTACAGGTGCAGGAGCCGCCCGCTGCCCGCATGCTGCACTCCGTGCACACCGGCGACTTCGAACTCCCGAGGTGGGACAAGGGCGAGGAGGTCGCCACCCGCAACGCCTTCGGTGAGGCGCTCGCGGCCCTCGGCACCGGCCGCGGCGACATCGTCGCCCTGGACGGCGAGGTCGGCGACTCCACCCGCGCCGAGTTCTTCGCCAAGGAGCACCCCGACCGCTACTTCGAGTGCTACATCGCCGAGCAGCAGCTCGTCGCCTCGGCCGTCGGCCTCGCCTCCCGCGGCTGGGTGCCGTACGCCGCCACCTTCGCGGCGTTCCTGACCCGGGCCTACGACTTCGTGCGGATGGCGTCCGTCAGCGGCTCCGGCATCAACCTCGTCGGCTCCCACGCGGGCGTCGCCATCGGCCAGGACGGGCCCAGCCAGATGGGCCTGGAGGACCTGGCGATGATGCGGGCGGTGCACGACTCGACCGTGCTGTACCCGTGTGACGCCAACCAGACCGCTCGGCTGGTCGGCGCGATGGCCGGCCTGGAGGGCGTCCGCTATCTGCGTACCTCGCGCGGCGAGAGCCCGGTGATCTACGGCCCGGACGAGGAGTTCCCGGTCGGCGGCAGCAAGGTGCTGCGCTCCTCAGAGCGGGACCGCCTGACCCTCGTCGCGGCGGGCGTCACCGTGCACGAGGCGCTGGCGGCCGCCGAGGCCCTGCAGCAGGAGGACATCGCCGTGCGGGTCATCGACCTGTACTCGGTGAAGCCCGTCGACCGGGCCACCCTGCGCCGGGCCGCCGAGGAGACCGGCTGCCTGGTGACCGTGGAGGACCACCACCCCGAGGGCGGCATCGGGGACGCGGTCCTCGACGCCTTCACCGACGGGCGGCCCGTGCCGCGCCTGGTCCGGCTCGGCGTACGGACCATGCCGGGTTCGGCGTCCCCGGAGGAGCAGCTGCGTGCCTCGGGCATCGACGCGGAGTCCATCGCGGCGGCCGGACGGCTGCTGGTCGAGGAGGCGGTCGTGCGGTGAGCGGCGGCGACGGCACCCGCAGGGTGCGGGCGGGCCGCCGCACGGTGGAGGTGCACCGGCCGGACAAGGTGCTGTTCCCGGGCGGCGGCGACGCCAAGGAGTACACCAAGGGCGACCTGGTGGACTACCACCGGGCCGTCGCGCCCTTCATGCTGCCGCACCTGCGCGGCCGCCCGCTGATGCTGGAGCGGCACCCGGACGGCATCGACGGCCCGACGTTCATGCAGAAGAACACCCCGGAGCACTACCCGGAGTGGATCCCCCGGGTCGAGGTGGCCAAGGAGGGCGGCACGGTCCGGCACGCCGTCTGTGACGACACGGCCACCCTGCTGTACCTGGCCGACCAGGCGAGCATCACCCTGCACCGCTGGCTGTCCCGCGCCGACGCCGTGGACCACCCCGACCGACTGGTCTTCGACCTCGACCCCTCCCCGGTGCCTGAGGGGCCTGGGGGGACCCCCAGGGAGGAATTCGAGGCCGTGCGCGAGGCCGCCCGGCTGCTCGGGGAGCTGCTCGACGAGCTGGAACTGCCCTCGGCGCTGATGACGACCGGCTCGCGCGGGCTGCATGTGATCGTGCTGCTGAACGGACGGCACGACTTCGACGACGTGCGGGCGTTCGCCCGGGACGTCGCCGGCACCCTCGCCCGAGCGCACCCCGACCGGCTCACGACGGCGGCGCGCAAGAAGGAGCGCGGTGCGCGGCTCTACCTGGACATCCAGCGCAACGCCTACGCCCAGACGGCCGTCGTGCCCTATACGGTCCGGCCCCGCCCGGGCGCCCCGGTGGCCACCCCCATCACCTGGGACCAGCTGGACGATCCGGAGCTGCACGCACGCCGTTGGACCGTCGCCGATGCCGTCGAGCAGGCCCGCACCAACCCCTGGTCGGGCGTGCCGGGCCGCGGCCGGGCGCTGGGACCGGCCCGGCGGCGGCTGAACGCCCTGGGCGGCTGACGCGACCCCTCTTCGGCCGGTCGGGTGGCAGATGCACGCGTCCGTAGAGGTTTGGCTGACACTCTTGCGGCCACACGGAGGGGGAGGTGGCCATGTCGAACACAAAAAACACGCAAGAGTCACAGGGTTCACAGAAGCCCCAGAGCTCACGGAATTCGAGCAGAACGAACGACAACCAGAAGAGCCAGAGCCGACCGAGCCCGATGGAGGTGCTGCGCCAGGCGCGTGGCCAGCTCGCGGAGCTCACCGGCATGGAAGCCGAGTCCGTGTCGTCCTTCGAGCAGACGGAGGAGGGCTGGGCGCTGGAGGTCGAAGTCCTCGAACTCGAGCGCGTGCCCGACACGATGAGCCTCATGGCGAGCTACCAGGTAGAGCTCGACGCGGAGGGGCAGCTCACGGGGTACCGGCGCGTCCGCCGCTATGAACGCGGTCGGTCCGACGCGCGCAGGCCCGGCGGCCGCTAGGCCGCCGGAACGGACCCGCACCCACACACGAGGAGGAACATCCGGCATGACTGTCGTACCGGCACAGCAGACCGGCGGCGGAGGCGGCAGCAGCGGTCTCTACGACGTGCTCGAACTTGTCCTTGACAGGGGGCTCGTGATCGACGCATTCGTCCGAGTGTCCCTGGTCGGCATCGAGATACTCAAGATCGACGTTCGCGTCGTCGTCGCCAGCGTGGACACGTATCTGCGCTTCGCCGAGGCGTGCAACCGGCTCGACCTGGAGGCCGGGCCGCGCAAGGACCCGGGCCTGCCCGACCTGGTCGGAGAGATCACCGAGTCCGGTGCCCGCGGCAAGTCCAAGGGGGCGTTGTCCGGCGCCGCCGAGACCATCTCCGACGCCTTCAAGCAGGCGCGCAGCGAGGGCGAGACCGAGTCGCGCCCGCGGGCCCGCAAGAGCACGTCCCGCCGTAAGGAGGAGCAGGAGTGAGCACCTACGTCTACGGCATCGCGGCGAGCTCCCACCCGTCTCTGCCGGAGGGCATGGGCGGCGTCGGCGACCCGCCCCGCGAGGTGCGCATCCTGCGGGAGGGTGACCTTGCGGCCATCGTCAGTGAGGCGCCCGAGGGGCTGCGGCCCAAGCGCAAGGACCTGCTCGCCCACCAGAACGTCCTCAGCGAGGCCGGTGCGGCCGGGTGCGTGCTGCCCATGCGGTTCGGCAGTGTCGCCCCGGACGACAACTCCATCACGGCGGTGCTCGCCGAGCGCGCCGAGCACTACAAGGAGCGGCTCGCGGCCCTGGACAACCGGGTCGAGTACAACGTCAAGGCCAACCACGTCGAAGAGGCCGTACTGCACCAGGTGATGGCCGAGAGCCCGGACATCCGCGGGCTCGCGGAGGCCAACCGGCAGGCCGGCGGCGGTAGTTACGACGACAAGATCCGGCTCGGCGAGCTGGTCGCGGCCGCGGTCAAGGCCAGGGAGGCCGACGACGGCGCCGCGGTGCAGCGTGCGCTGGAGACGGCCGCCGACGACGTGAGCGTGGGCCCCGAGTCGACCGGCTGGCTGGCGAACGTGTCGTTCCTGGTGGACCGGGAGTCGGCCGACACGTTCCTGGCCACGGTCGAGCAGCTCCGCAAGGACATGCCGCACCTGGAGGTGCGGGTCAACGGACCGCTGCCGCCGTACAGCTTCGTCGAGCCCGGCCCGGCCGAGCCCGCGGGCACCGCGGTGAGCGGCACGGACGCCGGAGTGGGGTGACGACGTGGGCCTGATCTCTGAGGTGCTGCTGCTGCCGTTCGCACCGGCACGCGGCAGCGCCTGGGCCATCAAGCAGGTCGTCCAGGAAGCCGAGCGGATCTACTACGACCCCGCCACGGTACGGGCCGAACTGGGCCGGCTGGAAGAACAGCTGGAGGCCGGAGAGATCACGGAAGAGGAGTTCGACCGCATCGAGGACGAACTCCTCGACCGGCTGGAGATCGCTTCGCGCAGGAGCGCGGGAACAGGCAACGGGACGACACAATGAACCGAATGGGACTGGGCCTCGCGGTGGGGGCCGGATATCTCCTGGGACGCACCAAAAAGCTCAAGATGGCGGTCGCTGTCGGAGGCCTGGTCGCCGGGAAGAAGCTGAATCTGAGTCCGCGCATGGTCGCGGAGCTTCTCCAGCAGCAACTGCGGAACAACCCGCAGTTCAAGGAGATCGGGGACCAGTTGCGCGAGGACCTGCGCGGCGTGGGCAAGGCGGCCTCCGGGGCCATGGTCGAGCGGCAGCTCGACGCCCTGTCCGACCGGCTGCACGGCCGCACCGCCCAGATGCGCGACCAGCTGACGGGCGCGGTGCCCGGCGGCCGGGAGGACGACGAGGCGGACGACGAGTACGAGGACGAGGAACCGGAGGACGAAGAGCCCCGGGACGACGAGTCCGAGGACTCCGGGCCGCAGCAGGACGAGGAAGAGGAGCCGGAGGCGAAGAAGGCCCCGGCCAAGAGGCCGTCCGCGAAGAAGACGGCGAAGAAGGCGGCCAAGAAGGCCCCTGCCAAGAAGGCCGCCGCCAAGAAGGCTCCCGCGAAGAAGACGGCGGCGAAGAAGACCACGGCCGCCAAGAAGGCGACCTCCAGGAGCAGGGGCGGCAGCGCCCGCTCCCGGCTGCCGAAGGGAGGCGGTGAGGGATGAGCGAGGCACTCGGCTCGGCGAAGTCCGCCGCCAACGGAGCGGCGAAGAACCCGCTCACCGACCTGGCCCACAGCGAGGCCGCAGACCGGCTCAAGGCCGAGTTGCAGGAGTACCTCGCCGCCCAGGCCACCCGCATGCTGACCGGAGTCGGCCGCAAGCTCGGCGAAACCACCGGCAAGCTGAACGACATCGCCGAGGGCAACAGCCCCGGCTTCGCCAAACTCGCCCTCGACGGCGGTCGCAAGATAGCCGAGGGCAAGGGCCCGCTGCGCTCGGCGGTCGAGCTGGGCGGCTCGCGCCTGAAGGACAAGGTCACCGGCGCCTTCAAGAGCCTGGGCGGCGGCAAGGGCAAGAAGGGCAAGGGCCGTTCGGGCAACAAGCCCACCGTCATCATCGAGCACATCGACGTCGGTGTGCCGTTGCGCACGGCGTACGACCAGTGGACCAAGTACCAGGACTTCAGCACCTTCGCGAAGGGCGTCAAGAGCGCGAGCCGCGACGACGACACCCACTCCGACTGGCAGGCGAAGATCTGGTGGTCCAACCGCAGCTGGAAGGCGAAGACGACCGAGCAGATCCCCGACGATCGCATCGCCTGGACCTCCGAGGGGGCCAAGGGAACCACGAAGGGCGTCGTCTCCTTCCACCGGCTCACCGACAACCTCACTCGGGTCCTGCTCGTCATCGAGTACTACCCCTCCGGATTTTTCGAGAAGACCGGCAACATCTGGCGTGCCCAGGGCCGCCGGGCCCGGCTCGACCTGAAGAACTTCGTCCGCTTCATCACCATCAAGGGCGAGGCGGAGGACGGCTGGCGCGGCGAGATCCGCGACGGCGAGGTCGTCCGCAGCCACGAGGACGCACTCGCCGAGGAGGAGTCCGAGGAGAGCTCCGAGGAGGAGCGCCCCGACGACGAGGACGCCGAGGACGAGTACGAGGACGACGAAGAGCCGGAGGAGGACGAGGAAGAGCCCGAGGGCGAGTACGAGGACGAGTACGACGAGGAGCGCCCCGAGGGCGAGGACGCCGAGGACGAGTACGAAGACGAGGAGGAGCCCGAGGACGATCAGGAGCCTGAAGCGGAGTACGAGGACGACGAGTACGAGGACGAAGACGAGGACGAGGAAGTCGAGGCGGGGAGCCGGCGATGACGACGCCCAGCAGGATGCCCGAGCCCTACGGTCAGGGAAGCAGCGCCAACCTCGCCGACATCCTCGAAAGGGTGCTGGACAAGGGCATCGTCATTGCGGGCGACATCCGGATCAATCTGCTCGACATAGAACTCCTCACGATCAAACTGCGGTTGATCGTCGCCTCGGTCGACAAGGCGAAGGAGATGGGCATCGACTGGTGGGAGACCGACCCGGCCCTGAGCTCACGGGCCCGCCGGGACGAACTGACCCGTGAGAACGCCGAGTTGCGCGAGAGGCTGGCCCGGCTCGAGGAACTGGAGCCCGGCCGCGCGGAGAAGAGGGAGGCACAGTGACCGGACTGCGGTACGTCTACGCCGTCTGCCGCCCCTTCGGCACACCGCTCCAGGCCCAGCTGACGGGGGTCGCGGGTGATCCGCCCAGAGCACTGACTCACCACGGCCTGGTGGCCGTGGTGAGCCACGTGCCGGAGCGGGACTTCGCCGAGGAGCCGCTCCGGCGCCATCTGGAGGACCTGGACTGGCTCACCGAGACCGCCCGCGCCCACCAGGGTGTCATCGACGCGCTCACCACCGTCACCACCCCGCTGCCGCTGCGGCTCGGCACCGTCTTCCACGACGACAGCGGTGTGCGGATGATGATCGAGGCCCGGGAGGAGGACTTCCACCGCACTCTCGACCGGCTGGAAGGCCGGGTGGAGTGGGGCGTCAAGGTCTACGCCGAGTCCGAACCCCAGGAGAGTCCCCGGCCCGCGCAGAAGCCCGCGTCGGGCCGGGACTACCTGAGGCAACGGCGTATGCAGACCAGGTCCCACGAAGAAATGTGGCAGAAAGCCGAAGCTTTCTCGACCAGCCTGCACGAAAAACTCTCCGCATTCGCGGAGGATTCCCGCATGCATCCCCCGCAGAATCCCGCGCTTTCCAAAGCGGCCGGGCGGAACGTGTTGAACGCCGCCTATCTCGTGCCGCGTGTGAATTCTGAGGAATTCGTGGAACTGGTGGACCGCACCAAGGGTGAGGTCCCCGGAATGCGCATCGAACTCACCGGCCCCTGGGCGGCCTATTCCTTCGCCGGGGAGGCCACATGAACAAGGGGGAGAATCCGTGACCGTAGTGGAACGCCGTGAGATCGCCCTCGTGGACCTGCTCGACCGGCTGCTCGCCGGCGGGGTGGTGATCACGGGGGACATCACCCTGCGCATCGCCGACGTCGACCTGGTCCGTATCGACCTCAACGCGCTCATCAGCTCGGTGAACGCCCAGGTGCCCTCACCGTTCGAGGAGCTGCTGTGACCGCCCACGACAACTCCCGGCCGGGCTCCAAGCGGATGGACCTGGAGCCCGACACCGTCGAGCGCGACCTGGTCAAGCTCGTGCTCACGGTGGTGGAGCTGCTGCGCCAGCTCATGGAGCGCCAGGCGCTGCGCCGGTTCGACGTGGGTGACCTGAGCGAGGAGCAGGAGGAGCGGATCGGACTCACGCTCATGCTGCTCGACGAGCGGATGACGGAACTGCGCGACCGCTACGGGCTGCGGCCCGAGGACCTCAACCTGGACCTCGGGCCGCTGGGACCGCTGCTTCCGCGGGACTGACGCTCACGCGTCTCCCCGGGCCCTGACGAAGGCCCGGGGAGAGGCGTGTTCCTTCACCACCTGTACCAGCGGCCCCTTCCGCCGGCTGCGGACGTACCACGGACGAAGAATCCCAGCAGCCACAGGACGAGAACCGCGAGCGCGATCCACCAGAGAATCTTCACTGCAAATCCGGCGCCGAACAGAACAAGAGCCAGAAGCAGCACCAGCAGGATGGGAACCATAATTCGAACCTCCTGCTTTCAGGGTGTCCCCGAAACGGTGTTTCAGGCTTCCTTGCGGCCGAGAATTTCTCCGTGCAGCACGCTGAACCAGCCCTCCTCCCGCGCGCCCCACTCCCTCCAGGCCTCGGCCACCGCCCGCAGTTCCCGCTCGCCGGCGTGCCCGCCCAGCCGGGCCCTGTCCGCGTACGCCGACGCCAGCGTGCGGTCCGCCCACAGCCCGCTCCACCAGGCCCGCTCCTCGGGCGTGGCGAAGGTCCAGGTCCCTGAGGTCGCCGTGATGTCCGTGAAGCCGGCCCGCTGCGCCCAGGCCTTCAGCCGGCGTCCGGCGTCCGGTTCGCCGCCGTTGGCCCGGGCGACCCGGCGGTAGAGGTCCAGCCAGGCGTCCAGCCCCCGGACCTCCGGATACCAGGTCATGGCCGCGTAGTCCGCGTCCCGTACGGCGACGATTCCCCCGGGCCTGACGACCCGCTTCATCTCGCGCAGTGCCTGCACCGGATCGCCCACGTGCTGGAGCACCTGGTGGGCGTGGACCACGCAGAAGGTGGCGTCCGGGTAGTCCAGGCCGTGCACGTCGGCGACCGCGAAGTCGACGTTGGTCAGTCCCCGGCCGGCCGCCGTGGCGCGCGCCTGCTCCAGGATCTCCGGCGCGCGGTCGACTCCGGTGACCCGCCCGTCGGGCACGAGCGCCGCCAGGTCGGCGGTGATCGTGCCCGGCCCGCAGCCGATATCCAGGATCTTCATGTGGGGCTTGAGCGAAGGCACCAGGTACGCGGCCGAGTTGGCCGCGGTCCGCCAGGTGTGCGAGCGGAGCACGGACTCGTGGTGCCCATGGGTGTAGACGGCGGTCTCGCGGGGTTCCGGCATGGCGGATCCCACCCCTTCCGGTCGGGTCGGCAGGAGATCACCGTATGCCTGTCCGCCACATATTGAGACCTGGATCCTGCCATATGGACTGACGATGTGTCAGTTGCGGATGGGCGTGCCCTGCGTGCGCCCCGCCGCCGAAACCCGTTTGCCCCGGGCCGCCGGGCCCCCACAGAATCGCGCCCATGGGACACCTCGAAGCCGCACACCTGGAGTACTACCTGCCCGACGGAAGGGCGCTGCTGGGTGATGTCTCGTTCCGGGTGGGGGAGGGGGCCGTCGTGGCCCTCGTGGGACCCAACGGCGCCGGCAAGACCACCCTGCTCCGGATGCTCGCCGGCGAGCTCAAACCGCACGGCGGGTCCGTCGTCGTCGGGGGCGGGCTCGGGGTCATGCGGCAGTTCGTGGGATCCGTACGCGACGAGACGACCGTGCGGGACCTGCTCGTGTCCGTCGCCGCGCCCCGCATCCGCGAGGCGGCCCGGGCCGTCGACAAGGCCGAGCACGCCATCATGACCGTCGACGACGAGGCCGCCCAGCTGCAATACGCGCAGGCGCTCGCCGACTGGGCCGAGGCCCGTGGCTACGAGGCGGAGACGCTGTGGGACATGTGCACCACGGCCGCGCTCGGGGTGCCGTACGACAAGGCGCAGTTCCGGGAGGTCCGCACCCTCTCCGGCGGCGAGCAGAAGCGGCTCGTCCTCGAGGCGCTGCTGCGGGGCACCGACGAGGTGCTGCTGCTCGACGAGCCCGACAACTACCTCGACGTCCCCGGCAAGCGGTGGCTGGAGGAGCGGCTGAAGGAGACCCGCAAGACGGTCCTGTTCGTCTCCCACGACCGCGAACTCCTCGCCCGGGCCGCCGAGAAGATCGTCTCCCTGGAACCCGGGCCCGCCGGCGCCGACGCCTGGGTGCACGGCGGCGGCTTCGCCACCTTCCACGAGGCCCGGCGTGAGCGCTTCGCCCGCTTCGAGGAGCTGCGCAGGCGCTGGGACGAGAAGCACGCGCAGCTGAAGAAGCTGGTGCTGACCCTGCGTCAGGCCGCCGCCGTCAGCCATGAGATGGCCTCCCGCTACGCGGCCGCGCAGACCCGGCTGCGCAAGTTCGAGGAGGCCGGCCCGCCCCCGGAGCCGCCGCGCGAGCAGGACATCACGATGCGCATCAAGGGCGGCCGCACCGGCGTCCGGGCGGTCACCTGCGCCAACCTGGAGCTCACCGGCCTGATGAAGCCCTTCGACCTGGAGGTCTTCTATGGTGAACGCGTCGCCGTCCTCGGCTCCAACGGCTCCGGCAAGTCGCACTTCCTGCGCCTGCTCGCCGGCGACGACGTCGCGCACACGGGGGAGTGGAAACTGGGCGCCCGGGTCGTGCCCGGCCACTTCGCGCAGACGCACGCCCATCCGGAACTGGAGGGCCGTACCCTCCTCGACATCCTGTGGAAGGAACACGCACAGGACCGCGGTGCCGCGATGTCCCGCCTGCGCCGCTACGAGCTCACCCAGCAGGCGGAGCAGACGTTCGAGCGTCTCTCCGGAGGCCAGCAGGCCCGCTTCCAGATCCTCCTGCTGGAGCTGCAGGGCGTGACCGCGCTGCTGCTGGACGAGCCGACCGACAACCTGGACCTGGAGTCCGCCGAGGCCCTCCAGGAGGGCCTGGAGGCCTTCGACGGCACGGTCCTCGCGGTCACCCACGACCGCTGGTTCGCCCGCTCCTTCGACCGCTTCCTGGTCTTCGGCAGTGACGGCCGGGTCCGGGAGACCCCGGACCCGGTCTGGGACGAACGACGGGTGGAACGGGCCCGCTAGGGGCGCGCCGCGTCCTAGGGGCGCGGGGAACTGCGCGGCCGGCCGCGACGTACCCGCACACGCGGCATGCGAGACGCCACCACGGAGGCCGGGCGCACGGAAACCCCGCTCACTTCCAGCGCAGCAGTGCGCCCAGGCCGCCCACCGGCACCTCCTCCTGGGAAACCGCCAGCGCGGGCGCATCCGTGGCCACCGCGGAGCGGATCAGCGCGTCGTCGGCCCGGGCAGGCCAGGAGTGCTGCTCGCCCAGGATTTTCAGGTCCGTACGGCGCACCGCGAGCTGGTCGGGGTCCTCCCCGATCCACACCTCACGGTGTGCGTCGGGCCCGTCCACCCTGATCAGCAGCTCGTCGATGCGGTGCTCGCGCGCCGCGTCGACCAGGGCGGGCACGCCCTCGACGGCCGCGGTCCGGCCCTCGTCGTCGGGGTTCCGGGCGGCGCGGAACCGCTCCAGTTCCGCCTCCGCCTGCCGCCCCACGTGCTCGGCCCTCGCCCGCTCCACGTCATCGTCGAGCAGCCGACTGCCGGTGCCGTGCGGTGCCTCCACCACCAGGTCGTGCAGCCGCTTGGGCAGACGCTCGTGCACGGACCGCCGCTCCCGGTCGTCGCCGACGAGGATCAGCAGGTCGGCCTTGGTCTCCTCCTGGCACACGGCGAGCGCGTCGGCGATCTCCGCCGCGTTGTGCTCCCAGGTGTTCTCCACCCTCAGCTGGAAATGCCGCTCGGACCAGTCCACGGAGCTCGTGCGGTGCACCGGCCACTGCCGCCCGGTGACGCTCCCGGCTTCCTGACGGCCCAGCGCGCTGCGCAGCTCGAAGTCCGCCCCCTTGCGGTCGACGTACGCCACCACGCACACCGGGTCCTCCCCGGCCAGCTCCAGCAGCGGCGCGACCCGCGGCAGCGGCGCCCATTCGGCCCAGTCACCGCCCTGCGGGGGACGGACCAGCGGCGGGTCCAGGACGACCTCGCCGGCCCGCGCGAACAGGGCCCGGCCGTGCGGTTCGGAGGAGTGCCGCAGATCCTCGATCGCGCTCCGCACGGCCTGGCACGTCGCCTCGTCCGCCCCCTGATCGGCCAGTGACCTGGCCATCGCCTGGGCCGTCAGCTCCCGCTCGTGCGGAGTGCCCTCCGTGTGCCGTGAGGTGTCGACGTACACGGAGGCCCAAGGCCCGGGGTGTTCGTACAGTGGGTGCAGAAAGGCGAGATCCATGGTTCCTCCCGGATGCCGCTCGGGGGTAGTGCTCAGTTGCTCCGGGGGCGGGTACCCGGGCCGCATGAACGAACACGACGAACGGGGCGACACAATGACCGGAGTGGACCCTGACCGGCTGGACGACCAGCAGCTCATGAAAGAGCTCGAGACCATCCACCGCACGCGCCACGACACACTGCTCTACGGCTCGAACGACGCGCTGCGCGCCCACAACGAGCGCATGGCGCAGCTCGAGGGCGAGTACCTGCGCCGCAACCCCCGCCGCCCGGTCGCCGCGGGCCGCACACGGGAAGGGGCCCGGGAGCGGGGGAGCGGGGAGTCGGCGACCCCCACCACCCCCGGCACCTGAGCCCCTCGAAGGGAACACCGGCCCTCCCACGCCCGAAGGCGCGGCAGGAGCCTGCCGGGATCCGGTCAGGCGTTTTCCTGCGCGAACACCTCCAGGAAGGTCTCGCAGAACGCCTTCAGATCGTCCGGCTTGCGGCTGGTGACCAGCTTGTTCGCCCCGTGGTCACAGACCTGCACCTGCTGGTCGACCCAGGTGCCGCCCGCGTTGCGGATGTCCGTCCGCAGGCTCGGCCACGAGGTGAGGACCCGGCCGCGTACGACGTCCGCCTCGACCAGCGTCCACGGTGCGTGGCAGATCGCCGCCACGGGCCGGCCGTGCTCGAAGAAGTCCCGGACGAAGGCGACGGCCTTGTCGTCCATCCGCAGGAAGTCCGGGTTGGCGACGCCGCCCGGCAGCACGAGCGCACCGAAGGAGTCCGGTGCGGTGTCGCCCACGACCTCGTCCACCGGGAAGGTGTCCGCCTTGTCGAGGTGGTTGAAGGCCTGGATCTCGCCCTGCTGCGTCGACAACAGCACGGGCTCGTGACCGGCGTCCTTCGCCGCCTGCCACGGATCGGTCAGTTCGATCTGCTCGACGCCCTCGGGTGCGACCAGAAACGCGATGCGCATGATGTTCAACGTCCTTTCCCGGAGCGAGCGGCGCCTTGATGCGCCGCGTCGCCCCACGTGCCGTTCTCGTGGTCCTCGTGATGTGCGGGGTTCTCGTGGTTCTCGCGGTCTTCGTTGCCGCCGTGGGCGGCGTGGTCCTCGTGGGTCTCGTTCCGCGTGTTCTTCCTGCGCCTGCGGCCCGCCCGCACGCAGCGCAGCAGTTCCTCGCCGTACGGCAGCAGTACGCACGTGCCGATGGCAGCCGCGATGCCGGCCAGGTAGCCGCGCGACAGCGGCCGCCTGCGGGGCACCAGCCGCCATGCGTCGGGATCGCCCCTGCCGCCGCGCAGCAGCGACTTGACCTGATCGGCATGCAGACACATCAGGGCGGCCAGCGCCCCGAACGGCAGGGACTCCAGGAAGCTGTGGATGTGCTGCTCGACCGGCTTGACCTCGCGCTCGCTGTCGACGGCCGTACGGACGTCCCACAGCGCCGTCGCCTCGTGCACCGCGGCCCCGCCCAGCTGCACGCTCAGCAACAGCGGATTGACCTCGTAGCGCAGCGTCAGCGCGATCGGGAGGCCCACCTCGGCCATCATCAGCGAGTGGATCAGGGACTCCTTGGTGCCCGCGGTGTCCTCGATGCGGGTCCGCCGGTGCATCACCCAGTCGGCCACACCCGGCACGAACCAGCCGGGCAGCAGTCCGTAGAGCAGATACCGGGTCGTGGCGTCACCGACGTCGACGGTGACGCCGGAGGCGCTGATCTGCCGGGCCCGGTCCGTGCTCATGCGTCCCCCCGGGTGTCCGGCTCGGCCCTGCTGATGTCCGCGAGCGCCGACGCGGGATCCTCGGCCTCGGCCACATCACCCAGGCTGACGATCCCGACGGGCAGCCCGTTCTCCACCACCGGCAGCCGTCGGACCGCGTGCTCGCGCATCAGCGTCACCGCGGTCGCCACCCGGTCGTCGGGCGTCACCGTCACCGGATCACTCGTGCACACGGTCCGGACGCTGACCGTCATCGGGTCGGCGCCGTCCGCGACGGCCCGTACGGCGATGTCACGGTCGGTGAGTACACCCATCACGTCCTGGCCCTCGGCCACCACCACGTCGCCGATGTTCTGCGAACGCATGAGCTGCGCCGCCTCGACGAGTGAGGCATCCGGGCGCACGGCGACCACACCCGCCGTCATCACGTCCTTGACGAACTCGGCCAACACTCGGCCCTCCCCTCCGTTTCCAGGCCGGCGGGGGCGCCACGGCATCGCGCGGCGCCCCCGCCGCGGTCCCTACGCGTACTCCTCCGGCCCGGTCTCGCGAGCCCGGATCAGGGCCTGGGCCAGCTCTTGGACATTGCTGTAGCGCTCCTGGCGCGGCAGGCCCTCCATTGCCTCGACGAGAACGTCGGGCGCCTGGTGCCCACGCAGCTCGCGGGTCAGTTCCCGCGGACTCGCCGGGAACGCCTTGCGGCCCAGGATCCGGGCCAGTTCCAGCCGGACCGACTCCAGTGACGTCGGCGCACGGCTCGGCGTCACCGGCCCGTGGGCGACCGCGGGGTCGTCCTCGGCGGCCGGCTCCGGGTCGTGCCACTCCTCACTGCGGGTGGGGTGCCCGGACCTGAGCAGCCCCTGCAGTTCGTGCTTCATCTCGTCGTCCCGGTGGACGCTCAGCCGGTCGCTTCCTCGCTGCATGTCTCCCTCCAGACGTTCGGGGGCCCGCACCGCGTACCCGAACACCGCGGGGCGACACGGGTTGCGTCAGCCCGATCCCCACCGCACGCACTGGTTTGCGCCATGTCCTGCGGGAGACCCGGATCACACCCCCCCACACCTCTCTGGGGAAGGACACGTCATGGCGTTGCTCGCTGTGCTCATACCGCTGCTCATGCTCGGAGTGGTGCTGGTGCTGGGCCGCTACGAAGACCTGCTGCTGCCACACGAGGACGCCGACCGGAGTCAGCCGGCCGCCGCACCGTCCGCGGGCACGGTGGCCGCCTCCTCGCCCGCTCCGGCAGGGACTCCCGCCCCTGCGCCCTGAGGACTCCCGCGCGTGCGGTCCGGCAGGCCGATCGAGCCGCTGCCGCACGGCAGTTCGTCGCGCAGGACGGAGTTCCTCCCCGGGTTTGCGGGTGAGGGCCGGGGGCAGGCGCCCCTCAGTGCTTCGGACAGGAGGCACGCCCGTGGAAGCGGCGTCGCGCGCCGCCACCGAGGCCCCTGTCCCACAGCGGATGCGCTTCCACGGTGACCGTCCAGCCCCGAGCACTCCCAAGGGAATTGCGACGCATCATGCCGACCCGAATCAGCGCGAAGCAGCACCCCCACGACGACGCCCCCGACACCGCCGAGGCCTTCCGCAGGCTCACCTCGATGCCCGCCGGCCCGGAGCGCGACGCGCTCCGCGACGAGATCGTCGAGGCCTGGCTGCCCATGGCGGACCGCCTCGCCGGGCGCTTCCGCAGCCGCGGCGAGAGCTTCGAGGACCTGCGCCAGGTCGCCGCCCTCGGCCTCGTCAAGGCCGTCAGCCGGTACGACCCCGAGCGCGGCCACGCCTTCGAGAGCTACGCCGTGCCGACCGTCACCGGTGAGATCAAGCGGCACTTCCGGGACCACATGTGGACCCTGCACGTACCCCGCCGCGTCCAGGACCTGCGCAACCGCGTCCGCGTCGCCGGCCAGGAGCTGTCCCAGAACGTCTCCGGCCGGCAGCCCACCGTGGCCGAACTCGCCGAGCACGCGAAAATGAGCGAGGAGGACGTCCGGGCCGGCCTGGAGGCGCTGGAGAGCTTCACCGCGCTGTCCCTGGACGCGGAGCTGCCCGGCAGCGAGGACGGGTACTCCCTGAACGACGCGCTCGGATCCACCGACCCGGCCCTGGACATGGTCGTCGACCGCGAGTCCGTGAAGGCCCGGCTGGCCGCCCTGCCCGAGCGGGAACGGGCCATTCTCTACATGCGGTTCTTCGGGGACATGACGCAGAGCCGGATCGCCGAGGAACTGGGGATCTCGCAGATGCACGTCTCCCGGCTGATCAGCCGGTGCTGCGGGCAGGTGCGGGAGCAGGTGATGCGGGACGTCGCCTGAGCCGCGGTGTTGACGCGGCCGTACGGATGACGGCCTCGTGTGGCTTGTCGCGCCTGTCGCGCCTGTCGCGCCTGTCGCGCCGGTCCCCGCGCCCCGGGCGCTCGGTCCCCGCGCTCCCGGTGCGCCCCGATTCACTCGGTTGAGTGGCACTGTCCCGCCAATGGGGCCGCGCCGCGCGCGACGCCATGGCGGCCTGGCTGTCATGGCAGAGGGGTATGACCACCGAAGGAGTCCCCTCGATGCGCCGCAGCCTGTACGCCCTGTCCGTCACCGTCCTGGCCGGCTCGGCCCTGGTGGGATTCGCGCCGGCCGAGTTCTCCGAACCGGCCGCCGAGGTCAGTCCCGCCACCGTCCGGCCCGGGGACACACTCACCGTCTCGGTCAGCTGCGACCCGACCGGGGGACCGCCGCCCGACAGCATCGACGCCACCTCGCAGGCCTTCGACGAGGGCACGGTCCCCCTGCAACGGGTCACCGGCAACGACGACGAGGTCTCCGGCCCGGCCTACCGGGGCACGGCCCTCATCGCCCCCGCGGAGAACTTCGAGGGTGACCCGGACGCCACGGGGGAGGACTCGGCGTGGACCGTCGACGGCGTCTGCCCGGCCGCCCCCGGCGGCGAGGGCAAGGAGTGGAGCGCGACGTTCACCGTGACCCACGGCTCCGGTCCCGACAAGCCGTCGCACAAGCCCACGCACCCACCCACCCGCACACCCTGTCCCGAGACCTCGCACCACCGCGAGACGTGGCACACCGAGTGCGGCGAGGCACCGGTGCAACGTGGAGTGCGGGCCGGTGACGGTGGAGCCTTCACCGACTCCGTACCGGCCCTCGTCGCGGGCGGGGTGATGATCGCCGGCGCGTTCGGAGCCGCCGTGCACCGGCTGCGCAACCGGCGGAGCGACCCCCACCGCTGACCACCGGGCCCGGTCCACCGCCCCCTCGGCCAGGCCTCAGTCCAGCGGCATGCTCCGGTCCACCGCCCCGGAGGACCGGCCACACCCCCCGGAGGGTCGGGCCCCATCCCCCGGGATGGCCCGGTCCACCAACCCCGGGATGGCCCGGTCCACCGCCACGGAAGGCCACGCTTCCCCGGCAGGGCCCGCTCATGCTGTGACCGTCACAACCCGCCGGGCGCCCATGGGGCGGCGGCGCCCTGGGTACTCAGTGGCCGAGGGCACGCGCCGCCCCGAACGGACCGCGGACCACGGGCGGCGCGCGTACCGGGGCGGCACGACAGGGCGGCACCAGGCACTGGCACTGCGGAGGTACGGATGCGGCGCACGGCCCCGGAAGGTCACGGCCCCGTCCGGTTCGGGCCGCCGCTCCCCGGCGACGGGCTGCCCGTCCTGCCGGAACTGTCCGCGGTGCTGGCCGCCGCGGCGTCCCGTGGCGGCCATGAGCCGGTCGGCGGCGGCCGGGCACTGCGCGAGGCCGCTTGCGGCTACTGGGACCGGCGCGGACTGCACTGCGACTCCGACCGGGTGGCCGCCGCCCCCGGCTCGCCCGCCCTGCTGCTCGCCCTCACCGCGGCCCTCGACGGGGACGTCCTCGTGCCGAGACCCTGCGCCGCCTGGTGGGCACCGTACGCACGGCTGCTGGGCCGCCCCGCCTTCCACGTGCCGACCCCGCCGGAGAGCGGCGGTGTGCCCGACCCCTACGCCCTGCTGGAGACCGTGGGCCGGGTGCGCGACGAGGGCGGCGACCCGCGGCTGCTGGTGCTGTCCGTCGCAGACGACCCCACCGCGACCGTCGCCCCTCCGGAACTGCTTCACGAGACCGTCGAAGCCGCCCAGGGGGCCGGCCTGCACCTGGTCAGCGACGAGACCTGGCGCGACACCCTGCACGACCCGCACGAGACGGTGCTGCTCAGCCCCGCCGAGATGGTGCCCGACCGGGTCACCGTCGTCACCGACCTGGCAGGGGCCCTGCTCCCGCCCGGCTGGCCGGCCGCCGTGGCCCGCTTCCCCGCCGGGGAGGACGGCGACGGTCTGCACGCGCGCGTCCTCGACATCCTCACCGCACTCGACGCCCGGGTCGCCGCGCCCGTCGCCGCGGCGGCCGGGTACGCCCTGGGGGAGCCCGAGCCCGTCACCGCGCGCTTGGCGGCCGCCGTGCGCCTGCACGCGCTCCTGGCCACCGAGGCACATTCCGCTGTCGTCGCCGCGGGCGCCCTCGCCCGGCCCCCGCAGTCCGGCCGTCATCTGTACGTGGACCTGGCGCCGCTGCGCCCCGCGCTGACCTCGCACGGCGTGGGTGACGCCCAGGAACTGGAGGACTTCCTCACCGCACGCCTCGGCATGCCCGCCCCGGGCGGGCACCGCTTCGGCGACGACCTCGAAGCCCCGCGCGTGCGGCTCTCCACCGGCGCGCTGGTGGCCGGCTCCGACACCGAACGCGCGGAATGCCTCACCTCACCCGCACCGTTGGAACTGCCGCACGTGCACCACGCGTTGATGCGGCTGAAGTCGGTCTTCGACGATCTCCGCGACGACGCACGGCGATGGGAGCCTCCTCGATGACGCAGCAGTCCGAGTCGACCACCGGCGCGACCGCCCGGGCAGCCGACGGGCCCCCGCTCCCGTCACCCGTCGCACCCCCGTATCCGCCCCTGGCCGAACCCCGCCCCCTGGCCGAGCGGCGGGTGTGGCCGCGCACCTTCCACGACCGGCTGACGGCACCGCTCCCCGGCCTGAAGGCCATGGCCCGCTTCGCCCGCGAAGGCGCGGTCAGACCCGGCCCGCAGGGTCTTGCCGACATCCCCCGGCTGCCCTACGCCCCGGCCCCGCTGCCCCACGTCGACGCCCGCACCGTCGCCGTCACCTGGGCGGGGCACGCCAGTTGGGTGCTCCAAATCGGCGGACTGACGGTCCTCACCGACCCGGTGTGGTCCCGCCGCATCCTCGGCACCCCCGCCCGCATCACCCCCGTCGGCGTCCCCTGGGAAGACCTGCCGCGCGTCGACGCCGTCGTCATCAGCCACAACCACTACGACCACCTGGACGCCCCCACGCTGCGCCGACTCCCGCGCGACACACCGGTGTTCGTCCCGGCCGGGCTCGCCCGCTGGTTCCACCGCCGCAGGTTCACACGCGTGACCGAGCTCGACTGGTGGGAGGCGGCCGAACTGGACGGCGTGCGCTTCGACTTCGTCCCCTCCCACCACTGGTCCAAGCGCACCCTCACCGACACCTGCCACAGTCTGTGGGGCGGCTGGGTCCTCACCGACCGGGACGGCCGGCGCGTCTACTTCGCGGGGGACACGGGCTACGGCCACTGGTTCTCCCGCATCGGCCGCCGCTACCCCGGCATCGACCTGGCCCTGCTGCCCATCGGCGCCTACGACCCCCGCTGGTGGCTCCGTGACGTGCACTGCGACCCGGAGGAAGCCGTCCGCGCGGCGCGGGACCTGGGCGCGACCAGGATGGCCCCCATGCACTGGGCCACGTTCGTCCTCTCGGCCGAGCCGGTCCTGGAACCCCTCACGCGCGTGCGCGCGGCCTGGGAGAAGGCGGGGCTGCCCCGGGAAGACCTCTGGGACATGCCGGTCGGCGCGTCAAAGGTGCTCTAGGCATCCGAGGAGCGCGGGGAACCACGCGAAGAACCACGACGCACCACCCGCGCCCCGAGAACAACCACGACCCCGCCGGTGCTACCGCACCCGCCGCACCACAGCCGGCACCGCACTGATCAGCAACGTCAGCCCGATGGCCGCCACCACTCCCTCCCAGGGCTCATCGAACAGCGACCCCCCGAGAACGCCGATCAGCTGATACGTCACGGCCCACGCCAGACACGCCGGAAAATTCCCCCGGGCGAACCTCCGCATCGGCCACTCGGCCAGCAGACACGCCAGCATGACCGGAATCCGCCCGGCCGGCACCAGCCGGGACAGCACCAGCACGGCGACGCCGTGCCCGGCGAGCTTCTCCTGTGCCTGCTCCAGCCGGTCCTCCGGTGCCCGCGACCGGATCGCCGTCAGCCACCGCGACCCGTTCTTCGACTTCAGCCCCCGCCGCCCCAGCCAGTACAGCGCCGCATCCCCCAGGAACGCCGCCAGCGAAGCCGTCAGGAATACCATCGCCAGCGAGAACGGCGCCGTCCGGTGCATCGCCACCACCGCCGCCGAGCTCACCAGCGCACCCGTCGGAATCACCGGTATCAGTGCCCCGGCCAGCACCAGCAGGAACAACGTCGGATAGCCGATCGCCTGCTGCGTGGACGCCGGAACCACGGACGCCGGTGTGACGGCCGATGCCGCGATCAGGGGAGCGAGCGCCAAGGGCGCGGAATCGCTCACCGCGCGGTCTCCAGGCGCACACTCTCCCCGTGCCCGAGCCGGTGCACCGACACCGCCGGCGCGTGCCGGGCCGCCAGCCGGACGAACTCGTCCCCCGGCGCGTGGAACTCGTGGGGGCGCACGGCGTCCATGCCGATCGGCCAGTACGTGCCGTAGTGCACCGGCACCGCGCTGCGCGGTGCCAGCCGTGCCAGCGCCTGTGCCGCCCTGCCCGCGTCCAGGTGCCCCTCGCCCAGGTACGGCCCCCAGCCGCCCACCGGCAGCAACGCCACCTCGACCGGACCGACCTGCTCGGCCATGTCGTCGAACAGGCCCGTGTCCCCGGCGAAGTACGTCCGGGCCTCGCCGGATATGACATAGCCGAGCGCGGGGGAGCGGTGCGGCCCGAACGGCAGCCGCCGCCCGTCGTGCCGCGCGGGCACGGCCCGTACGACGACGTCGCCGACCGGGACCTCGTCCCCGGGAGCCATCTCGCTCACCCGCAGGTGCGTGAGCCGGCGCAGGCCCGGCACCGCCCGGCGCGCGCCCCGGGGCACGAGCAGGCGCGTGCCCTCGGCGAGCCGCATCAGCGACGGCACGTGCAGATGGTCGGCGTGCAGATGCGACACCAGCGCCACATGCGCGCGCGGGGCGCCCGGAGGCGGCAGGGCCCCACGCCGGCGGCGCAGGTGTGCGAGCCGGCGTGCGAACAGGGGATCCGTGAGCACGCGTACGTTCGAGTCCTCCACGGTGCAAGTGGCGTGACCCCACCAGGTGATCTCCACCGGCACTTCTTTGCCTCCTTCGCGCGACTCCCCCGAAGCCTACGTGCAGGAGTAGGGTCGGCGGCGAAACCGGAGGTGAGGGGGGACGCCATGGTGCCGGTGCGGGTCACGGCGATCGCGAGTCTGACGCCGCTGGAGGAACTGGACGACGACCCGTTCCTCGTCGACTCCCGCAGTCAGCACGCGATGTGCGCCCGCTGGGCCGCCGAGCGGGGCTACGTGGTCAGCCGGGAGTTACTGGTCCGGGGGCTGCGACCCGACCACGGTGCCCTGTGGGACGGAGTCCGGCCCGGCCTCGACCTGTTCGTCGCGCCCAGCCTGCGGGTCCTGGAGAGCGCGCTCGCCTCCGTCGAGGAGTTCACCGCGGAATGCGCCCGGCGCGGTGTACGCGTGGAGACGGCGGGGCATGCGGAGCCTGCGTACGACGCGGCGATGAAGGCGTGCGTGCACCGGCGGCTGTCGATGCCGACGGCCGGCTACGACGGGCGCTGACGCCGTCCCCTCACCGGTGTGCGGCCCGGGGACGAAACGGCGCGACCGGGCGTTGAGACACTGTGGGGGAGGACCCGCGGCTTCCGCGGGCCAGGGACGTGAGGTGGCGGGGCGTGCGGGGCGTGCGGTGGCGGCGGGTCGCCAGTCAGGTGGGGCGGAGCGTCGCCGTGTGGGCGGTCTCCACCGTCACCATGCTCGTGCTCGCCGGGATCCTCCCGGACTTCCGGCTCCGCTCGGAGAACGGCGACAGTGCGACGGACATAGCCGTCACGGCGGCCTTCGGGGCCGGCGCCTTCGGTCTGCTGTCGGCCCTGGTGTGGCCGCTGCTCGTGCGGCTGCTGCTCCTCGTGCCCGCGCTGGTGCTGGGGCTGCTGGTGTTCTTCCTCAACGGCGCCCTGCTGCTGCTCGCCCTGCACCTCAACCCCGCCGAGCGCGGCGCCGCCGCACCGGAGACCGCCGTCGTGGTCGCCGCCGTGATGTCCGCCGTGGCATCCGCGACCGGCGCGGCCCTGGCCGTGCGCGACGACGACGCCTACCGCCGCAGGCTGTACCGCCTCTCCGACCGCCGCCGCCGCTCGGCACCGCCCTCACCCGCCGGCCCCGGCACGGTCTTCGTGCAGCTCGACGGCGTCGGCCACGACACCCTGCTCGACGCGGTCGACAAGGGCCTGATGCCCACCGTCGCCCGCTGGCTCGACATCGGCGACGGCGGCCGCCCCACGCACCGGCTCACCCCCTGGCGCACCGACTGGTCAAGCCAGACCGGCGCCAGCCAGCTCGGCATCCTGCACGGCAGCAACCACGACGTCCCCGCCTTCCGCTGGTACGAGAAGGACACCCGCGAGGTGGTCGTCTGCAACCGCCCGACCAGCGCCGCCGCACTGCAGCGCCGCGCCGTCGAGCAGGCGGGGCACGGCGGGCTGCTCGCCGTCGACGGCGCGAGCCGCGGCAACCTGTTCAGCGGCGGCGCCGAACAGCAGGCCCTCGTGCTGTCCATCGCGGCCCGCAGACGCAGCCGCGAGAACCGCTCCCGCGCGGGCTACTTCGCCTACTTCTCCGACCCGGCCAACGCCGTGCGCACGGCCCTCTCCTTCATCGCCGAGGTCGGCCGCGAGATCGGCCAGTCCGCCCGGGCGCGCCTGCGCAAACAGCGCCCGCGCGTCTCCCGCGGCGGCCTCTACCCCCTCGTCCGGGCCTTCGCGACGGTCGTCGAGCGTGACGTCGTCGTCGCCGCCGTCACGGGCGACATGCTCGTCGGCCGCACGGCCGTCTTCGCCGACCTGGTGGCCTACGACGAGGTCGCCCACCACTCCGGACCGGCCGGCCGCGACGCGCAGAAGGTCCTCCAGCGCCTCGACCGCTCGCTCGCCCTCATCGAGAACGTCGCCGAGCACGCCCCGCGCCCGTACCGGATCGTCGTGCTGTCCGACCACGGCCAGAGCCCCGGCGAGACCTTCCGCTCCCGCTACGGCCTCACGCTCGGCGACCTGGTGCGGGCCGGCTGCGGCATGCCCGTGCCGCGCAAGGCGGAGCGCACCCGCAGCGGCGCCGAGGCGCGCGCCGCCGTGCGCGCCGCGCTGCGCTTCCCCGTCGCGGAGGCCGGCGAGCAGCACCGCCCCGCGCGCGGCTCCGAGCCGATCGTGCTGGCCTCCGGAAACCTCGGCCTGGTGTCCTTCCCGGACGTCCCGCACCGGATGAGCAAGGAGGAGATCGACGCCCGTCACCCCGCGCTGCTGCCGACCCTCGCCAACCACCCCGGGGTCGGCTTCCTGCTGGTCCGCAGCGACGCGCACGGCGGTGTCGTCCTCGGCGCGTACGGCGCCGAGATCCCGCTGGCCGACCTCGACGACAACCCCGGCCCGCTCGCCCCCTTCGGCCCGGGTGCCGCCGACGCCATACGCCGGACGCACTCCTTCCCGCACACCGCCGACATCATGGTCAACTCCTTCCACGACCCGGCCGACGGCGAAGTCCTCGCCTTCGAGGAGCAGATCGGCTCCCACGGCGGCCTCGGCGGTGCTCAGGGCAGACCCTTCCTGCTGTCCCCGCTCGGCGTCTCCGCACCGGTCGGCGAGGGCGAGGAACTCGTCGGCGCCGAGCACGTGCACCGGGTCCTGAGGCGCTGGCTGCGCGAAGCGAACGGACCGCAGGTTCCGCTGCCGGCCACCGAGGAGGAGCACGCCGCCTGACACCCGGCAGCGCCCCGCCCACGGAGCCGTACGCACACCGTCCGTCATCCGGCACCCCCCGCCCACCGAGCCGTACGCACGCCGTCCCAGAGGGCAGGTCTTCCGCGTGAGTTGAGCCGTAGTGTGATCGGATGGGGGACACGGGGCCCGGAGACGGGCCCGCACGCGAGTCCGCACGCGAAAGGAAGAACTCGTGGCTACCACGCGCTCCGCACACACGGTCTGGGAAGGCAACCTGCTCGAGGGCAACGGTGTCGTCACCTTCGACTCCTCCGGCGCCATCGGCGAGCAGCCGGTCACGTGGGCCTCGCGCGCCCAGGAGGCGAACGGCAAGACCAGCCCCGAGGAGCTGATCGCGGCCGCCCACTCCAGCTGCTTCTCCATGGCCTTCTCCAACATCCTGAACAAGGCCGGGACGCCGCCCACCAAGCTGATCACCTCGGCCGACGTCTCCTTCCAGCCCGGCGAGGGCATCACCGGCATCCACCTCACCGTCGAGGGCACCGTCCCCGGCATCGACGAGGCGGCCTTCCAGGCCGCCGCCGACGAGGCCAAGGTCGGCTGCCCGGTCAGCCAGGCCCTCAAGGCCACGCCCATCACGCTGACCGCCAAGCTCGCCTGACCCGACGCACCACCCGTCGCGCGGGCCGGCCCACCGGGGCCGGCCCGCGCGCCCTCGTCGGTTCGCCACCACCGGCAGGGGTATGAACCAGACGCCTCGAACGCCGGGCCGGAAGGAACGGGATGCTGCCGGGAACGTCCACGAACGCGACGGTGCTCGACTCCGCCACCCGGGACCGGACCCGCGTCCTGTTGCTGTTCAGCCTCTCCGGACGGCTCCGCCCCCGGAACACCGCCCTCGGCGCCCTCGTCGACCGCTACGACTACGGCCGCTTCGCCTCCCACCTCATGACCAGCCAGGAGGTGCTGCCCGTCCCGGTCCTCGACGAACAGGTCGCGCCCCGGCGGCTGCGGCTGCCGCACGGCGACCAGGGCCTCGGCCTCGCGTCCTTGCGCATCCTCGTCGTCACCACCCCGCGCGGCGACGCCACCCTCGTCGTGGACTGCGCCTTCGCGGGCGAGACCACCGCCGGCGACCTCGCCGTCTGGCTGGCCGCCACCTGCTTCGACCGGGAGCGGATCGAACTCGACGACCGTCCGCTCCTGCAGAGCCTGGCCCCGCAGCTCGGCGGCCGGCCGCTCGTCCTCGGCCAGAACGTGCACCAACTCGTCTTCCCCGGCGGCCGGTTACAGCGGGAACTGCTCAACGCCGACGAAGCCCGCAGGGCGATCCTGCTGAACGAGATCGTCTACCGCGGCCGCATGCCGTGGAACCCCGCCGCGCCCTACGACACGAGCCTCGCGACCCACCTCAGGAACCACGGCCTCACCCTGTCCGCCCTCGGCCGGGGCGTCTCCGTCCAGGCCGGCTGGGCCCCGCACGTGGAGAACGGCCTGGTCCTCGTCGCCGTCGGCATGATCTCCGCCCTGGCGGTGCTTCAGCGGACCCGGCTCGCGGCCTTCGCCATGATGAAGGCCAACGAGCAGGTCCTGACCGACTCGCCCACCGAGATCCGCTCCCTGATCTCCCGGCTGTCCGCCGGTGTCAACGAACTCCAGCTGGACCTGGCCTTCGGGGTGGAGGCCTACGTCGACAGCCTGCTGATCCCCGAGATGGTCATCGAGGCCTTCCAGTCCTCGCTGGGCGGCGCCCTCGGTATCCGCGACAGCCTGGACAACTCGGCCCGCATGGTCGAGCGGCTCACCTCGGTGATCAGTGCCCGCTCCGCCGCCCTGGACGCCGAACTCGCCGAGCGCGACGACCGCCGCGACCGCACCGTCTCCGGCCTCGTCGCCGCCGCCACCCTGATCGCTCTGCCGCCGACCCTGCTGCTGGCCTTCTTCGGCGTGAACGGCACGAACGTCGACGAGCACCGCTCGATCCTCGACCTGCGCGCCTACGGCACGGCCTACGCCCTGGCCTGGCTTCCCTTCGTCGTCCTCGTCGTGGTCGGATACGTCCTGCTCAGACGGGTCCGCACCCGCTCCGGCTCCCTGCTGCCCGCACCCGCCGACGACTTCGCGCCCGTACCCCCGCCCCGCTCGCCCTCCGGGAACCGACGACCATGACGCCCCGCCCCGCCGTCTCCGCCCACCGGGGCGGCTCCGAACGAGCCGGCCCCGCCACCTGGGAGGCCTACGAGGACGCGATCGAGTCCGGCGCGGAGTACGTCGAGTTCGACATCCGCCGCACCGGGGACGGGGTCCTCGTCGTCTACCACGATCCCCGGGTCGGCCCCGCCGGACCGCCGCTGGCCCGGCTCACACACGCCGAACTGTGCGACCGGGCCGGATACGCCGTGCCCGTGGTGGACGACGTCATGGCACTGATCGCCGGGAAACTCGTGGCCCACCTCGACCTCAAGGAGACCGGTTACGAGCGGGAGGTGATCGACCGGGCCGTCGCCCTGCTGGGCGCGGACGGTCTGGTCGTGACGACGCTGGAGGACTGCTCCGTCGCGGCCGTCACCCGGGGCTTCCCCGAGGTGCGCACAGCCCTGTCCCTCGGACGCGACCGCAGGGAACTCGCCCTGGCCCGGCTGCCGGGGACCCGGCTGAGCGAGCTGTTCCCGGCCCGTCGCATCCGGGCCTGCGGGGCGCACGGCGTCGCCGTGCACCAGCGGCTGGCCAGGACCAACGTGCTGCGCGAGGCGACCCGGCAGGGCCTGTTCACCATGGTCTGGACCGTCAACGACGACACCCTCATGCGGTCCTTCCTCACCCACCCGCGCGTCGACGTGCTCGTCACCGACCGGCCCCGGCGCGCCGTCGCGCTGCGCGGACCGATCACCCCCTCGCGGCATTGACAACGGCGCACTCAAGTTTTGTGCTGGAGTGTGGGACGGGTCGTCGCCCTGGCGGAAGGGGACAGCGATGGGACGAGCGGTCGGGATCGACCTCGGAACCACGAACTCGGTGGTCGCGGTGCTGGAGGGCGGTGAGCCCACCGTCATCGCCAACGCGGAGGGGGCCAGGACCACACCCTCGGTCGTGGCGTTCGCCAAGAACGGCGAGGTTCTCGTCGGAGAGGTGGCCAAGCGGCAGGCTGTGACGAACGTGGAGCGCACCGCCCGTTCGGTCAAGCGGTACATGGGCGACGCGCACTGGCGTTTCCCCGGCGAGGGCGACGTGGACGGCACCCGCTACCGGGCCCAGGAGCTGTCCGCGCGGGTGCTGCAGAAACTCAAGCGGGACGCCGAGTCCTACCTCGGCGAGGACGTCACCGACGCGGTGATCACCGTCCCCGCCTACTTCGACGACACCCAGCGGCAGGCCACCAAGGAGGCCGGTGAGATCGCGGGCCTGAAGGTCCTGCGCATCATCAACGAGCCGACGGCCGCGGCCCTCGCGTACGGCCTGGACAAGGAGAACGACCAGACGGTCCTCGTCTTCGACCTCGGCGGCGGCACCTTCGACGTGTCGCTGCTGGAGATGGGTGAGGGCGTCATCGAGGTGAAGGCCACCAACGGCGACACACACCTCGGCGGTGACGACTGGGACCAGCGGATCGTCGAGTACCTGATCAAGCGTTTCAAGGGCCAGTACGGCGTCGACCTCGCGGGCGACAAGATGGCGGTGCAGCGGCTGCGTGAGGGCGCCGAGCGGGCCAAGATCGAACTGTCCAGCTCGACGGAGACGACGATCAACCTGCCCTACATCACGGCCTCCGCCGAAGGGCCCCTGCATCTCGACGAGAAGCTGACCCGGGCCCAGTTCCAGGAGCTCACCGCGGATCTGCTGGACCGCTGCAAGGCGCCCTTCCACCAGGCGGTGAAGGACGCCGGTGTGCAGCTCTCGGCGATCGACCACGTCATCCTCGTCGGCGGTTCGACCCGGATGCCCGCGGTGACCGACCTGGTGAAGGAACTCACCGGCAAGGAGCCGCACAAGGGCGTCAACCCCGACGAGGTCGTGGCCGTCGGCGCGGCGCTCCAGGCGGGTGTCATCCGCGGCGACGTCAAGGACGTGCTGCTGCTCGACGTCACCCCGCTGTCCCTGGGCATCGAGACCAAGGGCGGCATCATGACGAAGCTCATCGAGCGCAACACGACCATCCCGACCCGGCGTTCGGAGATCTTCACGACGGCCGCCGACAACCAGCCCTCGGTCGGCATCCAGGTCTACCAGGGCGAGAGGGAGATCGCCGCGTACAACAAGAAGCTCGGTGTCTTCGATCTGACGGGCCTGCCGCCGGCACCGCGCGGTGTGCCGCAGATCGAGGTGGCGTTCGACATCGACGCCAACGGGATCATGCACGTCTCCGCGAAGGACATGGCGACCGGGCGCGAGCAGAAGATGACCGTGACCGGCGGTTCTGCCCTGCCCAAGGACGACATCGACCGCATGATGCGCGAGGCCGAGCAGTACGCCGAGGAGGACCGCACCCGCCGCGAGGCCGCCGAGACCCGCAACCAGGCCGAGCAACTCGTCTACCAGACCGAGAACTTCCTCCGCGAGAACGGCGACCGGGTCCCGGCCGACACGAAATCCGAGGTCGACTCGGCCGTCGCCGAGGTGAAGGAGCGACTGGAGCAGCAGGCGGACACCGCGGCCCTGCGTGCCGCCGCAGAGAAGCTCGCCTCCGTCAGCCAGAAGATGGGCCAGGCGATGTACGCCCAGGCGCAGCAGCCCCCCACGGAGGAGCCCTCCGCCACCTCACACGACGAGGAGGGCGTGGTGGACGCGGAGATCGTGGACGAGGAGAAGAACCCGCGAGACGAGAAGGGCGGCACCGCGCAGGGCTGAGCTGCTCATGGCGGCGGCCCTGGTGGAGCGCGGTGGTGTGGGTGGCACCGCGCGCGGCTGAGCTGCTCATGGCGGCGGCCCCCGGTGGGGTGCGGTGGTGTGGGTGGCACCGCGCGAGGCTGGTCCGCTCGCGGCGGGGGCCCTAGCGGAACGCGGCGGCGTTGCGGTGGGCCCAGTCCGTGAAGGTGCGGGGCGGGCGGCCCAGCACTCGCTCCACGTCGGGGCTGACGCGCTGCTCCGCGGGTGTGGGCTCGCCGAGGATGGCCAGGGTCGTCTCCACCACGGGCTCGGGCATGAACTGCAGCAGCTGCGCACGGGCCTCGTCACGGGTCTGCTCGACGAAGCGGACCGGTTCGCCGAGGGCCTCCGCCAGCGCCTCGGCGCGTTGCCGCGGAGTGCTCAGGACGGGCCCGGTCAGCTCGTGGACCTGCCCGGCGTGCCCCTCCTCCCGCAGTGCCGCCGCGGCGACCCCGGCGATGTCGTCGGGGTCGATCACGGGCAGGCCGATGTCACCGAAAGGCGCGGCGACGGTCCGCCGGGTGCGGACCGAGTCGGCCCAGGCGTAGGCGTTGGAGGCGAAACCGCCGGGGCGCAGGATCACCCAGTCCAGGCCCGACCGCCGCACGGCGTCCTCGATGGCCCGTCCGAAGCCCCCGTGGGAGACCGACTCCGGCCGGGTCGCCACCCCCTGGGAGGAGAGCAGTACGACGCGCCGCACTCCGCCGGCCCGGGCGGCGTCGAGGATCTGCCCGGGGTCGAGCAGGTGTGCGTCGGCCCCGCCGTTCTGCAGGAACAGCGCGTCGGCGCCGTCCAGCACGGGGCGGAGGCTGCCGACATCGGTCAGGTCGGCCGTGCGCGCCTGGACACCTTCCGGGACATCCGCGTCCGAGACCCTCCGCGAGGTCGCGGTCACCTTCTCGCCGGCCCCGGCGAGGGCCTGTACGAGGGATCGGCCCACGTTTCCGGTCGCACCGGTCACCACGATCATGAGCAACTCCTTTGCTATGCGGCCTGGTTGCCGATGTCGTGGACGCTAACACCGCCGGTATAGTAGGTACCTAGAGGAAAGTGACTATCCCCCAGGGGGTGCGCATGGCCGCAGACCCGACCGGGGCGGCGTCCGCCGCGACCGTGCCGGAACTCGCCTGCCCGATCAGCTCGGTCGTGGACATCGTGTTCAGCCGGTGGACCACACCCGTCCTGTGGACGCTCCACACCTACGGCCGCCAGCGCTTCGTCGAGCTGGAACGGCGCATCGGCACCATCACACCGAAGGTGCTGACCCAGCGCTTGAGGCAACTGGAGCGGGACGGCCTGGTCGTGCGCACGTACCACCCGGAGGTCCCGCCCAGGGTCGAGTACGAGATCAGCGAGCTCGGCCGCAGCCTCGCCCCGCTCTTCGCGCACCTCGCCGACTGGTCGGCCGCCCATCTGGAGCAGGTCGAGCAGGCCCGCCAGGCCTACGACGGCGAGAACTAGCGCCCCGTGGCCACCGGCGGCAGCGTCGCGCACACCGCGTCCAGGACCGTCGCGTACGGCGTGCCGAAGTCGGTGAGCTTCGACCGGAGCCGGTCCAGACCGTCCCGGTGCTCCGCCAGCAGCTCGGTGTCGCCCGTACGGGCCGCACACTCCAGGACCGCCGGCAGGAAGTCCGGCGGCTCCTCGCCGGTCGTCTCCAGCCCGTGTGCCCGGTACAGCTCCTCGGACGGCGCCGGGGCCGCCTCGCGCCAGGCGCTCAGATACAGGCTGTGGTCCTGCCCGGCCTCGAACACCTCCACGTAGTGCGCGGCCAGCTCCCGCGGCGGGGTGACGGCCGCGTGGTCGGCGAACTCCCGCAGCTGGGGGGCCGCTTCGCGCAACAGCGGCAGCCTCGCGCGGAAGTCGTCGTCGGGGTACATCAGGCACAGCGCGGCTGCCTGGTACAGCAGCTCGAATCCGGGCATCGGACCTCCTTCATGTGCGCTCGCCCGCCCGTCCCGTCATCCCGACGCTAGGGGCGGGCCGGGGAGCACACCTGCCGACGGCGCCCGTACGGGTCAGAACCCGTCCCGTGACGTCGAGCGCGGGGCCGTGGGGCTCAGTAGCGCTCGCGGTACTCCCGCAGCAGTTCCTCCGTGCGCTGCGCGGAGCCCGCCCGGGCCGTCATGTGGTCCAGCACCTCCAGATGCGCGGAGACCTCCTTGCGGGAGTCCAGGTACAGCGCGCCGGTCAGGTACTCGGTGAAGACCATGTCGGGCAGCTCCGGCTCGGCGAAGCGGAACAGCGAGAACGGCGCGTACGTCCCCGGGTGGGGGCCGTCCGCGAATTCCGCGATCTGCAGGGTGACCCGGTCGCGCTCGGCGTACTCCAGCAGCTTGTCCAGCTGGTCGCGCATCACCCTGCCGTCGACGCTCACCGGGCGGCACAGCACCGTCTCGTCCATGATGACCCACAGGTGCGGGGGGTTCGGCCGGTCCAGGAGCCGCTGCCGCTCCATGCGCAGCGAGACGTGCCGGTCCACGGCCGCGGGTCCGGCGTTCGCGATGGTGCCTGACTGGAGCACGGCCCGGGCGTACCCCTCGGTCTGCAGCAGCCCCGGCACGAAGTGCGGCTCGTACGACCGGATGATCCGGGCCGCACCCTCCAGGCTCACGTACAGGCTGAACCATTCCGGCAGCACGTCGTGGAACCGCTGCCACCAGCCCGGCCGGTTCGCCTCCTCGGCGAGGTCGACGAAGGCGGTGACCTCGTCCGCCGCCACCCCGTACGCCGTCAGCAGGATCTGCACGTACGGGATCTTCAGCGCGACGTCGGCGGTCTCCATGCGCCGGACCGTCGCCGGGGCGACCCGCAGCACCTTCGCGGCCTCGTCCCGACTGAGGCCCGCGGCCTCCCGCAGCTCCTGCAACCGCTTGCCCAGGACCACCTGGCCCACGGTGGGTGCGGCCCGCCGTTCACTCACGCCACGCCTCCCCAACGTGCCCAAGCCTGCGATCAGTCTGTCACGGCCGGTCGGCGGCGTGACAGGGCCCGGAGCGAGAAGATCGCCGGAGGTTTCAGGCGCGGGGCGGGCATGACCTCGCGGGTAATCGACCGGACGCCACCCGAAAGGGATCGTGGACGCACCGGGTCCCGGGGCGGCGCACTCCGCCCCGGCACCCGGCCCCAGCCGCCACCACGACCCGACGGAGGGTGATTCCCCATGTCCGCGATCCAGCTCGCCGCACTCGCCCGGACCTGTGAGCCGCAGTCGATGCTGCGCCGCTTCCTCGCCCTGGACGCCGTCGTGACCGGCGGCAACGCACTCGCCTACCTCGCGTTCCCCGGCCCGCTCGGACGATTCCTCGGCGTCGACGCCACGCTGCTCCTCGCCCTGGGCGCGTTTCTCGCGCTCTACGCGGCGGGCGTGGGCGTGCTGGCCGCCCGCAGGCAGCCGCCGGCAGTCGGCGTGCGGGCCGTCGTCGAGGGCAACCTCGCCTGGGCTGCGGTGAGCCTCGTGGTCCTGGCGCTGTGGCTCTCGCCCAGCACGCCGGGAGCGGTGTGGACGGTACTGCAGGCCCTGGCCGTGGCCGGCTTCGCCGTCCTCCAGCACGCCTCTTTGAAGGCCCGTCAGGAAAGCAGCGTCTGAAGGTACTTGGCCGTCGCCGGGTCCGCCGGGAGCAGCGTCTCGACGGCCAGCTCGGCGACCGTCACGTCCATCGGCGTGTTGAACGTGGAGATCGAGGAGATGAACGACAACGTCCGCCCGTCGTGCTCGATCCGCAGCGGCAGCGCGAAGTACGGAACCGGCTCCGAGGGCTCGTCCGCCGCATCCGCGTCGGGCACGGGGTACGCCGCCACCTCCTCGTACAGCGCCCGCAGCGGCTGCGAGCGGTGCAGCGCGATCTGCCGCTCCATCTGCTCCAGCAGATGCCCCCGCCAGGCGCGCAGATTGCGGATCCGCGGCGCGAGGCCCTCCGGGTGCAGGGCCAGCCGCATCGCGTTCAGCGGCGGCTCCAGCAGCGACTCGGCGACACCGTCGACCAGCGTCATGATCCCCCGGTTGGCCGCCACCACGTCGTACAGGGCGTCCACCACCAGGGCCGGGTACGGCTCGTAGCCGCCGATCAGCCGCTCGATGCCCTCCCGCAGCGCGCCCAGCGCCGGGTCGTCCAGCGGGGTCTCCGGGTAACGGGGGGCGTAACCGGCCGCCAGCAGCAGCGCGTTGCGCTCCCGCACCGGCACGTCCAGATGCTCGGCCAGCCGCAGCACCATCTCCTCGCTGGGCCGGGAGCGGCCGGTTTCGACGAAGCTGATGTGCCGGGCCGAGGAGTCCGCGCGCAGAGCCAGCTCCAGCTGGCTGACCCGCCGCTGCTCCCGCCAGGCCCGCAGCAGCGGGCCCACGCCCTGCTCGGCGGTGGACGGGTGAGTGGTCATGCCGGGACCGTAGTCGAGAACCGGTCGTCCCGGACAGGCACACCCTTCTGACCAGGGCTTCGGCGGCTCTGGTGTGGCAGGCTGAGAGGACACCGCAGACACCGCAGTCCGGGAAGGAGCGCAGTCCATGCCCGTCGAACCGCTGTCGCAGAAGGAGGTCGAGGACCGGCTGGCCGAGCTGCCGGGCTGGTCGCTCGACCAGGACCGCCTCGTCCGCTCGTACCGGCTCGGCTCGCACTTCTCGGCGACGGCGATGGTCGTGCACATCGCCCAGGTCCAGGAGGAACTGAACCACCACTCCGACCTCACGCTCGGCTACAACACCGTCTCCCTGGCCGTGCACACGCACAGCGCGGGCGGCGCCGTCACCGAGAAGGACTTCGAGCTCGCCCGCAAGGTGGAGGACCTCGCCCCCGGGCACGGGGCACACTGACCGGGTGCTCGACTACGACAAGGAAGCGGAGCGGTACGACGCCTCGCGCGGCGGCGAGCCCCGGGCGGCCGCCGCCGCACGGGCCGTGCTGGGCCTCGTGCCGCCGGACACGCGCAGTCTGCTCGACGTCGCCTGCGGCACCGGCATCGTGACCCGCCGGCTCGCCGCCGCCCGCGACCACATGAAGGTGACCGGCGTCGACCTCGCCGCGGCGATGGCCCGGCAGGCCTCCACCCGGCTCCCCGGTGCCGTCGTACGCGCCGACAGCCGCCGGCTGCCCTTCCGGGACGGGCAGTTCGACGCCGTGTGCAGCGTGTGGCTGCTGCACCTGGCCGCCGGGCCCGCCGAGGTGCGGGCCATCGTCGGCGAGTGCGCCCGGGTCCTGCGTCCCGGCGGCGTCTACGTCACCACGGTCGACAAGGCCGCCTCGCACAACGTGGGCAGTGACATCGATGTCGTCCTGTCCTCCCGGCCGCCCGGCCCGGTCCGGGACGCGGCGGCGGACGTCGAGTCCTGTGCCGCCGCCCACGGTCTGGTCCCGGCCGGGCAGGCTCGTTTCACCGGTCACGGCCAGGGGCGCAGCCCCCGCCGCACGATCGCCGACCTGCGCAGGGGCTGGTTCGTCACGCTGCCGCCGGGCCACCCGCTCGCCGACGCGTTCGCCGCCCGCCTCGCCCTGCTCCCCGACCAGGACCGGCCACGCCCCGACCCGGTGTTCAGCCTGCGGGCGTTCCGGAAGGCCGGGTGACCTCCATGATCCAGTTCGTGACGGCCCGCTGGGCGATCGCGCAGGTCTGCTCACCCAGCTTGAACGCGGCTGGTTTCGGGTTCGTGTCCGACCGGCTCGCGGTGAACCCGAAGCTCACCAACGACCCCGCCGCCACGTTCGCGTTCCAGGTGACGTTCTTCGCCGTCACCGTCGAGCCCGCCTGTGCCGCCTCGGCGTTCCAGGCCTGGGTCAGCTTCTGGCCGTCGGTGAAGGTCCAGCCGAGGGACCAGCCGTTCCAGGCGCTCGTACCGGTGTTGGTGAGCTGGACGTCCGCCTGGAAGCCGTCCTGCCACTGGCTGGTGACCTTGTACGTCACCTTGCAGGTGCCGGTCGGCGTCGGGTCCGGACCCGGATCCGACGGGCCGCCGCCCGCGCTGTCGCCGTAGACGACGCCCCGGCCGTTCGTGGAGACGTAGACACGGCCGTACACCCGCGGGTCGCCGGTGATCGCCGCGCCCGTCCAGCCCCACTGATGGGCGTCGTCGTTGATACGCGTCCAGCTCGCGCCCTTGTCCGTGGAGCGGAAGAGGCCCCGCACTCCGCCGATCTTCGCGCTGGTGTAGAGGGTCTGGTAGGAGGCGCCGGGGGCGGACTTGCCGAAGCCGATGGTGTCGGCCTGCTCGACGTTCGGGAGCTTGGTGAAGGTGGTCCCGCCGTCCGTGGAGTGCCACAGCCCGTACGCGCCGTCCGTGGCGCCGCCCGCCAGCCACACGTCGCCCTTTCCGCCGGGCAGTGCCTTGAAGCGGACGCTGTCGCCGCTCGGCAGCCCCGTGGCGGGGGAGGCCCTGAAGGTCGCTCCGCCGTCCGTACTCACATAGAACCTCCCGGACTTGAAGCCGTAGAAGGTCTTCGCATCGACGCGGTCCGATTCGACGACCGCCCCGGCCGGGATCCCCGCGGAGGCCTGCCACGACGTACCGAAACCCGTCGCGTGGTGGACACCGGCGCCCTCGGGGCTCCACACGAACCGGCTGCCGTCGGCCGCCGCCGCGACGGTGCCGCCGCCGCTCACGCCCGAAGGGTCGCTCCCTGCGAACCAGTTGGCCCCGTTGTCCGTCGAGAACGCGATGTGCGGGCCCGAGTCCAGATTTCCCGCCCGCACCACCGTGTTCGGGTTCGACTCGGCGAAGTCGAGGCTCGTGGTCGTCGTGAAGTTCGGCTGGGTGAACATCATCGACGGCACCTTCGTCAGGTCCGTGTGCCGGAAGCCGCCGATGTCACCGAGCGCGCTGAGCAGCGGGGCGCCGGACGGGGGCGAGGCGAGGTCGTTGACCGCGGTCTCCTCCAGGCCCCGCACCATCGGCCTGATGGCGAACTTGCCTCCGCCGTCCCAGGTCGTGAGGTTCTCCGTGCCGTAGATCGTGGCGCCGGTGCCGTACATCATGCGGTCGGAGTCGAACGGGTCGATCTCCATTGCCTCGGTCATCCAGCCCAGCTTCGGCGTCTGCTCGGGCGGTTGCGGGTTCGCGCCCCAGGTCAGCCACGGCGAGGACGAGACGTCCATCGTGTAGCGGTTCTCGCGGTTCGGGTACGACGTGTAGTCCCACGCCTTGCTCCAGGTCCCGCCGCTGTCCGTGGAGCGGAAGATCTGCGTGTCCGGCCACCAAGCGCTGTACGCGGTCGCCATGACCGTGCCCGGCTTCTGCCGGTCCACGGTCAGGCCGCTGAAACCGTAGAAGGTGTCCGCCTCCGCCACCGGGCTGATGTCCTTCCAGGTCCCCGTGCCCGTCGCGTACCGCCACAGCCGTCCCTTGCCACCGTCGTACGGCCCGCCCTTGTCGCTGTAGGCGAGGTAGAGGTAGCCGTTCTTCGCGTCCAGGACACCCTTGTGGGCCAGGTGGCCGGTGGGCTGCCCGGCCAGCCGCTGCCAGGTCGCGCCCGCGTCCGTCGACCGGTACACCGCGTTGTCCTTGTCGGCGACCCCGACGTAGATCGTCTTCGTGGCACTCCCGGCCGTGCCCGTGGACTCGTCGAAGGTCACCCAGACGATGCCCTGGTTGTCGGAGGCGTAGCCGCTGGTGTCGCTCGGGTCCTGGGCGTAGTTGCCGACGTTCGGGAAGTTCGCGACCTGCGACCAGCCGGCGCCCGAGTCCGTCGACCGCCACAGCCCCTTGCCGCTGGGCGCGCCCAGGTACAGCACGCTGTTGCGGTTCGGGTCGATCGCCAGCCGCTCGCCCATGCCCCGCCCCGGCATGTTGCCGCCGAGCTTGAACGGCAGGTCGGCCTTCCGCCAGCTCGCGCCCCGGTCGGAGGAGCGCATGACCGCGCCGTTCCTCGGGTCCCAGCCGTTCGTGTACGTCCCGACCGCCGCGTACACCCGGTCCGGGTCGACGGAGTCGGACGCGATGCTGACCACGCCCGTGTGTCCCCAGCCGTCCCACCCGACCGAGTCCAGCAGCGGCGCCCAGGTCTTGGAGGACTCCTGCCAGCGGTAGGCACCGCCGATGTCCGTACGGGCGTAGGCCAGGTTCTGCTCGGAACGGTTGAAGACGATGCCGGGAACGAATCCGCCCCCGTCGATCCGGGCGTTCTTCCAGGTGTAGGTGTCGGCGGCGAGCTTCGTGGAGGGTGGATCGGCGGCCAGGGCGGTGGGGGCGCCCGACAGCAGCCCGGCAGCCAGCGCCAGCACGGCCGTGAGGATACGGGTTCTTCGCACGGTGGGGGTCCTTCCGAGAGGGGGAACATGCGACGACCGGGCGGCCCCCAGTGCGAGTGGGGACCGCCCGGCCGTGGATGGCCCCGCGTCAGGTGCAGGGCCAGGCACGCGGAGCTTCGGACGCACCTGTTTGTGTCGTGGGGGCGCGGTGCCGCATCGATATGCGGCTCCGCCGCGTGAGCGCGACCAGCCACATACGGCCCGCAGATCACAACCGCTCCACCCGCGGAGCGCCCGGCGGGGACTACTCGAGAAGCTCCGCGTACGAGCCCATGGCCAGGGCGATGTCCGCCTGGGCCCAGAACCGGTGGTACGTGAACGACGGCACCGCACCGCCCGCGAGATAGCTCTCGATCTTCGACCAGGCCGGGTCGTCCTCGTAGAAGGACCGGATCGACTCGAACGTCGACGACGAGTTGATCGCGTCACCGTTCGGCATCGTCCCCGTCCAGCCGCCCGGGATGTACACCCGGTCGTCGAACCGGTTGTAGTCGGCCCGGCTCTCCGGAACCGCGACGCCGAGGGCGTCCTGGTGGTTGGCCCACATGCCGTCCAGCAGCTTCTTCGCCGCCGCCGCGGCTTCCGTGTCGCCGGAGCGGTCCGCGTAGTAGGTCAGGGTCTTGGCGTACGCGGCCGCGACGCCGACGTCATCGGTGTAGTCGGCGACGGTGACGTGCAGGCCACTGTTGGAGCCCGGACTTGAGGCGTTCCAGGTGTCGGGCTGGCCCGACCACTGCAGCGTCGACGGGATGCGGAAGGTGCCGTCCGGGTTGAACGTGGTCTTGGACAGCGCCCAGTCGACCCACTTGTCGAGGACCGTCTTGGCCCGCGCGTTACCCGTCTGCTGGTACAGCTCGGCGACGCGCTCCATGGACCACGCCTGGAAGCCGAACCACTGGTTGGACGGCGGGTCGTGGTACACGGGCTTCTCGTCGTAGTACATGCCGTAGAACGTCGACTTGCCCGAAGGCGGGGTCGCGTACCGGCCCGCCCAGCTGTTGGTCGCGCCGCCCGCGATGGCGCCCTCGTCCGACTGGAGCCAGCGGTAGAACTCCAGCTGCCGGTCCATGGACTTGGCCCAGTCCGCCGCGCCCGTCGCCGACTTCGGCTTCAGCGGTGCGTAGTTGGCGAGCGCGTAGGCGGCCAGGGGGTTCTGGTAGCCGCCGTGGGCGTGGCTGGAGCCGATGCGCCAGGACCACCCGGCGCTCGTGTCGGTGGCGCCGCCCCAGGCGTAGTACCAGGACATCAGGTAGAACGAGGCGTCCTTGCCGGTGCCCGCAGGACAGGCCGCGGGACCGACGCAGTTGCCGACCTTCTTGAAGTACTTGTCGTACATGGAGTAGCGCAGGTAGTCGCCCATCTTGGCGGCCTTGCCGACCGTCGCGGAGACGGCGGAGCCCTTGCCCTGCTCCTTCGCCCACAGGTCGGCCCAGTAAGCGGCCTGCACGGCCCGCGCGTCGGCGTCCGGCGCGTTGGTGAACTTCCACTGCTTGGCGTAGGAGGCGTCACCGGTGAACAGGTCCAGATAGCCGTTCCTGCCGCCGTACTTGAAGGCGTCGCAGGTCGGCTGCGGCACCGTCTCCCACACCGACTCCTGCGGGCCGCGCTGGAAGGTGTTGATGTACGACGGGCCGGTGTCCGACGGACCCGCCTCGCACTTGCCGGGCGCGTTGCCGTAGCCGTAGACGTTGTCGACGTCCTGGAGCCAGTGCATGCCGTAGACGTCGTCCGTGCCGTACGCGCTCTTCAGCTCGGCGGCGATCGGGTCGCGGCCGACCGAGACACCGGTGTCGAGCTTGGCCGGGTACTCGTTCGGCGTGTCCAGCTCGGGCGCGTAGGTGGCCGGCTTGGCGGAGTTGTAGAAGGAGGTGGTCGGCTGGTCGGCGTGGGTGGGGATCATGTACTTCTCCATGAGGTCCCACGCGCCGTTGAACTTCGACCAGTCTCCCGTCACCTTGCCGTACATGGCCTGGAGCCACAGGAGGTAGCTGTACGCCTCCGAAGTGGTCTCGTGGCCGTGGTCCGGCGCCTCGACGATCAGCGTCTCGACCGAGTGGTAGGGGATGCCCTCGGGGGAGAAGTAGCCGTTCGCCGGGTTGGTGATCTTCCCGTAGAGCTCCAGGAAACGGGCGTCGTAGACCTTTGCCGCGGCCAGCTGGGTGACGGTGACCGAGGCCTTGGCGTGGCCCGCCGCCGTCGACTCGAACACGGCCGTTCCGGTACCCGAGCTCGCCGCGGTGACGGTCACCTTCTGCGCGGTGTTCCAGTTCTGCGGCGTGAAGGTGAGCGAGGCGCCGGCCGAGACCGACAGGCCCGAGTTGCCGCTCGCGCGAGCCGACGCCACCGTCACGTCGGAGGTGGGCTGCTTGGACAGCTTCACCTCGTAGGTGCCCGACTTGCCGGACTGGACGCCCAGTTGGAGCGGTGAGGCGACGACGGCCGGGCCGGAGGAGACGGTGATGCCGACCGGAGTGGAGTCGGCGGCGGCGCCCATGCTGTCGTACGCCTTCGCCACCAGCGAGTGACCGCCCACGGCCAGGTCGGAGACGGACAGCGCGTAGGGCGCGCTCGTGTCCGTGCCGAGCAGCTTGGTGTCGTCGTAGAACTCCACCTTGCTGATCGTGGCGTTGTCCGCGGCGGCGGCGGTGGCCGCCAGCGGTACCGCCTGTCCCTGGGTGTAGACGGCGCCGGCGCTCGGGCTGGTCAGCACGGTGATCGGCGGCTGGTGTGCGCCGGTGCAGGGCGTGCCGTTGACCGAGAAGGACGTGGGCGCGGTGTTGGAGCCACTGTAGGAGAACTGGGCACCGGTGGAGACGGCGGCGCCCGCGGCGACCCGCGCGTTGTGGGAGGCGTTCTTCACGGTGATGTTCTGGCCGGACTGCGACCAGGTGCCGTTCCAGCCGTTACCCAGCTTCTGGTTGCCGGAGTAGGCGTAGGCCAGCGTCCATCCGTCGATGACGTCCGTGCCGCGGTTGGTGAGGGTCAGGTCCACCGTGAAACCGGAGCCCCAGTCGTTCGTCTTGTAGTCGACACTGCACTGAAGTGCCGCCGCCTGCGCGGGAGTCGATCCTGAGGAGAGCATCGTCAACGGAAGAGTGAGAGCGGCGAGCGCGGCGGTCCACAGACGCCGCGCGGCTCTCCGCCTCCGGGGTGGGGGATGCATGGTGCTGGTTCCTCCTTGCGGCTCGGAGAAGTCAAGGCTTGAACCAGTGGGAGCGCTCCCATAGTGCGGATACGTCAGGTACCGGTCAAGGTCTTCGAAGAGTCGAAAAGATTCGACCCGCCGCCTTGAGCAAAAGTCAGCAACTCCCCTGTTCTTTAACGTCACTTGCCGCTACCTTCCTTGACACCAGTGGGAGCGGTTCCATCAGTCGACGCGTCCGTTACGGCGCGCCCGACCTGCAAGGAGTCGCTCATGCGACACCCCCCGCGTTCAGTACTTTGAGCCGCCGCCGGCGTGTGAGTCAGCCGCGCGCGGCGGACGGTCGCCGCCCTCAGCAGGCCGCATACGGCGCCGCATCGGCCCCGGCATGCCTGTGAAGACCTCACCGCACCTCTGAACCCCCCACGGAACCGCGGACATCGCAAGGAACCCAACGGAAGAGGGACCCCCACTCATGAGCCGTACGAGAACCGCGTTACTGGCCGCCATGGCTCTGGTCGCAGGCGCGACCGGCACCGCCTTCGCCGTCGACCCGGGCGGCACCGGCACCACCGCCGTCCCCTGCACCGTCGACTACAAGATCCAGAACCAGTGGAGCACCGGCTTCACCGCCGCCGTGACCCTCACCAACAACAGCGCGGCCAAGTCGTCGTGGTCGCTGAAGTGGTCGTACGCCGGGAACCAGAAGGTGACCAGCGGCTGGAACGCCAAGATCAGCCAGAGCGGTGCCGCCGTCACCGCCGCCAACGAGACGTACAACGGGCAGCTGGCGACCGGCGGCTCGGTCAGCTTCGGCTTCCAGGGCAGCTACAGCGGCGGCAACGAGATCCCGGCAACCTTCACCCTCGACGGCGTGACCTGCAACGTGGACGGCGGCGGCGGCCCCACGGACCCGCCGGACCCGGGCGGACCGTCCACCCGCGTGAACAACCCCTACGAGGGCGCGAAGGTCTACGTGAACCCTGAGTGGTCCGCGAACGCCGCGGCCGAGCCGGGCGGCAGCCGGGTCGCCGATCAGCCGACCGGTGTGTGGCTGGACCGCATCGCCGCGATCAACGGCGCCGGCGGAAAGATGGGCCTGCGCGATCATCTCGACGAGGCGCTGCGCCAGAAGGGCTCCGGCGAGCTCGTCGTCCAGTTCGTCATCTACAACCTGCCCGGCCGGGACTGCTCCGCCCTCGCCTCCAACGGCGAGCTGAAGGCCGACGAGATCGGCCGCTACAAGACGGAGTACATCGACCCGATCAAGGCGATCCTCGCCGACCCGAAGTACGCCTCGCTGCGGATCGTCACCACGGTCGAGATCGACTCGCTGCCGAACCTCGTCACCAACACCGGAAGCCGCCCGACGGCCGTCCCGCAGTGCGACGTGATGAAGGCCAACGGCAACTACGTCAAGGGCGTCGGCTACGCGCTCAACAAGCTCGGCGACGTGCCCAACGTCTACAACTACGTCGACGCCGGCCACCACGGCTGGATCGGCTGGGACGACAACTTCGGTGCTTCCGCCACCATCATGAAGGAGGCGGCGACCGCCGAGGGCGCCACCGTCGGCGACGTCCACGGCTTCATCACCAACACGGCGAACTACAGCGCCCTGAAGGAGAACAACTTCACCATCTCCGACAACGTGGCCGGCAAGTCCGTCCGTGAGTCGAAGTGGGTCGACTGGAACCGTTACACCGACGAGCTGTCCTTCGCCCAGGCCTTCCGCAACCAGCTCGTCTCGATCGGCTTCCCCTCCGGGATCGGCATGCTGATCGACACCTCCCGCAACGGCTGGGGCGGCACCGCCCGGCCCGCCGGACCGGGCCCGCAGACCTCCGTGGACGCCTATGTCGACGGCGGCCGTTACGACCGCCGCATCCACCTGGGCAACTGGTGCAACCAGTCCGGAGCCGGTCTCGGCGAGCGCCCGAAGGCCGCCCCGGCCGCGGGGATCGACGCATACGTGTGGATGAAGCCGCCGGGCGAGTCCGACGGGTCGAGCAAGGCCGTCCCGAACGACGAGGGCAAGGGCTTCGACCGCATGTGCGACCCGACCTACACGGGCAACCCGCGGAACAACAACAACATGTCCGGCGCCCTGGCGGACGCGCCGGTGTCCGGGCACTGGTTCTCCGCGCAGTTCCGGCAACTGATGCAGAACGCGTACCCGCCGCTGTCCTGACCGGTGGGCGGTGAACCGCTGATCCGCCGGGGCCGCGGCCCCGGCGGATTTTGCGGGACCGGCAACAGCACTGGCCCGCGTCCGGTGCGTCGGCGCACGCTGACCGCATCCGAGCGAGAGGCTGACCACCATGACGCACGACCACGACCACGACCACCGGCAGGGCCATGCCCACCACCACGACCACACCGACATCGACTGGGCGGCGATGGCCCCGATGCTGGAGTCCGAGGCGGAGCTGTTCACGTCGATGTATGAGCGGGTCCTGGCCTGGCTGGCGAAGGAGGTGACCGAACCAGGCCTGATCGTCGACGCGGGCAGTGGGCCCGGCGTCGTGTCGTGCCTGTTCGCCGAGACGTTCCCGGGCGCCCGGATCGTGGCCGTGGACGGCTCGGAGCCGCTGCTGGAGCGGGCCCGGGCACGGGCGGAGCGTCAGGGGGTGGCGGACCGCTTCGGCACGGTCGCCGGAGAACTGCCGGACGTACTCGACGAGTTGGACTATCCGGCCGATCTGCTGTGGGCGAGCCGCACCCTGCACCATCTCGGTGACCAGCGGGCCGGGCTCGCCGCGTTCGCGGCGCGGCTCGCGCCCGGCGGCACCCTGGCCCTCATGGAGGGCGGGCTGCCCGCACGGTTCCTGCCCCGCGACATCGGCATCGGCCGCCCCGGCCTCCAGGCGCGCATGGACGCGCTGGAGGAGGAGTGGTTCACGAAGATGCGGCAGGACCTCCAGGGCCATGTCGCCGAGCCGGAGAACTGGCCCGCCCTGCTGTCCGCGGCGGGCCTGAAGCACACCCGGACGCACAGCTTCCTGCTGGACCTTCCCGCCCCTGCCCCGGACCGCGCCCGCGCGCACGTCGTCGACCGCCTGACCCGCTTCCGCGACACCCTCGCGGAGGGCCTCGACCAGGACGACCGCGCCACCCTGGACCGTCTCCTCGACCCCGGCGACGCGGCGAGCCTGCACCGCCGCCAGGACGTGTTCGTGCTGGCGGCCCACACCGTGCACACGGCGGTCCGGCCCGCGTAGCCCCGCGATCGTCGACTTCGAGGCCGGTCTGAGACGGGAGAACGGCAGCGCCCCGGCCCGGGCCCCGCGAAGGGGCTCCGGGCCGGGGCGCTGCCGGTGGTCCGGCCCGGTGCGAGGTTCCGGACCCGGGCGCCGCCGGTACGGCTCAGGCGCCGTTGAACTCCGCCGGGTCCGGGCCGATGCGCCGGTCCTCGTTCAGGGCGCTGATGGCCGCCAGGTCCTCGTCGTCGAGGCTGAAGTCGAAGACGTCGATGTTCTCCTTGATCCGCGACGGCGTCACGGACTTAGGGATCACCACGTTGCCCAGCTGGATGTGCCAGCGCAGCACGACCTGTGCGGGGGTGCGGTCGTGCTTGCGGGCGATGGCGACGATCGCCGGGACCTCCAGCAGGCCCTTGCCCTGGCCCAGCGGCGACCAGGCCTCCGTGGCGATGCCCTGCGCCGCGTGGTACTCGCGTGAGGTGCCCTGCTGCAGGTGCGGGTGCAGCTCGATCTGGTTCACCGCCGGGACGACCGACGTCTCGCCGATCAGCTTCTCCAGGTGCTCGGGAAGGAAGTTGGAGACACCGATGGCCCGGATCCGGCCGTCGGCGTGCAGCTTCTCGAACGCCTTGTACGTGTCGACGAACAGACCCCGCTCCGGGGTGGGCCAGTGGATCAGGTAAAGATCGACGAAGTCCAGGCCGAGCTTCTCCAGCGACGTGTCGAAGGCGCGCAGCGTGGAGTCGTACCCCTGGTCGGCGTTCCAGAGCTTCGTGGTGACGAAGAGCTCCTCGCGGGGCAGGCCGGAGGCGGCGATGGCCTTGCCGGTGCCCTCCTCGTTGCCGTAGATCGCCGCGGTGTCGATGCTGCGGTACCCGGCCTCCAGTGCCGTCGCGACGGCCGTCTCGGCCTCGTCGTCCGGCACCTGCCAGACGCCGAAGCCCAGCTGGGGCATCTCGACGCCGTTGTTCAGGATGATCGGGGGGACCTTGCTCACGAGCTCTCGATCCTTAGGTAAGTGGTCAGTGTGCTCCCATCGTCAACGATCACGGGCGGTGATGCATTCCTGACGGGAGAAATCCGAAGCCACACCTGCCCCGCGGAGCGGAGGTCACGCCCGGTAGAGCGCCTCGACCTCGTTCTCGTACGCCTTCTCGATCGCCTTGCGCTTCAGCTTCAGCGACGGGGTCAGCAGCCCGTGCTCCTCGGTGAACGGCTGGGCGAGTATGCGGAAGGTGCGGATCGACTCGGCCTGCGAGACGAGGGTGTTGGCGGCGACCACCGCGCGGCGCACCTCCGTCTCCAGATCCGCGTCGCGCACCAGCTCCGCCGGGGACATCTGCGGCTTGGCCCGCATGGCCAGCCAGTGCTCCACAGCCTCCTGGTCGAGGGTGACCAGGGCGGCGATGTACGGGCGGTCGTTGCCGACGACGATGCACTGGTTGACCAGCGGATGGTCCCGGACGCGTTCCTCCAGCACACCGGGTGAAACGCTCTTGCCGCCGGACGTGACCAGGATCTCCTTCTTGCGGCCGGTGATGGTGAGGAAGCCGTCCTCGTCGAGTGTGCCGAGGTCGCCGGTGGCGAGCCAGCCGTCGTGCAGGGTCGCGTCGGTGGCCTTCTGGTTGTTGAGGTACCCCTGGAAGACGTTCTCCCCGTGCAGCCAGATCTCGCCGTCGTCCGCGATGTGCACGGTCATGCCGGGGATGGGCTGCCCCACCGTGCCGAAGCGGGTGCGCCCGGGCGGGTTGGCGGTCGCGGCCGCCGTGGACTCCGTCAGGCCGTAACCCTCGTAGATGTGCACGCCTGCCCCGGCGAAGAACAGCCCGAGTCGGCGGTCCATCGCCGAGCCGCCGGACATGGCGTGCTTGATGCGGCCGCCCATCGCGGCGCGGATCTTGGTGTAGACGAGCTTGTCGAACAGCTGGTGCTGCATGCGCAGGCCCGCCGTCGGGCCGGGGCCGATGCCCCAGGCCTTGGCCTCCATCGCGTCGGCGTACTTGATCGCGATGTCGACGGCCTTCTCGAAGGGACCGGAGCGGCCCTCCTTCTCGGCCTTGCGGCGGGCCGCGTTGAACACCTTCTCGAAGATGTAGGGCACGGCCAGGAAGAACGTCGGCTTGAACGCGGCCAGGTCCGGCAGCAGGGCCGCCGCGTTCAGCTGCGGCTGATGGCCGAACTTCACCTTGCCGCGGATCCCGGCGACCTGGACCATCCGCCCGAAGACGTGCGCGAGCGGCAGGAACAGCAGGGTCGCCGCCTCGTCGCCGCGCCGGGAGTGGAAGACCGGCTCCCAGCGCTCGATGACGGTGTCCGCCTCGTACATGAAGTTGCCGTGCGTGATGACGCAGCCCTTGGGGCGTCCGGTGGTGCCCGAGGTGTAGATGATCGTGGCGACCGAGTCGGGTGTGACGGCCTGCCGGTGGCGGTGCACCACCTCGTCGTCGAGGTGCGCGCCCGCGTCGTACAGCTCGTGCACGGCGCCGGAGTCCAGCTGCCAGAGCCGGCGCAGCTGAGGGAGCCGGTCGATGACGGTGGCGATGGTCATCGCGTGGTCCTCGTGCTCCACGACCGCGGCCGTCACCTCGGCGTCGTAGAGCATCCAGAAGCACTGCTCGGCCGAGGACGTCGGGTAGACCGGCACCACCTGGGCACCGATCGTCCACAGCGCGTAGTCGAAGAGGGTCCACTCGTAGCGGGTACGGGACATGATCGCGACCCGGTCGCCGAACCGGATACCGCTCGCGAGCAGGCCCTTGGCCAGCGCGAGCACCTCGTCACGGAACTCGGCGCTGGTGACGTCCCGCCACTGACCGGAGTCGTCCTTGCGACCCAGCGCGATGTGCAGAGGGTCTTCCTGGGCATGCTCGAAGACCACGTCGGCCAGACCACCCACCGGAGGTGCCAACGCCAACGGAGGGTTGGTGAACTCGCGCAAACCCCGCTCCCCGCTCCTCAGCGCTTCAGTCGAGTGACGCCCCGCACAGCGCCGTGAAAGCTACCCCACCCGGGCAGGGGGCGGGAGGGGGTGCGAAGAGGAGCAGCGCTTTTGTATGCGCTGGTCAGCCAGGGAAAAAGCGCTCACATGGGGAAGGGTCGGACACAAAACTGACGGTTGAGTAAGTTTCGGTGCCGTAATCTCCACCGAATCTGTACGAGTCCGGCCGTGGTAGGGCGCGCCTTGCGGCAGGGTCTCTTCTGCCAGCGGAGCGGCGGCGGATTCTGTCACTCCGATTCGTCACAGCCCCTTGCGCTCGCTGCGGTGCAGCCGGTCCCCGCCCGCCAGGATCGCCGCCGCCAGTGCGTCCGCCGCGCCCTGCGCGGAGGGCCGGCGCCGGCCGTGGACCAGGACGAAGTCGACCTGCCCGAGTTCCGGCAGCCCCGCCCGGTCGGGGACCCGGACCAAACCCGGCGGGATCAGGCCGCGGGAGTGCGCCATCACGCCGAGACCGGCCCGGGCCGCCGCGACGAGACCGTTCAGGCTGCCGCTGGTGCACACGACCCGCCATTCCCGGCCCTGCCGTTCCAGGGCCTCCAGGGCGAGCGCCCGGGTGATGCCCGGCGGCGGGTACACGATGAGCGGCACCGGGCGGTCCGGGTCGAGCCGGAGGCGTTCCGCGCCGATCCACACCAGCCGGTCGTGCCGGACCAGCTCGCCCCGCGGGTCCTCGGGCCGCCGCTTGGCGAGGACGAGGTCCAGCTTCCCGGCGGCCAGTTGCTCGTGCAGCGTGCCCGACAGCTCGACCGTCAGCTCCAGGTCGACCTCGGGGTGCTCGTGCCGGAAGCCCTCGAGGATCTCGGGCAGCCGCGTCAGCACGAAGTCCTCCGAGGCTCCGAAGCGCAGCCGGCCGCGCAGCCGGGTGCCGGTGAAGAACGCCGCGGCCTGCTCGTGCACCTCCAGGATCCGGCGCGCGAAGCCCAGCATGGCCTCGCCGTCCTCCGTCAGCTCCACCGAGTGCGTGTCCCGGTTGAACAGTGTCCGGCCGGTGGCGTCCTCCAGCCGCCTCACGTGCTGGCTGACCGTGGACTGCCGCAGCCCGAGCCGCCGCGCGGCCTGCGTGAAGCTCAGCGTCTGCGCCACCGACAGGAACGTGCGCAGATGGGACGGGTCGTACACAGCTCCGCATGCTATCGCGTAACGCGATGACAGTGAGAGCGGTATACGGGATTCCCGATCGCCGGTCGGGGGAGCAGGATGGGACGGGGCCGCCGCGGCCCCGGACCGACCGCAGCACGAAGCAGACCGAAGCACCAAGCAAACCGAAGCACCAAGCAAGTGGAGCACCGTGAAACGCCTGCGCTGGCCGAACTGGATGCCGATCGACCCCTACATCCTGCTGCTGCTCGGGACGGTCGGCCTCGCCGCACTCCTTCCGGCGCGCGGGCCGGCCGCCGATGTCGCCTCGGGTGCCTCCACGGCCGCGGTCGCCCTGCTCTTCTTCCTGTACGGCGCGCGGCTCTCCACGCGTGAGGCGCTCGACGGCCTGCGGCACTGGCGGCTGCACGTGACGGTCCTGGCCTGCACCTTCCTGGTCTTCCCACTGCTCGGGCTCGCGGCCCGCGGGCTGGTGCCGGTGATCCTGACGCACCCGCTCCACCAGGGCCTGCTCTTCCTCACACTGGTCCCGTCGACCGTCCAGTCGTCGATCGCCTTCACGTCCATGGCGCGCGGCAACGTGCCCGCGGCGATCTGCGCGGGCTCCTTCTCCTCGCTCGTCGGCATCGTCGCCACCCCGCTGCTCGCGGCCTCGCTGCTCGGCGGCAGCGGCGGCGGGTTCTCCGCCGAGTCACTACTGAAGATCGTGCTGCAACTGCTGGTGCCGTTCCTCGCCGGGCAACTGCTGCGCCGCTGGGTCGGCGGTTTCGTCACCCGCCACAAGCCGGTCCTCGGTCTGGTGGACCGCGGCTCGATCCTGCTCGTCGTCTACACCGCCTTCAGCGCGGGCATGGTCCAGGGCATCTGGCACCAGGTCAGCCCCGCGCGGCTCGGCGGCCTGGCCGTCGTCGAGGCCGTGATCCTCGCCGTGATGCTGATGCTCACCTGGTACGGCGCCAAGGCGCTGCGGTTCGGCCGGGCGGACCGGATCGCGATCCAGTTCGCCGGCTCGAAGAAGTCCCTGGCCGCCGGACTGCCCATGGCGAGCGTCCTGTTCGGCGCGCAGGCGGCGCTCGCCGTGCTGCCCCTGATGCTCTTCCACCAGATGCAGCTCGTCGTGTGCGCGGTGATCGCCAAGCGGCGCGCGCGGGAGGCGGCGGCGGAGGTCACCGCACCGCGGCCAGCCGCAACGACACGAACCGTGGTCGGTACAGGGACACGTTCCGGCTGAGCTGGGCGTCCGCGCCCGTCGTCTCCAGGCAGTTGACGTCGTAGCTCAGCACGAGCCGTCCGCCGCCGCTCAGCACGGGATGCGCCTGCGGGTTGTAGGCGGCGACCTGCCCCCGGGGCAGCGGCGGGCTGAACTCCTTCGCCGGTCCGTGCCACGGCCCGGCGGGCGAACAGGCCCAGTAGGACGCGACGGTGGTCAGCCCCTTCGGGCCGGCGGCCATCGTGAACAGCACGTACGTACCGCCCTTCCGGACCACCGAGAACGCGCTGCCCACCCCTTTGTGCCGCCCGTCCCCGAGAACCGGCCGGGGACGGGCCCGGGGCACCCACGCCGAGCCGCTCCAGTACTGCCAGGCCGACGGGTCCGCGAGCCGGCCCTCCGGTACCCGGGCCGCGTACGCGTGCGAGGCGGGACGGGAGGCGGCCCGGCCGTCGTCGCCGCCGAACACGTAGGTCCAGCCGTCCTCCTCGACCAGAGTGGTACCGAACAGCACCCGACGGGACGGGTCGGGGACCGGACGCTGGTCCAGCACCTCGGTGATCGACTCCAGGCGCAGCCCGGGCAGGGACAGTGTGGCGACCTCGGTCGCGGTCGGCACCCCGTAGATCCAGGGGGGCGTGCCTGCCGTGCGCACCCACAGCAGCACCCGCACGACCTGCTCCGGGGAGCCGGGGGAACGGGGTTCGACACGGGCGGCGACCGGCCAGCGCCAACGGCCGGGCGCGGGGTCGGCGAACAGCGGCGCCGGCAGGGTGGTTTCGAGGCGGCCGTCGCGCATCAGCACGGCGGAGTTGCGCACCAGCGGCGTGCCTGCGTCCCGCCAGGTATAGGACTCGCCGTGCGGGTTGGGCGGCCCGTACACCCGGCCCAGATAGGTGTCCGAGAACAGCCACAGCACCCGGCCGTCCGGCAGCCGCACCGAGTGGGTGCCGTCGCCGCCGGTCCAGTCGTCCGTGCGGCTCGCGTCGTCGCCGTAGCGGGCGAACTCGGCGTCGAGGCCGTCGTCCGCCTTCCACGAGCCGACCGTGAGCGCCCCGCAGGCGTCGTCCGGACCGCCGTCGTCGTCCGGCAGGGCGATGAGCAGCGCCGCACCGAGAACCAGGACCAGCAGCAGGCCGATCCCGGTTCCCGTGCGCTGTCGGGCTCGTAAGGCTCCTGAGGCGTCGGGCACGTGCCGTGACGTTAGTTGCTGCCGCTCACCCGGTCCATGGGCAGCCACAGCACGGTGCCCCTGGAGGCCGCGCCCGAGGCGCCGGAGGCCAGCTCCTCGTCGCTCAGGGCCCGGTTCCACACCCGGACGTCGTCGATCGCACCGGTGAGGAACGCCCGGCTGTCCATGCGCTGCCCGATGTGCACGCCGAACGGGGAGTTGCGGCTGACCGACCCCGGCACGTCCGTGGTGCCGAGCGCCTCGCCGTCGAGGAAGAGCGTCAACCGCCCGCCGCCGCGGCGCAGCGCGAGATGGTGCCAGCGGCCGTCGTTGTGGGCGCCGTCGGTGGACACCGAGGCGGACCTGACGGTCGTCGCGCCGGACCGGGTGGTGATCAGTCCCCGGACCCGGTCGCTCGCCGGTTCCCCGCGCAGCCAGATCTGCGGCTGGGTGGTGCCGATGCCGCCCATCCACAGGAAGGGCTGCTCGCCGGCCGTGGCCGTGTAGCGGAAGTGCAGCGACGCCGTGAAGTCCCCGTCCCCGAGCGGCAGCCGGGACCGGTAGGGGAGCTGGACCGCGTCGTCGGCGCCGTCGAAGGACAGCGCGCCGCCGCGGACACCGGCCGTGCGCGCCGCACCGCCGAGCACGGCCGCGGGCCTGGCGCCCGCCGCCGCGTCCGGCGTGGTCGGGTCGGCGCCCCGGCGCGGCTTCAGCCAGTCCTCGGTGAAGCGGGCGAAGCGGATCTCGTCGCGCGCGTCGACGGCGCCGGCCTCGTACAGCAGCCCGACCGTGGTGCCGTCGACGGGCGCCATGTCGGAGTAGCCGGACCAGTCCGTGGTGACGACCGTCCCCCGGTCCACGCTCTCCCAGGTGCGTCCGCCGTCGTAGGAGGAGCGGACCATCATCGTGCGGCGGCGGTCGGGGTCGGCGGGAGCGGACAGCAGCATCCGGTGGCCGAGGCGCAGGGTCGCGCCCTGGACCTGCGGGGTGTACAGGTCCGGCAGGTCGCGGAAGGGCGTGGCGAAGCTGTCGCCACCGTCCACGCTGAGGGTCTGGGAGCGGTGACCGAGGTCGGTGCCGTCCTGCTCACGGCCGCTGACGAGCAGGGCGCCGTCGGCGCGTTCGGTGAGTGTCACCTCCGACGGCTTCTGCCGGAACGTGCCGTCCTGCGCTATGGGCCAGGTGTCCGTGGCGCCGATCTCCCAGGAGTCGCCGCCGTCGTCGCTGATCACGAGCGCGGCGTGGTTGGCGGAGACCCGACTGCCGTTCCAGGTCTCGGTGTTGACACCGAGCACCAGCCGCCCGGCGTGCCTGCCGCGGGTGAGCTGGATGCCGTGCACGGGACCCGTCGCGTACCAGGAGTTCCAGTCCTCGGGCAGGATCTCGTCGCTCAGATCGCGCGGCTGCGACCAGGTCCGGCCGTCGTCGTCGCTGTACTGAAGGTGCGGGGTGCGGTCGCAGGGCACGGTGCAGTTGCCGGCGTCCGCACGGCCGGTGTTGTACGTCTCGGCCAGCAGGATCCGGCCGGTCCCGCGGTCCACGACGGGGGCCGGGTTGCCGTGCGTGTCGCCCGCGCCCTCGGTGACGACCTGGAGCGGCCCCCAGGTGCGGCCCCCGTCGGTGGAGCGCTTGACGACGATGTCTATGTCGGCCGCGTCACCGCAGTTGAGGACCCGGCCCTCGGCGAAGGCGAGCAGGGTGCCCCGGGTGGTGCGCACCATCGCCGGGATCCGGAAGCAGGCGTAGCCGGGATCCTGGGACGCCTTGAAGAGCACCTGCTGCTCGAACTCCGGTAACGGCGTGGCGGGTCGGCTGTGGGCCGGGACGGTGGGCGCGAGCAGCGCCCCGGCGGTGACGGCGGCTGTCAGGGTGGATCTCAGACGTGCGCGAAGACTTGACGGCATGGTGCGACCTGCCCTTCATGCGTCTGTCGGCTGGACCACCTGGTCGTGGGAGAGGACGCTCCGGACCAAGACATCCGGACATCCGGACATGCGGACATCCTGACATCCCATGTCCTGTCCGTGGGTCACAGACGGTACTTGGCTCGCAGACCCCCCACAAGGACCCGCGTCAGGGGATCAGGACGACCTTGCCCAGGTTGGACCGGCCCTCGATCTCCGCGTGCGCCTTCGCCGCGTCCTCCAGGGCGAACCGTCCGTGGACGGCGGGCCTGAGCTCTCCGGCGTCGAACAGCCGCCACAGCTCCTCGCGCCACCGCTCGTACAACTCCGGCTTCCCGCGGGCGATGCGGGCCATCTGGAAGCCGCTCACCGACTTGGCGTCCACGAGCAGGTCGTAGGCCTGGATGGCGCCACCACCCGAGCTGTACGCCACCAGCCGCCCCTCGGGGACCAGCGCGTGCAGGGCGCGGGTGAGCAACTCGCCGCCGACCGCGTCCAGCACGTAGTCGACCGGGGTGCCCCAACTCCGGTCGCCGTAGGCGATGACGTGGTCGGCGCCCAGACCGCGCACGAAGTCGGCCTTGCCCGGATCGGAGACGGCGCCCACGACACGCCCGGCGGCGCGTGTCCTGGCCAGCTGCACGGCCAGGTGGCCGACGCCGCTCGCGGCCGCGGTGACCAGAGCCGCCTCGCCCGGCTCGGGGCGGGCCGCCTCCAGGGCGCCGAGGGCGACCAGGCCGCTGCGGACCAGGGCGACCGCGTCGACGGCGCTCGCGTCCCGAGGGACCGGGGACGCCATGGCCTCGTGCAGCACGGCGAAGTCGGCGTAGCCGTGGCCGAAGCAGAGCCCGGTCACCCGGTCGCCGGCGCCGAAGCGGGTGACGCCCTCTCCGACGGCCGTGACCCGCCCGGCGATCTCGCCGCCGAGCGGGACCGGTTCGGCCGCCTCGGTGACCTTGCGTACGACCGGGAGGGTGACGCCGATCGCCTCCGTGCGCACGAGCAGCTCGCCGGGGCCGGGCTCGGGGGGCCTTGCCTCCTCCAGGAAGAGGGGGCCGCCTCGGGTTTCGTAGCGGACGCGGCGCATCGCACCTCCGGGTTCGTCGGCAGTCCCGACGAGGTCGTTGGGAGGCCGACCTCGGCCGCGGGGTCCGGCTGGACCCCAAGGACCTGGTCGGGATCCTGAACGACCTCCAGGCGGCCGGCCTGGTCGTGCGCGAGCCGGACCCCGTGGACCGCCGCAAGAACGCGGTGTCCCTCACCCCGCGCGGAGCCCGGCTGCTCGAGCGCTGCGAGAAGGCGGCCCGCGCGGCCAACGACGAACTGCTCGCACCGCTGTCGGCGGACGAGCGGGAGCAGTTCACCTCGCTGCTGCTGCGGATATCCGGCACGGCCGACTGAGAACCCCGGCCGCTCCCGGCATCCCGCACGGCCGACTGAGAACCCCGGCCGCCCCGGCATCCCGCACGGCCGACTGAGGCCCTGGCGGCTCCCGGCATCCCGTACGGCAGGCGGCGACCCCGCCGGGCTTCGTGAGGGCAGGCCGAGACGGGGCCCCTGCGGCGCAGGGGGCGCTCCCCGCCGGTCGGGGCCCCGCCGCCGTGTCGCGGGAGGGACCTGCTCAGCCCTGGGCGGCCGCGGCCCGCACAGCGATCCGGTCCTCACCCGCGTACACGTTCATGGAACTGCCCCGCAGGAAGCCCACCAGCGTCAGGCCCGTCTCGGCGGCCAGGTCCACCGCCAGTGACGACGGCGCCGACACGGCCGCCAGGACCGGAATGCCGGCCATCACGGCCTTCTGCGCCAGCTCGAAGGAGGCCCGGCCCGACACGAGCAGGATCGTCCGCGACAGCGGCAGCTCCCCGTTCTGCAGGGCCCGACCGACCAGCTTGTCGACCGCGTTGTGCCGGCCCACGTCCTCCCGGACGTCCAGCAGCTCGCCGCGTTCCGAGAACAGCGCCGCCGCGTGCAGGCCCCCGGTCCGGTCGAAGACCCGCTGGGCCGCGCGCAGCCGGTCGGGAAGGCTCGCGAGCAGCTCGGGGGAGATCCGGACCGGGGGAGTGTCGGCGATCGGCCACCGGGCCGTGGTGCGCACCGCGTCCAGCGACGCCTTGCCGCACAGCCCGCACGAGGACGTGGTGTAGACGTTGCGCTCCAGCGTGATGTCCGGGACCACCACGTCCTGGGAGGTCTTCACGTCGACCACGTTGTACGTGTTCGAGCCCTCGGCCGTGGCCCCGGCGCAGTACACGATGTTCTGCAGGTCCTGCCGCCCGGCCAGCACCCCCTCGCTCACCAGGAACCCGGCAGCCAGCGCGAAGTCGTCGCCAGGCGTGCGCATGGTGATCGCCAGAGGCTTGCCGTTGAGCCGTATCTCCATCGGTTCCTCGGCGACGAGCGTGTCCGGACGGCTGGAGACCGCCCCGTCGCGGATGCGGAGCACCTTGCGTCGTTCCGTGACTCGTCCCATGTCCTGATCAGTCCCGGTTCTGTACGTGCTGGTAGCCGAAGCGGCCCTTGATGCAGAGATTGCCGTGGGTCACCGGGTTGTCGTGCGGCGAGGTGACCTTGACGATCTCATTGTCCTGCACGTGCAGTGTCAGGTTGCAGCCCACTCCGCAGTACGCGCACACCGTGGTCGTCTCCGTCTGCCGTGCCTCGTCCCAGGTACCCGCCGCGCGCATGTCGAACTCGGACTTGAAGGACAGCGCGCCCGTGGGACACACCTCGATGCAGTTCCCGCAGTACACGCACGCCGAGTCGGTCAGCGGCGCGTCGTGTTCCACGGCGATCCGGGCGTCGAAACCGCGCCCGGCGACCGAGATCGCGAAGGTGTTCTGCCACTGATCGCCGCAGGCGTCGACGCACTTGTAGCAGAGGATGCACTTGTCGTAGTCGCGGACGTACAGGTCGTTGTCGACCCTCGGCTCCTCGTTCAGCCGCGCCGCGCCGGGGCCGAAGCGGTCCGGCTTCGCCTCGTACTCCTTGAGCCACCCGGCGACCTTCGGGGTCGTCGACAGGTCGACCGACGACGCGAGCAGTTCCAGGACGACCTTGCGGCTGTGCCGGGCGCGCTCGGTGTCCGTACGGACCTCCATGCCCGGCTCGGCCTTGCGCGAGCAGGCCGGGACGAGCGTCCTCGCTCCCTCGACTTCCACGACGCAGATCCGGCAGGCGTTCTTCGGGCGCAGCGTGTCGCCCTCGCACAGGGTCGGGACGTCCTTCCCGGCGGCCCGGCACGCGTCCAGGATCGTCGAGCCCTCGGGGACCCGGGCCTCCTCCCCGTCGAGGGTGAACTCCAGCATGCGGCGCGGGATCCCCAGCGGTGTGACGGTCATTCGTACGCCCCCAGACGGTCGATGGCGGATTCCACGGCGTTCCACGCGGTCTGGCCCAGACCGCAGATCGAGGCGTCCCGCATGGCGCGTCCGACTTCCCGCAGCAGCGCGACGTCCCCGGCGGCCTCGGCGCCCGTGCGATCCACGATCCGGTGCAGCGCCTCCTCCTGCCGCACCGTGCCGACCCGGCAGGGCACGCACTGACCGCACGACTCGTCGCGGAAGAACGCCGCGATGCGCAGCAGCAGCCTGGGCAGCGGCACACTGCCGTCGAAGGCCATGACGACGCCCGAGACGAGCGTCGTGCCCGCCTCCCCGGTGCCTTCGAAGGTGAGTGGAATGTCCGTCTCGTCGGCCCGTACGAAGCCGCCCGCCGCGCCGCCGAGCAGCACCGCCCGCAGCCCGTCCCGCACCCCGGCGAGCGCGAGCAGCTCGCCCAGCGTCGCACCGAACGGCACCTCGTAGACGCCGGGCCGCTCCACAGTTCCGGACACGCAGAACAGCTTCGGGCCGGTGGACCGCCCCGTGCCGATCGCCGCGTACGCCGGGGCGCCCATCGTCAGGATCGGCAGCACGTTGACCAGTGTCTCGACGTTGTTCTCGACCGTCGGCTTGCCGAACAGGCCCTTCTCCACCGGGAACGGCGGCTTGGAGCGCGGCTCGCCCCGGTAGCCCTCGATGGAGTTGAACAGGGCCGTCTCCTCACCGCAGATGTAGGCGCCGGCACCGCGCCGGATCTCGATGTCGAAGGCGTAGCCCTGGCCGAGGACGTCGTCGCCGAGCAGTCCGCGCGCACGGGCCTGGCCGATCGCGTGCTCCAGCAGGTGCAGGGCGCGCGGGTACTCGCCGCGCAAATACAGGTAGCCCCGGTGCGCGCCGGTCGCGTACCCGGCGATCGTCATCGCCTCGACGATCGCGTACGGGTCGCCCTCCATCAGTGCCCGGTCCTTGAAGGTGCCCGGCTCCGACTCGTCGGCGTTGCAGACGAGGTAGTGCGGACGGTCCGGCTGGGACGCCGTGGCCTGCCACTTGCGGCCGGTGGGGAACGCGGCGCCGCCGCGCCCGACCAGGCCCGAGTCCGTGACCTCGCGGATGACCCCGGCGGGGCCGAGTTCGAAGGCCCGGCGCAGGGCGGTGTAGCCGCCGTGGGCGCGGTAGTCGTCGAGGGACGACGGGTCGACCACGCCGACGCGGTGCAGCAGCATCAGGCCGTCCTGCCCGGCCTGGGGCACCGCCCGCGCGGCCGGTGGCTCCTCCGGTGCGGAGTCGGGCGCGCTCGCGGCGAGCACGGCCCCCTCGACGGTCGCCGGCGCCGAGACCGCCGTACGGACGGGATCCCCGGCCTTGATCGCGAGTGCGGCCGGGGCCCGTTCGCACAGGCCCAGGCAGGGGCTGCGCTCGACGCTCACCCCGCTGCCGGGGCCCAGCCGCGCCTCGATCCCGGCACACAGCTCCGGCGCACCCGCCGCCGCGCACGCCAGGTCCGTGCACACGTGGAGCACGGTCGCCGGACGCGGCTTGACCGAGAACATGGCGTAGAAGGTAGCGACCCCGTAGGCCTGTGCCGGCGGCACCGTCAGCCGCCGGCACAGGTAGCCGAGGGCGCCCTCGCTGATCCAGCCGATCCGGTCGTTGATCGCGTGCAGCCCCGGCAGCAGCAGGTCGCGACGGTCCCGGGCCTCGCGCCCGCCCCGTGCCCACCGCAGGTCGGCGGCTCGCATCTCATCGCGGGCGGCGCCTTCCCAGGAGGACTCCGGAGGCCCGAGCAGGGCGTCCACGGCCGCCCGCTCCTCGTCCGTCGGTTTGCTGTCACCGAAGTGCAGATCCACTTACGTCACCCCACGATGGTCGCGATGGGCAGCTTCTCGATCCGGATCGCCGACGCCTTGAACTCCGCCGTCCCCGCGATCGGGCAGTTCGCCTCGATCGTCAGGGCGTTGGTGTCCACCTCGTCGGGGAAGTGCATGGTCATGAAGGCCAGCCCCGGCCGCAGCGCGGTGTCCACCCACACCGGCGCGGTCACCGACCCGCGCCGCGAGGTCACCTGGACGTGCTCGCCGACCACGACCCCGTAGCGCTCGGCGTCCTCCGGGGACAGTTCGACGAACTCGCCGCGCCTGAGCGGGGAGGCGTAACCGCCGCTCTGCACACCGGTGTTGTACGAGTCGAGCCGCCGCCCTGTGGTGAGCCGGATCGGGTACCTCTCGTCGGTGAGGTCCACCGGCGGGTCGTGCTGCACGATCCCGAAGGGCGCGAGCGGGCCCCGCCGGGCGGGGTCGGTCTCCCACAACCGGCCGTGCAGGTAGGTGGGTTCGACGGCGTCCGTGCTGGGGCAGGGCCACTGGATGCCTTGGTGCTCCTCCAGCCGCTCGTACGTCATGCCGTAGTGGTCGGGCGAGACGGACCCCAGTTCGTTCCACACGGCCTCGGCGTCGGCGTACTTCCAGTCGTGGCCGAGACGCGTCGCCAGGTCGCAGATGATGTCGATGTCCTCGCGGGCCTCACCGGGCGGGCTGACGGCCTTGCGCACGCGCTGGACCCGCCGTTCGCTGTTGGTGGTCGTGCCGTCGGTCTCCGCCCAGCCGGCGGTGGCCGGCAGGACGACGTCCGCGAGCCCGGCCGTCTTCGTGAGGAAGATGTCCTGCACGACCAGGAAGTCCAGCGCCTTCAGCCGCCGTACGGCCTGCTCGCTGTCCGCCTCGGACTGCGCCGGGTTCTCGCCGATGCAGTAGACGGCCTTGAGCGTGCCGTCCTCCATGGCCTCGAACATCTCCGTGAGGTTCAGGCCGTAGTGCGGCTGGATGACGGTGTCCCAGGCCGACTCGAACTTCAGCCGGCTGTCCGGGTCGAGGATGTCCTGGAAGCCGGGCAGCCGGTTGGGGATCGCGCCCATGTCGCCGCCGCCTTGCACGTTGTTCTGCCCACGCAGGGGCTGCAGGCCCGAGCCGTAGCGGCCGACGTGCCCGGTGAGCAGCGACAGGTTGATCAGGGCGCGGACGTTGTCGGTGCCGTTGTGGTGCTCGGTGATGCCGAGGGTCCAGCACAACTGGGCCCGCTCGGCACGGGCATAGGCGTGCGCCAGCTCGCGGATCGCCGCGGCCGGCACACCCGTCACCTTCTCGGCGAGCGACAGCGTCCACGGCTCGACCAGGGCCTTGTACTCCTCGAAGCCGCTCGTCGCCCGCTCGATGAACGCCTCGTTCGCCAGCCCCGCATGGATGATCTCGCGGCCGATCGCGTGCGCCATCGGGATGTCCGTGCCGACGTTGAGCCCCATCCAGCTCTCAGCCCACTCGGCGGTCGAGGTCCGGCGCGGATCCACCGCGTACATCCGGGCGCCGTTCCTGATCCCCTTCAGTACGTGCTGGAAGAAGATCGGATGCGCGAACCGGGCGTTGGAGCCCCACATCACGATGACGTCGGTGCGCTCGATCTCCTCGTACGACGACGTCCCGCCGCCCGAGCCGAACGCCGCCGACAGGCCCGCCACGCTCGGGGCGTGGCAGGTGCGGTTGCAGGAGTCGACGTTGTTGGTGCCCATGACGACCCGGGCGAACTTCTGCGCCACGTAGTTCATCTCGTTGGTGGCGCGGGCACAGCTGAACATGCCGAAGGCGCCGCGGTTGCGCCCGAGGTCCCGGGCGGCCCGGTCCAGGGCCTCCTCCCAGGTGGCCCGCCGGAACGGTTCGTTGCGGGAGTCCCGGACGAGCGGGTGGGTGAGCCGGGTGTAGGTCGTGGGGGTCCGGTCGCGATTCCTCATGCGGCGCTCCTCAGCGCGAGCAGGTCCGAGATGGCGTGCACGGTGCGCAGGGTGGGCACCTCCACGCCGGTGATCTCCGCCAGTTCGACGACCGCCGCGAGCAGCACGTCGAGTTCGAGCGGCTTGCCGCGCTCCAGGTCCTGGAGCGTGGAGGTGCGGTGGTCGCCGACCCGCTCGGCACCGGCGAGCCGGCGCTCGATGGAGACGCCGACCTCGCAGCCGAGGGCCGTGGCGACCGCGAGCGTCTCGGTCATCATGATCTCGATGACCTTGCGGGTGCCGCCGTGCAGGCACATCTGCCGCATGGTCGCGCGGGCCAGCGCGCTGATCGGGTTGAAGGAGATGTTGCCGAGCAGCTTGACCCAGATGTCGCCGCGCAGGTCCGGCTCGACCGGGCACTTCAGACCGCCCGCCTGCATGGCCTCGCTGAAGTCGAGACAGCGCGCGGAGCGGCTGCGGTCCGGTTCGCCGATGGAGAACCGCGTGCCCTCCAAGTGACGTACGACGCCCGGTCCTTCGAGCTCGGTCGCCGCGTAGACGACACAGCCGACGGCCCGTTCCGGCGCCAGCACCGCACTGACCGCGCCGTCCGGGTCGACACTCTCGACACGATGGCCGTCGTACGGGCCGCCGTGCCGGTGGAAGTACCACCAGGGGATGCCGTTCTGGGCCGCGACGATCGAGGTCGTCCCGTGCAGCAAGGGCGCGATCAGCGGCCCGCACGCCGCGTACGCGTTGGCCTTCAGGCCCAGGAAGACATGGTCGACCGGGCCTACCTCGGCCGGGTCGTCGGTGGCGTGGGGGTGCGCGGTGAAGTCGCCGCGTGGGCTGCGCACCCGGACTCCGTGCCGCCTCATGGCCGCCAGATGCGGTCCACGGGCGATGAGATGCACCTCGGCACCAGCGCGGTGGAGCGCGGCGCCGACGTAGGCGCCGATGGCACCGGCGCCGAGAACTGCGACTTTCACGGGAACGCTCCGTTCGGTTTGAGGGATACCGCGGAGGTGGGGGGAGAGCGAGACCGGCTCGGACCGGAAGATGTCGACGAAATATTGTCTACAGTATGGAGGTTGGGTGGGCAAGGGCGCGCGCGCCGACCGTTCGGCGCATGCCGGATACCGCTCACCGCATACGGTCGACGGCTCGTCTTCCCAACTCCCTTGGGGATCCCTACCGTCCGGGATTCATGAGTCCCCCCGTCGCGCCCCCGGGCTGGAGCCGCTGGCTCGTTCCGCCCGCTGCTCTCTCCGTACATCTCTCCATCGGCCAGGCCTACGCCTGGAGCGTGTTCAAGCCGCCCCTGGAGTCCGCGCTCGGCCTCAGCGGCACGCAGAGCGCGCTGCCCTTCCAGCTGGGCATCGTCATGCTGGGCCTGTCCGCCGCGTTCGGCGGCACCCTCGTGGAGCGCAACGGCCCGCGCTGGGCGATGACCGTCGCCCTGCTCTGCTTCTCCTCCGGCTTCCTGCTCTCCGCGCTGGGCGCGCACCTGGAGCAGTACTGGCTGATCGTCCTCGGCTACGGCTTCGTCGGCGGCATCGGTCTGGGCATCGGCTACATCTCACCCGTCTCCACGCTGATCAAGTGGTTCCCGGACCGGCCCGGCATGGCCACCGGCATCGCCATCATGGGCTTCGGCGGCGGCGCGCTCATCGCCTCGCCGTGGTCGGCCCAGATGCTGGAGTCGTTCGGCGGCGACAGCTCCGGCATCGCCCTCGCCTTCCTCGTGCACGGGCTGTCATACACCGTCTTCATGCTGCTGGGGGTGCTTCTGGTCCGGGTTCCGAGGGATGCCCCAGGGGCGCGGGGAACTGCGGGACACGAACCCACCGGCCCGCAGGTCTCCGCGAAACAGGCGCTGCGCACCCCGCAGTTCTGGCTCCTGTGGATCGTGCTCTGCATGAACGTCACCGCGGGTATCGGCATCCTGGAGAAGGCCGCACCAATGATCACGGACTTCTTCGCCGACACCTCCACCCCGGTGTCCGTGACAGCCGCCGCCGGATTCGTCGCGCTGCTGTCGGCGGCGAACATGGCGGGCCGCATTGGCTGGTCCTCGACGTCCGACCTCATCGGCCGCAAGAACATCTACCGCGTCTACCTGGGCGTCGGCGCCCTGATGTACGCCCTCATCGCCCTGTTCGGCGACTCCTCCAAGCCGCTGTTCATCCTGTGCGCCCTGGTCGTCCTCTCCTTCTACGGCGGCGGATTCGCCACGGTTCCCGCCTATCTGAAGGATTTGTTCGGTACGTACCAGGTCGGTGCCATCCATGGGCGGCTGCTCACCGCATGGTCCACGGCCGGGGTGCTCGGCCCGCTGATCGTGAACTGGATCGCCGACCGGCAGGAGGAGGCGGGCCGGCACGGCGCGTCCCTGTACGGCCTGTCCTTCGCCATCATGATCGGGCTGCTCGTCGTCGGCTTCGTAGCCAACGAACTGGTCCGGCCCGTCGACCCACGCCACCACGCCCCCGCCCCGAAGGAGGCCGCCCATGCCGAGCGACAGCAGTCAGAATCCGCCTAGCCCGGACCGGCGGTGGCTGATCGCCCTCTCCTGGGCGTGGGTGGGCGTACCGCTCGCCTACGGACTGTACGAGCTCGTCCGCAAGGCGACGCAGCTGTTCACCGGATAGCGCCGGGACGCGGGTGGAAGCCGGGGCGCGGGCAGGGGCCGGGCCGCCGGGTGGGCGCTCGACAGGTGTCCGGGCGTCCGAGCACCTGACCGAAGCGAACAACCCCGGCGCCCGTTTCCTGTCGCCTTGGCTGCCGTCGTACCCGTGAGTCACTGATCAGACTGGTGGATCCGCTACCCAAGGCACGAGGGGGATCCACCCAATGAACGGCTCGCGCATCGCCGCCGTCGGCCACTACCAGCCCGCCAAAATCCTCACCAACGAGGACCTGGCGGGCCTGGTCGACACCAGTGACGAGTGGATCCGGAGCCGGGTGGGCATCCGCACGCGGCACATCGCGGGCCCCGACGAGCCGGTCGACGAGCTGGCCGCCCATGCCGCCGCCAAGGCCCTCGCCGCGGCGGGACTGACCCCCGCGGACATCGACCTGGTGCTGGTCGCCACCTCCACCGCCGTCGACCGCTCGCCCAACATGGCCGCCCGGGTGGCGGCCCGGGTGGGCATCCCGCAGGCCGCCACCATGGACCTCAACGTCGTGTGCGCCGGCTTCACCCACGCCCTGGCCACCGCCGACCACGCCGTCCGCGCGGGGGGCGCGAGCCGGGTGCTGGTCATCGGGGCCGACAAGATGTCCGAGGTGACCGACTGGAGCGACCGCACCACCTGCGTGCTCGTCGGGGACGGGGCCGGGGCCGCGGTGGTGGAGGCCGCCGACGAGCCGGCGATCGGGCCGGTCCTGTGGGGCTCGGTGCCCGAGATGGGTAACGCGGTGCGCATCGAGGGCACCCCGCCGCGCTTCGCGCAGGAGGGCCAGAGCGTCTACCGTTGGGCCACCACTCAGCTCCCGCCCATCGCCCGCCGGGCCTGCGAGCGGGCCGGGCTGGAGCCGGCCGACCTCGCCGGAGTGGTGCTGCACCAGGCGAACCTGCGCATCATCGAACCTCTGGCGCAGAAGATCGGCGCCGTCAACGCGGTCGTCGCGCGCGATGTCACCGAGTCCGGCAACACCTCGGCCGCGAGCATCCCGCTGGCCTTCTCGAAGCTGGTCGAGCAGGGCTCGCTCACCACGGGCGACCCGGTGCTGCTGTTCGGCTTCGGCGGCAACCTGTCCTACGCCGGGCAGGTCGTGCGCTGCCCGTGAGCGGCTGGGCGTCGTGACCCGGCCCTGCCCCGGGGTGTGACGCGGTCAACTCCCCGAAAACCTGCCCCTTGTGCGCCGTAGACTGTAGACGAAAGACAATCAATACTGACTCTGCGGCGATACCGGTTCGCGCCGCGCTGTGCACGGCCCTGCCGAGGAGGGGGACCGCGATGCTGTCGACAGGCCTGCCCCAGGGGGCGGTACCCAAGCTGGAACGCCCGGGTCCGCTGCGCGACCGTGTCTACGAGGCACTGCTCGAACTCATCACCACCCGTGCGCTCCAGCCCGGCCAGCACCTCGTCGAGAGCGAACTCGCCGGGCACCTCGGCGTCTCCCGGCAGCCGGTGCGCGAGGCGCTGCAGCGGCTCAACACCGAGGGGTGGGTCGATCTGCGGCCCGCCCAGGGCGCGTTCGTGCACGAGCCGACGGAGGAGGAGGCCGACCAGCTCCTCACGGTCCGTACGCTCCTGGAGGCCGAGGCTGCCCGGCTCGCGGCGGCCAACGCCGACAGCGCGGGCATCGCCGCGCTCGAAGCGCTGTGCGCGGAGGGCGAGAAGGCCGTCGACGCCGACGACGTGGACGCGGCCGTCGCCATGAACGCCCGCTTCCACGCCAAGATCATGGAGCTCGCCGGCAACGCGGTCCTGGCCGAACTCGCCGCCCAGGTCGACCGGCGCGTGCGCTGGTACTACACGCCGGTGGCCCGCCGGCGCGGCCACCAGTCCTGGATCGAGCACCGCGAACTGATCGCCGCGGTCGCCGACCGGGACGAACAGCGCGCCACCCGGCTGATGCGCGAACACACCGAGCACACGCGGCGGTCGTATCACGCGCGTTCCCGCTCGTAGCTTCGTGGCCTCGTGGCTTCGTGGCTGTGTAGCTGTGTAGCTCCTCCACGGGCCCGTAGGCCCGTAGGCCCGTAGGCCGTAGGTCCGTAGGTCTGCAGGTCCGAAGCCCCGGGGTTCCGTAGCTCCGGGGCTTCGTGGTGCCACCTCGCCCCGCTGCGAGGCAGGGCACCCTTCGCCACGGCTTTGTCCTGCGAGTGGAGAAAGTAGGGGGCAATCTCTGCGCGACTTCTTCCCACTCCCGGCAGCCGCTGCTACGTTCCCTCCGAAAGCAAGCCACCGAGGTGGCGGAAAACCGGCGCGCGCAGGCCGATCGAGGCGGGGAGGGGCTCGTGAGACGTATGACCGCACGACCCGGAAACGCCCACCAGGCCCGACTGCTCAAGCTGTTGCGTGACGGCGGCCCCAACTCCCGTGCCCAGTTGGGCGACCAGGTCGACCTCTCGCGGTCCAAGCTCGCCGTGGAGGTGGACCGGCTGCTGGAGACGGGGCTGGTCGTGGCCGACGGACTCGCCGCTTCGCGCGGGGGCCGCCGTTCCCACAACATCCGGCTCAACCCCGAACTCCGCTTCCTCGGCGTCGACATCGGCGCGACCTCGGTCGACGTCGCCGTCACCAACGCCGAGCTGGAGACACTCGGGCACCTCACCCAGCCCATGGACGTGCGCGAAGGGCCCGTCGCGGTCTTCGAGCAGGTCCTGGCCATGGCCGCGAAGCTGAGGGTGTCCGGGCTCGCGGAGGGGTTCGACGGCGCCGGCATCGGTGTCCCGGGCCCCGTCCGCTTCCCCGAGGGCATCCCGGTCGCACCGCCGATCATGCCCGGCTGGGACGGCTTCCCCGTGCGGGAGGCACTCAGCCAGGAACTCGGCTGCCCGGTCATGGTCGACAACGACGTCAACCTCATGGCGATGGGGGAGCAGCACGCGGGCGTCGCCCGTACCGTCGCCGACTTCCTCTGCGTCAAGATCGGCACCGGCATCGGCTGCGGCATCGTCGTCGGCGGTGAGGTCTACCGCGGCACGACGGGCAGCGCCGGCGACATCGGGCACATCCAGGCCGTCCCCGACGGCCGCCCCTGTGCCTGCGGCAACCGGGGCTGCCTGGAGGCCCACTTCAGCGGAGCGGCCCTGGCCCGAGACGCGACGGAAGCCGCCCAGCAGGGGCTCTCCGCCGAACTGGCCTCGCGGCTGGACACCGACGGCGCACTCACCGCCGTGGACGTCGCCGCCGCGGCCGCAGCCGGTGACGCCACCGCCCTCGATCTGATCCGCGAGGGCGGCAACCGCACCGGCCAGGTCATCGCCGGCCTGGTCAGCTTCTTCAACCCGGGCCTGGTGGTGATCGGCGGCGGGGTGACCGGCCTCGGCCACACCCTGCTCGCCGCGATCCGCACCCAGGTCTACCGCCAGTCGTTGCCGCTGGCGACCGGCAACCTCCCCATCGTCCTCGGGGAGTTGGGTCCCACCGCCGGAGTGATCGGCGCGGCCCGGCTCATCAGCGACCACCTGTTCTCACCCGCGTAGTCCTTCACGACAGCACGGCTCCCTCTGCACAGCGCCCTGCTCTGCCCTGCCCTGAAACCGGCCCGCACGCCCGCCAAGGGGAATTCGCATGGCACCAGAACCACCGCTGCTCAGCATGTCCGGCATCACCAAGTCGTTCCCCGGAGTCCGGGCCCTGGACGGAGTCGACCTGGACGTCCAGGCCGGTGAGGTGCACTGTCTCCTCGGCCAGAACGGCGCTGGCAAGTCCACCCTCATCAAGGTGCTGGCCGGCGCCCACCAGCCCGACACCGGAAGCATCCGCTGGCGCGGCGAGGAGGTCACCCTCCGCTCGCCGATCAACGCGATGCGTCTCGGCATCGCCACCATCTACCAGGAACTCGACCTGGTGGAGCACCTGTCGGTCGCCGAGAACGTTCATCTCGGGCACGAGCCGACCACCGCGGGCTTCGTCGTCCGCGGCAGGACGGCCAAGGCGTCGACGGCCGCACTGCTGAAGCGACTCGGTCATGCCGAGATCGATCCCGCCCGGCTCGTGGGACAACTGTCGGCCGCGCAGCAGCAGATCGTGTCCATGGCGCGGGCGCTCTCCCACGACGTGCGGCTCATCGTGATGGACGAGCCGTCCGCCGCTCTCGACCCGGACGAGGTCGACAACCTGTTCCGCATCGTCGGTGATCTGACCGCCGCCGGAGTCGCCGTCGTCTACATCTCGCACCGACTGGAGGAGATCCGCCGGATCGGCGACCGGGTGACCGTCCTGAAGGACGGACGGGCCGTGGCGAACGGGCTCCCGGCGAGATCGACGCCGACCCGCGAGGTCGTCGCCCTGATGACGGGCCGCAACGTCGAGTACGTCTTCCCCGGCCGCCCCCTCTCCCCGCCGCCCGGCGAACCCGTGCTGACCGTCCAAGGGCTGTCCAGGCAGGGCGAATTCGAGCCGCTCGACCTGGAGGTCCGGCCGGGCGAGATCGTCGGCCTCGCCGGACTCGTCGGCTCGGGCCGCTCCGAGATCCTGGAGACCGTCTACGGCGCCCGCAAACCGGCCACCGGTCAGGTGCGGGTCGGCGGCCGGACCCTCAAGCCGGGGAGCGTAAGGGCCGCCGTCCGGGCCGGACTCGGGCTCGCCCCCGAGGAACGCAAGGCGCAGGCCCTGCTGATGCTGGAGTCCGTCACCCGCAACGTGTCGGTCTCCTCCATGTCCCGCTTCGCACGCGGCGGCTGGATCGACCGGGGCGCCGAACTCGGCGCCGCCCGGGCCGCCACCCGCGAGCTGTCGCTGCGGCCCGACAACCCGGCCGTGCCGGTGCGCACCCTGTCCGGCGGCAACCAGCAGAAGGCAGTCCTGGCCCGCTGGCTCCTGCGCGGCTGCAAGGTGCTGCTGCTCGACGAACCCACCCGCGGTGTCGACGTGGGCGCTCGCGCCGAGCTCTACGCGGTCATCCGCCGGCTCGCCGACGAAGGCCTCGCCGTCCTGCTGGTCTCCAGCGAGGTGCCCGAGGTGCTCGGCCTCGCCGACCGCGTGCTGGTGCTGCGCGAGGGCCGGGTCGTCCACACGGCACCCGCGCGCGAACTCGACGAACACCGCGTACTCGACCTGGTCATGGAAGGAAGCCCGGCGTCATGACGCAGCCCGTCTCCCCGCCACGGGACAGCACCGCGAAGGTGCCCGAGGTCCGGCCCCCGGCCTGGCGCGGCCTGCTGGCCCGCGCCGACGTCCGCACCCTCTCCTTGCTCGGCGTGCTCGCCGCGCTGATCGTCGTCGGCGGCATCACCAAGCCCGACGAGTTCCTCGACACCCGTAACCTGCAATTGGTCCTCACCCAGGCCTCCGTGGTCGGCGTCGTCACCGTCGGCATGACCTTCGTCATCGTCTCCGGCGGCATCGACCTGTCGGTCGGCGCGATCGTCGCCCTCGCCTCGGTGTGGGCGACCACGGTCGCCACCCAGGAGTACGGCTTCGCGGGCATCCTCTTCACGGCGATCGTCGTCGGCGTCGGCTGCGGCCTGGTCAACGGGGTGCTCATCGCCTACGGCTCGATGGTGCCGTTCATCGCCACCCTCGCCATGCTGGCCTCCGCCCGTGGCCTCGCCCTGCAGATCACCGACGGCAAGACGCAGATCGTCACCGTGCCGTCCGTCCTCGACCTGGGGGAGCGTGACGCCTACGTCCTCGGCATCCCGCCCCTGGTCCTGGTGTTCGCCGTCGTGACGGTCATCGGCTGGCTGGTGCTCAACCGCACCACCTTCGGCCGCCGCACGGTCGCCGTCGGGGGCAACCCGGAGGCGGCCCGGCTCGCCGGCATCGACGTCCGCCGCCAGCGGCTCTACCTCTATCTGCTGTCCGGGCTGTGCTGCGGCATCGCGGCCTTCCTCCTCATCGTCCTGTCCGGCTCAGGCCAGAACACCAACGGCAACCTGTACGAACTCGACGCCATCGCCGCCGCGATCATCGGCGGCACCCTGCTCACCGGTGGCCGGGGCACCATCACCGGCTCCGTGCTCGGCGTCCTGATCTTCTTCACGATCACCAACATCTTCGCCCTGAACAACCTGCAGAGCGACGTCCAGCAGATCGCCAAGGGCGCGATCATCGTCGCCGCCGTGCTGGTCCAGCGCCGTACCGCGAGCACGACCTGAGGAAAGGGTTGACCGCCATGCCAGAGATCACGAGCCGCAGAGGGCTGCTCTTCGGGGCCGCCGCCGTCTCCGCCGGTGCCCTTCTCACGGGGTGCACGAGCAACGAGCCGTCCGAAGCCGAGGACGAGCCGGCCGGCAACGACCAGCCCGCCGCCGACGACAAGCCCGGCAAGCAGGTCACCATCGGCTTCGCCGGACCGCAGGCCGACCACGGCTGGCTCAACGCCATCAACGACAACGCCAAGAGCCGCGCCGAGAAGTACTCCGACGTCACCCTGGAGATCACCGAGGGTTCCAACGACACCGCCCAGCAGATCGGCCAGATCGAGACCCTCATCAACAAGAAGGTCGACGTCCTGGTCGTGCTGCCCGCCGACGGCAAGGCCCTCACCCAGGTCGGCCTGAAGGCCATGCGGGCCGGCATCCCGGTCGTCAACCTCGACCGGATCTTCAACTCCCCGCAGGCGTACCGCTGCTGGATCGGCGGCGACAACTACGGCATGGGCCTCAACGCCGGGCACTACATCGGCGAGAAACTCAAGGGAAAGTCCGGCGCCCGTGTCATCGAACTGGCGGGCCTGGACAACCTGGAGCTCACCAAGCAGCGCACCCAGGGCTTCGACGACGCCCTGAAGAACTACCCCAACGTCAAGAAGGTCGCCCGGCAGGCCGCCGAGTTCACCGTCGAGTCCGGGCAGGCCAAGATGGCGCAGCTGCTCCAGGCCCAGTCGAAGTTCGACGCGCTGTGGAACCACGACGACGACCAGGGCGTCGGCGCGCTCCGCGCCATCGAGCAGGCCGGGCGCGACGACTTCCTGATGGTCGGCGGCGCCGGCGCGCTCTCCGCGTTCCAGGCCATCAAGCAGGACGACGGTGTCCTCAAGGCGACCGTGCTGTACCCGCCGACCATGGCCGCCTCCGCCATCGACCTGGCCCGCGCCCTCGGCCAGAGCAAGGGCATCGGGGGCCTCGCCGAGTTCGAGATCCCGTCGTCCCTGACCCTCTACTCGGCCGTCGTCGACAAGACCAACGTCGACCAGTACATGTCCACCGGCTTCAAGTGAGCCACCCCGCACCCCCCACGTGCGCCACCCCGACCAGGACGAGGAGGACACCCGTATGGGACAGCCGCAGCAGCAGTCGGAAGGGACCGAGAAAGGCAAGCCACCCCTGCGCGTGGGGATGGTGGGCTACGCCTTCATGGGCGCAGCCCACTCCCAGGGCTGGCGCACCGCGGGCCGCGTCTTCGACCTGCCGCTGAACCCCGTGCAGGCCGTGATCTGCGGCCGGGACGCCGCCGCCGTCCGGGCCGCGGCCGACCGGCACGGCTGGGAGTCCACCGAGACCGACTGGCGGGCCCTCGTCGAACGGGACGACGTCGACCTCGTCGACATCTGCACCCCCGGCGACAGCCACGCCGAGATCGCCCTGGCCGCGCTGGCCGCGGGCAAGCACGTCCTGTGCGAGAAGCCCCTGGCCAACACCGTCGAGGAGGCCACCTCGATGGCGCGGGCCGCCGAGGAGGCCCACGCGCGCGGCCAGGTGGCGATGGTCGGCTTCAACTACCGCCGGGTGCCCGCCACCGCGCAGGCCCGCCGCATGATCGCCGAGGGCCGTCTGGGCAGGCTCAGGCACGTGCGCGTGACGTACCTCCAGGACTGGCTGGTCGACCCGCGGTTCCCGCTGACCTGGCGGCTGCGCAGGGAGCAGGCCGGGTCGGGCTCGCTGGGCGACCTCGGCGCGCACATCGTCGACCTCGCGCAGTACCTGGTGGGGGAGCCGCTGGCAGGCGTCTCCGCGCTCACGGAGACCTTCGTACGGGAGAGGCCCCTGCCCACCGGCGCCACGAGCGGGCTGTCCGCCGTCACCTCCGCCGGCACCGGGCTGGTCACCGTCGACGACGCCGCCCTCTTCACGGCCCGCTTCCCCTCCGGCGCCCTCGCCTCCTTCGAGGCCACCCGCTACGCCACCGGCCGCAAGAACGCCCTGCGCATCGAAGTCAACGGGGAGCGCGGCTCGCTCGCCTTCGACCTGGAGCGGCTCAACGAGCTGTCCTTCCACGACGCCACCACGCCCGGCGCGGAGGCGGGCTTCCGCCGGATCCTCGTCACCGAACCCGACCACCCCTACCTGGACGCCTGGTGGCCGCCCGGCCACGGCCTCGGCTACGAGCACACCTTCGTCCACCAGGCCCGCGACCTCGTCCACACCATCGCCGAGGGACGCCGACCGGAGCCGTCCTTCACCGACGGGCTCCAGGTGCAGCGCGTGCTCGCCGCTGTCGAGGAGAGCGCCGAGAAGAACTCCGTCTACACGCCGATCGCGGTCTGAGGAGGGCCTGTTCCGATGCCCCGCACCTTCACGCTCTTCACCGGCCAGTGGGCGGACCTGCCCCTGGAGGAGGTCTGCCGCCTGGCCCGCGACTTCGGCTACGACGGCCTCGAACTCGCCTGCTGGGGCGACCACTTCGAAGTCGACAAGGCACTCGCCGACCCGTCGTACCTGGACGGCCGCCGGGCCCTGCTCGACAAGTACGGCCTGAAGTGCTGGGCCATCTCCAACCACCTGGTGGGCCAGGCGGTCTGCGACGCCATCATCGACGAACGCCACCAGGCCATCGTGCCGGGAGAGGTGTGGGGCGACGGAGACCCGGAGGGTGTCCGGCAGCGCGCCGCCGAGCGCATGAAGGACACCGCCCGGGCTGCGGCCGCCTTCGGCGTGAACACCGTCATCGGGTTCACCGGCTCCGCCATCTGGCACCTGGTCGCCATGTTCCCGCCCGCGCCCGAGACGATGATCGAACGCGGCTACCAGGACTTCGCCGACCGCTGGAACCCGATCCTCGACGTCTTCGACGCCGAGGGCGTGCGGTTCGCACACGAGGTCCACCCCAGCGAGATCGCCTACGACTACTGGACCACGCAGCGCGCCCTGGAAGCCGTCGGCCGGCGCCCCGCCTTCGGCCTCAACTTCGACCCTTCGCACTTCGTGTGGCAGGACCTCGATCCGGTCGGCTTCCTCTGGGACTTCCGCGACCGGATCTACCACGTCGACTGCAAAGAGGCCCGCAAGCGCCTCGACGGACGCAACGGCCGGCTCGGCTCCCACCTGCCCTGGGGCGACCCGCGGCGCGGCTGGGACTTCGTATCCGCCGGGCACGGCGACGTCCCCTGGGAGGACGTCTTCCGCATGCTGCGCTCCATCGACTACACGGGCCCGGTCTCCGTCGAGTGGGAGGACGCCGGCATGGACCGGCTCCAAGGGGCGCCCGAAGCGCTGACCCGGCTCAAGGCCTTCGACTTCGAACCACCCACCGCGTCCTTCGACGCCGCGTTCAACAGCTGAACCACCAGCTCACCTTCCGACCTGCCGTGACCCGCTCAAGGCACGGCACCCACACCTCCGGGGTGACGGCGCACCCCGGCGCCCGCACCGCACGCTTCGCACCCACCCCGTACGGCCCACCCCGTTCCCGGAGGGACTTCGTGCACAGAACCAGACCCGGAAGCACCCGCATCCCCAGGCGTACCGGACTTCGCACCACCGTCGCCCTGTTCACCGGCCTGCTTCTCGCCGTCGGAACCCCCGCCACCGTCGCCGGCGCCCACCCCGGGCACCCGGAACACGACGAACCGGCGGCCGCCGAGGGCCAGTTCCAGCAGGTACCACTCGCCAAAGGCGAACCCGAGACCGGCGAACCCATGTCGCTCGCCGTCCTCCCGGACCGCAGCGTCCTGCACACCTCACGCGACGGCACGCTGCGCCTCACCGACCAGGGCGGCGTCACCAAGATCGCCGGCAAACTCGACGTGTACAGCCACGACGAGGAAGGTCTCCAGGGCGTCGGCATCGACCCGGACTTCAAGAACAACCGGGCGATCTATCTGTACTACGCCCCGCCCCTCGACACCCCGGCGGGCGACGCCCCGGAGACCGGCACCGCCGACGACTTCAAGAAGTTCGACGGCGTCAACCGCCTCTCCCGCTTCGTCCTCAACGCCAACGGCACGCTGAACCTGGCCAGCGAGAAGAAGGTCCTGGACGTCTCCGCCTCCCGGGGCACCTGCTGCCACGTCGGCGGCGACATCGACTTCGACAAGGACGGCAACCTCTACCTGTCGACCGGCGACGACACCAACCCCTTCGCCTCCGACGGCTACACCCCGATCGACGACCGGCCGAACCGCAACCCGGCCTTCGACGCCCGCCGCAGCGCCGGCAACACCAACGACCTGCGCGGCAAGATCCTGCGCATCAAGGTCGCCGAGGACGGGTCCTACACCGTCCCGGAGGGCAACCTCTTCGCCCCCGGCACCGACCGGACCCGTCCCGAGATCTACGCGATGGGCTTCCGCAACCCCTTCCGCATGAGCGTCGACGACAAGACCGGCACCGTCTACGTCGGCGACTACGGCCCCGACGCCGGCGCCGCCGACCCCAAGCGCGGCCCGGGCGGACAGGTCGAGTTCGCCAAGGTCACCAAGGCCGCCAACTTCGGCTGGCCCTTCTGCACCGGCGACAACGACCCTTACGTCGACTACGACTTCGCCACCAAGGAGTCCGGCGAGACGTTCGACTGCGACGCCCCGAAGAACACCTCCCCGCACAACACGGGCCTCACCGACCTGCCGCCCGCGCAGGCCGCCTGGATCCCGTACGACGGCGGCTCCGTGCCCGAGTTCGGCAGCGGCTCCGAGTCCCCGATGGGCGGCCCGGTCTACCGCTACGACCCCGAGCTGAACTCCGGTGTGAAGTTCCCCGAGGCCTACGACGGCGACTTCTTCGCCGGTGAGTTCGGGCGTCGCTGGATCAAGCGCATCGAGCAGAACGCGGACGGGTCCGTCGCGAAGATCAACGACTTCCCGTGGACCGGCACCCAGATCATGGACATGGAGTTCGGCCCGGACGGCGCCCTCTACGTCCTCGACTACGGCCTCTCCTGGTTCCAGGGCGACAAGGACTCCGCGCTGTACCGGATCGAGAACGCCGAGGACGGCTTCTCGCCGATCGCGGAGGTGAGCGCCGACAAGACGTCCGGCGCGGCCGGACTGAAGGTCACGTTCACCGCCTCCGCCAAGGACGCAGACTCCACGGGTCTCACCTACAGCTGGGACTTCGGCGACGGCACCAAGGGCGAGGGCCTCAACCCCACCCACAAGTACAAGAAGGTCGGCACCTACAGCGCCACCTTCACCGCCAAGGACCCCGAGGGCAACACCGGCAACGCCAGCGTCCGCATCGTCGTCGGCAACACCGAGCCGAAGGTGACGATCGAAACCCCGGGCAACGGCAGCATGGCCGCCTTCGGCAGGCCCGTCCCGTTCAGGGTGAAGGTCACCGACCCCGAGGAGACCGTCGACTGCTCCAAGGTCAAGGTCACCTACAGCCTCGGCCACGACTCCCACGCCCACGAACTGACCAGCGAGATGGGCTGCGAGGGCACTCTGACCCCGCCCCCCGGTGACGGCGGCCACGACCCCAACGCCAACATCTACGGCGTCGTCGGCGCGAGCTACACCGACGGCGGGGCAAGCGGCCAGGAGGCCCTGCCCGGCACCGCCCGCACCGTGCTCCAGCCGCTGCACCGCCAGGGCGAGCACTTCACCGCCCAGTCGGGCGTCTCGGTCATCACCAAGACCGGCGCCAACGGCGGCAAGACCGTCGGCGACATCCACGACGGCGACTGGATCTCCTTCAGCCCCTACCGGTTCGACGGAGAGAAGAAGATGACCGTACGGGCCTCCTCCGGCGGCGCGGGCGGCTTCGTCGAACTGCGCACCGGCTCGCCCGACGGACCCCTGCACGGCTCGGCCCACATCCCGCCGACCGGCGGCTGGGAGACCTTCCAGAACATCGACGTGCCGCTGCGCTCGCTGCCGAAGAAGACCACCGACATTTACCTGGTCTTCAAGGGCGGCGAAGGCGCGCTGTACGACGTGGACGACTTCGAGTTCTCCAAGGAGCCGTTCAAGGGTGGCAAGAAGGTCCTGGTCTTCTCCAAGACGGCCGGCTTCCGGCACGATTCCATCCCGGCGGGCATCACCGCCCTGAAGGAGCTCGGCGGCCCGGCCGGCATCACCGTCGACGCCACCGAGGAAGCACGCCAGTTCACCACGACCAACCTCGCCAAGTACGACGCGGTGGCCTTCCTTTCCACCACCGGCGACGTCCTCAACGCCGAGCAGCAGAAGGCCTTCGAGGACTATGTGGCAGGCGGTGGTGGCTACATGGGCATCCACGCGGCCGCCGACACCGAGTACGACTGGGAGTTCTACGGCGGCCTCGTCGGCGCCTACTTCCAGTCCCACCCTGCCATCCAGAAGGCCACCGTCCGCGTCGAGGACCACGACCACCCGTCGACCGCGCACCTGGACGACGCCTGGGAACGCACCGACGAGTGGTACAACTACCGCACCAACCCGCGGGAGAAGGCCAAGGTCCTCGCCACCCTGGACGAGACCACCTACCAGGGCGGCACCATGAAGGGCGACCACCCGATCGCCTGGTGCCAGAGCTACGGAGGCGGCCGGTCCTTCTACACCGGCGGCGGCCACACCAAGGAGTCCTACGCCGACACCGCCTTCCGCGCCCACCTGCTCGGCGGCCTGCAGTACGCCACCGGCCAGGTGAAGGCGGACTGCAAGCCGGGCAAGGACTACCGGAAGATCTTCAACGGCCGGACCCTGGACGGCTGGAAGCAGGCCGGCCCCGGCACGTTCAACGTCAAGGACGGCACCCTGGAGACCGAGGGCGGCATGGGCCTGCTCTGGTACCAGGCCAAGGAGCTGAAGTCGTACTCCCTCAAGCTCGACTGGAGGATGCAGGGCGACGACAACTCCGGGATCTTCGTGGGCTTCCCCGCCTCCGACGACCCCTGGTCCGCGGTGAACAAGGGCTACGAGATCCAGATCGACGCCACGGACGCGCCCGAGCGCACCACGGGCTCCGTCTACTCGTTCAAGTCGGCGAACATCAAGGCCCGCGACCAGGTCCTGCGGCCGCCCGGCCAGTGGAACTCCTACGAGATCAAGGTCCAGGGCGAACGCCTCCAGGTGTTCCTCAACGGAGTCAGGATCAACGACTTCACCAACAAGAACCCCGAGCGGAGCCTGACCGACGGCTACATCGGCCTGCAGAACCACGGCGCCGACGACCAGGTCTCCTTCCGCAACATCCAGCTGAAGGAACTGCCCGTCCAGGGTCAGTGAACGGCGGCGGGCGGGGGACGCCGGACCCCCGCCCGCCGTCCCCGTCCCGCTCCCCCCGTGGCTCGCGCACGATCAGGAGGCTGCCCATGTCCGCGTCCCTCTCCCGACCGCGTGTGGGGGTGTGGCTGATCGGAGCCCGCGGCTCCGTCGCCACCACCGTCGTCACGGGGTGCGCCGCCGTCGCCGCCGGACTGCACCCGCCCACCGGCATGGTCACCGAGGCACCCGCGTTCACCGACAGCGGCCTGCCCGCACTGACCGACCTCGTCTTCGGCGGGCACGACACCCTCGACTGCCCGCTGCCCAAACGCGCCGAGACCCTCACCGCCGGCGGCGTCCTCCCACCCGGCGTGGCCACCGCCGTCACCGCCGAACTTGCCGCCGCCGACCGGGAGATCAGGCCCGGCGGGCCCACCGCCGGGGACACCAGGACCGAGGCCGAACTGGTCACGGCCTTCACCGACGACCTGCGCGACTTCCTGCACCGCCACGAGCTGGAGCGGGCCGTGGTCGTGAACGTCGCCTCCACCGAACCCGCCTCCCAGGGGTCCGGCGCCCCGCTGCCGGCCAGCACCCTCTACGCCCTGGCCGCCCTGCGCGCGGGCTGCCCCTACGTCAACTTCACCCCCTCCGAGGGCATGCACCACCCGGTCGCCGCCCGCGAGGCCGAGGACAGTGGCCTGCCCCACGCCGGGCGGGACGGCAAGACCGGACAGACGCTCCTGCGGGCCGTGCTCGGCCCGATGTTCGCCCAGCGGGCCCTGAGGGTCCGGGCCTGGTCCGGCACGAACCTGCTCGGCGGCGGCGACGGCGCCGCCCTCGCCGACCCGGCCGCCGCGGCGGCGAAGAACGCCGGCAAGGAACGCGTCCTCGCCGACACCCTCGGTACTGTCCCCGAGGGTCAGGTCCACATCGACGACGTGCCCGCCCTCGGCGACTGGAAGACCGCCTGGGACCACATCGCCTTCGACGGCTTCCTCGGCACCCGCATGATCCTCCAGACCACCTGGCAGGGCTGCGACTCGGCTCTGGCCGCGCCCCTGGTGCTGGACCTGGCCCGCCTGACCGCCCGCGCCCACCAGGCAGGGCTGTCCGGCCCCCTCGGAGCGCTCGGCTTCTACTTCAAGGACCCGGTGGGGAACGGGCCGTCGGGCCTGTCCGAGCAGTACGAGGAACTGATCCGGTTCGGGCGTGGCCTCGGGCCGGGCGACCCGGAGGGCCGCGGCACACGGCCGGTGAGGGACACCGAGGAGTCAGGCGGAGCCCTGTGACGCCGCGCGAGCGCCCTGGCGGCCGCCCCGACGGATTTCCCGCAGCCACCCCGGGAGACACCGCCGCCGGCCCAGCTCCCCACACACGCACCGGCAGCCCCGGCCGGCACCGCGTCCGCGCCTGGGCCGAACTCCTGCGGCTGCCCGCCCTGTTCACCGTCCCCGGGGACGCCCTGGCCGGAACGGCGGCATCCGGCGCACGTCCCACATCCCGCACCCTGCTCGCCATCGCCTCCTCCCTCTGCCTGTACGAGGCCGGCATGGCCCTCAACGACTGGGCCGACCGCGACGTCGACGCCGTCGAACGCCCGCACCGCCCCCTGCCCTCAGGCCGCATCCGCCCCACCGCCGCCCTCACCGCGGCCGGAGCCCTCACCGGGGCCGGGCTGGCCCTGGCCGCCCGCGCCGGCCGGCCCGCCCTCGCTGTCGCCGCACCCCTGGCCGCGACAGTCTGGGCCTACGACCTGGGCCTGAAACGCACGCCCGCCGGCCCCCTGGCCATGGGCACCGCCCGGAGCCTGGACCTGCTCCTGGGAGCCGCGGCCACCACCGGCCGGACCCGGGAGGCCCTGCCCTCCGCCGCCCTCCTCGGCACCCACACGCTGGCCGTCACCACCGTCTCCCGCCAGGAAGCACAGGGCGGCCCGCACCTGCCTCCGCTGGCGGCCCTCGCCACGACCACGCTGCTCACCCGACTGGTCACCCGCCGCCCCGGCACCCCGGCCGACGGCCGCAGGCATGCGACCCCGCGCGCCCGGACAGGCCTCCGGCCGGCCCGGTGGCCAGACCCCGAGCCGGGGGTGCTGCTCACCACCGCCCTCGGCGCCGTCTACGCCGCGACGACCGCCCGCCCCTATTTCCACGCCACCCTGAACCCCTCACCCCCTCTCACCCAGCGCGCCGTCGGGGCCGGCATCCGCGCCACCATTCCCCTGCAGGCCACCCTCGCCGCCCGCTCCAGGGGCACCGCCACCGCCCTCCTCATCACGGCCCTCGCGCCCCTCGGAGCCCGCTTCGCGAAGAAGGTGAGCGTCACATGAGCTCCGAAGCCGACGCCCCCGAGAACCGGATCGGCGCCGCCCCCGACCTCCGCTTCGGCTACGGCACCAACGGCCTCGCCGACCTCCGGCTCGACGACGCCCTCGCCCTCCTCGCAGACCTCGGCTACGACGGCGTCGGCCTGACCCTCGACCACATGCACCTCGACCCGCTCGCACCCGACCTCGCCGCCCGCACCCGCCGGGTCGCGCACCGGCTGGGCACACTCGGGCTGGGCGTCACCGTCGAGACCGGTGCCCGCTATGTGCTCGACCCGCGCCGCAAGCACGGCCCGTCCCTGCTGGACCCGGACCCCGAAGACCGGGCCCGCCGCGCCGACCTCCTCCTGCGGGCCGTCAGGGTCGCCGCCGACCTCGGCGCGCACGCGGTCCACTGCTTCAGCGGAACCGTCCCGCAGGGCACCGCCACGGACATCGCGTGGAAACGCCTCACCGAGGCCCTGACCCCCGTTTTGGACGCAGCCGCCCGCGCAGGTGTCCCGCTCGCCGTCGAACCCGAACCGGGCCACCTCCTGGCCACCCTGGCCGACTTCCACCACTTGCGCGGAGCCCTCGGCGACCCCGAAGCCCTCGGCCTCACCCTGGACATCGGACACTGCCAGTGCCTCGAACCCCTCGCACCGGCCGACTGCGTGCGGACCGTCGCCCCCTGGCTGCGACACGTCCAGATCGAGGACATGCGGCGCGGCGTCCACGAGCACCTCCCCTTCGGAGACGGAGAGATCGACTTCCCGCCCGTCCTGGCGGCCCTCGCCGCCACCGGCTACCAGGGACTGACCGTCGTCGAACTGCCCCGCCACTCCCATGCCGGCCCGCACTTCGCCGCCCACTCCCTCCCCTTCCTCCGCCACGCCGAGCGGACCGCGGCCACCGCTGCCCCTGCTTCCGCTCCGCCCCGCCGGCAGGCCGCGCCACCCCACGGCGCTCCCTCCACCACCCCCGAAGGGAGCAGCAGATGACCCACCCCCGCGCCATCCCCGCGGCGAGCACCGGAAGAACCCATGATGCCCCGGGCACCAGCCCCCACACCGGCCGAACCACCCCTGGCAGCATCCTCACCCCCTCCCTTCGCGACCTGCGCCGACACCTCACCAGCCGCCTCGACCCTGACGCCCGCACCTGGCTCGACCACGCCCTCGACGAGGCCGCCGCCCACCCCGGCCTCCACGGACCCATCTCCGTCTGGGAACTACGCCTCGCCGAAGCGGCCCGGCGCTGCGGCCCCGCCCACGCCGACGCCGCACGCGTCCTCATCCTGGACGCGGCCCGTGCCGGCACCGACGCCCTCACCCGGGTGTACTTCCAGGGCACCGCCGACGAACGCCGAGCCGTACTGCACGCCCTGCCCCACCTCGTCTCCGGCCCGGACGCCCTCCCACTGGTCGAGGACGCCCTGCGCACCAACGACACCCGGCTCCTCGCAGCCGCTGTCGGGCCCTACGCCGCCCGGCACCTGACCGCCCACGCCTGGCGCCACGCCGTGCTGAAGTGCCTGTTCACCGGCGTGCCCGTCGACCACGTGGCGGACCTTCCGCGGCGCGCCGCCGGCGACCGCGAACTCGCCCGCATGCTGGGCGACTACGCCGCTGAACGCACCGCAGCCGGCCGCACCGCCCCCGAGGACCTGTACCGCGTCCTGGACCTGACCGAGTCCGTGCACCACACACCCGGCACGGACCACCCCCACGGCAAGGAGTCCTGATGCGCATCTTCGACCCCCACATCCACATGTCGTCCCGCACCACCGACGACTACGAGGCCATGCACGCCGCCGGTGTGCGCGCCGTCGTGGAGCCGTCCTTCTGGCTCGGCCAGCCGCGTACCTCGCCCGCCTCCTTCCGTGACTACTTCGACTCCCTCCTCGGCTGGGAGCCCTTCCGCGCCGCCCAGTACGGCATCGCCCACCACTGCACGATCGCCCTCAATCCCAAGGAGGCCAACGACCCGCGCTGCCTGCCCGTCCTCGACGAACTGCCCCGGTATCTCGTCAAGGACAACGTCGTGGCGGTCGGAGAGATCGGCTACGACTCCATGACCCCGGCGGAGGACACCGCCCTCGCCGCGCAGCTCCAGCTCGCCGCCGATCACGGCCTGCCCGCCCTCGTGCACACCCCGCACCGCGACAAACTCGCCGGGCTGCGCCGCACCCTCGACGTCGTCCGGGAGTCCGCACTGGCGCCGGACCGGGTCCTCGTCGACCACCTCAACGAGACCACCGTCAAGGAGGCCAGGGACAGCGGCTGCTGGCTCGGCTTCTCCGTCTATCCGGACACCAAGATGGACGAGGAGCGCATGGTCGCCGTCCTGCGCGCCCACGGCACCGGGCAGATCCTGGTGAACTCCGCCGCCGACTGGGGGAAGAGCGACCCCCTCAAGACCCGCAAGGTCGGCGACCTCATGCTGGCCGAGGGCTTCGACGAGGACGACGTCGACCAGGTGCTGTGGCGCAACCCCGTCGCCTTCTACGGGCTCAGCGGCCGGCTGAACCTCGACGTCACCGGCACGGACGCCACCCACGAGGGCAACTCCATCCTCCGCGGCGCCCCGAAGGATCCGCACGAGCCGGTCACCGGCCCCGGCACACCGGACCGCGTCCCCGCCGCGGAGGCGTGAGCCATGCGCTTCCGCCACCCCGACGGCTCCACCGTCCACCTCGCCTACTGCACCAACGTCCACCCCGCTGAAACCCTCGACGGCGTCCTTGCCCAGCTCCGCGACCACTGCGAGCCCGTCCGCCGACGCCTGGGCCGCGACCGGCTGGGCATCGGGCTGTGGCTCGCCAAGGACGCCGCCCACGCACTCGTCACCGACCCCTCCGCACTGCGCAAGCTGCGCACCGAACTCGACCGGCGCGGCCTCGAGGTCGTCACCCTCAACGGCTTCCCCTATGAGGGCTTCGGCGCCGAGGAGGTCAAGTACCGCGTCTACAAACCGGATTGGGCCGACCCGGAACGCCTCGACCACACCACCGCCCTGGCCCGAGTGCTCGCCGGCCTCCTCCCGGACGACGTCACCGACGGGACCATCTCCACACTGCCCCTCGCCTGGCGCACCGCGTACGACGACGCGCGCGCCGAGACCGCCCGCACGGCGCTGCGCACCCTCGCCGAACGCCTCGACGCCCTCGAGGAACTCACCGGTCGCTCCCTCCGCGTGGGGCTGGAACCGGAACCCGGCTGCGTCGTCGAGACCACCCGCGACGCCATCGCCCCGCTCACCGCGATCGGCCACGATCGCATCGGCCTGTGCCTCGACACCTGCCATCTCGCCACCTCCTTCGAAGACCCGCACACCGCCCTGGACGCGCTCGCCGCAGCCCGCGTCCCCGTTGTCAAATCCCAGCTCTCCGCGGCCCTGCACGCCGAGCACCCCCATCTCCCGGAGGTACGCGAAGCGCTCGCCGCCTTCGCCGAACCCCGCTTCCTGCACCAGACCCGCACGGCGACCGCCGCCGGGCTGCGCGCCACCGACGACCTCGACGAGGCCCTCGCCGGACACGCCCTGCCGGACGCCTCGCCCTGGCGCGCCCACTTCCACGTCCCCCTGCACGCGGCACCCGCCGCACCTCTCACCTCCACCCTCACGGTCCTTTCCTCCGCCCTGACCCGGCTCGTCGGCGGCCCGGCCCCGCTCACCCGCCACCTGGAGGTCGAGACCTACACCTGGCAGGCTCTCCCACCCGAGCTGCGCCCCAGGGGCCGCTCCCAGCTCGCCGACGGCATCGCCGCCGAACTCGCCCTCGCCCGCGACCTGCTGACGGACCTCGGCCTGAAGGAGCTGCCATGAGCACCGGCCCCGACGAGCACCCGGAACCGGCCATCGCCGATCCGGCAGCCTCACTTCCGTCCGCAACCGACCCGGCCGCCCCGCTCCCGGCCGCCACAGACCGCCCCACCCCGCTCCTCGTACTGGACGTCGTCGGCCTCACCCCCCGTCTCCTCGACCACATGCCCCACCTCAAGTCGCTCGGCCAGTCCGGCTCCCGCGCCCCGCTGGGCACCGTCCTGCCGGCGGTGACCTGTGCCGCCCAGTCCACCTTCCTCACCGGCGCCATGCCCTCGGAGCACGGCATCGTCGGCAACGGCTGGTACTTCCGCGAACTCGGTGACGTCCTGCTGTGGCGCCAGCACAACGGGCTCGTGTCCGGCGACAAGCTCTGGGACGCCGCCCGCCGCGCCCACCCCGGCTACACCGTGGCGAACATCTGCTGGTGGTACGCCATGGGCGCCGACACCGACTTCACGGTCACCCCCCGCCCCGTCTACTACGCCGACGGCCGCAAGGAACCCGACTGCTACACGCGGCCGGCCGCGCTCCACGACGAACTCACCGAAAAACTGGGCACCTTTCCCCTCTTCCACTTCTGGGGCCCCGGAGCCGACCTCGTCTCCAGCCGGTGGATCATCGACGCGACCCGCCACATCATGACCACCCGGCACCCCGACCTGACGCTCTGCTACCTCCCTCACCTCGACTACGACCTGCAGCGGTTCGGCCCCGACGATCCGCGCTCCCTGAAGGCGGCCGCCGACCTGGACACCGCCATGGCCCCTCTGCTGGACGACGCCCGCGCGCAGGGCCGTACCGTCGTCGCCCTGTCCGAGTACGGCATCACCCGCGTGAACCGGCACGTCGACATCAACCGGGCCCTGCGCCGCGCCGGCCTGCTGGAGGTGCACACGCAGGACGGCATGGAGTACCTCGACCCGATGGCGTCACGCGCCTTCGCGGTGGCCGACCACCAGATCGCCCACGTCTACGTGCGCCGCGCCGAGGACCTCGACGCCACCCGGGCCGCACTCGACGGCCTGCCCGGCATCGACCGACTCCTCGACGACGAAGGCAAGAAGGACCACCACCTCGACCATCCGCGCGCCGGCGAACTGGTCGCCGTGGCGGAACCCGACGCCTGGTTCACGTACTACTACTGGCTCGACGACGCCCGCGCGCCCGACTTCGCGCAGCTCGTCGAGATCCACCGCAAACCCGGCTACGACCCGGTCGAACTCTTCATGGATCCCCTCGACCCGTACGTCAAGGTCAAGGCGGCCACCGCACTGGCGCGCAAGAAACTCGGCATGCGCTACCGCATGGCGGTCGTGCCCCTGGACCCCTCACCTATTCGCGGCAGCCACGGCCGCCTCCCGGTGAGCGACGACGACGGTCCGCTCCTCATCTGCTCCACCCCCCGTGCTGTCGGCGACCGCGTCGCGGCCACCGATGTGAAGTCACTGCTGCTCCGACTCGCCGGTCTCACCTGAGGTTCTCACCCTCAGTGTCCAACTGGTCACAAGTGAAGCACTCACCACTGACAACGCCCCGCGATCACGAGGAGTTCCCCGCATGAGCCGCTTCTCCCAGCCCGACCCCGAGCTCGGACACCGCCTCAGCAGACGAGGCATGCTCGGCGTCGCCGCCGGGGCCACCGCCGCCGCCCTGCTCGGCGCCGCGGCCCCCGCGACCGCCACCCCCGCGACGACGGCGACCACAGCCAGCGTCTCCGGTGCGAAGGGTCGCGGCCGCCCCGTCCTGCCGCCCGGACGCCTCGGTATCCAGCTGTACAGCCTGCGCGACAAGGTCTCCACCCTCGGCTTCGGCCCCGTCTTCGCCGAGCTGGAGCGGTACGGCTACGACGAGGTCGAGTTCGCCGGTTACACCCAGGGATCCGCCGGCCCCATCACGCTCGCCCAGCTCAAGCGGCTGGCCCGCGACCACGGCCTGAACCCGATCGGCAGCCACGTCGGCTACTACTCCGACGACCCGAACGCCTACACCTTCGCCCAGAACCTCACCAAGGTCCTCGACGACGCCCAGGCCCTCGGCCTCAAGCACATCGGCACGGCCTCGGGTCCGTTCCGCTACGGCTCGACCGTCGACGCCTGGAAGCGTGCCGCCGAGGACTTCAACACCTACGGCGCGGCGGCCAGGGCACGCGGCATGAAGTTCTACCAGCACAACCACTCCGAGGAGTTCTCCTTCGCCACCGACGATCCCAAGGTCCGCCTCTATGACGTGCTGCTCGGTCGGACCGACCCGGACCTGGTCTTCCTGGAGATGGACATCTACTGGGCGTACGTCGGCCAGTTCCGGTTCTCCAAGCGGCCCGACGGCACCCCCGCTCCGTTCGAGCCGCTGAACTACGTCCTCCGGCGGCCCGACCGCTACCCGCTCTTCCACGTGAAGGACGGCGAGAGCGACCCTTCGAACCCGTACGGCTACCGCATGACCGACGTCGGCGACGGCGACATCGACTACCAGCGCTTCATCTCGGCCGTGACCCGGCTGCGCGGTCATCGCATGGCCCACCACTGGCAGGCCGAGCACGACAACCCGGCCGAGTCGTTCACCTTCGCGCGCCGCTCCAGCGCGCACCTGCACTCCCTGAGGGAGAAGTGCTGACCGGCGTACGAGCATGAGGAGGCCCCTCCCCGCCCGGGGAGGGGCCTCCTCATGGGTGGGCCGCCTTCAGCCCACGGTCTGCGGCTGAGGAGGTCCCGGTCGTCTCGCTGAGGCGGTGGACTCGGCCGTGGGGGTCGGTCACCTCGCGGTAGGGACGGTGTGCGGCGTCGGAGGGCAAGGGGAAGTGCTGGCTTCGTACGGATCCGCCGTCATGTCAGGCTGTGTCCTCGCCGAGCGGTTGCGGGTTGGGGGAGATGCGGCGCCTTTCCTTGTCGCGGCCCGGCGGGGTGAGGAACAGCGCCACGCAACCGGCGAAGAGGGAGATGGAGCCGGCCAGGATGAAGGCACCGGGGTGCCCCCAGGCGCCGACGACCACGGCACCCATGCCGGCGCCCAGGCCGGAGACGAGCTTGGCGCTGTAGACCATGCCGTAGTTGGAGGCGTTGTTGTTCTCACCGAAGTAGTCGGCGGTCAGCGCCGCGAACATCGGGAAGATGGCACCGCCGCCGAAGCCGGAGATCGCGGAGAAGATCAGGAACAGGGTCAGGTTCTTGCTCTCGGCCGACCAGAGGATGCCGTACTGGGCGAGGCCCAGGATGAGACACACCACGAGCAGGCACCGCTTGCGTCCGTAGAGGTCCGAGAGCCAGCCGATGACACCGCGGCCCGTTCCGTTGACGACCGCTTTCAGGGACATGGCCGTGGCCACGATCCCGCCGGCGAATCCGGCCTCCTCGCCGATGTCCACCTGGAAGGCGATGCCGAAGATGTTCACGCCGGACGTGCACGCAAGGCAGAACCACATCAGGGCCACCCGGCCGGTCTTCCACGCCTCCTTGGGGGAGTACTGGCGCACCGCCGGCGGGTTCATCCGCAGCGAGCGGGCCGCGCGCGGGTCGTCCGGCGGGTTCAGGGGGTCGATCGTGGAGGGCCACCAGTTCTTCGGCGGGTCCTTGAAGAAGTAGCCGGAGCACGCGACCATGCCGGCCAGGAACACACCCACCGAGACCAGCACCCAGCGGAAGTTCGTCAGGTCCATGTAGCCGTTGAAGAGGAACACGAAGGGCACCGAGCCGTAGGCGAAACCGCCGTTGACGAAGCCGGTCTTGCCGCCCTTGCGTTCCGGATACCACTTGCCGACCATGTTGACGCAGGTGGCGTACACCATGCCGGCGCCCATGCCGCTGAACATGCTGAAGCCGATGTAGGCGAAGACCACGTGCGGTGCGAAGGCGAGGGACAGGTAGCCCATCAGGGTGCCCGTCGCGCCGAGCATCATGGCCCAGCGGGCCGGCAGTTTCCCGCTCTCCCGCAGTTTGCCCGCGGGGAAGGCCACCGCGGCCTGGAAGAAGACCCAGACGGTCATCATCCAGAAGATGTGCATGCTGTTCCAGCTGTGCGCCGTGTGCAGGGTGTCCTCGGCGGACGCGAACGCGTACTCGGCGGAGGAGATGCCCATCATGCCGATCCAGGGCAGGATCACCATCCACTTGCGCTTGCGGCCCATGATGTCGATGTCGGTCTCACCAAGGCGGTAGACGCGACCGTTCGCGTCGGTGACCTCCCGGTAGGGAACCGTGGTGGGCAGATCGGTCGTTGTCATGTCGTGTCGCACCCCTTGCGTCGAAAGATCTGGCCAGCGCCCCCTGTCCCATGCCTTTCGTGCGCGTGCGGGTCCCGGGGCCTGCCGGCGCGCACCGTCGGCAGGCCCCCCGCTCACTCACCTCATGTACCGCCCCCCAGCCGTCCCGCCTCCCGCGCCCAGCGGTACTTCGCGCCGAGCACGGCCACCGGCTTCTCGGTCGTGTACGGGTAGGCCACGACCCCGCGCTCGAAGAGGTACTGGCAGGCCTCCTCGACCTCCACGTCGCCCGCGAGCGACGCCACCACGGGCTTCTCGATCCCGCGCTCCCGGAACTCGGCCACCATGCGCGCGGTGAGCTCCGCGAAGACCATCGGAGGAGTGACGATGGTGTGCCAGTAGCCGAGGACCAGCGCGTGGATGCGCGGATCCTCCAGACCCAGCCGGATCGTCGCCTCGTACGTCGACGGCGGCTCGCCCCCGGTGATGTCCACCGGGTTGCCCGCCGCCCCGAATGGCGGGATGAACGTCCGGAACGCCTCGTCCAGGTCCGCCGGGATCTCCATCAGGGACAGGCCGTTGTCGGTCACCGCGTCGGAGAGCAGCACACCACTGCCGCCGGCACCCGTGATGATCACGACGTTGTCGCCCTTGGGTGCGGGAAGCACCGGCAACGCGCGCGCGTACTCCAGCATGTCGTTCAGCCCCGGCGCGCGGATGACCCCGGCCTGCCGAAGGATGTCGTCGTACACGGCGTCGTCGCCCGCGAGGGCCCCGGTGTGCGAACCGGCCGCCTTGGCACCGGCCGCCGTCCGCCCGGCCTTCAGCACGACCACCGGCTTCTTCGGCACGGTCGCCCGCGCGGCCTCCACGAAGGCCCGGCCGTCCTTCAGGTCCTCCAGGTGCATCGCGATGCAGTCGGTGTGCGGGTCCTCGCCGAACCAGGTCAGCAGGTCGTCCTCGTCCAGGTCCGACTTGTTGCCGAGCCCGACGATCGCCGACACGCCCGTCTTGGTGGTGCGCGCGAAGCCCAGGATGGCCATCCCGATGCCGCCCGACTGCGAGGTCAGCGCCACGCCGCCCTTGACGTCGTACGGCGTGCAGAACGTGGCGCACAGGTCCTGCCAGGTCGAGTAGTAGCCGTAGATGTTCGGCCCCAGCAGCCGTACGCCGTGCCGCTCGGCGATCTCCACGATCTCGGCCTGGAGTTCGTGCTCGCCGGTCTCCGCGAACCCGGAGGGGATGAGTACGGCGTTGGGGATCTTCTTGCGTCCCACTTCCTCCAGGGCCGAGGCCACGAACTTGGCGGGGATCGCGAAGACCGCCACATCCACCTCACCGGGAACGTCCGTGACACTCTTGTACGCCTTGCGGCCCAGAATGTCATCGGCCTTCGGGTTCACCGGGTGGATCTCGCCCGCGAAGCCCCCGTCCACGAGGTTGCGCATCACCGAATTGCCGATTTTCCTCTGCTCGTTGGAGGCGCCGATCACGGCGACCGAGCGCGGCTGCATCAACCGGCGCATCGACGCGAGGATCTCGTCGCGCGAGTACCTCCGGCGCGGTGCGGGCTGCGACTCGGCGAGGATCACCCGGATGTCGGCCGCCACGGCCCCCTCCGGCGTCGCGATCACCGGGTTGAGGTCCACCTCGGCGATCTCGGGGAAGTCCGCGACGAGTTGCGACACCCTGCGGATCTGCTCGGCGACGGCCCACCGGTCCACGCCCGCCTGGCCGCGCACCCCGCGCAGGATCTCCGCCGACCGGATCGAGTCCAGCATGGACAGCGCCTCGTCGGCGTTCACCGGCGCGAGCCGGAACGTGACGTCCTTGAGGACCTCGACGAGCACCCCGCCGAGCCCGAAGGCGACCACCTTCCCGAACGTGGGGTCCGTGACCGCGCCGACGATGACCTCCTGCCCCTTCGGCAGCAACTCCTGAACCTGCACGCCCGAGATGCGGGCATCGGCGTCGTAGGCGCGCGCGTTGTCGATGATGGTGTGGAACGCGGCCCGGACGCCGGCCGCGCCCTCGACCCCGACGATCACTCCGCCGGCGTCGGTCTTGTGCAGGATGTCCGGCGAGACGATCTTCATCACCACGGGCCCGCCGAAGCGCGCGGCGAACGCCACGGCCTCGTCGACGTCCGTCGCCAGCTCTTCGCCCGGTACGGCGATCCCGTACGCGTCGGCGATCACCTTGCCCTCGGGGGCGGTCAGTGCGGTCCGTCCCTCGGCCCGCACGGCCTCCAGGAGGGACCGCACGCGCAGGACGCGGTCTTCCGCCATCACGTCAGATCACTCCGTTCGACTTGAGCAGGCGCACTTCCTCGTCGCCGAGGCCGAGCTCGCCGACGTAGACCTCTTCGTTGTGCTCGCCGAGCAGGGGCGAACTGGTCACGTCGACAGGGGAGTCGGACAGCTTGAGCGGACTGCCGACGGTCACGAAGTCACCGCGTTCGGGGTGCGGGACGGTGACGACCATCTCGTTGGCGACGAGCGAACGGTCCTCGATGATCTCCCGGGTGGACAGGATCGGCCCGCACGGGATGTTGTGCGCGTTGAGCCGCTCCAGCACCTCCCACTTGGGCAGCGTGGAGGACCACTCCTCGATCAGCTGGAACATCTTGCCGAGCTTGGGAAGCCGCGCCTCCGGTGTGGCCCACTCCGGGTCGGCGGCCAGCTCGGGCCGGCCGATGAGCTCGCTGATCGGCTGCCAGCCGACAGGCTGCACGATGACGTACACGTAGTCGTTCGGGCCGCCCGGCGCGCACTTGACCGCCCAGCCGGGCTGGCCGCCACCGGACGCGTTCCCGGACCGGGGAACCTCGTCGCCGAAGTCCTCGTTGGGATATTCAGCGAGCGGCCCGTGTGCCAGCCGCTGCTGGTCCCGCAGCTTCACCCGGCACAGATTCAGTACAGCGTGCTGCATGGCCACGTTGACCCGCTGCCCGCGCCCGGTGCGCTCCCGTTGGAAGAGCGCGGCGAGGATGCCCGCCACGGCGTGCACACCCGTCCCCGAGTCCCCGATCTGGGCCCCCGTCGCCAGCGGTGGTCCGTCCTCGAAACCGGTGGTCGACATCGACCCGCCCATGGCCTGCGCGACGACCTCGTACGCCTTGAAGTTGGTGTACGGGCCCTCGCCGAACCCCTTGATGGAGGCGTAGACGATCCGTGGATTGATCTCCTGGATGCGGTCCCAGGTGAAGCCCATCCGGTCCACCGCGCCCGGGCCGAAGTTCTCGACCATGACGTCGGAGCGCCGGATCAGCTCGGTGAGGATCTCCTTGCCGCGCTCGGTCTTGGTGTTGAGGGTGATGCTCCGCTTGTTGCAGTTGAGCATCGTGAAGTAGAGGGAGTCGACGTCCGGGAGGTCACGCAGCTGCTTGCGCGTGATGTCGCCGGTCGGAGCCTCCAGCTTGACGACGTCCGCGCCGAGCCAGGCGAGCAGCTGGGTCGCCGACGGCCCGGACTGGACGTGCGTCATGTCCAGGACGCGGATGCCTTCGAGGGCCTTGGTGGACGGAGAAGTCATCGGGGGCACCTCACTTGTACATGGTCTGGTTCATGGTTCCGGGGGCGTACGCGTCGGGGTCGACCCAGACGTTGATCAGCGACGGCTTGCCGGACTCACGAGCGCGCAGCAGGGCCGGACCGATGTCGGCGGGCTCGCGGACCTCTTCGCCATGACCGCCCAGCATCCGGGCGAACTCGTCGTAGCGGACGTCGCCGAGGGTGTTGCCGATCCGCTCGCGGTCCTTGCCGTACTTGGCGGCCTGGCCGTACCGGATCTGGTTCATGGAGGAGTTGTTGCCGACGATGCCGACGAAGGGGAGGTCGTAGCGGACGAGGGTCTCAAAGTCCCAGCCGGTCAGGGAGAACGCGCCGTCGCCGAAGAGCGCGACGACCTCCTTGTCGGGCCGTGCCTGCTTGGCCGCGAGCACGAAGGGGACGCCGACGCCGAGTGTGCCGAGTGGGCCCGGGTCCATCCAGTGGCCGGGCGACTTGGGCTGCACGACCTGCCCGGAGAAGGTGACGATGTCGCCGCCGTCGCCGATGTAGATCGAGTCCTCGGTGAGGAAGTCGTTGATCTCGCTGACCAGTCGGTAGGGGTGGATGGGCGAGGCGTCGGACTTAAGATTCGGCAGCCGCTTCTCCAGAGCGGTCTGCTCGGCGGCCCGCAGCTCGTCCAGCCACTCCTTGCGCCGGGACGCACCGCCGTTGACGCGCCCGGAGGCCGCCTCGGTCACCGACTTCAGCACCAGCCCCGCGTCGCCCACGATGCCGAGGTCGATGTCGCGGTTCTTGCCGACGGTGCGGTAGTCGAGGTCGATCTGCACGACGGTCGCGTCCGGGGAGAGCCGCTTGCCGTAGCCCATGCGGAAGTCGAAGGGTGTGCCGACGATGACGATGACGTCGGCACCTGAGAAGGCGTACCGGCGCGAGAGCTGGAAGTGGTGCGGGTCGCCGGGCGGGAGGGTGCCGCGTCCTGCGCCGTTCATGTAGGCGGGGATGTTGAGGGTGCGGACCAGCTCGATGGCCGACTCGGTGCCCCGGGTCGTCCACACCTGGCTGCCGAGCAGGATGGCCGGCTTCTCGGCGTGCACCAGCAGGTCGGCGAGCTGCTCGATCGCCTCGGGGTCGCCGGCCGAGCGGGTCGAGGCGCGGTAGGCGCCTTCCCGCGGCACGCGCGCCTTGGCGGCCGGGACCTTCGCGTCGAGCACGTCGCGCGGAATCTCCAGGAAGGAGGGACCGGGCGCGCCGTGGAAGCACTCGCGGAACGCCATGGACACCATGTCCGCGGCGCGGGCCGTGTCCGGCACGGTCGCCGAGAACTTGGTGATGGGGTTCATCATCTCGACGTGCGGCAGGTCCTGCAGTGACCCCATCTTGTGCTGGGTGAGCGCGCCCTGACCGCCGATCAGCAGCATCGGGGACTCCGCGCGGAAGGCGTTGGCGACGCCGGTGACGGCATCCGTCGTCCCCGGACCGGCGGTGACCACCGCGCAGCCGGGCTTGCCGGTGATGCGCGCGTAACCGTCGGCGGCGTGGGCGGCGACCTGCTCGTGGCGTACGTCGACGACCTCGATGCCCTCGTCGACGCAGCCGTCGTAGATGTCGATGATGTGGCCGCCGCACAGCGTGTAGATGCGGTCGACTCCCTCGGCCTTCAGTGCCTTGGCTACGAGATGACCACCGGAGATCACGTCCTGGGTGTCGTCGGGCATGGCGAAGTCCTGTCCCTTCGTAGGGGGTTGGAGCGGCTCGCAGTACATTGCATACAGTCGACGAATACTGTATGAAGCTTGTTATCCCGCATCCGGTGGGTGGTGTCCAGGGGGTGCGCGGCATTTTCGGGGGACTGGGAGTCGCTCCCCAGAAGACACAGCAGTCAGGAGCCGGAGATGGACCTGTACGAACACCAGGCAAGGGAACTCTTCGAAGAACACGGCATCTTGGTGCCGCGGGCCGAGGTGACCGGCTCGCCCGGGGAAGCGCGCGAGATCGCCCGTCGGCTCGGTGGTCGGGTCGTGGTGAAAGCCCAGGTGAAGACCGGTGGGCGAGGCAAGGCCGGCGGCGTGAGACTGGCCGCCGATCCGGCTGCGGCGGAGCTGACCGCACGCCAGATCCTCGGCATGGACATCAAGGGTCACACGGTCGGCAAGGTCATGCTGGCCCAACCCGTCGACATCGAGGCCGAGTTCTATGTGTCCTACGTACTCGACCGCGCGGCCGGCCGATTCCTCGCGATCGCCTCGGCGGAGGGCGGCATGGAGATCGAGGAGGTCGCCGCCACGAGGCCGGAGGCAGTGGCGCGCATCCCCGTCGACCCGGCCGAGGGCGTGACCTCGGCCAGGGCCACCGAGATCGCCGACGCGGCCGGGCTGCCGGCGCAGGCCGTCGACGTCCTCGTACGCCTGTGGGACGTCCTGGTCCGCGAGGACGCCCTCCTCGTCGAGGTCAACCCGCTCGTCCGCACCAAGGAGGGCCGCATCCTGGCCCTCGACGGCAAGGTCACCCTTGACGACAACGCCCGCTTCCGGCAAGCGCGGTGGGGCGCGGACGACACGGAACACGACGACCCGCTGGAGGCGGCCGCCGCCGCGAAGGGCCTCAACTACGTCAAGCTGGACGGCGAGGTGGGCATCATCGGCAACGGCGCCGGTCTCGTCATGTCGACGCTCGACGTGGTCGCGGGATCCGGCGCGCGACCGGCCAACTTCCTGGACATCGGCGGCGGAGCGAGCGCCCGGGTCATGGCGGACGGACTGTCCGTCATCCTCTCCGACCCGGACGTGAAGTCCGTCTTCGTCAACGTCTTCGGCGGCATCACCGCCTGCGACGCTGTCGCCGACGGCATCGTGCAGGCCCTGGGAGCCGTCCGGTTGACCAAGCCGCTCGTCGTGCGCCTCGACGGCAACAGCGCGGCCCGGGGCCGAGCCGTCCTCGACGCGCACGCGCATCCGCTGGTCGAGCAGGTCACCACCATGGACGGCGCCGCCGCTCGTGCCGCCGAACTCGCCACCACGGTCTGAGGAGAGGGAACACCATGGCCATCTACCTCACCAAGGAGAGCAAGGTCCTCGTCCAGGGCATGACCGGAGGCGAGGGCATGAAGCACACGCGGCGGATGCTCGCGGCCGGCACGAACGTCGTCGGCGGCGTCAACCCGCGCAAAGCCGGGCGCACCGTCGACTTCGACGGCCGTGCCGTGCCCGTCTTCGGCTCGGTCGCCGAGGGGATGCGCACCACCGGGGCGGACGTCACCGTCGTCTTCGTGCCGCCCGCCTTCGCCCGGGCGGCCGTGATCGAAGCCGCCGACGCAGGCATCGGCCTCGCCGTCGTCATCACGGAGGGCATCCCCGTCCACGACACCGTCGCCTTCACCGCCCACGCGGAGGACAAGGGCACCCGCATCGTCGGACCCAACTGCCCGGGCCTCATCACCCCCGGCCAGTCCAACGCCGGCATCATCCCGGCCGACATCACCAAGCCGGGCCGGATCGGCCTGGTCTCCAAGTCCGGCACACTCACGTACCAGCTCATGTACGAGCTGCGCGACATCGGCTTCTCCACCTGCGTCGGCATCGGCGGCGACCCCGTCGTCGGCACCACGCACATCGACTGCCTCGCCGCCTTCGGGGACGACCCCGACACCGAACTGATCGTCCTGATCGGCGAGATCGGCGGCGACGCGGAGGAACGCGCGGCGGCGTACATCCGCGAGCACGTCACCAAGCCGGTCGTCGGCTACATCGCCGGCTTCACCGCGCCCGAGGGCAGGACCATGGGCCACGCGGGCGCGATCGTGTCCGGCTCCTCCGGCACGGCCGCCGCGAAGAAGGAGGCTCTGGAGGCCGTCGGAGTGAGCGTGGGCCGCACCCCGACCGAGACGGCGAGGCTCGTGCTCGAGCGACTCGAAGGCCGATAGCCTCACCACGCGGGCCGATCACCGGTCCGGCCGCCGGGGCGCCCACGCCGATTCCCCGCGGACCGCCGGGGCACTCACGCCGATGGTGCGGCCGATCGCCGGGCTCTCGGTCCGTTGCCGGGCCGGCACGCCGATTCACCGCCCGATCGCCGGGCCACGCCACGACGCACCCCTCCCCGCCCCCGACTGTGCACCGAGAGCGGAGCAACCCCATGGCACCCACCCTCACCCTCAAAGCCGGCACGTCCTGGACCGGCGCCTGGCGGCGCTGCCTCGCCGTAGCGCCCGAGGCCTTCCTCGACGACCGGGTCCGCAACCTCTGGAACGGCGTCTGGCAGGAGGACGGACGGGTCCTGCCCGCCGTCAGTCCGGTCGACGGCCGTCCGATCGCCGGACCGCCCCGCCTGGACGGAACCACCGCCCACAGGGCCGTGTGCGCCGCACTCGACCAGCACCGCGCCTGGCGGCACCTCCCCCTGGCGGAACGCCGGGCACGGGTCGCGGCCACCCTCGACGCCCTCGCCGAACACCGCACGCTGCTCGCGCTCCTGCTCGTCTGGGAGATCGGCAAGCCCTGGCGGCTCGCCCAGGCGGACGTCGACCGGGCCATCGACGGGGTCCGCTGGTACGTCGACGGCGTTGAACCGATGCTCGCCGGCCGTTCCCCACTGGACGGGCCGGTATCCAACATCGCCAGCTGGAACTACCCGATGAGCGTGCTCGTTCACGCATTGCTGGTCCAGGCACTGGCGGGCAACGCGGTCATCGCCAAGACCCCGACCGACGGCGGTGTCGCCTGTCTGACCCTGGCCTGCGCACTCGCCGCCCGCGAGGGAATTCCCGTGACCCTCGTCAGCGGCAGCGGACACGAGCTGTCCCAGGCCCTGGTACGGGCGCCCGAGATCGGCTGCGTCTCCTTCGTCGGTGGCCGCGACACCGGCGCCGCCGTCGCCACGGCCATCGCCGACCTGGGCAAACGACACGTGCTCGAGCAGGAAGGACTCAACACCTGGGGCATCTGGAACTACTCGGACTGGGACGCCTTCACCGCGGTGATCCCCAAGCTCTTCGACTACGGCAAACAGCGCTGTACGGCGTACCCGCGCTTCGTCGTCCAACGGCGGCTGTTCGACGCGTTCCTGGCCGCGTACCTCCCCGCGGTGCGCACGCTCAGGGTCGGGCACCCGCTCGCCGTGGAGCACGGCGACGACCCGTACCCGGAGCTGGACTTCGGGCCGGTGATCAACGCGGCCAAGGCGAAGGAGCTGCAGGACCAGGTCGCCGAGGCGATCGCACGCGGCGCGGTACCGCTGCACCGTGCCATGCCCGACGACGCCCGCTTCCTGCCCGGCCAGGACACCTCCGCATACGTCCAGCCGGTCACGCTCCTCAACCCGCCCTCGTCCTCTCCGCTGCACCACGCGGAGCCCTTCGGCCCGGTCGACACGATCGTCCTGGTCGACACCGAGGCGGAACTGCTGACCGCGATGAACGCCTCCAACGGCGCGCTGGTCGCCACCCTGTCCACGGACGACCGGGCGGCGTACGACCGGCTCGTCCCGCACATCCGCGCGTTCAAGGTCGGCCACGGCACGCCCCGCTCCCGGGGGGACCGCGACGAGTTGTTCGGTGGACTCGGGGCGTCCTGGCGCGGCGCGTTCGTCGGCGGTGACCTGCTCGTGCGTGCGGTGACACGGGGACCGGCGGGGGAGCGGCTGCCGGGGAACTTCCCGGAGTACCAGCTGCTGCCCTGACGAAAGGGGGTGTGTCCGGCGCCGGCTCGCCGCATACCGGGACCTTCGCTCAGCCGATGCCCTGCCGGTCCGGACGCAGGGCGAAGTCACGGTCCGGCGCGTTCGCCGCGGCGAGTCCGACCGCCTGCCGGAGCAGTTCGCGATGGCGCAGCAGCGGCTCGCGGCGCTCCGGCGGAGCGAGCAGGAGCAGGTCGTCGAGGCCGGCCAGCATGCGCCGGGAGACCTGCGGGTTGCCCACGGCGCATCCCCGGGTCTCGGTGAGCCCGAGATCCACCAACTCCGTCCAGCCGGGCACGGGCTGCACCAGCCGCACCGCACCGTCCCGGTCCCGGTGCAGGGCGGCGTCCAGCGGCCGCCGGCTCAGCGCGGCCAGGAACTGAACGACCCGGTCCAGCGCCTGGACGGCGGTCGTCGGATCGTTGACCGCGGGGGACAGCCCGCGCAGCGCGATGTCGGACAACTGCCGCAGCCCGAAACCGAGGTCCTGGTGGTAGGTCCGCTCCACGCCCACCGAGATCGCGTAACGCAGCACCCTGCGTGGCGGGACCGGGCCGCCGTGCACCGCGAGCACGGGCATCCCTGGCACCACGAAGTCCCCGATCCGCGGGATCAGCCGCAGCACCACCCCGTGCTTGCGCGCCACCCGCACCAACCGCGCGATGTGCACGTCCCGCAGTACCCCCGCCCGGCCCTCGTGCGGCACCCATGCGGTCTCGGTGCCGAGGTCGGGAGCGCCCTGTCCGGCCACCGGCACGGGCATCGAGGCGACCACCCGGAACGACTCCGAGGCGATCCGCGCGATCACATGGCTGATCCGCATCAGCCGCAGGGTGGCGTTCACGTACAGCACGAAGAGCAGCAGGCTCAGGGCGACCATGCAGAGGGTGAGGACGGACTGCACCAGAGGCACCGACGTGACGGCCCGGGCGTCGTCCACACTCTCGAAGCTCGTCAGGACCAGCAGCGTCAGCACGAAGGTCGCCAGGAAGACGGCGAAGGTGGCCTTGGTGATCCGGCTCCGGACGAAGAGCCGCACCACGCGTGGGGTGAACTGCCCGGTGGCCATCTGCACGGCCACCAGGGAGATGCTGAAGACCACACCGATGAAGGTCATCATCGCCGAGCCGACCGCGGTCACCACGGCCTTCGCGTCCTCCGCGAACCGCAGCAGCTCGTCGAGCGTCTCGTAGTCCCGGTCCTCGCGGAGCGCGTCGACGAGGGCCGTGTCGAGGGCCTCCGCCCCCAGCCAGACCACGAAGACACCCACCATCGCCGCGGTGGGGGCGAACCAGAACGTGTCCCGCAGATGTTCCCTGAGCGGTGACAGCGCGCGTGGCCGACGCCTCACCGACGAGCTCTGCGTAACCATCCAGTCACTCATGGTGTGACCCTAGAGGTATCGGGGCGTGAGGTCCCGGACCCCCGCCCGACATAGGGAAACGCAGGTGAAGGGCACTCCGAAAGCTTGGTATTGTTATCCGTGTCGCCGCGGGGAACACCCCTGGCAAGGCGGCAGACACCTGGTCCGGGTGGCGGAATGGCAGACGCGCTAGCTTGAGGTGCTAGTGCCCTTTATCGGGCGTGGGGGTTCAAGTCCCCCCTCGGACACAGATCAGTTCGGGCGGGTCGAGATCATCTCGGCCCGCCCGAACTGTTTGTGCAGCACCCTCATCAGGGACCCAGCGCCACGGATCAGCACCAGGATTCGGCGCCGGTATCAGCGCCGGTACTCCCGCAGCTTGCGGTACAGCGTCGCCCGGCCGATCCCCAGCGCCGTCGCCGCGCGTGCCTTGTTGCCGCCGTGGCGGCGCAGCGCCTCCAGGATGGCGGTCCGCTCGGCGTGCTCCATCGGGCTGAGCGGGCGCGCGGCCGGCCGCCCCTCCCGGACGGCGTCCGGCAGCTCCGCCCGGCGGACCGGCCCGGACCTCCGCCGCTGCTCCGCGAGGGCCCGTACGACATGGGCCAGCTCGGTGACGTTGCCGGGCCACGGGTACGCCTCCAGCGCGCGCAGGGCGTCCAGGGTCCACGTCAGCGGCGGCTGCCCGGGCGCCGGGCGGGGGGTGAGGGCCGGAAGGAGTTCCCGTATGTCCTCGGCGCGCTCCCGCAGCGGTGGCAGGGTCACCGAGCGGGCGGACAGTTTGTCCAGCAGACGCTGCAGGCAGGGACCTGCCGGGGCACCGGGCGTGTAAGTGATCAGCAGCGGAATGCCCGGGTGCTGGTCGAGCAGGGAGTTGAGCGCGGCCACGCCCGGTTGCGCGAGGCGCTCGGCGTGCCGGAGCAGGAGCGGGCGACCGGGCCGCCAGGCGGACAGGACCTGGTCGAGGCCGGGGTCCCGGGCCGCGTCGACGACCCGGGGGGAGTCCGTCGCGCAGAGTTCCCGCGCCAGCGCGGACTTGCCCGTGCCGCGCTCTCCGGTGAGCAGCAGCGGCTCCTGGGAGCGGGCGAGTCGCACGGCCTGTCCGACGGTGTGCCGCCAGGGGACCGAGGAGCCGGTCAGGGTGACGGGCGGGGGTGCGGACCTCGCCGGGGGAGCCGGGTCGTCGAGCGGCTCCAGCGCGGCCACGATCCCGATGGTCCTGCCGTCCAGACGCACCGGAGTGACCCGGGCCGTGCACCCGGCTCCCTCCGGCAGCTCCGCGCGATCCCCGGTGTCCGGGAGGTCCGCGTCCGGGGCGCCGGCCGCCTCGTGCTCGAGCGCCCCGAGCAGCTCGGGCGTCAGCAACCGCTGCGCCGCCTCACTGACCAGCCGGTTGCGGCCGTCGAGCGCGGCCACGGCCCGGTCCGGCCCGCTCGTCGCCCGTACGAAGGCGTCCAGCAGCACCCGCTCGGCCCGTCCGGCCCGTGCCCGCAGCTCCGTCTCGACCGCCGCGACCGTCGCCTCGGTGAAGGCCGCCTGCGGATGCGGGGGACCGGCGGCGCACAACCGCGTCACGGCCGTCAGAGTGCCCAGCACCTGCCCGCCCTCCGGCCCGAACACCGGGACACCGACGGCACAGACGTCCTGCCACCGGTCGAGGAAGTGCTCGGCCCCGTGCACCTCGGCCCGGGCACGGGTGCGCACGGCGAGGGCCGCGCTGTTGTTGCCCACCACCTGCTCCGACAGGACGGTGCAGGTGCCGAGCCCCGGTACGTCGCCCGCGGTCCACAGAACGCGCAGCCGCTCGTCGGTCAGGACGAGCCGCACCCCGCCCCCGGCCAGCGCGGGAACGATCCGGTCGAGCACCGGCCGGGCGGCGTCGAGCAGCGTCGACTCCCCGAGGTGCGTGACGGGTGCCGGAGGCTGCGCCAAGTCGTGCGGCACGCCGAAGAAGCGCGCCCGCCGCCACGCCGCGACGACCTCCTCCGGCACCCCCGGCGGCAGCGGACGCCCCGACAGGAACCGCTCGCGGGCGAGGCGCAGCGAGGTCCGGGCGGTGGTTGTGGGGGAGGGGTCTGTGGTGGTCACGGCACGTCCCACCGTAGCGGGTTCAGTTGAACGAGAAACAACCGCGGGTCCGGTCGCCGAACAGCTGCGGTCCCGTCGCTCAACATCTGCGCGTCCCGTCGCCGGACAACGGCGGGTCCGGCCGCCCACCAGCGGCGGGTACGGTCGCCTACCAACGGCCCGTCTCTTCCCCTCCCTTCGCGGACCACCGGGTGTCTCGTATTGAGACACCCGCGCCCGTCCCGGGCACCGCATGATCATGCACGTTCCGCATCCCGCCGCCCGAACCCCCATCGCAGGAGCGCCCCGTGGCCACCGTCGTCGAGACCGACGTCCTGATCGTGGGCAGCGGCCCGGCCGGTGCCTCGGCCGCGCTGGCCCTGAGCACCTACGGCGTCCCCAACATCGTGGTGCCCCGCCATGCGCGCCTCGCCGACACACCCCGCGCGCACATCACCAACCAGCGCACCATGGAGGTGCTGCGCGACCTCGGCGTGGAGCAGGAGGTCGTCGCGCAGGCGACCCCGCAGCACCTCATGGGCAACACGACGTTCTGCACCAGCCTGGCGGGCGAGGAGCTGGGCCGGGTGCGCTCCTGGGGCAACGACCCGCTCGTGCAGGCCGCACACGAACTCGCCGGCCCCACCCGGATGTGCGACATGCCGCAGCACCTCATGGAGCCGGTCCTCGTCAACGCCGCCGTGGCCCGCGGCACCCGGCTCCGCTTCGAGAACGAATACCTCTCCCACACCCAGGACGCCGACGGCGTCACCGCCACCGTCCGCGACCGGCTGCGCGGGGACATCTACGAGATCCGCGCCAAGTACCTGATCGGCGCCGACGGCGGACGGTCGAAGGTCGCCGCGGACGCCGGGCTGCCGATGAGAGGCCGGATGGGCGTGGCCGGCAGCGTCAACATCGTCTTCGAGGCGGACCTGAGCGCATACACCGCCCACCGCCCCTCCACCCTCTACTGGGTCCTCGCCCCGGGCGCGACGGTCGGCGGCATCGGCGCGGGCCTGGTGCGCTGTGTGCGCCCCTGGAACGAGTGGCTCATCGTCTGGGGCTACGACGTGAACGCCGGTGCCCCCGACCTGACCACCGAGTACGCCGAGTCGGTCGTCCGCAGGCTCGTCGGTGACGACGACGTCCCCGTGACCGTGAAGTCGTCCTCGGCGTGGACCGTCAACGAGATGCACGCGCAGAGCTATGCGAACGGCCGGGTCTTCTGCGCCGGCGACGCCGTCCACCGGCATCCGCCGTCCAACGGCCTCGGCTCCAACACCTCGATCCAGGACGCCTACAACCTCGCCTGGAAGCTCAAACTGGTCCTCGACGGCACCGCCCACCCGCGGCTGCTCGACACCTACACCGCCGAGCGCGCCCCGGTCGGGCGGCAGATCGTCACCCGGGCCAACCGGTCCATCCGCGAGACCGCGCCCGTCTTCGAGGCCCTCGACGGCCTCTCCCCGCAGACCCCCGAGCAACTGTGGGCCAACATCGCCGCCCGCAAGGACGCCACCGAGACCGCCGAGGAACAGCGGACCAGGCTGCGCGAGGCGATCGCCTTCAAGGTCTACGAGTTCAACGCGCACGGCGTCGACCTCAACCAGCGCTACCCCGCGGAGAGCTCTGCCGCGATCGTCCCGGACGGCACGCCCGACCCCGGCTTCACCCGAGACCCCGAACTGCACCACCAGCCGTCCAGCCGGCCCGGTGCCCGGATCCCGCACGCCTGGATCACCCGCGGCACCCGCACGCTCTCCACCCTCGACACCGTCGGCCGGGGCCGCTTCACCCTGCTGACCGGCATCGGGGGAGAGAACTGGGTGCGGGCGGCCTCGGCGCAGGACATCCCGGTCGCCACCGTGGTCATCGGCCCCGGCCAGGAGTACGAGGACCCCTACGGCGACTGGGCACGCCTGCGCGAGATCCCCGACGCCGGCGCCCTCCTCGTACGCCCGGACGGCTTCGTCGCCTTCCGCCACGCGTGCGCCGCCCCGGACGCCGGGGAACTGCTCGCGGACGCGCTGCGGCGGATCCTCGGACACGCCTGATCCGGGCCGGCGCGCGCCATGATGGAACGAGCGGACGTCAACGACGAGGAGCCGGCATGACCACTGATGCGACCAGGGCCGGCGTCACCGAGCAAGCCCTCGCCAGCCTGCGCGGGACCGCGGACCCGCGGCTGCGCGAACTGCTGACCGGCCTCGTCCGCCACCTGCACGACTTCGCGCGCGAGACCCGTCTCACCCAGGATGAGTGGGAACACGCCATCGCCTTCCTGACGGCGACCGGCCGGTCCTGCACCGACACCCGGCAGGAGTTCATCCTGCTGTCGGACGTGCTGGGCCTGTCCATGCTGGTGGAGACCTTGCACGGCGAGCGCCCGGCAGGGGCCACCGAGTCGACCGTGCTGGGCCCGTTCCACATGACCGAATCACCGGCCCGCGCACTCGGGGACGACATCGATCTGGTGGGCGGCGGTGAGAGGTGCGTGGTCAGCGGCCGGGTCCGGTCCGCGGACGGCACCCCGCTGCCCGGCGCCGTCGTCGACGTGTGGCAGGCCGACGACAAGGGCTACTACGACGTCCAGCAGCCCGGCGTCCAGCCCCCGGGCAACGGACGCGGGCTGTTCACCACCGACGCCGAGGGCCGCTTCTGGTTCCGCACCTGCGTCCCGGCCGCGTACCCGATCCCCACCGACGGCCCCGTGGGCGCACTGCTGCGCGCGACCGGACGCCACCCCTACCGCCCCGCGCACATCCACTTCATCGCCGCGGCCGAGGGCCATCGACCCGTCACCACCCACATCTTCGTGGCCGGCGGGGACTACCTCGACTCCGACGCGGTGTTCGCCGTGAAGCAGAGCCTCGTCGAGGACTTCACACAGACCGACGACCCGGCGCTGGCACGGGAGTTCGGTGTGGAGAACCCCTTCAGGCACGCCCGCTTCGACCTCGTGCTGGAGCCGGCCGCATGACGTTCCAGGAGCAGTTCACGTACGAGACCCGGCCCGTACGGGTCGTCTTCCGGCCGGGCGCGGCCGCCACCGCGACGCCGGGTGAGGCGGCGCGCCTGGGCCTGCGGCGGCTGCTCGTGGTGTCCGGCAGCCGGGGCGAGCCCGTGGCGCGGGCGGTCGCGGACGCGCTCGGCGACAACTGCGCCGGGCTGCACGCCGAGGCGCGGATGCACGTGCCCGTGGAGGACGCCGACCGGGCCGTCGCGGCCGCCCGGGCGGCGGGGGCGGACGGCTGCGTCGCGGTCGGCGGCGGCTCCGCGATCGGGCTCGGCAAGGCGATCGCGCTGCGCACCGGACTGCCGCTGATCGCCGTACCGTCCACCTACTCGGGCTCCGAGATGACACCGGTATGGGGCCTCACCGAGCACGGCACGAAACGCACCGGCCGCGACCCGCTCGTCCAGCCCCGCGCCGTCGTCTACGACCCGCGGCTCACCCTCTCCCTGCCTGTGCCGCTGACCGTCACCAGCGGCATCAACGCACTCGCGCACGCCGCCGAGGCGCTGTACGCCCCGGACGTCTCACCGCTGGTCTCGGTCATGGCCGAGGAGGGCGTCAGGGCGATGGCCGAGGCGCTGCCCCGGCTGGCCGCCGACCCGTCCAACCTCGACGCGCGCGGCCGGGCCCTGTACGCGGCGTGGCTGTGCGGCGCGTGCCTCGGCTCGACCACGATGGGGCTGCACCACAAGCTGTGCCACGTCCTCGGCGGCACCTACGGGCTGCCCCACGCCGAGGCCCACACCGTCGTCCTGCCCCACGCACTCGCCCACAACGCCCCTGCCGCGCCGCAGGCGCTGGCCGTCCTGAGCCGCGCTCTCGGCGCCGAGGACGCGCCCCGCGCGCTGTGGGACCTGGCAGGCCGCCTCGGCGCACCACGCTCCCTCGCCGAACTCGGCCTCGCCCGGGCCGACGTCATCCCGGCGGCGACCCGGGCCGCGGGTGAGCCGTACGCCAACCCGCGGGAGGTGACGTCCGAGGGGATCCGGGGCGTACTGCTCGCGGCGTACGAGGGCGGTCCGCCCTCGATGCCAGGCGCCGTCGGGCTGCGGACAGAAGGTGACCGCGAGCCTTCCTAGGGTCGTGGCATGACTCAGACGCAGAGGATCCTTGTCACCGGCGCCACCGGAACCGTCGGCCGGGAGGTCGTCGCCGAACTGCTCGACCGGGGCCACGAGGTGCGTGCCCTGACACGTGACGCCGCGAAGGCCTCCTTCCCGCCCGGTGTCGAGGTCGTCGAGGGTGACCTGACCGAACCCGAGGGCCTGGCCCCCGCCCTGGAAGGCGTCACCGGTCTCCACCTGATCACATTCGGGGACGCCGCGTCCGGCCCGCTGGAGACCGGCCCGCGGATCCTGGAGATCGCCCGCGGCGCCGGTGTCCGCCGCGTCACCGTGCTGCACGGCGGGGGCCCCACCCCGCTGGAGGACGCGGTGCGCGCCGCCGACGGTGTGGCCTGGACGGTGCTCATGCCGGTCGAGTTCATGGCCAACGCCCGGCAATGGGCGGACGGGATCGTGGCCACGGGTGAGGTGCGGGAGCCGTTCGTCGACCGGCTGAGCGCCATGGTCCACGAGGGCGACATCGGCGCCGTCGCCGCGGTCGCGCTCACGGAGGAAGGACACGGCGGCCAGGAGTACGTGATCACCGGGCCCGAGGTGCTCACCGTCGGCGACAAGGTGAGGACGATCGCCGCGGCCGCCGGCCGGGAGATCACCCTGGTCGAGCTGAGCGAGGAGGAGGCCGTCGCACAGTGGCGGGCGGCGGGCCTGCCGGAGGACGTCATCGGCTTCCTGCTCGTGGTGTACGGGAACACGCCGGAGGAGGGCCGTACGGTCTCGGGCACCGTGGAGAAGATCACGGGCCGCCCGGCGCGGACCTTCGCCGGCTGGGCCGCCGAGCACGCGGGCCTCTTCACGGCACGGTCCTGACTGTCTCGTATTGAGACACCCGCGCCCGAGCCCGGTGCGTCAAGATCGACAAGGGGGTGTGACCGCAGCAAGGTGCGGCCGTCGGCGTGCGCTGAATCGCCGCTCGTACGGCCGCACACCCGAAGAAAGGTGACCACCATGGCCCTCGCACTGCTCCGGCGCCGGTGGCTCAAGAGCCCCTCCGCCGATGCGGCGGGTCTCGCCCTCCCCCTCCCCGCCGGCGCGGGTGCCGTGGCCCGCGAGGTCGTCGACCCGATGGGCTCGCCGCTGGCGGCCGCGGACGTCACGGTCACCGCCCTGGACACCCACCGCGTCGCCGTCCGCGGCACGACCGACCCGTACGGCTACTTCCTCGCGGCGCTGCCGCCCGGGCGGTACAGCCTGCTCATCTCGGCGGAGGGGCTGCGGCCGCACCGCGAGACGATCGAGACGGGCCCGGGCACCTCCACGGCCACCGAGCGCGTCTGGCTGCAGCCCGCCGAGGCGCTGCAGCTGCCGACGCCCGGAACCTGGCTCTTCGACCCGCCGCACACGGCGATCCGGTTCATCGCCAAGCACGTCGGCATGGCCCATGTCCACGGCCGCTTCGAACGCTTCGAGGGCGGCATCCACGTGGCCCCGCACATGGCCGACTCCCGCGTGCACGTCCGTATCGACGCCTCCAGCATCACCACCGGCAACACCACCCGCGACAACCACCTGCGGTCCGCGGACTTCCTCGACGTCGAGCGCTTCCCGCACATCGACTTCACGAGCGCCCGGTTCGCCTACCGGGGCGGCGCCAAATGGACGCTGCAGGGCACCCTCACGATGCACGGCGTCAGCCGTTCGGTGTCCCTGGACACGACGTACCTCGGCACCGTGAACGGCGGTTACGGCCAGGAGTTGCGCTGTGCGGCCCTGGCGACGGCGGAACTGCACCGCGAGGACTACACCCTCAACTGGCGTTCCATGCTGGCCCGGGGCATCGCCGTGGTCGGCCCGACGGTTCAACTGGAGCTCGATGTGCAGGCGATGTACCGCACCCACGACACTCCGACCCCGCCGGAGTAGGACGAGACCGCCCGCCTGTCCGTCGGCTGACGGACAGGCGCAGGCGCGGACTTGACGGGAGACGCGCAGTTGCCGGATGACGGGGCGGCGTGAGCCGCGATGGGCCATCATCCGTGTATGAGCCCCGCGACGCAGCAGACGGAAGTCCGTCTCGTCTTCCACGGGTGCCGTCTCGGACGCAGTGAACTGGACCGACTGTTCAGCCTGGCGCCGGAAGGCATCCCCTCTGCCTACACGGCGGTGTCGACCCAGCGGGACAACACCCGCTACACGGCGGACGACATGTCCGCCCTGATCGACGCCCTCAACGAGGCGAACGCCCCAGGAGATCTCCACACCTGGGACAACCTGATGCAGGTGGCGGGTGACGCGGAGGGTGACCGCAAGGTCTCCCTGGACATCGCACAGGGGCGCGTCGTCGTGCAGATCTCGGGCCGTGACGCGACCTGGGCCTACGGCCAGGGCGCCCGCATCCAGCTCCTCCTGGAAGCGGCCGGCGGCAAGGAGCCGGGCCCCGGCCTGGTCAAGATGATCGACGACATGAAGTGGTCGACCCTGTGGCTGCTGGCCTCACTGGGCGTCTGCCTCGTGTCGGGTTCCTATGTCGCCGACCCCGACTCGCTGTTCAGGACGGAGCAGTGGCGCGCCTCGGCGGGGGTGCTGGCCGGCCTCGTCGTCTGGGGCGTGTTCGCCTTGATCGCGGCGTCGATCGTGAGCCGGGCGAACCGCCCCCTCCTGCTGCCCACCACGGAAGTCCCCCGCGGCTCATGGTGGAATCGCGCGAGCAGCACGGACCGCATAGCCCTGGGCGGTCTGGTCGTCGCGGCCCTGAGCCTCATCGTGGCCGCGGTGGCGCTGGGGAACGAGCTGGTGGGCGACGACGAGAAGCCGACGAGCGGGGGAACGACGGCAACCCGCTGAGGACCATGGGGAGGCCGTGGCGATGGGGCACCGGCGGCCCTCCGCGATAATCCCTGGCACCGGCCCCACCGGCCTCCCTACACTCACGTCCACGCCCGCGCCCCTGATCCGGGCGGTGCACCGAGGCGACGAACGAAGGGAGATGGCCATGCGTGACCACACCGCTGTTGCTGTCTCCCTGCCGCGCTACCAGGTGATCCTGGTGTCCTGCGTCGCTCCGGTGCCCGCTGCGCGGCGGCACCGGATACCCGGGACGAACGCCTGACCCACCGGTAGTCCCTGACGTCTCGTCAGGTGCGGAAGCCGTCCGCCGTCTCGCCCGGGAATCGCGCTGCCCCCTTTCCTGAACGCACCGAAAGGCCCAGGGCCGTGCGCACCCACCTGAACCCGCTCGCCGTCGTCCGCAACCTCGGCATCCTCGCCCATGTCGACGCCGGCAAGACCACCGTCACCGAACGGATCCTGTTCGCCACCGGCACCACCCACAAGCGCGGCGAGGTCCACGACGGCACCACCGTCACCGACTTCGACCCGCAGGAACGCGAACGCGGCATCACCATCTTCGCCGCGGCGGTCAGCTGCGACTGGGACGGTCACCGCATCAACCTCATCGACACCCCCGGGCACGTCGACTTCGCCGACGAGGTGGAGCGTGCCCTGCGGGTGCTCGACGGTGCGGTGGCCGTGTTCGACGCGGTGGCCGGGGTGGAACCGCAGAGCGAGTCCGTGTGGCGGCAGGCAGACCGGTACGGCGTGCCGAGGATCGCGTTCGTCAACAAGATGGACCGCGCCGGAGCCGACCTCGACACGGCTGTGGCGTCGATCCGCGAGCGACTGCACCCGGCGCCCCTGGTCGTGCAGTTGCCGATCGGAGCGGAGGACACCTTCCACGGCGTCGTCGACCTGGTGCGCATGCGCGCCCTGCTGTGGAGCGCCGACGGCACCGCCGAGGACGTGCCGGTGCCCGAGGAGCTGCGGGGCGAGGCCCTGAGGCGCCGCCGGGCACTGGAGGAGGCCGTGGCGGAACTCCACCCGGGCGCGCTGGAGGAGTTCTGCGACACGGGCACGCTCCGCGGGCCGGCCCTCTCCTCGGCGCTGCGCGAGGTGACCCGGGACGGAGACGGCGTGGTCGTGCTGTGCGGCTCCGCGTACCGCAACCGCGGGGTCGAACCGCTGCTGGACGCCGTCGTGGCCTATCTGCCGTCGCCGCTCGACGTGCCCCCGGTCACCGGCACGCACGAGGGAGAGGAGCAGGAACGGTCCGCCGACCCGATGGCACCGGTGGCCGCCCTCGCGTTCAAGGTGCACGCCACCTCGACGGGACGGCTGACCTATCTGCGCCTCTACTCGGGCACGATAGAGAAGGGAGACACCCTGTGGGACGCGCGTGCGCGGCGCACCGAGCGGGTCGGACGGATCCTGCGGGTCCAGGCCGACCGGCACGCCCCGCTGGACCGGGCGGTCGCCGGGGACATCGTCGCGGTGGTCGGGCTGAAAAACGCCCGCGCCGGCTCGACCCTGTGCGCGCAGCACGCGCCGCTCGTCCTCGAACCGCCCGGTGTGGCCGAGCCGGTGGTGTCGGCCGCGGTCGAGTCCCGCCGGGCCGGTGACACCGGCCGGCTGGCGTCGGGGCTCGCGCGGCTGACCGAGGAGGACCCCTCGCTGGTCGTGCGGACCGACCCGGAGACCGGGCAGACGGTGTTGTCCGGCATGGGCGAACTGCACCTGGAGGTGGCGGTGGAGAAGCTCCGGAGTGAGCTGGGGCTGGAGGTCAACGTCGGCCGCCCGCAGGTCAGTCACCGTGAGACGGTCGGCCGGGGCGTGTCCGGTCTGGTGTTCCGGCACGTCAAACAGGACGGCGGCGCCGGGCAGTTCGCCCACGTCGTCCTGGACGTGGAGCCGTACGAGGAGGGAGGGTTCGACTTCCGCTCGACCGTGACCGGCGGGCGGGTTCCGCAGGAGTACGTCCGGGCGGTCGAGGCCGGCTGCCGGGACGCCCTCGCCGAGGGGCCGCTGGGCGGGCACCCGGTGACGGGGCTGCGCGTCACGCTGACCGACGGGGTGACCCATGTGAAGGACTCCTCGGACACGGCGTTCCGCACGGCCGGCCGGCTCGGACTCCGTGAGGCCCTGCGCGCCTGCGCCATGCTCCTGCTGGAGCCGGTCGCCGAGGTCACGGTCACCGTGCCCGAGGAGGCGGTCGGCGGTGTGCTCGGTGACCTCGCCGCTCGGCGCGGGCGGGTGACCGGCTCGGCCGCCCGGGCCGGTGCGGCCGTCGTCACCGCGACCGTGCCGCTGGCCGAACTGTTCGGCTACGCGACCCGGTTGCGCAGCCGCACCCAGGGCCGTGGCACCTTCACGGCCCGGCCCACCGGCTACGCGCCTGCACCGGTCGCGACACCGGTGCGGTAGGCACAGAACAGGCCCCTCCCCCTTCCGGCCCGGGGGAGGGGAGGGGCCTGCCCTTCCCTGCACGCTACGGATACGACACCACCGTCGACGGCACCGTTGAGGTCCCCGATGTCGGCGATCCCGTGTCGTTGATGACACGCTCGTACTGCCCGTTGCCGCCGAGCGAGACCACGAGCAGGTCGTGGAAGCGCACCCCGGGACGGTTCGGGGCCGCGAAGCCGTGGTGCTGCACGATCGTGGGGTCGACGTTGTAGTAGCAGTAGCTGCCCAGGCCCCAGCCCTCGTGGCTGGTGACGCCGTCCCCGACCCGGTAGGCGGCGTAGCCCTTGACCGGGCCGTTCTGGATCGCGGCCTGGTTCGGGGCGTCGTACGCCTTCTCGTTCTGGTAGAAGATCGTGCGCCCGCGCTCGCCGAACCACTGCACGTCGTACTTGTTGAAGTGCTCCACGAACAGCCCGGTCGCCAGCACGTCGTGCCCGTTGACGACGACGCCGTGATCGGCGCGGTTGGTCTCCCAGCCGACGCCCTCGCCGTGGTCGGCGCGCCAGACCCAGGTGTGGTCGACGATGGTGTGCCGGCTGTTGACGACCATGCTGGTCGTGGCCTTGCCGGGGCCCGCTCCGCCGATGCGGACGAACACGTCCTGGACGGTCGTCGGGTTGGCGGAGTGGTCGCGGGAGGCGCCCTGTGGGCCGATCTCCAGCAGGGTCGCGGAGTTGACCGGCCCGGCGTCGACGAGGAACCCGGCGAGCCTTACGCCGTCGACGTCGGCGACCTTGAGCGCGGTCACGCCGTTGTCGGGGACGAGGGTGGCGTAGCCCAGGCCCAGCACCACGGTGCCCGCCCGGTCGACCCGTACCGGCTGGTCGAGGTGGTAGATCCCGGGCGTGAGGAGCAGGTGCAGTCCCTGTGCGAGGGCCTGGTTGAGCGTGGCGGCCGGGACGCCGGGCTTCGCGACGTAGAAGCGGGACAGCGGCAGCGAGGTGCCCCGCGGCGTGCCGTTGCCCCAGGTGACACCGCGGGCGTTGATCCGCTTCTCCGGCAGGAAGACCCGGTACTCGCCGCCGCCGAGGTACAGGAACGGCTTCTCGCGGGAGACCGGTGTCGTGGCCAGGGTCGTGTACGGCGGGTTCGGGAAGCCCTGCGCGGGGGCGCCCTCGACGCCGGAGAACACCATGTTCCACACGCCGTTGAGCCAGCCGCCGATGGCGCTGTCCCGGGTGTACCACTGCTGCTGCGAGTACGGCTGCACCTGGCCGTCGATCCGGCTGTCGGCGATGTAACCGCCGCTGGACCAGCCGTAGCCGCTCGGGGCGAGGTTGAGGTTGCCGCGGACGTGCATCCGGCGGAAGGGGGCCGCCTGCGAGACCGCCCAGCGGTTGGTGCCGTTCACCGGTATGACCGCGAGGTTCTCCGCGGAACGCCAGAAGTTCTGCGTGGCGTTGCCGCCGAACCAGCCCGCGTCGACCGTGATGTCGCCGTTGATGGTGGTGTCGTCGGGGGAGAGGCCGAGACCGGAGATCGAGGTGTAGAAGCCGATCTGCGCGTTGAGGCCGTGATAGGTGCCCGGCTTGAACAGCAACTGATAGCGGCCGGTGCCGAACTGTGCCGATTCCTGCCGCCGGAAGACCTCGTCCAGTCTGGCCTGGATGTCCGGCGTGGAGGGGTCGAAGACCAGCACGTTCGGGCCGAGATCGCCACCGCCGGGCAGGGCGCGCGGCTTCCTGTGTACGGGCTTCCTGCGCGGGTCCGGGGCGGCTGCCGCCGTTCCGGGCAGCGCCGCCAGCGCGGTGGCGGCCGCGGCGGCGCCGAGGACGGTCCGGCGGCCGGGTACGGCCGGGCGTGATGACGGGGAGTCAGAGTGCATGGGGCGGCTCTCCTGGTTCATGAAGTGAACGGAGTGGGGTGCGGGGAGCGCTCTCTCGCCGCTGAATGGTTCATCCGCGGAACAGATGCGTCAAGGGGTGCCGCGAGAGTTCCGAGAGTGTGTCCAAACCCTTGACGGGACTGCCTTCCGGGGATTAACTCACGTCCTAAATTAAGCCATGACGGCTCCCCTGTTTCCGGGGACGCCGTGGTCCCGTACTCCCGGAAGGGCCAGGAGCAGCCATGCGCAGCATCCGAGCCGCGGCGGCAGGCGCCGTCACACTGTCACTCGCCCTCGCGGCCACGGCCTGCGGAGGCGGCTCGGCCACCGGCGGCGGATCCAACGACTCGCCGAAGACGCTCACCTACTGGGCGTCCAATCAGGGCGCGAGCATCGAGGTCGACAAGAAGGTCCTCCAGCCCGAGCTCGACAAGTTCGAGAAGCAGACCGGCATCAAGGTGAAGCTGGAGGTCGTCCCCTGGTCCGACCTGCTGAACCGGATCCTCACCGCCACCACTTCCGGCCAGGGCCCCGACGTGCTGAACATCGGCAACACCTGGAGCGCCTCGCTCCAGGCCACCGGCGCCCTGCTGCCCTGGGACGCGAAGAACTTCGACAAGATCGGCGGCCGGGACCGCTTCGTCGCCTCGGCCCTCGGATCCACGGGCGCCGAGGGGAAGGACCCGGCCGCGGTGCCCCTGTACTCGATGTCGTACGCGCTCTACTACAACAAGAAGATGTTCGCCGACGCGGGCATCTCCGAGCCGCCGGCCACCTGGGACGAACTGGTCGCCGACGGCAGGAAGCTCTCCAAGGACGGCAAGTGGGGCCTGGGAGCAGAAGGTTCCAACCCCTCGGAGAACATCCACCACGCGTTCGTCTTCGCCAAGCAGCACGGCGCCGACTTCTTCACCCCCGAAGGCAAGGCAGACTTCACGAACGACGGTGTGGTCACCGCCGTCAAGCAGTACGTCGACCTGATGGCCGAGGACAAGGTCATCGCGCCCGGCAACGCCGAGTACGCGCAGAACCAGTCGGTGAGCGACTTCGCCAAGGGCAGGACCGCGATGCTGCTGTGGCAGTCGGCCTCCGCCAACCTCACGTCCCAGGGCATGAGCGAGGACGACTACGGCATCGCGCCCGTGCCCGTGCAGTCCGGCACCCCCGGTACCGGCAAGCAGGTCAACTCGATGGTCGCCGGCATCAATCTGGCGGTCTTCAAGAACACCGACAACCTCGACGGCGCCACGAGGTTCGTGAAGTTCATGACCAGCGACGACGAGCAGACCATCCTCAACAAGGCCTACAGCTCCATACCGCCGGTGAAGAACGCGCAGTCCGACAAGGCGTTCGGCTCCGCCGCCGACGCCGTTCTGAAGGGCACCCTCGCCAAGAGCGCCGCCGCACTGCCCCAGGTCGCCGACGAGTCCCAGTTCGAGACGGCCGTCGGCACCGCCATCAAGGGCCTCTTCGCCGACGCGGCCGCCGGACGCCCGGTCACCACGGGCACGGTCGAGGCGGCCCTGGAGAAGGCCCAGCAGCAGATGCCGGCGGCGTGAACCAGATGACCACCACGGTTGAAGCCGGTACACCGCCGGTCAGCAAGAGCCCCTCCGGAGCGGCGCGCGGCCCCCGCCGCCGCACCGGGCGGATCCACCGCGTGGGCCTGCCCTACTTGCTGCTCCTGCCCGCCCTGCTCCTCGAACTCCTCGTCCACCTGGTGCCGATGGTGATCGGCATCGTCATGAGCTTCAAGGAACTCACCCAGTTCTACATCCGCGACTGGGGCGCCGCACCCTGGTCAGCCCTCGCCAACTACGAGGTCTCGGTGGACTTCGACGCCCCCGTCGGCGAGGCACTGCTCCACTCGTTCCTCGTCACCGTCGCCTTCACCCTGCTGTCGGTGGGCCTGTGCTGGCTGATCGGCACGGCCGCCGCGGTCTTCATGCAGGACTCCTTCCGGGGCCGCGGCCTGCTCAGGGCGCTGTTCCTCATCCCGTACGCGCTACCCGTCTACGCGGCCGTCATCACCTGGGTGTTCATGTTCCAGCACGACAACGGTCTGGTGAACCACGTCCTGCACGATCAGCTCGGCCTCACCGACAAGCCGTCGTTCTGGCTCATCGGCGACAACAGCTTCATCGCGCTGCTGACGGTGTCGGTGTGGAAAGGCTGGCCGTTCGCCTTCCTCATCGTCATGGCCGGCCTGCAGAACATCCCGCGCGAGCTGTACGAGGCGGCAGCCCTGGACGGAGCCGGCGTCCGGCAGCAGATCCGCCGTATCACCCTGCCGTCCCTGCGGCCGGTCAACCAGGTCCTGGTCCTCGTCCTGTTCCTGTGGACGTTCAACGACTTCAACACGCCGTTCGTCCTGTTCGGCAGGACCGCGCCGGAGGCCGCCGACCTCGTCTCGGTGCACATCTACCAGGCGTCGTTCGTCACCTGGAACTTCGGCACCGGCTCCGCGATGTCCGTCCTGCTCCTGCTGTTCCTGCTGCTGGTCACGGGCGGCTACCTCGCACTCACCTCCCGAGGACGGAGGGCCGCCGCATGAGCGCACCCCTGGCCCCGCCCCGGTCCTTCCTGTGGTCCCGGCGGATCTTCCTCACCCTGCTGACGGGCTTCGTGCTCGTGCCCGTCCACGTCATGGTCTCCAGCTCGCTGAAGCCCCTGGCGGACGTCACGGGCACCTTCCGCTGGCTGCCGACCGAGCTGACGATCCGCCCGTACATCGACATCTGGTCGACGGTCCCGCTGGCGCGCTACTTCGTCAACTCCCTGGTGGTGGCCGGCGCGGCGACGGTCTGCTCGGTGATCGTCGCGGTCTTCTCCGCCTACGCCGTCAGCCGCTACGACTTCCGCGGCAAACGCGTCTTTACCGTCACCGTCCTGTCCACGCAGATGTTCCCCGGCATCCTGTTCCTGCTACCGCTGTTCCTGATCTACGTCAACATTGGCAACGCGACGGGCATCGCCCTGTTCGGCTCGCGCGGCGGCCTGATCCTCACCTACCTGACCTTCTCCCTGCCGTTCTCGATCTGGATGCTGATCGGCTACTTCGACTCGGTGCCGCGCGACCTGGACGAGGCCGCGCTGGTTGACGGCTGCGGCCCGCTCGGTGCGCTGTTCCGGGTGGTCGTTCCCGCGGCCGTGCCCGGCATCGTCGCGGTGGCGGTGTACGCCTTCATGACCGCGTGGGGCGAGGTCCTGTTCGCCTCGGTGATGACCAACGACACCACCCGCACCCTCGCCGTCGGCCTCCAGGGCTACTCGACCCTCAACGACGTGTACTGGAACCAGATCATGGCCGCCTCACTGGTCGTCAGCCTCCCCGTGGTCGCGGGCTTCCTGCTGCTCCAGCGCTACCTGGTGGCCGGTCTCACGTCGGGAGCCGTCAAGTGACCGACTCGCCCGTTCCCGAGAGGACTTCCGTGACCATCGACCTCGCCGCACTCCCGCACGACTTCCTGTGGGGCACGGCCACCTCGGCGTACCAGATCGAGGGAGCCGTGGCGGAGGACGGCCGTTCGCCGTCGATCTGGGACACGTTCTCGCACACTCCGGGGAGGACCGCCGGGGGCGACCACGGCGACATCGCCTGCGACCACTACCACCGCTGGCGCGAGGACATCGCCCTGATGCGCCGGCTCGGCCTGAACGCCTACCGCCTCTCGATTGCCTGGCCGCGTATCGTCCCCGGCGGCGACGGCCCCGTGAACGCCAAGGGTCTCGCCTTCTACGACAAGTTGATCGACGGCCTGCTGGAGGCGGGCATCACCCCGTCCGTGACCCTGTACCACTGGGACCTTCCGCAGGCGCTCCAGGACCGGGGCGGCTGGCCGGAGCGCGACACGGCCCACGCGTTCGCGCGGTACGCCTCGGTCGTCGCCGAGCGCCTCGGTGACCGCGTCACCCACTGGGCGACCTTGAACGAGCCCCTGTGCTCGGCGTGGATCGGCCATCTCGAAGGCAAGATGGCACCCGGCATGACGGACCTCACCGCCGCCGTCCGCGCCTCATACCACCTGCTGCTCGGCCACGGGCTGGCGAGCCGTGCCGTGCGCGCGGCGGTCCCCGGAGCGCAGGTCGGCATCGTCAACAACCTCTCGACGATCCATCCCGCCACCGACACACCGGAGGACCGGGGCGCGGCCCGGCGCATGGACGGCCACACCAACCGCTGGTGGCTCGACCCGGTGCACGGCAGGGGCTTCCCGGCGGACATGCGCGAGCTCTACGGCGTCGAACTCCCCGAACGGCCCGGTGACTCGGCGGCCATCGCCGCCCCGCTGGACTGGCTGGGCCTCAACTACTACTTCCCGCAGACCGTCGCCGCCGATCCGGCCGGTCCGGCACCGTACGCCCGGGCCATCCGCCGTGACGGCGTGCCGCGCACCGGCATGGACTGGGAGGTCGACGCGAGCGGCATCGAGTCGCTGCTGCTGAGGCTCACCGACGACTACGGGGCCCGCCGGCTGTACGTCACGGAGAACGGCTCGGCCTACCCCGACGCGGTCCGCCCCGACGGCACGGTCGACGACCCCGAGCGGCAGGAGTACCTGCTGGGCCACCTCGCCGCCTGCGCCTCGGCCGCCCGCAAGGGAGCCCCACTGGCCGGCTACTTCGCCTGGTCGCTCCTGGACAACTTCGAGTGGGCGTACGGCTACGAGAAGCGCTTCGGCCTCGTCCACGTCGACTACGAGACGCAGCGGCGCACGATCAAGGCGGCGGGGTACCGGTACGCGGAGGTCGTACGAGCCCACCGGGGCCAGGCGCGCGAGGCGGCCTGAGAACCCTGAGAACAAGGGCCCGCCGCATCATCTGCGCGGGTTCCGGCCGCCCGTGGTCGCGGCGCGGCGTCGAACTCGATGCGATCGACGCGCCTGCTGTACACAAGACGGCAGGCGGAGGCGACAGTTATCGTATGTGCCGTAGATCACTCGCGCGGTGGGGGCGGCAGCATGGGGCTGGCAAACGACAAGATCATCACTCAGGTCGAGAATCTGCTGCGGGGCAGCGTCGTCATTCCCTCCATCCAGCGCGACTTCGTCTGGATGCGGCCCGATGTACGTGATCTTTTCGATTCCCTGTACCGGGGCTACCCCGTCGGTGCCCTGCTGTTGTGGAAGACGAATCTGACCGTCCCGTTCAAGACTGCTGCCGTCGTCCAGGCCGACAAGTCGACGCACCAGCCCCTGTATCTGCTGGACGGGCAACAGCGGTTGACTTCCCTCGCCTGGGTGTACCGGCCCGATTCGAAGGCGGACGGCCGGCTCATCGATCTGCGCTTCGACGTGCGCACCGAGGAGTTCGTCAATCCGAGCGCGGTCCAGGGCAAGGACCCGCTGTTGTTCCGCGTTTCCACCTTGCTGCAGGAGAACGTGCAGTACCACGAAGTGCTCAACGCGGCCGGGGTCGAGTACTCCGCTCCGCACTTCGGCGCGTGGATGCAGCGCCTGCAGAAGGTGCATGACATTCGCAGGCAGGAGATCGCCGTCATCACCTACGAGTCCGACGACTACGAGGAGGTCGCCGAACTCTTCGCCCGCTTGAACAAGGGCGGCCGAAGGCTGTCCAAAGGCGACTTGGTGTACAGCGCGATCGCGGCACGCTGGTCCGAGGGCCTGGACACCATGGACGCCTTCCACCAGGAACTGCGGGACAGCAACTTCGCCTTGAACAGGGAAGCCGTCCTGCGCCTCACGAGTCTCCTCGCGGGAACAGGCGCGCATCACATCAAGCTCATCGGAGCCGACATGGACGAAGCTGCGCTGAAGGAGGCGTGGCACTCCACGGAGAGGGCGCTGCGCTTCGCCATCGACTTCCTGAAGGGCGAGTGTTCGATCCCCCGGTCCGAGATCCTCTCCTCACCGAACGTCACGATCGTGCCCGCTCTGCTGCTGCACCACCGCGACGGCAAGCTGCGCCCGGGAGAGGCCCAGCTGCTGCGCCGCTGGGTGTACACGGCGATGGCGTTCAGCCACTACTCCTTGCAGGTCGAGGGCAAGCTCGACGCGGAGGCCAGGCTGATCAAGTCGCGTGCAGGCGAGGACCTGTTCGCCGAGCTCATCCGGCGGGCTTCCGGCACCCGGTCGCTGGACAGCGCGCTGCACCCGAGGGACCTGGAGCAGAAGTACTCCACGCACCCCTTCTTCAAGCTGCTCTACATCGCCGCGCTGCGGGGCACGGCACGGGACTGGGCGACCAACATCGCCATCAGTGACCAGCCGATGAACACCGGTGCCACCATCGAGTTCCACCACGTGTTCCCGCGCGCCCGGGTCCAGGGGACGTACGCGAAGGAGGAGTGGAACAGCCTCGCCAACCTGGCCTTCATCACCGGCCAGACCAACAAGATGATCTCGGCGAGGCTGCCCTCCCAGTACATGGCGGAAATCGCTTCGGAACGCCTGGCCGAACAGTGGATCCCCGAAGAACCGGAGTTGTGGTCCCTCGACCGCTTCCCCGACTTCCTCGCCGCCCGCAGGCGCTCGCTGGCCAATGTCCTCAACGGGCTTCTGGGGCTTCCCCACTACGACGCGCAGGCCGCGCATCCGGCCACCGACGAGTTGCCCGCCGACGAAGAACTGATCGCGGAGGACCCGACGGCACCCACTTTGATCGGGACGGAAGTCCAAAAGCTGCGCACGGAGCAGGGAGTCGAGATCCACGCGGTCTACGAAGGCCGACGCACCAACGCCTTCTACGACCCCTCGTCCCGCACCGTGAGGATTCCCTCCGGTCCCGGCCGCGGCGATTACGAGACTCCCAGCGGTGCGGCCGTCGCGGTGGTACATGCCCTCAACCCGCACGTCAATCCGAACCGCAACGGATGGTCGTTCTGGACGGTCACCGCCACAGGGCAGCTGCTGCAGAGCATTCGATAGGGGAGATTCGGCAAACCCTACCGAACGGAGTGGTCGAACCGAGCGGCCGAACCGAGCGGTCTTGACGAGGCGGTCCACACACCCATGACCGGCGGTACCGGCCGACCCGGTCCTGTGACCGGAACACCCTGCCAGGCTCAAGCCATGGCGCTACGCGAAGCGCGTCCAGTCCGGGTCGCGTGGATGCGCCGGACCGTCCCATACGCCGGACCGTCCCACACCAGTGCCTGATCGACGAGACCGGGCACTTTCTTGTTCACGGGCTCGGCGGCAGAACGGCAGCCTGTCGTGGTGTCTGCCGCAAGGTGCCTGTGTGAACACCAGCCGTGGTGCCACCCACCGTCTCGAAACCCGGCACGCCCCCGGTGAGGTCCGGGTCGCCGAACTCCGCGCGCAGCGCGTCGAACGCGGTCACCTTGTCCGCGCCGAAGCGGAGGACGTGGGCGGCGTATGCGTCGGGGGAGAGGAACACCGACGGCCGGGACTTGCTGTGAAACTTGTCCGCGTACATCACCAGTCTCTCCTCCTCCGTCACGGCCACATAGTCGGCGGGAGGGAGGGGCAGGGCCTGGCTGACGATGTCGTGCCGTGTGATTCCCACGCCCGTGTGGTGGGAGCAGAAGCGGCGGACAGCCTCGGGGAAGCCCTCCGCCTCGAGGATCTCGTGGCCGAGCAGACCGTGCCGGATGTAGTTCCGGTGGTCCAGCCGTCCGTCCTCCTCGTAGAGGCGGTAGACGCCGATGTCGTGGAGGAGACAGCCGGCGCGGACCAGTTCGGCGTCGAGGTGGGCGAGGTGCGGCGCGGCAAGGAGCTGCTCGGCGATGGCCCAGACGATCTCGCAGTGTCTGTGGACGAGGGCGAACGCCTCGGTGGTGGGCGCGTACTTCTCGTGCAGCGCCCGGATCTCTGCGGGGTCCGGAATCCTCATCGCAGGAGCGTAACAACCGTTCGTCCGGCTGCGCCGGGAAGTTCCCGCAGCGATCCTTTTCCCACGATCGGATGGTGCCTCGGGGAGCGGGCACCTGCCCGGCCCGCGGGCCGTTCGAGCTGGTGACGGGACTTGTCGTCCATCCTCAACACGATGACGGGGGCACACCATGGGCCTGCACTTCCACCGCAATTCCGACGGCACGACGACGGGGCGCAACGAAGCGAACGGCTTCACCGTGACGCATGCCGACGAAGAAGAGGTGAAACGGCAGTTGTACGAGGACGCCGGATGGGAGTACACGCCTCCGCCGCCGCCCGTCCCGCCCGGGTTCCACCGGTTCTCCCTGGTGCACGACGAGTTCCGGGCCTCCGGATTCGAGGACGAGACGTACGCGAGGCTGCGGGCGCGCCCGCCGGAGGGGTGCATGCCGATCGACCGGGGGTGCTTCGTCCTGGAATGCGAACGGCCGGGGAAGACGCTCCTGGACGCCGTCGCCGGTACCGTCGCGGAGCTCCGCCGAGAGCACGGCCTGGTGATGAACAGCCTGGGTGTCGAAAAGCCCCAGGAATGGTGCGACGCGCACAGCAAGAACGGATACGCCGCGCGGATCGTCGCGCACTTGGTACTGATGGCCGCCGACCGCGCCCGGCGGCTCGGGTACGGACGCAAGGACGTGGTCCGGCTACTCGATGCCACGGGAATCGAGTAGCCGGAGGGGACACGGTGGGCGTGGCGCCGGTGCCTCAGAGCCGGGCGGCCGGTCCCGGCACGAAGTCCGGATCCACTTGAGCGGCCAGGTCTTCGCCGGTACGCGCATCCGCCCACGCCTGGACGTTGCGCAGGTGGAACTCGACCGCGTGGCGGTGCAGTCGGTCCCAGTCGCGGACCTCGGCGTCCACCGCCCCGCGCATCACCGCGAGGGCGTGCCGGTTGTGAGGTTCCAGCGAGGCCAGTGCGTCCGGGCCGGACCCGGCCCGGCCCTGCTCGGCGGCGCGGATCCAGGGTGAGTGCACCAGGTGGGTCAAGAGGCCGTCGCCCACCTGCTCCTTGAGGAAGAGCAGGTCGTCCTCGCCGGTCACCTTGTTGCCGACGACGGCGATCCGGATGCCGAACTGTTCCGCGTGGTCGCGGTACTGGCGGTACACCGAGACACCCTTGCGGGTGGGTTCCGCCACCAGGAAGGTGAGGTCGAAGCGGGCGAACAGGCCCGAGGCGAAGGCATCGGCGCCGGCCGTCATGTCGACCACGACGTACTCGCCGGGACCGTCGACCAGATGCCCGAGGTACAGCTCGACCGCGCCCAGCTTGGAGTGGTAACAGGCCACGCCCAGGTCGGACTCGTCGAACTCGCCTGTGGCCATGAAGGGGACACCGCCTGCCCGTCCGACGTGCCGTGCGTGCAGTTCGTCCTCGCCGAGGGGGCGCAGGAGGCGGGATCCGCGACCCGGCGGGGTCGTCTTGATCATCGCCTCGGCGGAAGGGACGCGGGGGTTGTCGCCCCGCAGGTAGTCCTTGATCTCGGGCAGGTGCGCGCCCAGCGGAGGAGCGGACTCCTCCTCGCCGCCCAGCGCCTCGGCCAAGTGCTGGTTGATGTCGCCGTCGACGGCGAGGACCGGCGCGCCGGAGCGTGCCAGGTGGCGGGAGAAGAGCGCGGAGAGCGTGGTCTTGCCGCTACCGCCCTTGCCGACGAACGCGATCCTCACGACGGCCCCACCTTGTTGAAAATGGATGTCATGTGGCTAGGTTTAGGGAGTGATCGTCGCCGCTGTCAAATTGCCTGAGCCGATCGGGGTAGTGCCGTCGCCGAGGCCATCGCGACCGACGGCACCGAGCAGCGGCAGGGCGCCGCCATGGCTGCCGAGGCCGCGATCCTCGGCAGCGACGCGGTCGTGCCCCTGGCCCACCAGCAGATCATCGCCGGTGTCTCCACCAAGGTCCGGGGCGTGCTGCTCGACCCCTACGAACGGACCCTCGTGGGTGCCGGAACGCGTCGCTGACCGGGCGGTTCAGGCGGGCAGCCTCGTGTCGATCACGCAGCTGATCTCGACGAGCTGCCCGGGGAAGGTCAGTTCGGTGACGCCGAGGGCCGTGCTGGCCGGACGGTGGGCGCCGAAGTACGCCCGGTTGCCCTTCGCGATCACCTCGGCGTTGCGCACGAGGCCGACCGCGTACAGCGTCTGGGAGACGATCTGATTGCGGGTGGCGCCGTAGTGGGCCAGGACCTTGTCGAGGTTGACGTAGGTCCGGTCGAGCTGGGCGGCGACGTCGTCCTCGGGGTCGAAGGCGCCCGCCTCGTCGAACGAGAGCTGCCCGGAGACGTGGACGAGGTCACCGGACCTGATCGCCTGGGCGTAGCCGAAGTGGCCCTCGGCCGGAATGCCGTGGTCGTAGACGTCGAGCGTGGTCATGGTGCGGGTTCCTTCCGTCGGGCACGGACCGCGGGCCCCGGGCCCGTGCTCTCTTGCGGTTACTCGGAAACCGTAGGAGAGTGACCGCCGACCTGGAAGAACGCACTTTTCGGTGACTGGGGAACCAGATGGTGACCAAGGAGATCAGAGACCTGCCCGAGAACGCGGACCTGCGGCGGGCGGGCTCCCTGGCGCGGGAGATCTTCTCCGACGTGGCCAACAAGTGGGCCCTGTTGATCATCGAGGCGCTCGGGGAACGCACCCTGCGCTTCAGCGAGTTGCGCGACGAGGTCGAGGGCGTCAGCCACAAGATGCTCACGCAGAACCTGCGAATGCTGGAGCGCAACGGCCTGGTGGACCGGAAGGTGCACCCCACCGTGCCGCCCAAGGTCGAGTACACGCTCACCGAGCCGGGCCGCGCCCTGCGCGCCACGGTCGACGCGATCTGCGGCTGGACCCATCAGTACCTCGGGCACATCGAGGCGGCCCGAGGGCGATTCGGCTCCTGACCGGCCCGGTGTCAGCCGGCGACCAGCTCGCGAACCTGCCGTGAGGCCGGGCTCTCCTCGATCCGCGAGGTCCGGTACAGCCACAGCACGTCCCGCCCGAACGACCAGACCAGCAGGCCCAGCGCCAGGGCCGCGACCGCGAAGTTGGCGGCGTACGGCAGCAGCTCGGCGCCCGCCAGGAGCAGCAGCACACCCTGGAGCGCGGCGACGGTCTTGCGGGCGGTGCTCGGCGGGAGCGCGGCGGTCAGCCAGGGCCACACCTTGGCCGCGGCGACGAACACGTAGCGCATGCCGCCGATCAGCAGCACCCACGGGCCCAGTTGCATCGACACGTACACGCTGAGCACCAGGATCAGGAAGGCGTCGACCTCCATGTCGAAACGCGCGCCCAGCGGGGTCGACGTACCGGTGCGGCGGGCGACCTTGCCGTCCACGCCGTCGAGGATCAGCGCAACCGCCGTCAGGCCGACGAACAGCGACACCGGCGGTGAGCTCTGGAAGGAGTCCGCGACCAGGGCCGTGACCCCGCCCACGAGGGTGGCCCGGCCCAGGGTGACCCGGTTCGCCGCGCCGAACGAGCGCAGCCGGGAGCGGTGCAGGGCCCGGGAGAGCACCGCCCAGGTGGCGATCGCGAACGCGAGGCCGCTGAGCCAGCCCGCCGGCCCCATCCCGATCGCCGTGCCGATCAGGGCCAGCAGCAGGACCTGCACACCCGCCCCCAGGGCGGTCTCCTGCTGTACGAGCCTCGCGTCGTAAGTGTTGTTCAGGGCCACCGAACACCCTCCGGCCGTGTGACAGAGTCGATCAACGCCGCTACGTTGTGCGCGGCCTGTGCACCCCTCGGTACGCACTCAGCTTCCCGATCGTTCAGGAGGACTTCGATGAAGCACACCGGACGCGCGTTCTGGATCGACTCGCCTGGGCGAGGCGAGGTCCGGGACGTCGCCCTGCCGGCGCCCGGTGAGGGCGAGGTGCTGGTCCGCACGCTGTTCTCCGGAGTCAGCCGCGGCACCGAGACGCTCGTCTTCCGCGGCGGCGTCCCCGTGAGTCAGCACACGGCCATGCGCGCGCCCTTCCAGGAGGGCGACTTCCCCGGCCCGGTGAAGTACGGCTACCTCAACGTCGGCGTGGTGGAAGAGGGTCCCGAAGAGCTCGCCGGCCGCACGGTGTTCTGCCTCTACCCGCACCAGACGCGGTACGTCGTCCCGGCCTCCGCAGTGACCCCCGTCCCGGACACCGTGCCCGCCGAACGAGCCGTGCTCGCCGGGACCGTGGAGACCGCCGTCAACGCCCTGTGGGACGCCGCGCCCCTGGTCGGCGACCGGATCGCCGTGGTCGGCGGCGGCATGGTCGGCTGCTCGGTGGCGGCCCTCCTCGCCCGGTTCCCGGGGGTCCGCGTCCAGCTGGTCGACGCCGACCCGTCCCGCGCGAAGATCGCGGAGGCGCTCGGGGTCGGCTTCGCCACCCCCGAGGACGCCGACGGGGAACGCGACCTGGTCGTGCACGCCAGCGCCACGGAAGCCGGCCTCGCGAGGTCCCTGGAACTCCTCACCGCCGAGGGGACCGTCCTCGAACTCAGCTGGTACGGCGACCGGCAGGTCAGCCTCCCGCTCGGTGAGGCCTTCCACTCCCGCCGGCTCGTCATCCGCAGCAGTCAGGTCGGCACCGTCTCCCCGGCCCGCCCGAACCGCACCTACGCCGACCGGCTCGCCGTCGCCCTCGACCTGCTCGCCGACCCCGCGCTCGACGCCCTGATCACCGGCGAATCCTCTTTCGAGAACCTGCCGGAGGTGCTGCCCCGGCTGGCGTCCGGCGAGGTCCCCGCGCTGTGCCACCGCGTCCGTTACGACGAGAACTCCGGACGCATCGGCTGACGATTCGTTCCATCCGGTACGAGTTGGCCACGACAAGAGCGCCTGACCTCAGAAAAGACGTACGACAGGCTGAACAGGGGAAGACAACGGGCCGTACTACTCGGCATCCCCGGCACCGAGCGGGGAGCAGACGCGCCGCACCTGGAGGGTCGTCCGTTGTTCAGCATCACCGTCCGCGATCACATCATGATCGCCCACAGCTTCCGTGGCGACGTCTTCGGACCGGCGCAGCGCCTGCACGGGGCCACGTTCCTCGTGGACGCCACGTTCCGGCGCGAACAGCTGGACGAGGACAACATCGTCGTCGACATCGGGCTCGCCACCCAGGAACTGGGCGCGGTCGTCAGCGAGCTGAACTACCGCAACCTCGACAACGAGCCCGACTTCGCCGGAATCAACACCTCCACGGAGTTCCTGGCCAAGGTCATCGCCGACCGCCTCGCCGAACGCATCCACAAGGGGGCGCTGGGCGAGGGCGCCAAGGGCATCGCGGGCCTCACCGTCACCCTGCACGAGTCGCACATCGCCTGGGCGAGTTACGAGCGTGCGCTGTGACCGACACGACCGTCGAACGGCCCGAGCACATGGGCCCGGCACCGGCACGGCTGAATTATGTTCCCGTGCAGCACGCTTCCCTGAAGAACGCCGAGATCATCCCCATGTCCCTGCGCACCGTGCACTTCGTACTGCCGGGCGGCATCGACGACCCGACGGCACCCAGCGGCGGCAACGCCTACGACCGGCGCGTGTGCCTGGACCTGCCCGGCTTCGGCTGGCAGGTCACCAAGCACGCCGTGGCCGGTGACTGGCCCCGGCCCGGGGCCGGCACCCGTACGGAACTGGCCCGCGCCCTGGCCGCCCTGCCCGACGGCTCCGTCGTGCTCCTCGACGGACTGGTGGCCTGCGGCGTACCGGAGATCGTGGTCCCCGAGGCGGAACGCCTGCGCATGGCCGTGCTCGTCCACCTCCCGCTCGGCGACGAGACGGGGCTGGACGCGGCGGTCGCCGCCGAACTGGACGCCAAGGAGCGGACGGTGCTGCGGGCGGTGCCGGCGGTGATCGCCACCAGCGACTGGGCCGTCCGCCGTCTGGTCTCCCACCACGGCCTTCCCCCCGAGCGGGTCCATGTCGCCGCCCCCGGCGCCGACATCGCGCCGCTCGCGCCCGGGACCGACGGGGTGTCGCGCCTGCTGTGCGTGGCCGCCGTGACCCCGCGCAAGGGCCAGCACCGGCTGGTGGAGGCGCTGGCCGCGGTGCGCGACCTGCCGTGGAGCTGCGTGTGCGTCGGCTCGCTCACGCAGGACCCGGAGTACGTCGACCACCTGCGGTCCCTGATCGCGGAGCACGGCCTCGAGGACCGGCTGGAGCTGGCCGGCCCCAAGTCCGGACCCGCGCTCGACGCCGCCTACGCCACCGCCGACCTGATGGTCCTCACCTCCTACGCCGAGACCTACGGCATGGCGGTGACCGAGGCCCTGGCCCGGGGCATCCCGGTGCTGGCCACGGACGTGGGCGGACTGCCCGAGGCGGTCGGCCGCGCACCCGACGGCGGGATGCCCGGCATCCTCGTCCCGCCGGAGAACCCCGCCGCGATCGCCGCCGAGCTGCGCGGCTGGTTCGGCGAGGCGGACGTACGACGCCGTCTGAAGGGCGCCGCCCGCAGCCGCCGTGCCGCCCTCGACGGCTGGGCGACGACCGCACAGAGCCTGGCGGCGGTACTGCGCCGGCTCCCCACCGAACCCCGGAGGGCCGCATGACGAACCCGACGACGACCCAGCAGAGCGGGACGATCCCGGCACAGCCCGGGCCGAGGGAGGTCACGAGCGTGACGGACGGTGTGACGGCGGGCGCGAAGCCCGGCCCGGGCCAGGTCGCAGCGGGCAGGGTTCCCGGCGGGAAGGCGGCGGCCCCGGGCCTGGGCTCCAGCGTGGAGTTCGTCCCGGGATACGCCCCGGACGCCGTCATCCCCGGCGCCGGACCCAGCGGCAGGCCCGGCTCGCGGCCGACCGTCAAGCTGCGGGAGGCCAACCCGGAGGACCCGCCCCGGTACGCGCCGGAATGGCTGGAGTTGCGGGAGCCGGCCGACGCCGCGGCACGGGCCAACGACCTGCTCGACACGCTGCGCATCCGGCTCGCCAACCTGCCGGGCAAGTCCGGCGTCGTCATCCACGACCTGGGCTGCGGAACCGGATCGATGGGCCGCTGGCTCGCGCCCCGACTCGACGGCGCCCAGCACTGGATCCTGCACGACCGGGACCCCTATCTGCTGCACTTCGCCGCCGTCTCCTCCCCGCGCTCGGCCGCCGACGGCAGCCGGGTCACCGTGGAGACGCGGCGCGGTGACGTCGCCCGCCTCACCCCGGACGCCCTCCAGGGAGCCTCCCTGGTGACGGCGTCCGCCCTGCTGGACGTCCTCACACGCGAGGAGATCGACACACTGGCCGCCGCGTGTGCCGGAGCCGGGTGTCCCGCCCTGCTGACGCTGTCCGTCGCCGGGCGCGTGGAACTGACCCCGTCCCACCCGCTGGACGCGGAGATCGCCCAGGCGTTCAACGACCACCAGCGCCGCGACGGTCTGCTCGGACCCGACGCGGTCACCGTGGCGGCCGAGGCGTTCTCCGAGCACGGCGCGACCGTACGGCTGCACCCGAGCCCCTGGCGGCTCGGACCCGAGCAGGCCGCACTCACCGAGCAGTGGCTGCGCGGCTGGGTCGGCGCCGCCGTCGAGGAGCGCCCCGAACTGCGCGCCGAGGCCGACGTCTACCTCACCAACCGGCTGGCCGCCTGCGCCGCGGGCGAGTTGCGCGTCACCGTCCACCACGTCGACCTGCTGGCCCTCTCCCGCCCGGCGGACGGAGCGTCATGAGCCCCCAGGCGACGGGAACGCGCCCGCGCACACCGCTCACGGAGCAGCCCGGGCTGCCCACGACCGCCGACGCCACCCGTCTGCCCGCGCCCTCCGGGCCGGTGGCCACGGGCCGGACGGACACGGTCGCGCCGCGCCCGGCTGTGAGCGACGGCAGCGAGCCCGCCGCCTCGGCCCCGTCCGGCCCCACCCGGACGCCCGGAGCTCCGGCGAAGCGTGTCCGTACGGCCCTGGCCCGTCTCGGCTCCCCCAAGGTCCGCACGCACCTCGGCACGTTCGCCGGAATCGCCATCCTGGGTGTGCTGTTCTGGCGACTGGGAACCGGCGTCTTCCTGGACGGACTGCGGCGGATCGACGCGGCGTCGCTGCTGCTCGCGCTCGGCATCGGACTCGTCACCACCGTGTTCAGCGCGTGGCGGTGGGCGCTCGTGGCGCGGGGGCTGCGGATCCGCCTGCCCTTCGGGCCGGCCGTCGCCGACTACTACCGTGCGCTGTTCCTGAACGCGGCCCTGCCCGGAGGCGTCCTCGGCGACGTGCACCGGGCCGTGCGGCACGGGCAGAGCGAGGGGGACCTGCGGCGGGGCGTGAAGGCCGTCGTCCTCGAACGGACGGCCGGTCAGATCGCGTTGTTCGCCGCCGGGGCCGTCGTCCTGCTGACCATGCCGTCTCCGGTGCTGGCGGAGGCCCGGCACATCGCGGCGCCCGCGGCCCTGGCGGCCCTGGGCGCACTCGCCGTCGTCCTCGCCCTGCGCATGAACCGTTCGGGGCCCTCCCGCCGGAGCCGCAAGCTGCGCGCATTCCTCGCCGAGGCCCGCGAAGGGCTGCTGTCGCGACGGAACGGCCCCGGAGTGGTTGTCTCCTCCGTGGTGGTCCTGGCAGGTTACGTCGCGATGTTCGTTATCGCCGCCCGGGTCGCCGGGACCACCGCCTCCGTGGCCGTCCTGCTGCCCCTCGCCGTCCTCGCCCTGCTGGCGATGGGCCTGCCGCTGAACGTCGGCGGCTGGGGCCCCCGGGAGGGCGTCACCGCCTGGGCGTTCGGCGCGGCGGGTCTGGGCGCCGGCCGGGGGCTCGCCGTCGCGGTCGTCTACGGCGTGCTCAGTCTCGTCGCCAGCCTGCCCGGACTGATCGTGCTCGTCGCCCGCTGGTACGCGGGCCTGCGGGCCGGGACCCCTCCCGGGGCCCCGGCGCCGCAGGGTGACTACGCGTCGGAGGTCAGCATCGAGAAATACGCCCCGAAGGAATCCGCCAAGCTCGCCAGGAGTTCCTTCCCCTTTTCCGCCGAACCCAGTGAAGGACGGCCGATGACACCGGAATCGGTATAGCCGGACATGCCGAGGGTGAGCAGATGACGCCGGTCGTCAGCGACGAAATCGGAACTCTCATAACCGGGTCGGAGCATTTCTGGATGAGCGTGCAGAAGGATCGAGGTCTCGATTTCCCCCGCGTGCATGTCGGTGAGCAGCGAGGTGACGACACCCGCCCGCTCGCGCGCCGCCTCCCAGTCCTCCGCGGCCGGGAAGAGCGCCATCCGCTCGCCGCGCGCGGAGGATTCCTGAACCACGTTGCCCAGCACGTAGTTGCCGCCGTGTCCGTTGACCACCACCAGGACGTCGACGCCGGACCGGCGCAGCGAAGCCGCAATGTCCCGTACCACCGCATGAAGGGTCACCGAGGAGATGCTGACGGTCCCCGGCCAGGCCGCGTGCTCGTGCGAGCACGAGATCGTCACCGGAGGAAGGAGGTGCACCGGGTACGCGCCGGCTATCTCCCGCGCGACGGCACAGGCGACGAGCGTGTCGGTCGCCAGCGGGAGATACGGACCGTGCTGCTCGAAACTCCCCACGGGAAGCACCGCGACCTGCCGTGAGACACCGGCGCCCCGCGTCCGTACGTCTTCCGTGGTGTCCGCCGGCACCAGATCACTCATATCGTCACGGCCTTTCGTCTCTGCTTAGGAACTCGAGAATCATGACAGACAACATTGGCGTACTCGGCAAGAAGGCACCCCAGCGGACCGGCGTGGAACGCGTCGTCAATGCCCCCTTGCCCACCGTGTACGGGAAATTCCAGGCGATCGGCTACATGGACCACGACCGCGGCGACGAACAGGTCGCGCTGGTCTACGGCGAGATCGGCCCGGACGACGTCCTCATCCGGCTGCACTCGGAGTGCCTGACGGGCGACGCCTTCGGCTCCCAGCACTGCGAGTGCGGCGACCAGCTCGACGCAGCCCTGCGCGCGGTCGTCTCCGAGGGCGCGGGCGTCGTGGTCTACCTCAGAGGGCATGAAGGCCGGGGCATCGGCCTGCTCGGCAAGCTGCGGGCGATGGCCCTCCAGGCGGAGGGTCTGGACACGGTCGAGGCGAACCTCGCCCTCGGCCTGCCCGTCGACGCCCGCGACTACGGTGTCGCCGCCCGGATCCTGGAAGACCTCGGTGTGCGATCGGTGCGTCTGATGTCCAACAACCCGCGCAAGCGCGAGGCGCTGGTGGACCACGGCATCACGGTCGCCGAGACGGTGCCGCTGCTGATCCCGCCGTGCGAGAACAACATCACCTATCTGCGCACCAAGCGGGAACGCCTCGACCACCACCTGCCCCACCTGGACGCGGTGGTCAGCTCCTCCTGATCACCTCGACCGGCTCCGGCTTCCCCGACGTGACCTGGGCGGATCGGTGCGCGACCCGAAGGCGGGCCGCGTACGCTTCGTGGACGTCCGCCCCTTGAGCGTCGGCCCCAGCGGCCGACGCCTCACGCCGGAGGCCCACTGGTATGACCGAGCTCCATCTGTGGCTGCGCCACGAGGCCCGCACGACCGAGCGACGCACTCCGATCGTCCCCGACGACGCCCGGCGGCTCGTCGGGGACGGAGTGGAACTGACCGTCGAGGAGTCCCCCCAGCGGGTCTTCCCGATCGAGGAGTACCAGGCGGCCGGCTGCCGGATCGCACCAGCGGGCTCCTGGCTGACGGCGCCGCGGGACGCCGTCGTGCTCGGGTTGAAGGAACTGCCCGACGAACCGGGCGAGCTGACGCACCGGCACGTCTTCTTCGGCCACGCCTACAAGAACCAGCCCGGAGCGGCGGAGCTGCTGGGCAGGTTCGCTGCCGGCGGCGGGGCGCTGTACGACCTGGAGTACCTGGTGGACGACGCCGGGCGCCGCCTGGCCGCCTTCGGTTTCTGGGCCGGCTACCTGGGCGCCGCCCTCGCCGTGCTCCGGCACCGCGGCCGGCTCCGGGCGCCCCTGGCCCCCACCACCAAGGAAGACCTGGACGAGACGCTGAAGCCCGCCGCCGACGCCGATTTCAGCGGGCTCGTCATCGGCGCCCTGGGCCGCAGCGGCCGCGGCGCCCGCGCCGCCTTCGCCACCGCCGGCGCCGAGCCGACCTGCTGGGACCTCGCCGAGACGCGCGACCTCGACCGCCCCGCCCTGCTGCGGCACGACGTGATGGTCAACGCGGTGCTCGCCACCACCCCCGTCCCGCCCTTCCTGCGCGAGCAGGACCTGGACAGCCCCGACCGCCGTCTGCGCACCCTGTGCGATGTGACCTGCGACGTCGGCTCACCGCTCAACGTCCTGCCGGTGTACGACGACACCACCTCCTGGGACGAGCCGGTGCGCCGGCTGCGCGACGAACCCCCGCTCGACCTGATCGCCATCGACAACCTGCCCTCCCTGCTGCCGCTGGAGTCCAGCACCGACTTCTCGGCCGCACTGCTGCCCCATCTGCTCGACTTCGGCGTCTCCGGGCCCTGGGGACGCTGCCTGGACCGGTTCCGCGAGGCGTCCCGCGCCCACGGCCTCGACAAGGGGGGGTCCCGTGACCGGTGAACCGGCACCGGCAAGCGGCACCGTCCACTGGGTCGGCGCAGGCCTGTCCACGGGCAGCGGTCTGGCCACGCTGTGCGACACCGCCGAGCGCGTACGGCTCTGGCACCGCACCGAGAGCCGCGCCGCCGACGCCCTGGGCCGGCTGGGCCTGACCGGACGGGCCGAGCCCCGCGCGTACACGCGCTCCGCGCTCGGAGCCGAACTCGCCCCGGGCGACGTCGTCGTGTCGATGCTGCCCGCGCCGGAGCACGCACCGCTCCTCGCCGAGTGCGTACGCCGGGGGGCACACTTCGCGTGCTCCAGCTATGTGTCCCAGGCGGTGCTGGAGCAGGTACCCGACGCCGGGAAGGCCGGGCTGGTCGTCCTCACCGAGGCCGGGCTCGACCCGGGCATCGACCACCTGTTCGCCCATGCCCTGTTCGCCCGGGCCCGGGAGTCGATCGGTGAGGGGACGCCAGCGTCCTACACCTTCACGTCGTACTGCGGCGGAGTCCCGGCCGTGCCGAACGACTTCACCTACCGCTTCAGCTGGGCCCCCGCCGGTGTTCTCAACGCCCTGCGCTCACCGGCCCGTTACCTGGAGGGCGGTGCGGAGACGGTCGCCGAGCGGCCCTGGGAGGCGACCCGGCGGCACGTCGTCGACGGGGAGACCTTCGAGGTCTACCCCAACCGCGACAGTGTCCCGTTCGTCGCGCAGTACGAGGTGCCGGACGCCTGGACACCGCGGACGTTCGTGCGGGGCACCCTGCGTCTGGAGGGCTGGCTGCGGGCCTGGGACGGCGTCTTCGAGGAGCTGAGGACCGGCGACGACACCCGGATCGCGGCACTGGCCCGAGAGCTGGCCGCCGCCCACCCCACCACGGACGACGACCGCGACCGGGTCGTCCTGGCCGTGTCGCTGGACGTGCGCGCCGAGCCGGGGCCGTCGTGGCGGGGCGGATACCTCCTCGACCTGGCGGGGGACGCCGAGGAGAGCGCGATGGCCCGGTGCGTCTCGCGGACCCTCGCCCTCGGTGTCCGTCACATCCTGGACGGCTCCCTGCCGCCCGGCCTGAACCGCGCGGCGGAGACGGCCGCCCGGTCCGAGCAGTGGCTGCGTGAACTCGCTCAGGAGGGAATGGAGTTCACCTTGCGCGTGGACCGGTAGCGGACATTCGGTCCGGCAGGGCCTCGTGGACCAGCCGCTTGAGGTCCTTGAAGACCGTGTGGGACGTCCTGGGCCGCACCTGTGTCATGAACTGCACCGTCAGGTCGCGGCCCGGATCGACCCAGAAGGTCGTCGTGGCCACCCCGCTCCAGCCGAAGGCGCCGAGCCCGGACGGGACCTGGGTGCGGGACGGATCGATCACGACGGAACAGTTGAGACCGAAGCCGAGTCCCTCGTTGCCGGGCTCGTCGTGGGCGGGGCGGCTGCCGAAGGCCCGCAGGTCGGCGCCGCCGGGCAGGTGGTTGCGGGTCATCAGGTCCACCGTCTTTGGGTCGAGCAGCCGCACGCCGTCGAGTTCGCCCCGGCGGCGCAGCAGTTCCATGAAGCGGTGGTAGTCGTGGGCCGAGCACACCAGGCCGCCGCTGCCCGACAGGAACCGCGGCCGGCCGCGCAGCGGCAGTCCCGGGATCGGCTCGATGCCGCCGTCCTCCCGCTCCCCGTACATCTCGGCGAGCCGGGGCGCCCGGGCGTCCGTGACGTGGAAGCCCGCGTCCGTCATGCCGAGCGGCCCGAAGATCCGCTCGGCGCAGAACGCGTCGAGCGGCTGCCCCGACACGACCTCGATGATCCGGCCGAGGACGTTGCCGGCGACCGAGTAGTTCCACTCGGTACCCGGCTCGAACTGCAGCGGCAGGCTCGCGTACACCTCGATGGTCTCCGCCAGGTCCGCGCCCGGCGGCACCGACGACTCCAGGCCGGCTGCGCGGTAGAGGGCGTCGACGGGGTGGGTGCGGTAGAAGCCGAAGGTCAGACCGGAGGTGTGGGTCATCAGGTGCCGGACGAGTATCGGGCCGTCGGCCGGGCGGGTCTCCACGCCGGCCCCGGAGCCGCCCACGTAGACCCGCGGGTCGGCGAAGGCGGGCAGGTGGTCGGCGACCGGGTCGTCCAGCGCCAGGCGGCCCTCCTCCACCAGCAGCAGCGCGGCGACCGCGGTGACCGGCTTCGTCATGGAGTAGACCCGCCACAGGGTGTCGGGCTCCACCGGCAGCCCGGCCGCTGTGTCACGCAGGCCGTAGGTCGTGAGGTGGGCGACGCGCCCGGACCGGGCGACGGACACGAGGAAGCCCGGCAGCCGCCCCTCGTCGACCAGCCGCGCGAAGGTCCGGTCCATCCGGCCCAGCACCCGCGGATCCAGCCCGGCCTCACCCGGATCGACCTCTTGTCGCAGCTGTGCCATGGCTCTTCTCCCGTCGCACTGGTCGAGGTGAGGTCCGGCATACCCCGCCCGGACCGCCTCAGACACCCATGGTGGCGCAGGAAAGGTGGGCGATCGCGGGGAACCCGTGAGCGAGCCTTGGGCCCCGGGACGCATGACCGACGGCCGGTGGTCCGGCGGCGGCCGGGTTCCCGGGCTCGGGGCGTCGACGAAGTCAGGACGCCAGGACGTCAGGAGAAACGAGGGGGGAGCACCGGCGAGGACCTGGACGGCCTGCGGTCTGGTCCTGTGCCGGAGGGGAAGTCGTAGTACGCAAGGGCGCTGCCGATCCAGGCGGCGGTCGCGGCCTTCCTGGGCCGGCCGGGCGGGGCTGCGGATCCTTCGGGCATGGCGGGGACGGACACGGCGGCTCCTTCGGGGGCTCCACACCACAGTGGGCGACGGACGAGCAGAGGGGACGTGCCGGATCGCGGCTAATTAACCCACTGGATAGTTAGTAGGGGCCGGTGATGCTGCGCCCGTGTGCCGCCGGTGTCAAGGGGTGCGAGCCGGGTGTTCAGCGGGGGGTGCGCTCCGCCGTCAGGTACGCGATCACCATGTCGCCCAGCATCGCGCGGTAGTGCGCGCGCTGCGCCCCCTCGAGCAGGTCGCGGCCGAACAGCGCCCCGAAGGTGTGCCGGTTGGCGACCCGGAAGAAACAGAAGGAGGAGATCATCGCGTGCAGGTCGACGGCGTCGACGTCCGCCGTGAACAGGCCCGAATCCCGGCCCGACGCCAGGATCCGCCGGATCACGTCCAGGGCCGGGGAGCCGATCTTCCCGAGCTTCTCGGAGGCGGCGATGTGCTGCGCCCCGTGGATGTTCTCGATGCTGACCAGGCGGATGAAGTCGGGGTGCTGCTCGTGGTGGTCGAAGGTCAGCTCGGCCAGCCGCCGGATGGCCGCCACCGGGTCGAGGTGGTCGACGTCGAGCTGCTGCTCGGCCTCCCGGATCACGCCGTACGCGCGCTCCAGGACGGAGGTGAACAGCTGCTCCTTGCCGCCGAAGTAGTAGTAGATCATCCGCTTCGTGGTGCGGGTCCGGGCGGCGATCTCGTCGACCCGGGCGCCGTCGTAGCCGGCCCGGGCGAACTCCTGGGTGGCGGCGTCGAGGATCTCGGCCCGGGTGCGGGCGGCGTCATGGATGCGCTCGCCGGATCGTGCCGGTTCTTCGACGCTGGTCATCAGGTTCCTTCGGGCGGAGGGGCCGGTGCCGGTGATTCTAGAAGGAGGCTCCCCATCACCCGCCGGGTCTTCCGGAGGCCGCCCCTCGGCCGACATGGCTAACGTACTGGTTCGTACATTACTGAGCCGCCCGGGAGGCGTGCGTACCCACGGAGTCCTTTCTCGTCGGACTGATCGGTTCCGGCATCGGCCCGTCACTCAGTCCCGCGCTGCACGAGCGGGAGGCCGACCGCCAGGGCCTGCGCCTGGTGTACCGGCGGATCGACATCGACACCCTCGGCGTGCCGCCGATCACCGTCGTCGACGCCCTGCCCGAGCGGGCCGCGGTCCTGCCCGGAGCCCTGAACCGGACCTTCGGACCGGGCCGAGCGGCCGCGGCGTCGCCCGCCCGGCCCGCCCGGCTCGCCGGGCTGCTCGCGCACGCCGACGGCGTCGTCCACGCCACTCCAACGCCCCGGTGCGGCTGGCCGCGCAGCACACGGACCGCGCGCTCACTGGCGGCTGACGGTGCGGGTGATGCCGGTGACGACGGTGGTGGCGAGGATCCAGCCCGTGAGCACCAGGGCGTAGGAGAGCCACTGGTGGCCTCCGGTGGGGGCGAACGCGGCCTCCTGCCCGAAGGAGATCACCGGCAGCAGCAGGTCGAGGGTGTAGAAGACCGGGTTGAACTGCGGTGCCTCGTCGGGTTTCAGCGGCGCCGGATGGTGCAGCGCGTAGGCGAGGGAGCCGACCGCGAGCAGCGACACCAGCCAGCCCGCGGCCCGCAGGGGGCGGAAGCCGTAGCCGACGGTGGCGTCCTGCACGTACCCCCACAGCCGGCCGTACCAGGGCAGGGTGGCGCGCCGGCGGCGCTGCTTGGCGAGCTGGACGCGACGGGCTGCGGGGTCGTCGCCGATCCTGCGGTAGGCGGCGGTCAACTGCTCGTAGGCGTGCGGCACATAGCCCTCGCCGTCCCGCTCCAGCATCGCCAGCCGCCGCTCGGCGGGCTCGTGCGGGGTGAGGGAGGTGTAGACGAGACTGTTGAGCAGCACCTCGTCGGGGACCACCTCCGGCTCCAGGAACAGGACCTCCACCTGGGCGCGGCGGAGGTTGAGGGTGCCCTCCATGCGGGGCCCCTTGCGCAGCCAGAGTTCGCCGATGGTGCAACTGCTGGCCCGCAGCGCCGCGTCGCCCGGGTTCGCCAGCCGTGTGTGCGACAGGTCGAGGCGGCCGGCTATCCGCGCGCCCCGCAGCCCGATCCAGCCCAGCACGTCCGCTTCGCGCAGCAGGGCGTCGCCCTCCACCGTGAGCGTCTCCGCATCGAGGGCGACCTGACCGGCACCGGCCTGAAGCCGCGCCTCGTTGAGGTCGATCGTGCCGGCGACCGACGCGCCCGACAGCCGTACCTCGCCGCGCGTGTGCAGTCCCGGCGCCGACAGGCCGTCCCCGACGGTCACATGGTTGAGCTGGAGTGCCGGCTGCCCGGCGGGGGGTTCGCCGATGTCGGCCCCGTCCAGGAACAGCGCGCCGGACAGCTGCGCCCCGCCGAGCCGTACGGGCCCGTCGAAGAGGCAGTCCGACAAGCGCAGCACGCCGTCCACGCGCAGGGTGGCGGCGTCGAGTCCGGGCAGGACCGAGCGGCGCAGGTTCAGCTGACGCAGCCGCGCCGCGTACAGCACGGGTACGTTCTCGAAGAAGCAGTCACTCAGGCGCACGGCGTGGTCGATGTCGCTGTACTGGAGATTCAGCACCCCGGTGATCCGCGCCCCGGCCAGTCGGAGGGCGGCGGTCTCCCCGTCCTCCTGCGGTGCGCTCAGCAACAGGGCCCGCACCACGGCCGCCCGTACGGTCCGTTCGGGGCCCCAGTCCGCGCCCTGCCCCGGGTCCTCGCCCGCCGGCCCGCGGAAGTCGACGCTCTCCCCGCGTGCGAAGGCGCGCCACATCCGCTCCTCGGCGGGTGTCATCGTGTCGATCTGCATCAGCGGGGACTCTGACGTGCCCGGCCGGAGGCTGTCAACTCGCCTCCGGCCGGGGCTCGTTACGCCCTGGTGTTCCACTCCGCGATCACGGGCCGGCCATGCTCGGCCGACAGTCGGCAGAGCGTCCCGGTCTCCAGCCGGAACAGCCGTCCCTCCGCCGGGGACAGGCCCAGCCGGCGGGCCGTCAGTACGCGGAGGAAGTGGCCGTGCGCCACCAGCATCACGTCGCCCACGGGCAGCGCCTTCGCCGCCCGGGCCAGCACCCGGTCGGCCCGCTCGCCGACCTCCTCGGGCGACTCGCCCGGCTCGCCGTCACGGCCGGGCGGGCCCCCGTCGGTCCACAGGTCCCAGTCGGGACGGGTGCGGTGGATCTCCTCGGTGGTGACGCCCTCGTAGGCGCCGTAGTACCACTCGTGCAGGTCAGCGTCCCGCACGGCCCCCGTCAGGCCCGCGAGTTCTGCGGTGTGCACCGCGCGGCCGAGCGGGCTGGTGAGGACCAGGGCGAAGGAGCGTTCCGCGAGGAGCGGGGCGAGCGATGTGGCCTGCTCCTCACCGCGCCGGGTGAGGGGCAGGTCGGTGAAGCTGGTGTGCTGTCCGCTCCGGCTCCACTCCGTCTCGCCGTGCCGGACCAGCAGCAGATCACCCACGTCCTACGCCTTCTTCGCGGATTCGACGGCGTGGCCGCCGAACTGGTTGCGCAGCGCCGCGATCATCTTCATCTGCGGCGAGTCGTCCTGCCGGGAGGCGAACCGGGCGAAGAGGGAGGCGGTGATCGCCGGCAACGGCACGGAGTTGTCGATCGCCGCCTCCACGGTCCAGCGTCCCTCGCCGGAGTCCTGGGCGTAGCCCCGCAGAGCGGTGAGGTGCTCGTCGTCGTCCAGGGCGTCCACGGCCAGGTCGAGCAGCCAGGAGCGGATGACGGTGCCCTGCTGCCAGGAGCGGAACACCTCGCGGACGTTGTCCACCGAGTCCACGGCCTCCAGCAGCTCCCAGCCCTCGGCGTAGGCCTGCATCATGGCGTACTCGATGCCGTTGTGGACCATCTTCGCGAAGTGGCCGGCGCCGACCTTCCCCGCGTGGACGTAGCCGTACGGGCCCTCCGGCTTGAGCGCCTCGAAGATCGGCTGGAGCCGGTCGACGGTCTCCTTCTCGCCGCCCACCATCAGGGCGTAGCCGTTCTTCAGGCCCCACACGCCGCCGGAGACACCGGCGTCGACGAAGCCGACGCCACGCTTGCTCAGCTCCTCGGCGTGCCTCTCGTCGTCCGTCCAGCGCGAGTTGCCGCCGTCGACGACGGTGTCGTAGGGCTTGAGGAGGTCCCCCAGACGGTCGATGACGTGCTGGGTGGGTTCGCCGGCCGGGACCATGACCCAGACGGTGCGGGGCGCTTCCAGCTGGTTGACGAGGTCGGCCAGACTGCTCACGTCCGACTTCTCGGGGTCGGTGTCGTAGCCGATGACGGTGTGGCCGGCGTTGCGCAGGCGCTCGCGCATGTTGCCGCCCATCTTGCCGAGACCCACAAGACCGATCTGCATGTCAGTTCACTTCCCGAAGTTTGCGGTAGGCGGCCACCAGCGCGGCCGTGGACGGGTCGAGACCGGGGACGTCAGCGCCCTCGGTCAGGGCGGGCTCGATGCGTTTGGCGAGGACCTTGCCGAGTTCGACGCCCCACTGGTCGAAGGAGTCGATGTTCCACACGGCGCCCTGCACGAACACCTTGTGCTCGTAGAGGGCGATCAGCTGGCCGAGGACCGACGGGGTCAGCTCGGTGGCCAGGATCGTCGTGGTGGGGTGGTTGCCCCGGAAGGTGCGGTGCGGCACCTGCTCCTCGGGCACGCCCTCGGCGCGCACCTCCTCGGCGGTCTTGCCGAAGGCGAGCGCCTGCGTCTGGGCGAAGAAGTTGGCCATCAACAGGTCGTGCTGTGCCTTCAGCTGCTCGCTCAGCTCGGCGACGGGCCTCGCGAAACCGATGAAGTCCGCAGGGATCAGCTTGGTGCCCTGATGGATCAACTGGTAGTAGGCGTGCTGCCCGTTGGTGCCGGGCGTGCCCCACACCACCGGACCCGTCTGCCATTCCACCGGGTCGCCGTCGCGGTCCACCGACTTGCCGTTGGACTCCATGTCGAGCTGCTGGAGGTAGGCGGTGAACTTCGACAGGTAGTGGCTGTAGGGCAGGACGGCGTGCGACTGGGCGTCGTGGAAGTTGCCGTACCAGATGCCCAGCAGGCCCAGCAGCAGCGGCGCGTTGGACTCGGCCGGGGCGTTGCGGAAGTGCTCGTCGACGATGCGGAAGCCGTCGAGCATCTCCCGGAAGCGGTCCGGGCCGATGGCGATCATCAGGGACAGGCCGATCGCGGAGTCGTAGGAGTAGCGGCCGCCGACCCAGTCCCAGAACTCGAACATGTTGTCGACGTCGATGCCGAACTCGGTGACCTTCTCCGCGTTGGTCGACAGTGCGACGAAGTGCTTCGCCACCGCCTTGTCGTCGCCCCCGAGCCCGTTCAGCAGCCAGGAGCGCGCGGACGTGGCGTTGGTGATCGTCTCGATCGTGGTGAAGGTCTTGGACGCGACGATGAACAGGGTCTCCGCCGGATCCAGGTCGCGGGTGGCCTCGTGCAGGTCCGAGCCGTCCACGTTCGACACGAAGCGGAACGTCAGCTCCCGGTCGGTGAACGGCCGCAGCACCTCGTAGGCCATCGCCGGGCCGAGGTCCGATCCGCCGATGCCGATGTTGACGACGTTGCGGATCCGCTTGCCGGTGTGCCCGGTCCACTCCCCGGAGCGCACCCGGACCGCGAAACCGGCCATCCTGTCGAGCACGGCGTGCACGCCCGGGACGACGTTCTCGCCGTCGACCTCGATGACGGCGTCCCGCGGGGCGCGCAGCGCCGTGTGCAGCACCGCCCGGTTCTCGGTGACGTTGATCTTCTCACCGCGGAACATGGCGTCCCGGAGCCCGAACACGTCCGTGGCCGTGGCCAGCTCCTGGAGCAGGGCCAGCGTCTCGTCGGTGACCAGGTGCTTGGAGTAGTCGATGCGCAGGTCGCCCACGTGCACGACATAGCGCTCGGCGCGTCCCGGATCCGCCGCGAACAGCTCCCGCAGATCGGGCTGCGGCAGGGCATCCGCGCGGTGGTCCTCCAGCGCGGTCCACTCGGGGCGCCGGGTGAGGCTGGTGGAGTGGGAGGGGGAGTCAGACATGGGCAGGGGTCTCCTCGGTCGCCTCGCCGTTCAGGGCGATGGCGTACATCTCGTCCGCGTCGAGGCGCCGCAGCTCCTCGGCGATCAGTTCGGAGGTCGCACGCACCTTGAGCGCGAGGGTGCGCGACGGCTGGCCCGGCAGGGTCAGCGTGGCCAGCGGCCCCTCGGGCCGGTCGATCACGATCTCCCCGTGCTCGGTACCCAGGCGCACGGCCGTCACGACCGGCCCGGCGGTGACGACGCGGTCCACCCGGACGTGCAGCCGCGCCTCGAGCCAGCGGGCCAGCAGCTCGGCGGCCGGGTTCTCGGCCTCGGCCTCCACCGCCGCCGAGACGATCCGCGCCCGGGCCTGGTCCAGCGCGGCCGCCAGCATCGAACGCCACGGCGTCAGCCGGGTCCAGGCGAGGTCGGTGTCACCGGGGGCGTAGGAGCGGACCCGGGTCTGGAGCGTCTCCAGGGGGTTCTCGACGGCGTACAGGTCGGTGATCCGCCGCTGGGCCAGCGCTCCGAGCGGGTCCTTGGAGGGGACCTCGGGGGCGTCCACCGGCCACCACACCACCACCGGCGCGTCGGGCAGCAGCAGCGGCAGCACCACCGAGTCGGCGTGCTCGGACACCTCGCCGTAGGTACGCAGGATCACCGTCTCGCCGGTGCCCGCGTCGGCACCCACCCGGACCTCGGCGTCCAGTCGCGAGGACTGTCGGTCGCGCGGTGTGCGGGCGTGCCGCTTGATGACGACCAGGGTGCGCGAGGGGTGCTCGTGCGAGGCCTCCTCGGCCGCCTTGATCGCGTCGTAGGCGTTCTCCTCGTCCGTGACGATCACCATCGTCAGGACCATGCCCACGGCGGGTGTGCCGATGGCGCGGCGGCCCTGCACCAGCGCCTTGTTGATCTTGCTTGCCGTGGTGTCGGTCAGGTCGATCTTCATGGCCTGCGCCAGCTCCGTCCGTCTCGTGCGAGCATCTCGTCGGCTTCCTCGGGTCCCCAGCTGCCCGAGGCGTACTGCGCGGGCCGGCCGTGCGTGGCCCAGTACTGCTCGATCGGGTCGAGGATCTTCCAGGACTCTTCCACTTCCTGGTGACGGGGGAACAGGTTGGCGTCGCCCAGGAGGACGTCGAGGATCAGCCGTTCGTACGCCTCCGGGCTCGACTCGGTGAACGACTCGCCGTAGGCGAAGTCCATCGTGACGTCCCTGATCTCCATCGATGTGCCCGGCACCTTGGAACCGAAGCGGACCGTCATGCCCTCGTCCGGCTGGACGCGGATGACGATCGCGTTGGAACCCAGTTCCTCGGTCGCGGTGGAGTCGAAGGGGGAGTGCGGGGCCCTCTGGAAGACCACCGCGATCTCCGTCACCCGGCGGCCGAGGCGCTTGCCGGTGCGCAGGTAGAACGGGACGCCGGCCCAGCGGCGGTTGTCCACCTGGAGCCTGACCGCGGCGTAGGTGTCGGTGGTGGAGGAGGGGTCGATGCCGTCCTCCTCCAGATAGCCGCGTACCTTCGCGCCGCCCTGCCAGGCCGCCGCGTACTGGCCGCGCACGGTGTTCGCCCCGAGGTCCTGCGGAAGCCGCACGGCCTTGAGGACCTTCAGCTTCTCGGTGAGCAGCGAGGGGGCGTCGAAGGCGGCCGGTTCCTCCATCGCGGTGAGCGCCATCAACTGGAGCAGGTGGTTCTGGATGACGTCACGGGCGGCGCCGATGCCGTCGTAGTACCCGGCCCGGCCGCCGATGCCGATGTCCTCGGCCATGGTGATCTGCACGTGGTCGACGTACGACCGGTTCCAGATCGGTTCGAACATCTGGTTGGCGAAGCGCAGCGCCAGCAGGTTCTGTACGGTCTCCTTGCCCAGGTAGTGGTCGATACGGAAGACCTGCTCCGGATCGAACACCTCGTGCACGATGCGGTTGAGCTCCTCGGCCGACTTCAGGTCGTGGCCGAACGGCTTCTCGATGACCGCGCGACGCCAGGACCCCTCGGGCGCGTCGGCCAGCTTGTGCTTCTTCAGCTGCTGGACGACCTTCGGGAAGAACTTCGGCGGCACGGACAGATAGAAGGCGTAGTTGCCGCTGGTGCCCCGGGAGGCGTCCAGCTCCTCCACGGCGGAGCGCAGCTGCTTGAACGCCGTGTCGTCGTCGAAGTCGCCCGGGATGAACCGCATGCCCTCGGCGAGCTGCTGCCAGACCTCCTCGCGGAACGGGGTCCGGGCGTGCTCGCGGACCGCGTCGTGCACGACCTGCGCGAAGTCCTGGTCCTCCCAGTCCCGGCGGGCGAAACCCACCAGGGAGAAGCCCGGCGGCAGCAGGCCGCGGTTGGCCAGGTCGTACACCGCCGGCATCAGCTTCTTGCGGGAGAGGTCGCCGGTGACGCCGAAGATGACGAGCCCGGAGGGCCCCGCGATCCTGGGCAGACGGCGGTCGCGCGGATCGCGCAGGGGGTTCTCGAAGTGGGTGTCGGCGTGCTCCGTACGGGGGGCGTGACCGCTCACCCCGGTCTGCTCCACCCCGGCCGCCTCCTGCGCGGTCAGGGCCTCCTTCTCCTCCTTGGTCCCCTTCGTCTCCTGTTCGGCCGTCTGGGGGATGCCCTCGATGCCCTCGCTCATTCCGCGTCAACTCCCTTGCTGTTCAAGGACTTGGTGACCGCGTCCAGCAGCTCCTGCCAGGCCACCTCGAACTTGGCCACGCCCTCGTCCTCCAGTTGCCGCACCACCTCGTCGTATGCAATGCCGAGCCGTTCCACGGCCGCCAGGTCCGCGCGCGCCTGGGCGTAACCGCCGGTGACGGTGTCGCCCAGGACGTCACCGTGGTCGGCGACGGCGTTCAGCGTGGCCTCCGGCATGGTGTTGACCGTGCCGGGGGCGACCAGTTCGTCCACGTACAGGGTGTCCTTGTAGGCCGGGTCCTTCACACCGGTGGAGGCCCAAAGGGGGCGCTGCCGGTTCGCGCGGGCCCCGCCCAGGGCCTGCCAGCGCGGCCCGGCGAAGACCTGCTCGTACGCCTCGTAGGCCAGTCGTGCATTGGCCAGGGCGGCCCGGCCCTTCAGGACGAGGGCCTCCGGCGTGCCCAGCAGCGCCAGCCGCTTGTCGATCTCGGCATCCACGCGGGAGACGAAGAACGAGGCGACCGAGTGAATCGCCGCCAGGTCGAGACCGGCCGCCTGCGCCTTCTCCAGGCCCGCGAGATAGGCGTCCATCACCTCGCGGTACCGCTCCAGCGAGAAGATCAGCGTCACGTTGACACTGATACCCGCCCCGATGACTTCCATGATCGCCGGCAGGCCCGCGCGCGTCGCCGGGATCTTGATCATCACGTTGGGGCGGTCCACCAGCCAGGCCAGCTGCCGGGCCTCGGCGACGGTCGCCCGTGTGTCGTGGGCCAGCCGCGGGTCGACCTCGATGGACACCCGGCCGTCCCGGCCGCCGGTGGCCTCGTACACCGGGCGCAGCACGTCGGCGGCGGCCCGGACGTCGGCGGTCGTCATCATCCGTACGGCCTCGTCCACCGTCACTCCGCGCACCGCCAGGTCGGCGAGCTGCTCCTCGTAACCCGCCCCGGAGCCGATGGCGGCCTGGAAGATGGACGGGTTGGTGGTGACGCCGACGACGTTCCTCGTGGCGACGAGCTCGGCCAGGTTGCCGGACTCGATCCGCGGGCGCGACAGGTCGTCGAGCCAGATCGACACGCCCTGGCCGGACAGGCGCTTGAGTGCTCCCGCGTTCGCGGTCGCTTCGGTCACAGTGATCATCTTCTTTCGGGCTGTCGGATCAGCCGCGGGCGGCGGTGAGGGATTCCCGCGCGGCGGCGACGACGTTCTCGGGGGTGAAGCCGTACTCGGCGAACAGGGTCCTGGCGTCGGCGGAGGCGCCGAAGTGCTCCAGGGAGACGATGCGTCCGGCGTCTCCGACGAACCGGTGCCAGGTCAGGCCGATCCCGGCCTCGACGGCGACCCGGGCCGTCACGGACGGCGGCAGGACGCTCTCGCGGTAGGAGCGTGACTGTTCCTCGAACCACTCCACCGACGGCATCGACACGACACGGGTGGGCACACCGGCGGCCTGGAGGATCTCGCGCGCCCCGGCGGCGACGTGCACCTCGGAGCCGGTCGCGATCAGGATCACCTGAGGCGTGCCGCCCTCCGCCTCGAACCGTACGTAACCGCCGCGCGCCGCGTCCGGGTCCGGCTCGTACGTGGGCACGCTTTGGCGGGTGAGCGCCAGGCCGTGCGGAGCCGGGGCGGTGCTGTGCCGCTCGAGGATCTCGGCCCAGACGATCGCGGTCTCGTTGGCGTCGGCCGGGCGTACGACGTTCAGGCCGGGGATGGCCCGCAGCGCGGCCAGATGTTCCACCGGCTGGTGGGTCGGGCCGTCCTCGCCGAGGCCGATCGAGTCGTGCGTCCACACGTATGTCACGGGCAGCTGCATCAGGGCCGACATCCGCACCGCGTTGCGCATGTAGTCGGAGAAGACCAGGAAGGTGCCGCCGTAGACGCGGGTGTTGCCGTGCAGTGCGATGCCGTTCATCTCCGCGGCCATGGAGAACTCGCGGATGCCGAAGTGCACGGTGCGGCCGTACGGGTCGGCCTCCGGCAGCGGGTTGCCCCGCGGGAGGAACGAGCTGGTCCTGTCGATGGTGGTGTTGTTCGATCCGGCGAGGTCGGCCGAACCGCCCCACAGCTCGGGCACGACCGGGCCCAGCGCCTGGAGGACCTTGCCGGAGGCGGCGCGGGTGGCGACGGCCCTGCCCGGTTCGAACACCGGCAGGGCGTCCTCCCAGCCCTCGGGCAGCTCGCCCTTGCTGACGCGGTCGAACGTGGCGGCCCGCTCCGGGCTCTCGGACCGCCAGGCCGCGATCTGCTTGTCCCAGGCGGTGTGCGCCTCGGCGCCCCGGTCCAGGGCCTTGCGGGTGTGCGCCAGCACCTCTCCGGCGACCGCGAAGCTCTCCTCCGGGTCGAAGCCGAGGACGCGCTTGGTGGCGGCCACCTCGTCCTCGCCGAGCACCGAGCCGTGGGAGGCCTCGGTGTCGCGCGCGTTCGGGGCGGGCCAGGCGATGATCGTGCGCATCGCGATGATCGACGGGCGCTCCGTCTCGGCCTTGGCCGACCTGAGCGCCGTGTACAGCGCACGCACGTCGACGTCGCCGTCCTCCTGCGGCTCGATCCGCTGCACGTGCCAGCCGTAGGCCTCGTAGCGCTTCAGCACGTCCTCGGAGAACGCGGTCGCGGTGTCGCCCTCGATGGAGATGTGGTTGTCGTCGTAGAGGAAGACCAGGTTGCCGAGCTTCTGGTGGCCTGCGAGCGAGGAGGCCTCGGCGGAGACACCCTCCTGGAGGTCGCCGTCGGAGACGATCGCCCAGATCGTGTGGTCGAAGGGGGAGTCGCCGCCGTCGGCGTCCGGGTCGAACAGGCCGCGCTCGTACCGGGCGGCCATCGCCATGCCCACCGCGTTCGCCACGCCCTGGCCGAGCGGGCCCGTGGTGGTCTCCACGCCCGCGGTGTGGCCGTACTCGGGGTGACCGGGTGTCTTGGAGTCGTGCGTGCGGAACGCCTTCAGGTCGTCCAGCTCCAGCTCGTAGCCCGCGAGGTAGAGCTGCGTGTAAAGGGTCAGCGAGGTGTGGCCGGGGGAGAGGACGAAGCGGTCACGGCCGGCCCATTCGGGATCGGCGGGATCGTGCTTCATCACCTTCTGAAAGATCGTGTAGGCGGCCGGGGCCAGGCTCATCGCCGTGCCGGGGTGGCCGTTGCCGACCCGCTGGACGGCGTCGGCCGCCAGCAGACGGGCGGTGTCGACGGCACGCCGGTCGAGTTCGGTCCATTCGAAGCGGTCCGCTGTCTGCGTGCTCATCTTCAAGAAGTCCTCGATGGGAGCGAAGTTGCTGGACTGACGCGTTCAAAACTAAAAGTCTGACTTTTACGGCGGAAGGTCGGCGTGTGTCAGCCTGTGGTGAAAGTGGGACACCCGTGGGCAGCAGGACACGCGAACGGCGCGGCACGAGGCGGACATGGCGGACAGAACCATTCAAGACGGCGACGGGATCGATACGTTCCCCTTCCCGGTCGAGCTCAGCGTCGGCGGCGTCGGCATGCAGATCGCCCCCATGGGCGCCACCTGGCCGTCCGGCGTACCGCTGGAGCGCGTGCACCGCATCGACTTCCACACCGTCCTGCTCTTCGGTGCGGGCCCGGTCCGGCACATGGTCGACTTCACCGAGCACGAGGCCACGGCCGGGGACCTGCTGTGGATCCGCCCGGGACAGGTCCACCGCTTCTCGCGCACCAGCGAGTACCGCGGAACCGTGCTGACCATGCAACCCGGCTTCCTGCCCCGCTCGACCGTGGAGGCCACCGGCCTCTACCGCTACGACCTACCGCCCCTGCTGCACCCCGACGCCGCTCAACTCGCCGCACTGGAAGCCTCGTTGGCACAGTTGCGGCGCGAGTACGAGGACACGGCCACCCTCCCGCCGGCCCTGCACACCGCCGTCCTGCGTCACACGCTGACGGCGTTCCTGCTGCGGCTCGCCCACCTCGCCGCGCATTCGGCGAAGGCTCCGCGGCAGCAGTCCGACTCCACCTTCACCCTCTTCCGGGACGCCGTGGAGCGGGACTTCGCCACCAACCACAGCGTCAGCGCCTACGCCGACGCGCTCGGCTACTCCCGCCGAACCCTGGTCCGGGCGGTGCGCGCCGCGACCGGTGAGACCCCCAAGGCCTTCATCGACAAGCGTGTGATTTTGGAGGCCAAACGGCTCCTCGCCCACACCGAACTGCCCATCGGCCGGATCGGCGTGGCGGTGGGCTTCCCCGACGCCGCGAACTTCTCCAAGTTCTTCCACCAGCACACGGAGCAGACTCCGGCGGCCTTCCGCGCGGAGTTGCGCTGAGCACGGCGAAGGGGCTCGACGCGGGCGCGTCGAGCCCCTTCCCCCATGCCGTCAGTGCCCGAAGGTGAACCAGTTGACGTTCACGAAGTCCGCCGGCTGACCGCTGGTGAAGGTCAGATACACGTCGTGCGTGCCCGTTACGGCGCTGATGTTCGCCGGGACGGTCCGCCACGACTGCCAGCCGCCGGTGCTGCCCACCGCGAAGCTCCCCACGGGCGCGTTGCTCCGGCTGTCCAGCCGCACCTCGACCAGCCCGCTGACGCCGCCCGCCGCTCCGCTCGCGACCCGGGCGCTGAACTGCCGGGCCGCCGTGGAGCCGAAGTTCACGCCCTTGAAGTGCAGCCAGTCGCCGCTTGCGAGCGCGCCGACGTTCTGCCCGCCGCCGGAGTCGGCCGTTGTCTCCGTGATCACGCCGGACTGGCCGTCGTAGGACTCGGCCTGGATTGCGGAGTAGGCGTCGCGGTTTCCGGTCGGCGGGGGTGTCGTGCCGCCGCCGGACGACAGCACCTGCACGTAGTCGACGACCATCGCGTGACCCGGCTGCGTCCCGGCGTCCGGGCCGCCGCCGAACGCGTCGGGGAAGCCGCCGCCCATCGCTACGTTCAGGATGACGAAGAACCCGTGGTCGGTGGCGTTCTTCCAGGTGGTCGCGTCGACCTGGTCGGCGCGCACCGTGTGGTAGTTGACGCCGTCGAGGTAGAAGCGGATCTCCTCGACGCTCGTGGAGCGGTCCCACTCCATCCGGTACGTGTGGAAGCCCGCCTGGCAGGACGCGCCCTGACAGGTGGTCGAGCCGCCGATGCCACTGGTCTCGTTGCACGGACCACCGGGTGAGGTGCCGCAGTGCATCGTGGCGAACACCGTGTTCATGCCCTGGGTGTTCTCCATGATGTCCAGCTCGCCGACCGCCGGCCAGTTCCAGTGGTTGCCGCGGTACGGGGCGCCCAGCATCCAGAACGCCGGCCAGTAGCCCTTGGCGGCGGCGCCGGTGACGTTCGGCACCTGGATGCGCGACTCGACGCGGAGCTTGCCGCCGGCCGGGGGCTGGAAGTCGGTGCGGTTGGTCTCGATCCGGCCGGAGGTCCAGTTGCCGGCGGAGTCCCGCCGGGGCGTGATGCGGAGGTTGCCGTTGCCGTCGAGCGAGACGTTGTCCGTGCTGTTCGTCATCGTCTCGATCTCGCCGGTGCCCCAGTTGGCGGGTCCGCCGGGGTAGCCCTTGCCGGTCGCGTACCGCCAGTCGGAGGTGTTGACGCCGGAGCCGGCGGCGCCGTTGAAGTCGTCCAGGAAGAGCTGCGTCCAGCCCGACGGGGGCGGGGGCGCGGCGGCGTCAGCGGAAGGGGCGGCGACCGCGGAGGCGGCTGCCGCGAGCCCGAGGGTGCTGACCACGGCGACGAACGCCCGCCGCAGCGGACGTCGTCCGGGGGAGGTGCCGGTGGTGTCGCTCATGTGGGGATGCCTCTCGGATGGGAGACGGGTGAGAGCGCTCTCAAAGTGCCGTCAATGTGCTCCACGCGCTCTGGGGCGTCAAGAGGTAAAGCCGGGATTGGTGCGAGGCGGAGCGTGAGTGCACTGCTTGAACGGCCGGAGCCAGGCCCGGACCCGCCGGGCTTCGCGTCCACGGCCCGGGCCGGTCCTGCCGGCCTCCGCGCCGAAGCCCCGGCCGGTCCTGCCCGGCTTCGCGCTGTTGAACAAGGGGTTCCGGGGCACTCGGGGTGGCGACGGACCACCGGTCGAGGCAGCAGGAGGCATCCGTGGCCGTACGCCATCACCTGATCCGAGTCGGCCCGGGCGCCGTGTGGGACGTCCTCGCCGACGGCCACCGCTATGCGGAGTGGGTAGTGGGAACCTCCGAGTCCCACCCGGTGCACGGGCACTGGCCGCGCACGGGCGCGGCGATCCGCTACGAGATCCGGCTCGGCCCGGTGCGGCTCGAAAACGAGACGGTCGTCCGCTACTGCGAGGAAGGCAGGCGGCTGGAGCTGGAGGCCCACGCGGGTCCGCTGGGCACGGCCCGCATCGCCATCGAGCTGCGGCCCTGGGGCGAGCACTGCCTGGTGATCGTGGACGAGCACCCCCTGCGCGGCGCCGGCGGCCGGCTGCACAACATCGGATTCGAGGCCCTGATCCAGCTGCGCCACCGCGCCATGCTGGCCCGCCTGGCCCGGCTCTGCGAGGACGAGGCACAAAACCCGGGCGGTGCCCGCCGTCGGCCCCTGGGCCAGGTGACCGTGGGGCCTGACACGGGCGGAGCCCGCCATGCCTGACGCGGTGGTGATCGGCGCGGGCCCCAACGGCCTGGTCGCCGCCAACGTCCTCGTGGACGCCGGGTGGAGCGTGGAGGTGCTGGAGGAGCAGCCCGAACCCGGCGGCGCCGTGCGCCACGACCGGGGCGTCGACCCCGCCTTCGTCAACGACCTGTTCAGCTCCTTCTACCCCCTCGCCGCGGCATCTCCCGTCCTGGCCGCACTGCACCCCGAGGAGCACGGGCTGCGCTGGAGCCACGCGCCCAGCGTGCTGGCCCACCCCCTGACCGACGGCAGCTGCGCCCTCCTGGACCGGAACGTCGACGCCACCGCCGCGTCCCTCGACACCTTCGAGGCGGGCGACGGAGCCGCCTGGCGGCGACTGCACGACGTGTGGCAGAACCTGCGCCCCGACCTCCTCGACGCCCTGTTCACCCCGTTCCCGCCCGTCCGGGCCTCGGCCCGCCTGGCGTTGCGGTTGCGGGCCGCGGGCGGACTGCGCATGGCCCGCTCCCTGGTGCTGCCGGTGCGCCGCCTGGGTGAGGAGGAGTTCCGCGGCCAGGGCGGGCGCCTGCTGCTGGCCGGCAACGCCCTGCACGCCGACCTCGCCCCCGAGTCGGCGGGCAGCGGCGGCTTCGGCTGGCTGATGGCCATGCTGGGCCAGACCTACGGCTTCCCCGTCCCGGCCGGCGGCTCCGGCGCGCTGACCTCGGCCCTGGTGCACCGTCTGCGGTCCCGGGGCGGCCGGGTGCGCTGCGGGCAACGCGTGGACCGCGTCGTCGTCCGCGGCGGGCGGGCCGTCGGTGTGCGCACGGCGGCCGGTGACGCGGTCCGGGCCCGCCGGGCGGTACTGGCGGACGTGTCCGTGCCCGCCCTGTACGGCGAGCTCCTCGACCCGGAACACCTGCCCGCGCAGGTCCTCGACGACCTGCGGCGCTTCCAGTGGGACTTCGCCACGTTCAAGGTCGACTGGGCACTCGACGGCCCGGTGCCCTGGCAGGCCGAGCAGGCGTCGCGGGCCGGAACCGTGCACCTCTCCGACGGCATGGACGAGCTGACCCGCTTCGCCGCGCAGATCGCCATGCGGGAGGTCCCGGACCGGCCGTTCCTGATCTTCGGCCAGATGACCACCTCCGACGCCTCCCGTTCCCCGCGGGGCACCGAATCGGCGTGGGCCTACACCCACATCCCCCACGAGATCCGCGCCGACGCCGCCGACGAGGGCATCACCGGCCGCTGGGGCACCAAGGACCAGGAGCTCATGGCCGACCGCATGGAACGCCAGGTGGAACGCTTCGCGCCCGGGTTCCGCTCGCTGATCCGCAGCCGCCGCATCCTGGCACCCCCGACGCTGGAGGCGCTCGACGGCAACCTCGCGGGCGGTGCCATCAACGGCGGCACCACCGCCATCCACCAGCAGCTCGTCTTCCGGCCCCTGCCTGGCACCGGCCGCCCGGAGACCCCGGTACCGGGCCTCTACCTCGCCTCCTCCGGAGCCCACCCGGGCGGCGGAGTACACGGCGCCCCCGGAGCCAACGCCGCCCGGGCCGCCCTGCGCCGCAACCGGCCCCCCGGCCTCGCCCACGCCCAGCGGCTCCTCGCCCATCGCGACCGCACCGGAGCCAGGCGCTGACCCCGGCCCCCCGGGGGGACGGGCCCGACGCCGGAAGGAAGGGCAGCCCATGCGCAGCAGTCCGCTCGCCGAGCGCACGATCGTCGTCACCGGAGCCGCCCGCGGTGTGGGCGCTGCCCTGGCCCGCGAGGTCGCCCGGCGCGGCGCCCGGGTGGCACTCGTCGGCCACGAGAAGGCCGCCCTGGAGGCGGTGGCCGCCTCGCTCCCCGGCCCGGCCCTCGCCCTGGAGGCCGACGTCACCGACCTCCCGGCGCTGGAAGCGGCGGCGGAAGCCGTGCGGGTCGGTCTCGGCCGCCCTTCGGCGGTGGTGGCCAACGCCGGGATCGCCGAGGGCGGCTCGCTGCTGGCCTCGGATCCCGACGCCTGGCGCCGCGTGATCGACGTCAACCTCACCGGCAGCGCGCGGACGGCCCGGGCGTTCCTGCCGGACCTGCTCGCCACGGCGGGCTACTTCCTCCAGGTCGCGTCCCTGGCCTCGATCGGCGCCGCCCCGCTGATGAGCGCCTACTGCGCCTCCAAGGCGGGGGTCGAGGCCTTCGCGCACTCCCTGCGGGCGGAGGTGGCGCACCGCGGGGTCGGGGTCGGCATCGCCTACCTCAACTGGACCGACACCGACATGATCCGCGACGCCGACCGGTACGCGGTCCTGCGGGAACTGCGCCTGCACATGCCCCCGCCGGCCCGCCGCGTGTACCCGGTGGAGGTCGTCGCCGCCCGCCTGGTCAGGGGCATGGAGCGACGGCGTACGGCCGTCTACGCCCCGGCCTGGCTGCGGCTGGCCCAGCCGATACGACCCGCCATGCCCCCGGTGGTCCTGCGCGTGTCGCGCCGTGCCCTGCCCCGCCTGGAGGCCTCGGGCCCGGTCCGCTACACCGGCCCGCTCGGCGCCGGCGGCCAGGCCGACCGCACGGCGTCGGGCGGGACGTCCTGACCCCGGCGGCACGGCAGGCCCGCCAGGCCCCGGCCGGCGCCGCCATGCCGGACACTGGGCGGCAGGAGAAGGGAGGCCGACCGTGCTGACCGGAGTTCGTGAACAGCTGGGCCAGGCCCTGTTCCGCCGGGTCGCCGGGCCCGGCGGGCCCGCGGCCCGGGCCCGCATCCATCACACGCCGGGGCCGCGCTGGTTCGGGCCGGACCGCCCCATCCGCACGGTCCACGGCGACGCCTCGATGTTCATCGGCGGGCTGACCGCCCTGCTCCTGCAGTCCCTGCACCCCCTCGCGATGGCGGCGGTCGCCGGCCACTCCGGCTTCCGCGGCGACCCGTGGGGCCGGCTGCAGCGCACCAGCACCTTCCTGGCCGTCACGACGTACGGCACCGCCGCCGACGCGCAGCAGGCGGTCGACCACGTGCGCGCCATCCACGAACGGATCCGCGGCACGACGGCCGACGGCGTGCCGTACCACGCGGCCGACCCCCACCTGCTCGGCTGGGTGCACGCCGCCGAGACGGACAGCTTCCTGCGCGCGCACGAACGCTACGGGGCCCGGCCGCTGGACGCCGCCGGCTACGACGCCTACGTCGCCGACACCGCGCGCGTCGCGGAGGCGCTGGGGGCTGCCGACCCGCCGCGCGACCGCGGCGAACTGGCCGAGCGTCTGGCCGCCTACCGGCCCGAACTGCGGGCCACGCCCGAGGCCCGGGCGGCCGCCCGCTTCCTGCTGTTCCAGCCTCCGCTGCCCCTGGCCGTCCGGCCCTTCTACGGGGGGCTGGCGGCGAACGCCGTCACGCTGCTCCCGCCCTGGGCCCGCGGCCTGCTGTGGCTGCCCCGGGTGCCGGTCGTCGAGGACCTCGCCGTGCGCCCCACGGGCCGGGCCCTGACCCGGACCATCCGCTGGGCCATGGCACCGGCCCGGGAAGAGGTCTGAAGCCAGGGCACACGGCACCGGCCCGGGAAGAGGCCTGACGTCACGGCACACGGCACCGGCGCCTCCGCCGCCCCTCAGGGCTGCCACCCCAGCGCCCGCGAGATACCCCGCGCCGCCACCCGCACCGCCGGGCCCAGGACCGGCACCCGGGCGTCGGCGTGAGGCACCACGATCGACACGGCGGCGGTCACGCTGCCGTCGGCGCCGCGTACCGGAGCGGCCACCGACAGGGCGTCCTCGGTGACCTGACGGTCGCTCACAGCCATGCCCGACCTGCGCACCTCGGCGAGGACCCGCCGCAGCCGCTCCGGTTCGGTGATCGTGTACGGGGTGAAGGCGGCGAGGCCGCCCGCGCAGTACTCCTTGCGGAACACCGGGTCGCCGTGGGCCAGCAACGCGAGTCCGACCCCGGTTGCGTGCAGCGGCCAGCGGGCGCCGACGCGGATGTGCACACCGACCGCGGACCGCCCCGACAGCCACTCGATGTAGACGACGTCCCGGCCGTCCCGCACGGCCAGTTGCACGTTCTCGTGCGTCGCCTCGTACAGGTCCTCCAGGTACGGCAGCGCGATCTGCCGCAGCGCGAGGCCGCGCGGGGCCAGCGCGGCGAGCTCCCACAGTCGCAGCCCCACGTGGTAGACGCCGGACTCGTCCCGCTCCAGGGCGCCCCACTCGGTGAGCGCGCCCACCAGCCGGTGTGCGGTGGTCAGGCTCAGCCCGGCCCGCCGGCTGATGTCCGTCAGGCACAGCGCCGGATGCTCGTGGTCGAAGGCCGCGAGCACGGACAGCAGCCGGTCGGGCGCGGTGGGGCCGGTCATGGCCGGGCGTCTGAGGGGTGGGCGAGGTCGTAGGGACGCGGGTAGGCGCTCGGACGGTACGGCAGGTAGCGGGGCTCCGTCGTGGGATCCTCGGCCCGCGCGCGGGAGTTGAGGGCGCCCGGCGAGGCGTCCCAGCGGCCGGTGTCCACGCGGTGCTCCAGGGTGTGCAGGGCGGCCAGTGTCTCGCCCGGGCCGAAGGTGCAGTGGCCCGGCGCGTCGACGTACGCCTGGCGGAGCAGCCCGGCTGCGCCCGCCGCGGTGGCGGCCCGCCGGTAGGCGCTCTCCGACTGCACCGGGATCAGGGCGTCACCGGTGGTGTGGATGTTCAGCTGAGGGTCGGTGAGGCGGCCGGAGAAGACGCTGGTGTTCCGCATCCACCGCACCGCCGACGGTTCGGCGGAGACCCGGGGTGCCCGGCCCAGGGCCGAGAGGTCCGTGCGCAAGGACAGTCCCGCCTCCTTGTAGAGCTCCGTCACCTCTTTGTACAGCGGGGAACGGGCGAGCATCGAGCGGTAGTCGACGCCCGTGTTCCACGACGGGTTGCCGCCCGCCCGGCTCTCTGCCTCCTGCCGCCAGGCGAACGCGGGCAGCTGCAACAGGCCCCGGACGGCCGCGTACTGGTTGGACTGCGCGGTCGCCCAGTCGGTGGGGCCTGGTTCGGGTTGCGAGGCGTCGTTGTGGCCCGGGATGCCGTGCAGGGCGGCGGCCAGGGCGATCCGGGCCCGGCCCCCTGGGGTCTGCTGGGCCGCGTCGACCTTCGAGGTGAGCGCTTTGCCCGCGGCGACCGCCTCGGCCCGGTCCGCGAACCCCGCGAGCCGCACACCGGAGTCCGGGGCGAGCAGGGTGCGCAGCGCGAACACCGGGTCCAGGGTGCTGTTCCAGTTGGCGACCCCGCCCTGCACCAGCCCGCACATCGACAGCGAACCGTCGAACCGTCCGGCGTGTCGCTCGGCGAGCATGGCCGTGACGAAGCCGCCGTACGAGGTGCCCCAGGCGAGCGTCCGACGGGCCGCTCCGTACGTCCCCGTGAAGAGGTCCAGCGTGGCGAGCTGGTCGGGCACGGCCTCGGCGATCGCCCAGCCGTTCGTCGCGTACGAGGAGCCGATCAGGGCGTACCCCTCGGCGAGCAGCCGGTCGCGGACGGCCGGACCGGGCGCGTTCTGGGCCGGGTTGGGTGCTCCGGCCGGGGTGTAGCCGTGGCTGTAGAGCAGGACCGTGCCGTTCCAGGACGCGGGGACGTCCATCACGTACGCGGCGCCTGAGGAAAGCCTGCCCTCCAGGTGGGTGCCGGTGGAGGCGGCGTGCGCGGGCAGGGCGGTCGCCGCCAGGGACAGACACGCGGTGGTCAGTAAGGCGAGGCGGATCCTCAACGGGGGGTTCCTTCCAGGGCGGGGGCGGCGGCAGGGGAGTGGAGGGCGTCCGTGTGCGTCTCGCGCAGCCGCCACACGGTGACCGCGGTGACGGCCGCGCCGGCGCACAGCATCAGCGACACCGGGGTGCTGCCGCCGCCGAAGGAGGCCAGGAGGCTGCCGGCGATCAGGGGCGAGAACCCGGCGCCGATCAGGGTCGCCCCCTGGTAACCGAGGGAGGCGCCGGTGTAGCGGACGCGGGTGCCGAACATCTCGGTGAGCAGGGCGCCTAGAGGGCCGTACATCGTGGACTGGGCGACGCCGTGGCCGAGGGCCAGGGCGAGGATCAGCAGGGCCGGCGACCCGGAATCGACCAGGGCCAGCACCGGGAACGCGAGCGCCGCCGAGGCGAGGGCACCGGCCAGGACGACGGGCCTGCGGCCGACGCGGTCCGACAGCGCGGACGCGGTGGGCAGCACGACGAGGGCCACGCAGGAGGCGACGGTGACGGCGGTCAGCACCTGCGGGCGGGTGTACCCCTCGTCGACGGCGTAGGAGATCATGAAGCTGGTCAGCAGCGACTGGGCGGTGAAGGCGCCGATGCCGACACAGGCGGCCAGCAGCACGGGCTTCGGGCGGCGCAGCACCTCGACGATCGGGGGCCGGTCCGCCGGCTCCTTCTTGACCTGCGCGAACAGCGGGCTCTCGGCGACCTTCAGACGCACGAACAGACCGACGGCCAGCAGCACGATGCTCAGCAGGAACGGCACGCGCCAGCCCCAGGAGCGGAAGTCGTCGTCCGGCAGCGCGGCGACGAGCGTGACCACACCGGCCGACAGCACGGAACCGAGCGGAGCGCCGAGCTGCGTGAAGCTGGACCACAGGCCGCGCCGGGAACCCCGGGCGTGCTCGGCATGTTCGACGACCATCAGCATCGCGCCGCCCCACTCGCCGCCGATCGCGATGCCCTGCACCACGCGCAGGGCGACGAGCAGCACCGGAGCCCAGACGCCGATGGTGTCGTACGTCGGCAGCAGGCCGATGAGGAAGCTTCCGGACCCCATCAGCACCATGGTCAGCAGCATCATCGACTTGCGGCCGATCCGGTCGCCGAAGTGCCCGAACACGATGCCGCAGAGCGGCCGGGCGAGGTAGCCGGCGGCGAAGGTGCCGAACGCCGCGATGGTGCCGACCGCCGGGTCGGCCCGCGGGAAGAACAGTTCGCCGAAGGCGAGCGCGGCCACGGTGCCGTAGACGAGGAAGTCGTAGAACTCGACGGCTGTGCCGAGCAGGCCGGAGGCGGCTACCCGGCGCAACTGCCGTGAATCGGGAGAGGGTCGGGATGCGGACGGGGATGGCTGCACGGTGGGCTCCCTGGGGACGGGACGCGGTTGGTCCGTGAAGTTATGCAGTCGTCGTGCAGCCGTCAATCACTTGCACAACATCAGTTCAGGCTGTCCTCCGCGATGCGCAGCAACAGCGCGTGCAGCGTCTCCCGCTCGGCGGCGTCCAGCGGACCGAGAAGTTCACCGGTCACCCGCAGGCCGTCCTCGTCGGTGTCGCGGAGGAAGTCGCGGCCCCTCTCGGACAGGACGACGATCCGGCTCCGGCGATCGTCGGGGGAGGGGCGGCGCTCGGCGAAGCCCAGCTTCTCCAGGTCGTCGACCAGGCCGACGATCGCGCTCGGGTCGTAGCCGAGCCGCGTGCTCAGCTCGCGCTGCAGGGCGCCGTCGGTGGTGGCGAGGAAGCGCAGCACCGCGTAGTGGCGCAGGCGCAGGCCCGACTCCTGGAGGCAGGCGTTGAAGAGCTGTCCCGAGCGCAGGCCCAGGCGGTACAGCAGGTAGCCCGTGTCGGCGTGCAGGCCGCGCATCCACGGCTCGTGGGCGTCGATGGGCTTCGCGGTGACGTTCTCGCGTGTGATGGCGGGCTCCCTGGGCTCGGTGCTGCTGGGTGCTGCTTCCTGCTGATTCCAGCATCCCGCACCCATGGGTAACCAACAACTATTGACGTCAACAATTATTGCTCTTAGCTTCGATCTCGCAGTCGAACCCGTGCGACTCGCAGTCGAATCCGTGTGAAGGGACCCGCCCGTGCCCAGCATCGATCTCTCCGGCAAGGCCGCCGTCGTCACCGGCAGCGGCCGTGGCCTCGGCCTCGCCTACGCCCGCGCCCTGGCCGCCCACGGCGCCTTCGTGGTCGTCAACGACGTCGACGAGGCGGTGGCCGAGGCAGCCGTGAAGTCCATCGTGGACGCGGGTGGCAAGGCCGTGGCCGAAGTGGTCCCGGTAGGCACCACCGAGGCGGCGGAACGGCTGGTCGGCCGCGCGGTCGAGGAGTTCGGACGGCTCGACGTGCTCGTCACCAACGCGGGCATCCTGCGCGACAAGGTCCTGTGGAAGATGACCGACGAGGACTTCGACGCGGTGCTCACCACTCACCTCAAGGGCACCTTCACCTGCGCCCGCGCCGCCGCCGTACGGATGCGCGAGCAGGGCGAGGGCGGCTCACTGGTCCTGGTCGGCTCCCCGGCCGGGCAGCGCGGCAACTTCGGTCAGACGAACTACGCCGCCGCCAAGGCCGGCATCGCGGCGATGGCCCGCACCTGGGCCATGGAACTGGGCCGCGCGAACATCACGGTCAACGCGATCGTGCCGGTCGCCGCCACCGCGATGACCGAGACCATCCCGGTCTTCGCCCCCTACATCGAGGCCATGCGGAACGGCGAGCCCCTGCCGGACTTCCTCCGCAAGGGCGAGGGATTCGGCACCCCCGAGGACTGCGCGGCCCTGGTCCCGTTCCTCGCCTCGGAGGCCGCTCGGGGCGTCACCGGCCAGGCCATCGGCATCGGCGGCGACAAGGTGGCACTCTGGTCGCACCCGCAGGAGATCAGGGCCGCCTACGCCGACGGCGGCTGGACCCCCGACACCCTGGCCGACGCCTGGCCGGCCTCGGTCGGTGCCGAGCTCCAGACCGTCGGCATTCCGGCACCGAAGCTTCCGGAGGCGTGATGGACCGCCCGATGAACGTCGACGAACTGGTCGCGATCGACGTCCACACCCACGCCGAGGTGTCCTCCAAGGGCCACTCCTCGCTGGACGACGACCTGCACGACGCCTCCTCCGCTTACTTCAAGGTGGAGGGCAAGCGGAAGCCCACCCTGGAGGAGACGGCCGCCTACTACCGCGAGCGGAAGATGGCCGCGGTCATCTTCACCGTCGACGCCGAGTCCGCGACCGGCACCGCGCCCGTCCCGAACGAGGAGGTCGCCGAGGCCGCGGCCGCCAACTCCGACGTCCTGATCCCCTTCGCCTCCATCGATCCCTTCCGGGGCAGGGCCGGCGTCAGACGGGCCCGCCGTCTGGTCGAGGAGTACGGCGTGAAGGGCTTCAAGTTCCACCCCAGCATCCAGGGGTTCTTCCCCAACGACCGCGCGGTGGCGTACGACCTGTACGAGGTGATCGAGGAGACGGGTGCCATCGCCCTCTTCCACACCGGCCAGACGGGTATCGGCGCCGGAGTTCCCGGCGGGGGCGGCATCAGGCTCAAGTACTCCAACCCCCTGCATGTGGACGACGTGGCGGCCGACTTCCCGCACCTGAAGATCATCCTGGCGCACCCGTCCTTTCCGTGGCAGGACGAGGCCCTGGCGGTCGCCACGCACAAGCCGGGGGTGCACATCGACCTGTCCGGCTGGTCGCCGAAGTACTTCCCGCCGCAGCTCGTGCAGTACGCGAACACCCTGCTGAAGGACAAGGTGCTCTTCGGCTCCGACTTCCCCGTCCTGACCCCCGACCGCTGGCTCGCCGACTTCGGCAAGCTGACGATCAAGGACGAGGTCCGGCCGAAGATCCTCAAGGAGAACGCGGCCCGCCTGCTCGGGCTGACGACACCGTAAGGGGCGAGACATGCGCAACGAGGGACTGGGGTCGTGGCCCGCACGCCGGGCCCGCAAGACCCCGCACCGCACCGCCCTGATCCACGACGGGTCCGCCACCGACTACGCCACCCTCCACACCCGCACCACCCGCCTGGCCCACGCCCTGCGCGCCCGGGGTGTGCGCCGCGGCGACCGCATCGCCTACCTCGGCCCGAACCACCCCTCGTATCTGGAGACCCTGTTCGCCGCGGGCCTGCTGGGCGCGGTCTTCGTCCCGCTCAACATCCGCCTCGCAGGTCCCGAGATCGCCTACCAGCTCGCCGACTCCGGCGCCCGGGCCCTCGTCTACGGCCCGTCCTACGCGGGTCTGGTCGCGGGCCTGCCGGGCAGCACGGACGTACGCCTCTACCTGGAGGTCGGCGCGGAGTACGAGGCGGCCGTCGCCGAGGCGGCCGGGGAGCCGATCGACGAACCCGTCGGCACCGACGACACCTGCATCATCATGTACACCTCGGGCACGACCGGCCGCCCCAAGGGCGCCATGCTCACCCACGGCAACCTCACCTGGAACGCCGTCAACGTCCTCGTCGACACCGACCTGATCGCCGACGAACGCGCGCTGGTCTCGGCCCCCCTGTTCCACACCGCGGGCCTGAACATGCTGACCCTGCCGGTCCTGCTGAAGGGCGGCACCTGCGTCCTGGTCGACGCCTTCGACCCGGACGCCACCTTCGACCTCATCGAACGGCACCGGATCACCTTCATGTTCGGCGTGCCCACGATGTTCGACCAGGTGGTCAGCCACCCGCGCTGGCCCGAGGCGGACCTGTCCTCGCTCCGCATCCTCACCTGCGGCGGCTCCCCGGTCCCCACCCCGCTGATCGCGGCGTACCTGGAGCGCGGCCTGACCTTCCTCCAGGGCTACGGGATGACCGAGGCCGCCCCGGGCACGCTGTTCCTGGACGCCGAGCACGCCGTGAGCAAGGCGGGTTCGGCGGGTGTGCCGCACTTCTTCAGCGACGTCCGCGTCGTCCGGCCGGACCTGGCACCGGCCGAGGTCGGCGAGGTCGGGGAGGTCGTGGTGCGCGGCCCGCACGTCATGCCCGGCTACTGGGGGCTGCCCGAGGAGACGGCCGCCTGCTTCGCGGACGGCTGGTTCCGCAGCGGGGACGCCGCGCAGGTCGACGAGGACGGCTACGTCCACATCGTCGACCGCATCAAGGACATGATCATCTCCGGTGGCGAGAACGTCTACCCCGCCGAGATCGAGGACCAGCTCCTCGCCCACCCGGACATCGCCGAGTGCGCGGTGATCGGCGTGCCGGACGACACGTGGGGCGAGGTGCCCCGCGCGGTCGTCGTCCCCCGCGAGGGCGCCGCCCTCGACCCCGACGAGGTGCTCGCGTCGCTCGCCGGCCGCCTCGCCAAGTACAAGATCCCCAAATCGGTGGTCCTCGCGGACGCACTCCCGCGCACGGCCTCCGGAAAGCTCCTCAAGTCCCGTGTCCGTACGCGCTACGGCCAGAGTTAAGGATCCGCATGAGCATCACCGTCAACGGCCTCGACGAACTCAAGAAGCTCGCCGGCAGCGACCTCGGCACCAGCGAGTGGATCGAGGTGACGCAGGAGCGCATCGACACCTTCGCGGACGCCACGGGCGACCACCAGTGGATCCACGTGGACCCCGAGCGTGCCAAGGAGGGGCCCTTCGGCGCACCCATCGCGCACGGCTACCTCACGCTGTCCCTCTTCATCCCCCTGTTCACCGAGCTGCTGGACGTCCAGGGCGTGACGACGAAAGTCAACTACGGCCTCAACAAGGTGCGTTTCCCCGCCCCCGTCAAGGCCGGCTCCCGCATCCGCCTCACCGCGAGGCTCGCCGAGGTCGAGGAGGTGCCGGGCGGCGTGCAGATCACCGTCGAGGGCGCCGTCGAGATCGAGGGCGGCACCAAGCCGGCCGCGGTACTGCAGAGCCTGTCACGGTTCTACGCCTGAGGGCGCGCCGGTACCAGGTCCAGAAGGCGTCGTGAGGCGTCGCGGACGAGCGGTGAGAGCCTGTCGTGCACGGTCCGGAACGTCTTCTCGGCCTGTTCGGCCGGCCAGTCCTCCGGCAGATGCGCGACGGGCAGCCGTGGGTCGCGCCGGACGATCTGCAACCACTCCGTCTGGAGCCGCAGCCGCAGCACGAGGGCGTCGTCGGCGTCCGGCAGCTCGTCCTCCCACGACTGCCAGCGCCGCACGAACCCCGCGTAGCGCCCGGCCAGGTCGGACAGTTCCCACGTCTCCTCGATCATCCTGCCGATGTCCATGCCGCTGTCGGCGTGCGCCCGGAACACCTTCACGTGGGCGGACAGGCCGAGCTCGGACACCAGGTCCGACACGTCGACCTCGCCCGGGGCGATCCACAGGCCGTTGAAGAGGGGGCCGAAGCCGCTCCAGGTCAGCCGGGAGCGCAGGTCGTGCCGCTGGCGCTGCCAGGACTCCGGCAGGGAGAAACCGAGCAGCGTCCAGGTGCCGTCCCACCGCCGGTTGACGGCACCCGTCCGCCAGATCCGCCGCTCGCCGTCGCGCAGCACCGCCTCCGAGCGCTCGGTCAGCCCGAAGTACATCCGCCGGCCCTCACGCTGGCGGCGCAGCAGATCACGGCCGGCCATGCGGCTCAGCGTGGAGCGGGTCGCCTGCTCCCCGATCCCGGCCCGGGCGAACACGTCGATGACGCTGCCCGAGTACACGCACACGTCACGGCCGAGCACCTGGTCGCCCAGGAACGTCAGCATGAGGGACTGGGGCCGCAGCGACTCTTCACCGGTCACGCGGCCCACCGTACCTCCGCCCGATCAGACCGTGACCTGCTGGTACCTGGGCATCAAGCCCCCTCGACGTCCACGAACACGGGGTTCGAGTAGAACCAGGTGTCCGCCCACGGATCACCGTCCCCTGGGGCGTGCGGGACCGGCCCGTGCGGGTCGACCGAGGCGCCCAGACGGCCGGCGCCGTTGCGGTTGCCGTCGCTGCCGCGCAGCCGCACATAGAAGGACTCCGCTCCGGCGGTCAGCGGGATCCGCAGGGTGAAGGTGCCCTTCCGGCCGGAGACGTCCTCGGTCCGCACGACCCGGGTGTCCGGTGCCTTCCACGTGTCGCGGTCGGCGACCGGCCCGCGCACCGCGCCGCGGATGACGTCCACATGCGCCAACTCGGGCAGTATCCCCTGAGGGTTGGGCCGGGACGCGGTCGTCACCGTGACGTGCAGGGTGAGCCTCTCGCCCGTGCGGACCCGCAGCCGGCCGCCGAGCGTCACGCCCCGGCCCCGGTCGAGGTCCCGCGTGAGGCGGACGTCGAGTCCGTCGAGCAGATGCCCGTGGTCCAGCCAGACCCGGCCCGCCCGCATCCCGGCCATCACCGCGCGGTAGCCGTACCGGGTGACGCCCACATGCGTACGGCTGAACTGGCCGGGCCAGAAGTCACTGCCCGGCTGCGGGGTGCCGGTGTTCACCGGGTCGGGGAGCTTCCCCGTGTTGTCGAAGGTCTGCCCGGGCTGCCAGTCGCCGTTCTTCCAGGTGTCGAAGACGATCCGGTGCGCGTCGGAGTTGGTCGTGACCGAGAACAGCCGGCCCTCGGCGAGCATCGAGTCCCACAGACCGCCGACGGTCGCGGTCGCCCAGTCGAAGCCGCCGTACGTCAGGTAGGCGTCCGCCGGGTAGCCGGGCCAGGACTGCGCCGACGGCTTGTTCTCGTACTCGCCGCGGATCGAGGTGGCCCCGCGCCGGCCGGGGATGGCCGCGCCCTGCGCACCGGGCGCGCCCTCCATGCCGATCATGATCTCGGGTGCCGCGTCCCGCCAGGCGCGCAGCTCGTGCGGGGAGTCGATACCGAGGCGCATGGGGTGGTTGGCGAGGACCAGCACGTCGTCGACGCAGCCCGAACGGCGCTGCTCGGCCAGCCACTTGATCGCCTTGACGGCGTGCGTCTCGTTGCGGCCCGTGTCCGAGTCGGCGGGGCCGCCCTTGTCGTAGGCGAGGAGCTTGCCGTCGTAGGCCCGCTCGAAGCAGGTCAGTACGTCGACCTCGCGCGGCCCGGGCGCGGTGAACACCGTGCAGTGCTCGGCGGCCGGGATGTACCACTCCAGGCCCTGGAAGATCAGCTGCCGCGGGTTCTCCGCCCGTGCCTCCAGGATCTCCCGGTGCTCCATCGCGGCCCCGAAGTCGGCGTGCCCGAAGTTGGAGTGCTCGGTGAACACCATCCAGTCCAGGCCGTACTTCGCGCCCGCGGCGGCCAGCTGGGAGAAGGTGTACTTGGCGTCGTGGCTGTACACGGAGTGGATGTGGTGGTCGCCGACCAGGTAGGCCAGGCGCGGGTCCTCACCGCCCGGCCGGATGCCGTCACCGGCGGCCAGGGCGGGGGTCCGGGAAGCCGCCGCCGAGCCGAGGGCGAACGCGGCGCCGAACAGGCCCGCGCGGCGCAGGAGTCCGCGGCGGGACACGCCCTGCGGGTCGAGGGCGGCGGGGGAGACGGACGGATCGGCCCAGACGGCCAGCTGCTGCTCGATCATGATCAGGGGCCCTTCGGGATCTCAGTGGTTCATGAAGGAGGTGACGGGCAGCGCCCGGGCGACGATCCGGACGTCGCCGAGCCGGCCGTGGAAGATCTGGTCGATCTTTCCGCCGTACTCGTAGCCGCCCAGCAGCCACGGCAAGTCGGCGGAGGTGATGCCGACGGAGGACGCCTTGGGGTTGCGGAGCACCGGGCAGCCCTCGACGTAGAACGTGGTGTGCCTGCCGTCGTTGACGACCGCGAGGTGCCACCAGGTCTCCAGCGGCGTCTCCTGGCCCCAGTTGGTGGCGATGCCCTGCTGGTTGAGCGGGCGCACCGCCCACTGCGGTTCCCGGTCGTTGGACAACGACAGCGTCGCCGGCGGCTCGTCCGGGTCGTCGGCGGTCTTCCCGGCGGAGCCGCCCGTGCCGCTACGGGAGACCAGCCCCGACCAGGCGTTGTGGTCCGGGTCCCAGTCGGCGGGCAGGCGGTAGAACGCCTCGATGGTGTAACCGTCCTCGAACGTCGACGCGTTGAGCGGGGCATCGTCGACCGTCTTCAGATACGCGCCCCTCAGCGGGGACTTGAAGCCCTGGAACTCCAGGCTGCCGTGGCCCGGCTGGTCGGGGTGGTGGTCGGCCGACCAGCCCAGCGTGCCCCCGCCGACCGTGACCGCGGACAGGTCGTTGCCCCGGCCGGACAGGTCGCGGACCGTGCCGGTCGTGCCGTCGACGGGCTTGTCGAAGCGCCAGTACGCCACTGTGCCCGGCAGCAGGATCGTCGGGACGGGCCGGGCCGGCCGGGCGGGCACGGGCGCGAACCCGGAGAAGCGTGTCCGGAAGTCGATCTCGACGGAGAACCGGTCGGCGTCGCCGCTCAGTTCCATCTCCTGCCGCTCCAGCTCGTTGAGCCCCTTCGCCGCCCGGCCGAGGATCCACGGCGAGAGCGTCTCCACGTCGATGACGCCGCGATCCAGGTCGAAGCGGTAGAGGCGGATCATCGCCGCGCCGCCGAAGTAGCGGTTCTGGTAGTTCGTCAGATGCAGATGGACCTCGTGCCCGGCCGCGTTCTTCCGGGTCGCGCGGGCGGCGGGCCAGTAGTGCCCGCCCAGGGCCAGGAAGATCTGGTCGTGGTCCTCGATCAGCCGGTCCCACAGCTGCTGCCCGTACTCCGACAACGTGTCGTCCTCGACGACCAGTTCGTGTGTCGTGAGGATCACCGGCGTCCTCGGGTGTTTCGCCAGGACCTCCTTCGCCCACGCGTAGCCCTGCGGCGACAGCCGCCAGTCCAGCGCGAGCACCAGCCACTCCCCGCCGCCCGCCTCAAGGCGGTGGTACGTGTTGTAGCCGTCGGCGGAGGCCCCGCCGAACGTGCTCTGCCCCTCGAACCGGTGCGGCCCGAACGCGTCCAGGTAGGGGGTGGCGCCGCGCTGGTCGGTCGTCGACGACTTCACGTCGTGGTTCCCGGCCAGGACGCTGTAGCCGACGCCGCGCCGGTCGAGCAGCCGGAACGCCTCGCCGATCGCGGCGAACTCCTCCGCCGCGCCGTTCTGCGTCAGGTCGCCGAGGTGGGACAGGAAGACGATGTTCTCCACCCGGCCGTGCTCCAGCAGATAGCGCAGCGCGGCCTCGACGGGCGCCTTGTCGATGCTCGGCCCGTCGAACAGGTACTGGGTGTCCGGCATCACGGCGAGCGTGAAGCGGCGGCTGCGCGGGTCGGGGCGCCACGCCGGGGTCGCGGCCTCGGCGGTGACGGCCGGCAAGGCGGTCACGGCCGCGGCGGTCGCGCCGAGCAGGGCCGTGGCGCGGAGGAAACCGCGTCTGCCGGCACCGGCCTGGGGCGCCTCGCCCGGGGCGTGGTCATGCGAAGTGCACACGCGTGCTCCATGAGGGGACTGAGAGGGGTGACCGGGGGTGACGGAGAGGGGCGGAGGGAGAAGGGAAGAGGTCTCAGAGAACGCGCAGCGTCCAGCTCCAGCGGTGGACGCCGGCCGGCACCAGATAGGAGGCGAAGGTGTCGGGGCCGCACGAGGCCGTGCCGAGCCCGCGGTGCGCCGCGTCGATATGCACCACGCACCCGGCCCGCGGCACCAGTTCGTCATGGTGCGCGGCAGCGGCCAGGTCGGCGGTGCGATGCCGGGTCACCGAGACCTGGCGGGCCCGGTCCAGCCGCACCGCGAGACCGGTGGCGTCGGGTGCGGACAGCGTGAACCGCCGTACGCCGTGCCGTCCGCCGCTCTCCTGTGGCCGCAGATACGGCGTGAACAGCTCGTCCACCGGCAGGCGGTGGTGGCCGACCGGCGCACCCGAGGCCCGGTCCGGATACGACTCCCAGGGGCCCTGCCCGAACCACTCCATGAGGTCCAGCCCGGCGACCGTCTCGAACACGGTCCCGACCCGGGCCACGTCGTGCAGCGCCTCGGGCAGCTCGGCGCACTCCTGCACGAGCAGCCCGCCCTCCACGGCCGTCAGCACTCGCTCGTGACGGACGGTCCCGCCCGCGCAGCGGTAGTCGGACACCACGGCCACCCGGCCCGGATCACGCCGCACGGACACGAGGCTGCGCGGCGGCGCGTGCAGCCCCCAGTCCCGCCAGCGGGCCGCCGTGCCGCCCAGTTCGTCGTTGTCGGTGGGCGCCCGCCACAGCGACAGCAACGGCGCGGCCGTCAGCAGCGGATGGACCAGCAGCCCGTCCTCGTCGACCTCGACCGGGCCCGGGACCGGGGTGTGCCTGACGGGGAGCGCGGCCCGAAGCCGTACCTGCGGCAGGCACACGAGCGAGCCGCGCGGTGCCCACGGCTCGTCACCGGCCGTCGTGACCCGCAGCGTCAGCCACGCCTCGCCGCCCTCGTCCGGCAGCGCGAACGGCAGCGGTACGGCGGCCGTCTCGCCCGGCCGCAGATCGGGCAGCTCGGCGGGAGCGGTCAGGGAGGTGCCGTCGGCGAGGGACAACTCCCACTCACCGGACAGCCAGTCCAGGCCCCGGAAGTGCTGGTGGTTCCCGAGGATCACGCCCTCGTGCCGGAAACACTCGATCCGCACCGGCGCGGCGATCTCCCGGTGCTCGTACATCACCGGCTTGGGCGTGCGATCCGGGAAGACGACACCGTCGGCGATGAAGGCGCCGTCGTGGTCCGCCTCGCCGAAGTCGCCGCCGTACGCCCAGCGGTGCCCGGGCGCGGCGACACCGTTGTCATACCGCCCGGCGCCCCCACGCCCGGCCGGTCTGCCGTCGTTCACACGCTGGAGGATGCCGTGGTCCCAGAACTCCCAGATGAACCCGCCCTGAAGACCCGGGGTGGACTCGATGGCCTCCCAATGGTCGGCCAGCGTGCCGTTGCTGTTGCCCATGGCGTGCGAGTACTCGCACTGGATCAGCGGCTTGGTCTGGGCGCCGGACATGGCGTGCGCCAGGCACTCCTCCAATGGCGCGTACATCGGGCAGGCGATGTCGGAGGCCACGTCCGCAGCGGCCCAGCCGAGCTTGGCCGCGCCCTCGTACTGCACCGGCCGGGTCGGGTCGTGCCTGCGTACCCAGCCCGCCGCCGCGTCGTGGTTCGCGCCGTAGTCGGACTCGTTGCCCAGCGACCAGATGATGACGGACGGGTGGTTCTTGTCCCGCAGCACCATCCGGGAGACCCGGTCCACGAAGGCGCCCAGATAGCGCGGGTCGTCGGCGATCTCGTGGGCGTGGTCGTGGGACTCGATGTCCGCCTCGTCGACGACGTAGAAGCCGAGCTCGTCCGCCAGGTCGTACAGGGCCGGGTCGTTCGGGTAGTGCGCGGTGCGGATCGCGTTGAAGCCGAAGCGTTTCAGCAGGACGAGGTCCGCCCGCATGTCGTCGTACGTCACCGTCCGCCCGGTCAGCGGGTGGAAGTCGTGCCGGTTGACGCCCCGGACGAACACGCGCTCCCCGTTGACCAGCAGGTCCCGCCCGCTGACCTCGACGTCGCGGAAGCCGACGCGGTGCCGTGAGGTGTCGGCGACGCTGCCGTCGGCCCGGTGCAGGCGCACGGTCAGGCCGTACAGCTCGGGCGTCTCGGCGTTCCAGGTGCGCACCCGCGGTACCGAGGCCCGCAGCCGGGCCTCGCCGAGGAAGCCGGAGACCCGCTCGTCCTCGGCGTTGGCCCGGTCGAACTCCGCGTCCTGTGTGAGCAGGTGCCCGTCCAGATCCCCGCTGACGTACCAGCCCTCGGGCAGCGCCCCACCCGTGTCCCGCACCCGGCAGTCCACCCGCAGGTCCCCGTCCCGCCGGGCCCGCACCGTCACGTCCGCGAGGTGCAGCGGGTCGACGGCGTACAGCAGTACCGAGCGGGTGATCCCGCCGTGCCACCACTGGTCCTGGTCCTCGATGTGAGAGGCGTCCGACCACTTCACGACGGTCAGCCGCAGGCCGGCCCGCTCCCCGGGGCGCACCAGGTCCGTCAGGTCGAACTCGGCGGCCAGGTGCGAGTCCTTGGAGATCCCGACGGGCCGCCCGTCCACGTGCACCAGCAGCACGCTCTCGGCGGCCCCGGCCTGCAGCACGATCCGCCGCCCTGCCCACTCGGCCGGCACGTCCACCGAGCGCTCGTACACCCCGGTCGGGTTGACGGCGGGCACCTGCGGCGGGAACTCGGCGAACGGCATGCGGACGTTGAGGTACCGCGGGAGATCGTCCGTGCCCTGCACGGTCCACACACCGGGAACGTACGACGACGACCAGATCTCCCCGAGCGGGGCGTCCGGCGCGGGCAGCAGCTGGAAGCGCCAGTCGCCGTCGAGTGGGACGGCTGCGGGACGCCGGTCGACGGCGTGCATCGGCAGCCGGCCCCAGGAGGTCACCTCGGGGGCCTCCCAGGGGCGAAGGGCGATCAGGGGATCGAGCGGTGCGTCGGTCATGACCATTCCGAAGTGGGTGCGGTGGGCCCGGGCAGGACACGTCCCTGCAGGCCCCAGCCGGGGTCGACGGGGATGCCGAGACGGTCCAGGACGGTGGGGGCGATGTCGATGAGGCGGGGGGTGTCGAGCGGGGCGCCTACGGGTCCGCCGGCCGTGTCGAGCGGGGTGGTGCCCTCGGGCTTTCGGGGCTCGGTGAGCGGGGTGGACGCCGGTCCGCGGAGCGCGTCGCGCCGGGTGCCTGCGGGTTCGCCGGGCCGGGTGAGCCGGAAGCCTTCCGGCCCGCCGGGCTCGGCGAGGACGACGAAGACCTCCCGTTCGGCACGGGAGTCGCCGCCGTGGCCACCGGAGTCGAGGTGCCCGTGGTCCGTCGTGACCAGTACGGTCCACCGCTCACCGGCGCGCCCCGGAGCCGAGCGCCGGGCGTCGATCGCCGCCAGCAGCCGCCCGAGATGGGCGTCCTGGGCGCGGAGGGCGCGGTCGTAGGCGGGGGAGAGGGGGCCGGTGGCGTGGCCGGCCTCGTCGGTGGCGCCGAAGTACACGAACACGACGTCCGGGTCGCCCTTGGCGAGCCAGCGCAGGGCGGTGCGGGCGACGCGGCGGTCCGCCCTCTCGTAGCCCCAGAATTCGCCGTTGTACCGCACCCGTCGGCCAATGGCCCGGCCCAGGGTCCCGCGGCGGACCAGAGCCGGCCAGGACACCGCGGCCGCCGTACGCAGACCGGGCCGGGCGGTGACGGCGCGGGTCAGGAAGTCGGGGTAGCGGGCGTAGTCGGCGCCTGCGAAGTCGTTGCCGGTGACGCCGTGGCGCTCGGGCCACACTCCGGTGAGGATGCTCGACCAGCCGGGTCCTGAGTCGGTGTAGGCCGTGCCGTTCGACGGGCCGTCGTCGGCCCGGCCGTAGGGCAGCAGGCTGGTGCCGGCGGTGCCCTCGGCCATCAGGGCGTGCAGGACCGGGGCGTTGGCCGGTGAGCGGGTCAGGCGGTCGTGGCGCAGACCGTCCATGCCGATGACGAGTACTTTGGGGCGTCGGGCCTCGGCGTTGACATCCGTCACGGGGGGTGCCTCCTGGTGCGACCACTACGAGCTCGGGACCGGCTGCCGGTTCTTGGCTGCGCGGCCGTGGTGGCTGGTCGCGCAGTTCCCCGCGCCCCTTTCGGGGCGCTTCAACTGCCCTGTACCGCTCCCTCCGTGGCGCCCGCGATGAAGCCGCGGGCGAAGATCGTGAAGACGATGACCAGGGGCACGGACGCCATGAGCACACCGGCCATGACCATGCTGTAGTCGGTGGTGTGGCCGACGTGGAGCTGGGCGAGTGCCACTTGCAGGGTGAGGTGGCCGGGGTCGTTGAGGACGATCAGCGGCCAGATGTAGTCGTTCCAGGCACCGACGAAGGCGTAGATGGCGAGGAAGGACAGCGCGGGTCGGATCATCGGCAGCACGACGCTCCAGTACTGCCGGAAGAATCCCGCACCGTCGATGCGTGCGGCGTCGAGGAGCTCGTCCGGCACGCCGCTCTCGATGTACTGCCGCAGCCAGAAGATGCCGAAGGCGTTGGCGAGCGCGGGCAGGACCAGCGCCTTGAGCGTGCCGACCCAGCCGATGTCCGCCATCAGGATGAACTGCGGCAGGACGGCCAGCTGGAGCGGCAGCATCATGAACCCCACCAGCATGGCGAACAGCACCTTGCGGCCTGGGAAGTCGAACTTGGCGAAGGTGAACGCGGCCAGGGAGTCGACGAACAGGACCAGGACGGTGGTGACGCACGCGACGACGAGCGTGTTCAGCATCGACCCGAAGAAGTCGATGGTGTCGAGCACGTGCCGGATGTTCTCCAGCATATGGGATCCGAAGGTCAGCTTCGGGGGGCTCTTGTAGATGTCCTCGGTGGTGTTCGTCGCCATGACGATCGTCCACAGGAACGGGAACACCGAGACGAGGACGGCCAGGACGAGGACGATGTGCGCGGTCAGGCCCCCGGGACGCCGGGACCGCCTCGGGACGACTGCGGTCATGACTTCCTCCCGCGCTGTACGACACGCCAGTTGATGACGACCAGCACCATGATCAGTACGAAGAAGGCCCACACGATGGCCGCGCCGTAGCCGTAGTCGTTGTTCACGAAGGCCGACTGGTAGAAGTACAGCAGCGTGGTCAGGCCGGCCTGGCCTGGGCCGCCCAGGTTGGGGTTGGCGGCGTTGCTGCCGAACAGGACCTGGGGTTCGCTGAAGCTCTGCAGGCCGTTGATGGTCGAGATGACGACGGTGAACAGGATGATGGGCCGCATGATCGGCACGGTGATCTGGAAGAACGTACGGATCGGCCCGGCCCCGTCCAGCCTGGCCGCCTCGTAGATCTGGGCCGGGATGGACTGGAGGCCGGCCAGATAGATGATCATGTTGTAGCCGGTCCACATCCAGGTCATCAGCAGGGCGATGACCAGCTTGATCAGCCACGGATTGCTCAGCCACGGCACGGGCGAGATGCCGACCGTGCCCAGGATCGCGTTGACCAGGCCGAAGTTGTTGCTGAACACCGCGCCGAAGAAGATCGACACGGCGACGATCGAGGTGACGTTCGGTATGTACAGAGCGATGCGGTAGAAGCCCTTGAAACGGCGCACCGAGTGCAGCAGCGTCGCCAGCACCAGGGCGCCGAACAGGGTGGGGACGGTGGACAGCACCCAGATCGCCAGGGTGTTGCGGATGGACAGCCAGAAGACCGGGTCGTCCAGCAGGAACCGGAACTGCTGGAGTCCCACGAACTGCACGGTGCCCATACCGTCCCAGCGCTGGAAGGCGAGGTACAGCGAGTAGAAGACCGGGAAGAACGAGAAGACGCCGAAGATCAGGAAGAAGGGCGAGATCGCCAGGTACTGCCGCCAGTGCGACAGCACACGGCGACGCCCCGGCCGCACGGTGCCCGCGGGCGGCGTGCGTCGCGGGCGGAAGCGGGCCGGGCCGGGCCCGCCGTGATGCCGTGGCACCGCGGCGGAACCGGTGACCGGAGGGGAGGCCATCGCTCAGCTCACCCCCTGCCGCCGGGCGATCTGCTTGGCCTGGCCGACCGCGTCCTCCCAGGCGTCGTCGGGCTTCTTGCCCTTGGCCTCGATGTTGGTGAGTTCGGTCATGAACGGCGCCATGACGGCGGCGTCCGCGGGAGCCTCGTAGCTGGACGGTATGGCCTTGGCGGCCGGGCCGAAGACATCGATGATCTTCTGTCCGCCGAAGAAGGGGTCACCGCCCGTCATGGCCGGCATGGCGTAGGCCGCCGGTGCGGCGGGGAAGATGGCGGCGTCGGTGAAGCCGCGGGCGTCGTTCTCCGGGCTGAGGATCCAGCTGATGATCTTGAACGCCTCTTCGGGGTTCCGGCACTGCCTGGGCAGGGCCAGGTAGGAGCCGCCCTGGTTGGCCGGTCCGCCGGGCATCGCGCAGACCCGCCACTTGCCCTTGGTCTTCGGAGCCGCCTGCTCGATGTCCAGGGCGTGCCAGGCCGCGCCGAGTTCGGTGGTCAGGCTCCTGCCGACGGCGGCGTTCCAGGTGTTGTCGTTGATCTTGGCGTCGAGACCGAGGGCGTAGGGCCGCACCGCCGTGGTCCACGCGGTGCGGATGTGGTCCTGGTCGCCGATGAAGTGGTTGTCCTGGTCGATGAACCGCTCGGTGCCCTGTCCGACCACCATGTTGAACACCGAGCCGATGTTGTTCACCAGGTAGGTGCCGGGCAGCTTCCTCTTCAGTTCGGTGCCGAGCGCGAAGTACTCCTCCCAGCTCCCCGCCCGGGCGGCGACCTTGTCGGGGTCGGTGGGCAGTCCGGCCTTGTCGAACAGGTCCGCGCGGTAGAAGAGGGCGGTCGGGCCGATGTCGATGGGGAAGCCGATCTGTTTGCCGTCCTCGGTCCGTGCGAGCTTGGTCTTCCAGTCGAGGTACTGCGACGCGACCTTCTTGAAGCCCAGGTCGTTCAGATCGAGGAAGCGGCCCGCGTTGGGCAGGAACGACGCCATGTCCTCGCCCTTGATGCCGGTGATGTCGGGCACGGAGGCGCCCGCCGCGAGCGTCGTGGTCAGCTTCTGCTTGAAGTCGCCCCCGATGGAGGCCGCGGTCAGCTTCACCTCGCCGTTGAAGTGCGTCTTCGCCTCGGCGACGACCTTGTCGCTGAGCGCGCCTCCCCAGTACCACAAGGTGAGGTTCTTGCCGTTCTTGCTGCCGGCCGAGCCGGATCCGCTGCCGCAGGCGACGGTCAGACCGGAGGCGGCCGCGGTGAGCGCGGCGGCCTGGAGGAAGCCTCTACGGGAAAGGTCCACGGGTCACTCCTGTTGTTCCTGTTCGACGTGCCGGAGGGGTGGGTCAGTGCGTCCCTTCGAAGGCGCGCGGACCGACGGAGGTATGAGGGGCGGGCGGGGTGACGGGGGCGTGGTGCACGGGCCGTCCGGGATCGGCCGGGATGCGATCGGCGAGGAACCCGTAGGCGCCGCGTACGTCGGGGTCGGTCTGTGAGCGCCACCAGCGTGCGACGCCGTACCAGCCGGGGGCTGCCAGGGCGCCGCCGTGGTGCCGGACCGAGAGCCCGGCCGCGAGGACGGCGAACCGCAGCCGCTCCGTCAGCGGCCAGCCGCCGAGGGACGCCGCGACGAAGCTCGCGCCGAAGACGTCCCCGGCGCCCGTCGCGTCCAGGACCGCGGTGTCCAGGGCCGCGACCTCGGCGTACTCGCCGGTGATCTGGTCGACGGCGATGGCGCCGTCCCCGCCGCGGGTCACCACGGCGACCGGCACCAGCTCGGAGAGGGTGCCGAGGGCGGCCATCGCGCTGTCGGTGCGGGTGTAGGCCATCGCCTCGGTCTCGTTCGGGAGGAAGGCGTGGCACAGGGCCAGCTGGTCCAGGAGGGCCGGCGACCACTCCTGGGCGGGGTCCCAGCCGACGTCGCCGTAGATCTGTGTGCCGCTCGCCGCGGCCTTCGCGAGCCACTCGCGAGGCCGGGCTTCGAGGTGTACCAGGGCGGTCCGCGCTTCGGGCGGGTCGCCCATCAGCACGTCCTGCGAGTAGGGCGGCTCCTGGCCGTGCGTGAGCAGGGCCCGGTCGTGGCCGTAGGCGACGGAGACGGTGACCGGGGTGGGCCAGCCGTCCGCCGTCCGGGAGAGCGAGAGGTCGACGCCTTCCTGGTCGCGCAGGACGTCCCGGCAGTGCTCGCCGTAGAAGTCGTCGCCGAACACCGTGGCCAGGCTGGTGCGCAGGCCGAAGCGTGAGGCGGCGACCGCGAGGTTGGCGATGCCGCCCGGGCCGCAGCCCATGCCCCGGGTCCAGATCTCCTCGCCGGGGGTGGGCGGCCCGCCGAGCCCCGTGAGCACGAGGTCGTAGAAGAGCAGCCCGGTCAGCAGCACATCGGGCCGGTCGTCGTCCACGGATGTGTCCTCTCACTCATGGCTTCGACGGAGATCGTCAAAACTCTTCATTTCGGTGAGCGGAATCGTGCGCTGTTACGCGAGACCTGGTCAATACCCGAGCAGAAATAAGCATGGCGATGATTGGAGATGACGAGTAATGTGCACGCCGTGCTGGCAGAACGACGACACCAACTCATCCTGCGGGCCCTGCGGGCCGGTGGCCCCGCGTCCGTGACCGACCTCTCGGAGCAGCTGGGCGTGAGCCCCGCCACCATCAGGCGTGACCTGGTCAAACTAGAAGAGGACGGGCTGCTCACGCGTGTGCACGGCGGCGCCGTGGTGGAGGAGGGCGACCAGCCCTTCGCCGAGGTCGCCGAGGTGCGCGTGTCCGAGAAGGACGCCATAGCCGAACGCGCCGCCGCGATGATCAGGGACGGCCAGTCGGTGCTGCTGGACATCGGCACGACGGCCTACCGCCTGGCCCGGCAGCTGCACGGGCGCCGGCTCACCGTGATCACCAGCAACCTGGTGGTCTACGAGGAGCTCGCCGACGACGGGGGCATCGAGCTGGTCCTGCTCGGCGGCATGGTCCGCCGCGAGTACCGCTCCCTGGTCGGCTTCCTCACCGAGGACAACCTGCGCCAGCTGCACGCCGACTGGCTCTTCCTCGGGACCAGCGGGGTGCGGCCCGGCGGGCAGGTCATGGACACGACGGTCGTGGAAGTGCCCGTCAAACGGGCCATGATCAAGGCCGGCGAGAAGGTGGTGCTGCTCGCTGACGCGGCGAAGTTCCCCGGGCACGGGATGGCGAAGGTCTGCGGTCCCGAAGACCTGGACGCGGTGGTGACGAACGCGCCGGTCGACGCGGCGACACGCACCTCCTTCCAGGAGGCGGGCGTCGAGGTCGTCGTGGCGGGAAAGGGGCAGGCGTGAAACTGACGATTCTGGGCGGTGGAGGATTCCGCGTACCCCTGGTGTACGGAGCGCTCCTCCAGGATCACGCCGAGGGCCGGGTGACCCGCGTCGTCCTGCACGATCTGGACGCCGGACGGCTGTCGGCGGTGACCCGCGTCCTCGCCGAACAGGCGGCCGGCGTCCCGGACGCGCCCGAGGTGAGCGCCACCACCGACCTCGACGACGCCCTGCGAGGCGCCGACTTCGTGTTCTCCGCGATCCGCGTCGGCGGCCTGGAGGGACGCGCGAACGACGAACGTGTCGCCCTGGCCGAAGGGGTGCTGGGCCAGGAGACCGTGGGAGCGGGCGGCATCGCCTACGGCCTGCGCACGGTCCCGGTCGCCGTCGACATCGCGCAACGGGTCGCCCGGCTCGCGCCCGACGCCTGGGTCATCAACTTCACCAACCCGGCGGGTCTCGTCACCGAGGCCATGTCCCGCCACCTCGGCGACCGCGTGATCGGCATCTGCGACTCCCCGGTCGGCCTCGGCCGCCGCATCGCCCGGGTGCTCGGCGTGAAGAACCCGGGGGAGGCGTGGATCGACTACGTCGGGCTCAACCACCTCGGCTGGGTGCGCGGCCTGCGCGTCGCCGGCCGGGACGAGCTCCCGCGCCTGCTCGCCGACCCCGACCTGCTCGGCTCGTTCGAGGAGGGCAAGCTCTTCGGCGCCGACTGGCTGCGCTCCCTGGGCGCGATCCCCAACGAATATCTGCACTACTACTACTTCAACCGCGAGGCGGTCCGCGCCTACCAGCAGGCCGAGAAGACCCGAGGCGCCTTCCTGCACGACCAGCAGGCCCGCTTCTACGCCGAGATGCGCAACCCGGACGCCCCCGCCCTCGCTGTCTGGGACCGCACCCGCGCCGAGCGCGAGGCCACGTACATGGCCGAGAACCGCGAGACCGCGGGCGCCGGGGAACGCGACGAGGACGACCTGTCCGGCGGCTACGAGAAGGTGGCCCTCGCCCTGATGCGGGCCATCGCCCGGGACGAGCGCACCACCCTGATCCTCAACGTGCGCAACCGGCGCACGCTGTCCGTCCTGGACACGGAGGCCGTGATCGAGGTCCCCTGCCTCGTCGACGCCAACGGCGCCCACCCCGTCACCGTCGACCCGCTGCCCGGCCATGCCGCCGGCCTGGTCTGCGCGGTCAAGGCCGTCGAGCGCGAGGTGCTGGCCGCCGCGGACTCCGGCTCCCGCGCCATCGCCGTAAAGGCCTTCGCCCTGCATCCGCTCGTCGACTCCGTCAACGTGGCCCGCAGGCTGGTCGAGGGGTACGCCGAGGTCCACCCCGGGTTGGCGTACCTTAGGTGAACGCCGCTCGGTAAGCGCTTTCCCCTCGCCTGCCGTCTGCTCGCTCTTCCCGCTTCCTGGAGACAGCCCATGCACGACGAAAGCCGCCGCATCGAGGAGCGCGTGCAGCGCCTTCACGACCAGCGCATCAAGACCGCGGTCTACGCGGCCACCGTCCCCCTCGAGGTGGAGGCCTGGCAGGCCCCGGGGGAGCCGGTGCCGTTCGAGGAGGCCGCCGCCGCCTCCTACGAGCCGTTCACGATGGGCACCCCGTGGGGCCCGCCTTGGGGCACCACCTGGTTCCGTATGCGCGGACAGGTGCCCGCCGAGTGGGCCGGCAGGCGCGTCGAGGCCGTCATCGACCTCGGCTTCACCGGCGACTGGCCCGGCAACCAGGCCGAGGCCCTCGTCCACCTCACCGACGGCACCCCTCTGAAGGCGGTCAACCCGCTCAACCAGTACGTGGCGATCGCCGACCCCGCCCAGGGCGGCGAGAGCGTCGACTACCTGGTCGAGGCCGCCTCCAACCCGGACATCCTCGCGGACAACTTCTCGAAGACCACCCCGCTCGGCGACAAGCTCACCGCGGGTGACAAGCCCCTCTACACCTTCCGCAGCGCCGACATCGCGATCCTCGACGAACAGGTCTGGCACCTCGACCTCGACGTGCAGGTGCTGCGCGAGCTGATGCTGGAGCTCGGCGAGCACGACCCGCGCCGGCACGAGATCGCGCACGCCCTGGACCGGGCCATGGACCTGCTCGACCTGGACGATGTCTCCGGCTCCGCCCCGGCCGTCCGCGAGGCGCTGAAGCCGGTGCTGTCCAGGCCCGCGCACGCCAGCGCGCACACGATCTCCGGTGTCGGCCACGCCCACATCGACTCCGCCTGGCTCTGGCCGATCCGCGAGACCAAGCGCAAGACGTCCCGCACCTTCTCCAACGTCACCTCGCTCGCCGACGAGTACGACGACTTCATCTTCGCCTGCTCCCAGGCCCAGCAGTACGAGTGGGTCCGCGACCACTACCCCAAGGTCTGGTCCCGCATCCAGGAGTCGGTCAAGAACGGCCAGTGGGCGCCGGTCGGCGGCATGTGGGTCGAGTCCGACGGCAACCTGCCCGGTGGTGAGGCCGTCGCCCGCCAGTTCGTCCACGGCAAGCGGTTCTTCATCGAGCACTTCGGCCTCGAGACCAAGGGCGTGTGGCTGCCGGACTCCTTCGGCTACAACGCGGCCTACCCGCAGATCGCCAAACTCGCCGGCAACGAGTGGTTCCTCACCCAGAAGATCTCCTGGAACCAGACCAACAAGTTCCCCCACCACACCTTCTGGTGGGAGGGCATCGACGGCACCCGCATCTTCACCCACTTCCCGCCCGTCGACACCTACAACGCCCGCTTCAGCGGCGAGGAGATGTCCCGCGCGGTCCGCAACTACTCCGAGAAGGGCGGCGCCTCCCGCTCCCTCGCCCCCTTCGGCTGGGGCGACGGCGGTGGCGGCCCCACCCGCGAGATCATGGAACGGGCGCGCCGGCTGGCGGACCTGGAGGGCTCCGCGAAGGTCGTCGTCGAGCACCCCGACGAGTTCTTCGCCAAGGCCCGCGAGGAGTACCCGGACGCGCCCGTGTGGGTCGGCGAGCTCTACCTGGAGCTGCACCGCGCCACCTACACCTCCCAGGCCCGCACCAAGCAGGGCAACCGCCGCTCCGAACACCTCCTGCGCGAGGCCGAACTCTGGGCGACCACGGCCGCGCTGCACGCGCCCGGCTACAGCTACCCGTACGAGAAGCTGGACCGGCTGTGGAAGACGGTGCTGCTGCACCAGTTCCACGACATCCTGCCCGGCTCCTCCATCGCCTGGGTGCACCGCGAGGCCGAGGCCGAGTACGCCCGCGTCGCCCGGGAACTGCACGCCCTGACCGCCGAGGCGGTGGCCGCACTGGGCGCAGGGGAACCCCGCGTCTTCAACACCAGCCCCTACGACCGGGCCGAAGTGGTCCGCAGCGCCGACGGCACCCCGGTGTTCGTGCGGGTGCCCGCGAGCGGCTCCGCGCCCCTGGCCGACACCGCGCCCCCGCAGCCGGTGACCGTCGACGGGCGAGTGCTCGACAACGGACTGGTCCGCGTGGAGGTCGCCGAGGACGGCACCCTCTCCTCGGTCTTCGACCTGCGCGCCGGCCGCGAGGTGCTCGCCGAGCCGGGCAACCTGCTCCGCCTGCACACGGACCTGCCCAACTACTGGGACGCCTGGGACATCGACAAGCACTACAAGAACCGCTACACCGACCTCCTGGACGCGTCGTCCGTCACGGTCGTCGAGCAGGACCCGCTGGTCGGCGCCATCCGTGTCGAGCGATCCTTCGGCAAGGGCTCCACGATCACCCAGACGATCAGCGTCCGCGCCGGCAGCCCCCGTATCGACATCGAGACGGACATCGACTGGCACGAGACGGAGAAGATCCTCAAGGCGGCCTTCCCGGTCGACATCCGCGCCCCGCACTCCTCCGCCGAGATCCAGTTCGGCCACGTCCAGCGCCCCACCCACACCAACACCAGCTGGGAGTCGGCGCGCTTCGAGGTCTCCGGCCACCGCTGGGTGCACCTCGCCGAGCCCGGCTACGGTGTCGCCGTCATCAACGACTCGACCTACGGCCACGACGTCTCCCGCACCGTCCGCGACGACGGCGGCACCACGACCACCGTCCGGCTGTCCCTGGTCCGCGCCCCGCGCATCCCGGACCCCGAGGCCGACCAGGGCCGCCACCGCTTCACCTACGCCCTGCTGCCCGGCGCGAGCATCGAGGACGCCGTCGCCGAGGGCTACGCCCTCAACCTGCCGCTGCGCGTGGCCGACGCTGCCGGTGCGCCCGAACCGGTCGTGTCCACCGAGGGCGAGGGCATCACCGTGGAAGCGGTCAAGCTCGCCGACGACACCTCCGGTGACGTCGTCGTACGGCTCTACGAGTCTCGCGGCGGTCGCGCCACCGGCACCCTGCGCACCGGGTTCCCGCTCGCGGGCGCCCAGATCACCGACCTGCTGGAACGGCCCCTGGAGGACGCGGAGACCACCGACGGGGCCGTCGCCGTCGCGCTGCGGCCCTTCCAGATCCTCACCCTGCGCCTGCGCAGGGGATGACCTCGGGGGCGTGCGGCCGAGGACGGGGACGCCGTGCCCGGCGTCCCCGCCCGCCGGGCCAGCGAGGCCGTCGACGGCGTGGGCGCAGTCCAGGTCGTTCTGCGACGCCGCCCGGCACAGGGCCGGTCCCTGTCCGGCACGGCCCTGCGCCGGAGGGTCAGTCCACCGGATCCAGGAAGGTGAGCACGGAGGCGCTCTCCTCGATCAGCGGCGCGAGCGCGGCGTTGAACGGGCCGCCGTACGGGGCGTCCAGGTGTGCCTTGAAGGCGTCGTCGTCCCGGTAGACCTCGAAGATCCAGAAGGCGCGTGGGCGGGAGGCCTTGGTGTAGACGTCGAAGGCGAGGTTGCCCTCCTCGTCCCGCACCTTCAGGGCGTAGTCGCGCAGCATCCGGGCGACGTACTCCTCCGCTCCCTCACGGGCGGTGAACTCGGCGAACAGGGTCTTCTTCACGATGGGTCGGCCTCCATGGTCGAGGATGGCGGGGAGGATCGGTCACGGCAGGAGCCGGGGCCCCGGACGGCGGCCCGATCCCGCCTCACCGTGCCTTTCCCGGCCTTCGGCGGTGCGCGCCGCGATGGTCCGCCGGTGAGCACGCCGGGATGCACGTCGAGGGCTCATGAAGTCTCCTGTGCCGCGGTCGTCCACGCAGCGGAACCCGAACTGCTCCGGCGCGGACCGGCCGAGAGGTGATGCCCCCTGGCCGGCGCTGTCGTCCACGTCGCCCAGGGGGTGTCGTCGCCGACTTGTGTCAACGATGACATCGAGGTGCCCGATGATGGAGGCAGAACGGCCGGCACGTCAACGGGTACGGGCGCCGTCGGCCCCTGCCGGCAGCGGCCCCTCAGGCTCGGCGGGCCGTCGCGGGGCGCGTGAGTGCGTGCTGCCACGGCGGGTTGGGGCCGGCCACCGAGCAGGTCAGGGAGGCGACCCGGGCGGCGAAGCGGCAGGCTTCCTCGACGTCGCCGAGCCGGAGGTCCGTCAGTCGGCCCCCGAGGAGTCCGCGGGCGGCGAGGCGGTGCAGCAGGCCGGCGGTGAAGGAGTCCCCCGCCCCGACCGTGTCGACCACCTCCGCCGCGACCGCCGGCACCTCCACCCGTTCCCCGTCGAGCGAGGCCAGGGCGCCGTCCCCGCCGCGGGTGATCACGACGAGCCGGGCCCCCGCCGCGTGCCAGGTGTCGCACGCCTGTTCGGGGGACGCGCCGGGCAGGAGCAGTTCGAGGTCCTCGTCGCTGAGCCGCAGGATGTCGGTGAGCCGGCACCAGTGCGGAAGCCGCTCGCGGTAGACCTCGGGACGCACCAGCAGCGGACGCACGTTGGGACACCGCGGCCGCTCCGGGTTCCCGGACCAGGGCGAGCGATCCGGTGTGCACACAGACGGACCCGGACAGGTCCGCGCCGGCGAGTTCCCCGGCCGTCCACTGCCAGTCGGCGGTGTTCTGCGCGTGGAAGGAGAACGCGGCCCGGCCCTGGGCGTCCAGTTCCGCCACGGCCAGCGTGCTCGGTTCGCAGGCCTTGACGGCGTCCGACAGATCCACTCCGGACTCCTCCAGGTGGGCCCGGAACAGGCGGCCGAACACATCGTCGGACAGACGTGCCAGGAAGTGCGCTCCGGTGCCGAGCCGGGCGAGCGACACGGCCGTGTTCGCCGGCCCGCCTCCGGGCAGCACCCGCAGGGCGAGTTCGTTCGAGGCCTTCGCGGGCTCGGTGAACGCGTCCGCGACGCACTCTCCCAGGACGGTGATCTGATGCGGGCTCATCTGCTGCTCTCCTCTGCGGCCGCGCGGGCGAACCGGTCACGTCATGACGCAGCCGCTGATCGGCCGCGGGGGCGGGGGCCCGGGCGTTGCCGATTTGTGACGCGGGTAAGGCATTGACGTTGCCGGGAGCCGGAGTCCATCATCCTCGCCATGCAGTGTCAACGATGACATAAGTCAACGATGACACCTCGGGACGGCATGCTCCCATGCCGGCCGCGCCGCTCGTTATCCCGCAGGAGTCGTTTCATGTCTCGCACCACTCGTATGCCCTCCTCCCTCCTCAGAGCCGCCGCGTGCACCGGCGTCGCGGCCCTCGCCCTGACGGCCTGCGGATCCGGCTCCGGCGCCGGTTCGGCTTCGGCCGGCTCCTCCTCGGGCGATGTCAAGGTCGGTCTGATCACCAAGACCGACACCAACCCGTTCTTCGTGAAGATGAAGGAGGGTGCCGATAAGGCCGCGAAGGCCGAAGGCGTGCAGCTCATGACCGCGGCGGGCAAGTTCGACGGCGACAACGCCGGTCAGGTGACGGCCATCGAGAACATGGTCGCGTCGGGCGTGAAGGGCATCCTCATCACCCCCAGCGACTCCAAGGCGATCGTGCCCGCGCTCGAAAAGGCCAAGGCCAAGGGCGTCCTGGTCATCGCGCTCGACACCCCTACCGAGCCGCAGAGCGCCGTCGACGCCCTCTTCGCCACCGACAACCTCAAGGCCGGCGAACTGATCGGCGAGTACGCCAAGGCCGCCATGAAGGGCAAGACCGCGAAGATAGCCGCCCTCGACCTCGCACCGGGAGTCTCCGTGGGCGTCCAGCGGCACAACGGCTTCCTCAAGGGCTTCGGCGCCACCGACAAGGACGTCGCCTGCGCCCAGGACACCGGCGGTGACCAGTCCAAGGGCCAGACCGCCATGGAGAACTGCCTCCAGAAGGAACCCGGCATCAACGTCGTCTACACCATCAACGAACCGGCCGCCCTGGGCGCCTACACCGCCCTGAAGGCCAAGGGCCGCGAGAAGGACGTCCTGATCGTGTCCGTGGACGGCGGCTGCACCGGCACCCGCGCCGTCAAGGACGGCAAGATCGCCGCGACCTCGCAGCAGTACCCGCTGAAGATGGCCGCCGAGGGTGTCAAGGCCGTCGTGACCTACGCCAAGGACGGCAAGAAGGCCTCCGGTTACACCGACACCGGCGTCACCCTCATCTCCGACAAGGCGCAGCCGGGGGTCACGTCCAAGGACACCGCCTACGGCCTGGAGAACTGCTGGGGCTGAGCCGCCCCGAGGACCGCCCGCACCGCCTCACCCCGAGCCGGCGGGCCGGCTCCCACCTCCCCGGCCGGGAGCCGGCCGCCTCCCCACCCTCCGTCAAGGACCTCGCATGACTGCCACGTCCACGCCACCGTCCACATCCTCGCCCTACGCCGGGCTGAAAGCCCCGACGACGGTCCGCAGGCTGCTCACGCAGCCGACCACGGGTCCGCTGGTCGCGCTCCTGCTGGCCTGTGTGTTCTTCTCCGTCTCGACCGACCAGTTCCTCACGGGCGGGAACTTCTCGCTGATCGTCCAGCAGGTCATGGTCGTCGGAACGCTCGCGATCGGCCAGACGCTGATCATCCTCACGGCGGGCATCGACCTGTCGTGCGGGGCCGTGATGGCGTTCGGCAGCATCGTGATCGCCAAGATGGCGGCCGAGGGCTCGCTGCCGCCGCTGGCCGCGATCGCCCTGGGTCTGGTCGTCTGCGGCGGTTTCGGCCTGCTCAACGGGCTGCTGGTGCAGAAGATCCCGCTGCCGCCGTTCATCGTCACCCTCGGCATGCTGAACGTGGCGTTCGCGCTCACCCACATCTACTCCGAGGAGCAGACGGTCACGAACCTGCCCGGCCCGCTGACGGCGCTGGGGCAGACCTTCCCCCTGGGCAGAACGGACATCACCTACGGCTCCCTGGTCACCATCGGCCTGTTCCTCCTCCTCGCCTACGCGCTGAGCAGCACCGGCTGGGGCCGGCACGTCTACGCCCTGGGCAACAGCCAGGAAGCGGCCCGCCTGAACGGCATCCGCACCTCCCGGCTGACCATCGGCGTCTACACCGCGGCCGGCGTCCTCTACGGCATCGCCGCCCTGCTCCTCATCTCCCGTACGGGGGTGGGCGACCCGCAGGCGGGCCAGACGGACAACCTGGACAGCATCACCGCCGTGGTCCTCGGCGGCACCAGCCTCTTCGGCGGACGCGGCTCGGTCCTGGGCACCTTCATCGGCGTCCTCATCGTCGGCGTCTTCCGCAACGGGCTCCAGCTGATGGGAGTCGCCTCCATCTACCAGACCCTGATCACCGGCGTCCTGGTGATCCTCGCGGTGACCGTCGACCAGATCTCCCGGAAGAAGGCCCGATGACCGCCACCTCCTCCCCGACGCCCGTCCTCCAGGCCCGCGGTCTGGTCAAGCGCTACGGCCACGTCACCGCCATCGACGGCGCCGACTTCGACCTGCTGCCCGGCGAGGTGCTCGCCGTCATCGGCGACAACGGCGCCGGCAAGACCAGCCTCATCAAGGCCCTCACCGGCGCGGTGACCCCCGACGCGGGCGAGATACGCCTGAACGGCGAACCCATCACCTTCTCGGGCCCTCAGAGCGCCCGCGCCCACGGCATCGAGACGGTGTACCAGGACCTCGCCGTGGCCGCTTCCATGGACATCGCGTCGAACATGTTCCTTGGCCGCGAACTGCGCCGCCCGGGCGTCCTCGGCAGTGTCTTCCGCCTGCTGGACAAGAAGCGCATGCGTCAGGAGGCCGCCGAGCACATGGCCGACCTGAAGATCGGGCTGCGCTCCCTGACGCAGGCGGTCGAGACCCTGTCCGGCGGACAGCGCCAGGCCGTGGCCGTGGCCCGTTCCGTCGCCTGGGCCCGCAGCGTCGTCGTCATGGACGAACCCACCGCCGCGCTGGGCGTGAAGGAATCGGGGCAGGTCCTGGACCTCATCCGCCGTGTCCGGGACAAGGGCATGCCGGTCGTCCTGATCAGCCACAACATGCCGCACGTCTTCGAGATCGCCGACCGGATCCACGTCCACCGGCTGGGCCGCCGCGCCGCCCTGATCAAGCCCTCCGACTACTCCATGGCGGAGGTCGTCGCCATCATGACCGGCGCGCTCGGTGTCGACGCGGCCGGGGATACTGTCGTGGCGGATTCCGCGGCCGCGAAGGCCGCCGGGGTCCAGGCCACTTGACCACCCGCCCTCACAGGATTCCGGCCGAGGCCGCGGCCGGAACCGACGAGCACAGGAGACAGTCCTCCCCCATGGCAGCGAACCGCCGCCCGACCCTGGCCGACGTCGCACGCGAAGTCGGTGTCAGCGCCAAGACGGTCTCCCGTGTCCTGAACGAGGACGGGCCCGCCTCCGCCGAGACGAGGGAACAGGTCCTCGCCGCCGTCGCCCGACTCGGCTTCCAGCCGAACCTCATGGCCCGCAACATCCGGGTCGGCGGACCGGACACCACCATCGGGCTGGTCATCCCCGACCTCGGCAACCCCTTCTTCGGGGCCGTGGCCCGAAGCATCGAGGACACCGTCCGCGAACGCGGACTGACCCTCCTCATGGGCTCCTCCGCGGACGACCCCGACCGCGAGCGGGCCCTGACCGACAAGTTCCTCGCCCGCCGCGTCAGCGTCCTCATGGTCGTGCCGTCCGTCGGCGCCGACCACTCCCACCTCAAGGCCCACCGCACCAGGGGCCTGCCCGTGGTCTTCCTCGACCGGCTGGGGTCCGGCCTGTCCACCGACAGCGTGGTCAGCTCCAACCGCACCGGCGCGCACGACGGCGTCGCCCACCTGGTCGCCCACGGCCACCGGCGCATCGGTTTCGTCGGCGACCTGCCCACCAAGCTCTACACCCGCCGTGAACGACTGGCCGGCTACCGCGACGCCCTCCAGGAAGCGGGCATCGCCTACGACCGCACCCTGGTCGCCAACGCCCACGACCAGCGCGGGGCCTCCGCCGTCACCTCCCGGCTGCTGGGCCTGGACGATCCCCCCACCGCCCTGTTCGCCGGCAACAACATCGTCGCCCTGGGCATCGTCACCGAACTCGCCCGCAGCAGGAGGAAGGACGTCGCCGTCGTCGCCTTCGACGACGTGGAACTGGCCGAGGCCCTCGAGCCCGCCCTGACGGTCGTCGCGCAGGACCCCGAGGAGATCGGCAGGGCAGCCGCCACGACCGCCCTCGCCCGCCTCGACGGCGACCGCTCCCGCGCCCGCACCGTCACCGTCCCCACCCGGCTCATCGTCCGCGGCTCGGGGGAACGCCCGGCTCCGGCGCCGCGGCAGGCGTGACACCGCCGGCACCCGTGGGCCGCAGCGAGCCGGGCCGGCCGCACCCGTCCGAGATGAAGGACTCCTAACGCTTCGGCAACCACTACGTCGACAGCCCGGTGTGGCGCGGGGCGCTCGCGGCCAGGCCCGGGAGCGGGGCCGCCTGAGCCGCCGGCCCGACGGTGCCGGCCCGCTCGGCCGCTGCGGGAGAGGGCACCGCCGGGAGCGGCTCCGGCACCTGAGGCCGCTGCTGTTGCAGCGACACCGGGAGCAGCGGACGCGGCCCCGACACCACCGTGTAGTCCTGGCCCAGGAACGGCGGCTCGATGTCGCCCGGGTCCTCGCCGAGGGCCAATCGCACGGCCGCCCAGGGCGCGTTGACGCCGCACTGGGACAGCTGGTGCAGTCCGCCCGCCGGGCGGGTGTTGACGTCCATCAGCACCGGCCGGTCGCCGAGCATCCGGAACTGGATGTTGGACAGGTAGTGCAGACCGAATCCCTCAGCGATCCGCCGGGCCGGGTCCAGCCACCGGTCGTGCAGCGTGAAGCCGCGGCGGCGGCCGTTCTTGGTACGGCCCACCGCCAGCCGGACCCGGTTGTCCGGCCCGGTCAGGCAGTCCACCGACACCTCGGGCTGCTCCAGACGCGGCATCACCAACCAGTCGACCGGCTCCTCGTCCCGCCGCAGCGCCTCCAGCACCAGGTCGAGCGGCACGTACGGGCTCGGGAAACCGCTCAGATGCGCCAGGGAGAAGGACGTACGCGTGATCACGCGGAAGCCCACCCCGCCGGCCCCGGACGCCGGCTTGAAGCACGCCTTGTGCCCACCGGCCTCCAACTCCTCTACGGCGGTCACCAGTTCGTCCTCCGAGCGGACCCGGTACCACGGCGGCACCGGCACACCGATCGCCTGGACCGCCTCGTAGGCGATCACCTTGTCGTGGAAGACGGCCACGGCCTCGGGCGGCGGCGCCAGGACCGCCGTGCCCGCCGCCTCGAACTCGGCGCGGTGCGCCACGATCGCCGACTGGTGCAGCCGGGGCACGAACACATGGATGCCCCGCCGCGCGCACTGGTCCAGCGCGTACTCGACGTACCCGGCGGGGGAGAGGTTCTCGGGCTCCAGCTCGGCGGTGTCGGCGGCGGCCAGCACCGGCGAGTCGGGGTCGCCGTGCGTGGCATGGATCTCGACCGCCCGGTCGCTGGGATTCCTCCGCAGCTGATCCATGAAGAACACGTTCTCCGCGTACGTGCGGTTGAGCCAGACGCGTACGCGAGAGACCATGCAGGCCGCCTTTCACGGTTCGCGGGCAGGGCTGAGCAGCCCGTGCCCGGGCAGAAGAAGGGAGGGACACCAAACCGCCCCTGGGGCAGGGGCGTTCACAGCGGTGGTGTTGGGCCCAGATCATACGGCTTCGGCGGGCCGTCTCGTGCAACGCGCGTGTGAAGGAATTCTCCGCCCACGGCCCCGGGCCGCCTTGTCCCGGTCACACGGATGTGATCTCTTGGTGGCGTCCGGGACGGACGGAGGGGGCGAGAGGTGACGTCGACGGCCGGTGGCGCCGCACAACTGCTGGCCATCAGCGACCTGCACATCGGTTACCCGGAGAACCGCGCCCTGGTCGAGGGCATGCGGCCGGGGACGGACGACGACTGGCTGCTGGTCGCCGGGGACGTCGCCGAGACCGTGGCGGACATCCGCTGGGCCCTGAAAACGCTCGCCGGCCGCTTCCGCAAGGTCGTCTGGGTGCCCGGCAACCACGAGCTGTGGAGCCATCCGGGCGACGCCGTCACCCTGCGCGGCGTCGCCCGCTACACCCACCTGGTCGAGCTGTGCCGCGACCTCGGCGTGACGACACCCGAGGACCCCTACCCCGTCTGGGAGGGCCCCGGCGGCCCGGCGGTCGTCGCCCCGCTGTTCCTGCTGTACGACTACTCGTTCCTGCCGGCCGGCTGCACCACCAAGGAACAGGGCCTGGAATACGCGCAGGGCACCGGCATCGTGTGCACCGACGAGTATCTGCTGCACCCCGACCCGTACCCGAGCCGGGAGGCCTGGTGCCGGGCACGGGTCGCCGAGACCGAACGCAGACTCGCCGGACTGCCCGGCGACCTGCCGGTGATCCCGGTCAACCACTACCCGCTGCACCGGCATCCGATGGACGTGCTGTGGCACCCCGAGTTTGCCATGTGGTGCGGCACGGACCTGACCGCCGACTGGCACCGCAGGTTCCGCGTGTCCGCGATGGTCTACGGCCATCTGCACATCCCCCGCACCACCTTCCACGAGGGCGTGCGCTTCGAGGAGGTGTCGGTGGGCTATCCGCGCGAGTGGAGCAAACGGTCCCAGCCGCCGGGGCGGCTGCGGCGCATCCTGCCGGAGGAGGGCGAGGAGCGGTGATCGAGGAGCTGCTGCCGCAGACGGTGGTCACCGTCGAGACGTACGGACACGCGGAGGCGGACACCCCGCTGTACCCCGAGGAGGCCGCGCTCCTGACACGGGCGGTCGCCAAGCGGCGCAGGGAGTTCGCCGCCGTGCGCTCCTGCGCCCGCAGGGCCATGGAGAAGCTCGGCGTGCCGCCGCAGCCGATCCTGCCCGGGGAGCGCGGTGCCCCCGGCTGGCCGGCCGGGCTGGCCGGGAGCATGACCCACTGCGACGGCTACTGCGCCGCCGCGCTGGTGCGCGCCTCCGACCTGGCGTCCCTCGGCATCGACGCCGAGGTCCACGGACCGCTGCCCGAGGGCGTCCTGCCGTCCGTGTCCCTGCCGGCCGAGGCCGACCGGTTGCGGCGGCTGGCGGCCGAACGACCCGGCATCCACTGGGACAGGCTCCTGTTCAGCGCCAAGGAGTCCGTCTACAAGGCGTGGTTCCCCCTCACCGGGAAGTGGCTGGACTTCATGGAGGCCGACATCGAACTCGACCCCGACGGCACCTTCCGCGCGGAGCTGCTCGTCCCCGGGCCCCGGGTGGGCACCCGCCGCCTGGACCACTTCGACGGCCGCTGGACGGCGGGGCGGGGCCTGATCGCGACGGCGATCGCGGTGCCGCACGCCTGAACCCGCTGCACGGCACTCGCCCCGAGGCGAACGCCCTTCAGCTGCCCGGCTCCGGGCACCACTGCTCCAGGAGACGGAAGAACGCCTCCTCGTTGCCGGACAGGCCGGCGCGCTCCAGGGCCTGCTCCGCCTCGGCGAGCACCGCCGGCGGGACGAGCGGCGGGCCGCCCTCCCGGTCGAAGGCGGCGCGGACGGTGTGCAGCAGCCGCAGATATGCCTGGACGGCGGTGCGTTCACGATCGGTCAGAACGGCGGTGGGCATCGGTCGGCTCTCCCCGTGTCGGCGTCGTCGGTCCCGCGCCTCGCGGCGCGTGCGCCCCCGCACAGCGATGGCGCACCTCCAGCTTGCCGCCCACCACTGACAATCCGGCCCCGCCGCCCTCCGGTTCGCCCGCTCGGCGGAGGCCGCCGCACCACGTCACCGCACCGGGCGGCCCGTCAGCCCTGGGGTCCGCGATACCCCAGCGATGCCTCGATCCGCCCCGCCAGATGGTCCCGCTGCACCGGCCCCCGCGAGGACGAACCGGCGAGCCAGGCACGGCACTTGCTGGCGAGCAGCAGGCCGAAGCTCTCGGCCTCCTTCTCGTCGTCGAGGTCGAAACGGGTGCGGGCGGCGACCTTCAGCACAGTCGCCTGGAGGTCGGCCCCGTCGTCGAGCAGCCGGGCCGCCACGGCCGCGCCCTCGACGTGGTGGGAGCAGTGCCCCGCCTTCATGTGCCACAGCTCATGGCCGAGGATCACCAACTGGTGCTCGGGAGCGGTGCGTTCCTCGATCACCACGAGGTCCTGTTCGGCCATGTCCAGCCACAGCCCGCTGGCCGTTCCGGGCGGGAACGCGGCCGTGCGGAAGCGGACGGGGCGGCCACGGCGTCTGCTCATGCCGTCGCACAGGGCGGCGTACAGCTCGTCGGGCCGGGCCGGCGCGGGGAGAGTCAGCTCCGCGACCAGCTCGCCGCACAGACGGCGCATTTCCCTACCGATGCCCACAGTTCTCCCCACGGTCACGACTCGGGCCGCTTGACGCTCTCCAGGAGCATGTCCAGCCACTCCGCGACCTTGTCGCGGTGCTGGTCGGTGGGCAGTTGCGCGGCACGCCAGGCGATGCCGCGCACGCCGTGGTCCTGCAGCAGCCGCTCCAGCGGGTCGTCCGCCGCCGCTGCGGCCTGCCGCTCACGATCGGCGAGCTTCTGCAGCAGCTCCTGCTCGATGTGCTGGAGGGCGCTCACGAGCGCCTCGGGGTCCTCGGCGGTCAGGAAGCCGGCGTGCACCCGGAAGAACCGCTGGAGGGCGTCGCAGTGCTCCATCGTCGGCCGCCGGTCGCCGTTGATGAGGGCGCCGGCCTGCTGGCGGGACATGCCCGCGCCGTCGGCGATCTCCTGCTGGGTGTACTTGCGGCCGTTGGGCTTGAGCCGGGTCCGGCGCAGCAGGTCCAGCCGCTGCAGGAACCGGGCCTGGACGTCGGGCTCACCCGCCGGACGACCGCTGAGCAGGGCCTTGATCACGGGGTCCGGGACTCCGGAGGCGACGGACAGCCTGCCGACGTCGAAGACCTCGGCGTGCGGCACGCCGAGCCGGTCGGCGAGCGCGCCGACACGGGAGACGACGGCCGGCAGCACGGCCGTAGGCGTGACGCCCGGACCTTCGACGAAGCCACCCGTCACCGACAGATCTCCTACGTATCTCACAGGCTTCTCACAAGTGGATGCCGTGACCTACCCCGGCGTGAACTTCCCGGAGCGTAGCCGGTGCTTCGAACTCACATCCAGGTCTCGCCACAACTGTGGCCAATTTCAGCCGTCAACAGACGCTGAATGCCACGATAGTTGACATGCCTCAGCTCGGACCAGCAGGATCGGGGCGCCGCGTCAAGGCCGCACAGGCAAGAGGGGTGACCTCCCGATGGCATATCAGGCAGGAGGGCAGCGGCCGGCACCGCGGCCCGTCCCCGAGACTCCCGAGGCCCAGGCCTACCTGGAGGACTACGCCGGGCTCCTGGAGGGTGTCACCTTCCCTTCGCTCGTCGTCGACCACTGCTGGGACGTGGTGCTGACCAACGGCGCCTTCCGGTCACTTTTCCGTGAGGTCGGCCCGCATCCGACCGCGATGCCGGACGACAACTTCCTCAGGTTCGTCCTCTTCCACCCCGACGCCCCGACCGTGCTCGGCGACCACGAGGCGAGCTGGTGCCTGCCGATGCTCGCGCACTTCGCGCGGACCGTGGACGGCCACGGCCCCGACCACGGTCTGCAGGCCATCCGCCGTGACATCGCCCAGGACCCGATCATGGAGGCCGCCTACCGGCACGGCCTGCCGCACTGGATCCGTGCGGTCGGCGAGGGTGCCGTCGAGCAGGACGGAGCCGTCCGGCCCCTGGTGCACCCCGATCCGCACCGGGGATCCACCGAGTGCCGGATCGTCGTCGAGACGTCCAGGACGCTGGAGGAACTGGGCTGCGCCCGGGTCACGTTCGTGCTGCGCGAGGCCCGCCGCTCCGCGTCCCGCGAGCGCCGCGCCCGCCGCACCGCCTCCCATCTGAGTGTCGTCCCCACGGTCGACTGACGTCGCCGGTGCGACCGCCGGGTGTCCGCCCGTCCTGCCCGCACCCTTCCCCGCGTCTGTGGTGTGTGACATAGTACTGACGTGAGCGAGTCGCTGACCTGCGATGTCGTGGTGGTCGGAGCCGGAGTGATCGGAGCCGCCACCGCCCTGTACGCGGGCCGGGCGGGCCTGGACACCGTCGTGGTGGACCGGGGCCCGGTGGCCGGTGGCACGACCGGAGCGGGGGAGGGGAACCTCCTCGTCTCCGACAAGGAGCCAGGCCCCGAGCTCGAACTGGCCCTGCTGTCCGCCCGGTTGTGGGCAGCCCTGGCCCGGGAGGGGCTGGGCGGGGCCGTCGAGTACGAAGCCAAGGGCGGTGTCGTCGTCGCCGGCACGGACCGGGCCCTGGCCGGGCTGGAGAAACTCGCCGCGGGGCAGCGCGCGGCCGGGGTCGAGGCCCTCCCGGTGCCGGCCGACGTGCTCACCGACCTGGAGCCGTACCTGGCCCCCGGTCTCGCGGGCGGCATGCACTACCCGCAGGACGCGCAGGTGATGCCCGCCCTCGCGGCGGCGCACCTGCTGCGTGCCTCGAAGGCCCGGGTGCTCACCGGGCGGGAGATGACCGGGATCCTGCGCGGTCCGGGCGGTGCGGTGCGCGGCGTGCGGACCGACCGGGGCGTCCTGCACGCACCCGCGGTCGTCAACGCGGCCGGTACCTGGGGCGGCGAGGTGGCGGCCCGCGCCGGGGTGTCCCTGCCGGTGCTGCCCCGGCGGGGGTTCGTCCTGGTCACCGAACCGCTGCCGCCGCGCATCCGGCACAAGGTGTACGCCGCCGACTACGTGGCCGACGTCGCCAGCGACTCGGCGACACTGCAGACCTCCCCGGTGGTCGAGGGCACCCCGGCCGGACCGGTCCTCATCGGCGCCAGCCGCGAACGCGTCGGCTTCGACCGGTCGCTGTCCCGCCCCGCGCTGCGCGCCCTGGCGGCCGGGGCGACCGGGCTCTTCCCGTTCCTCGGCGACGTCCGGGCCCTGCGGACGTACGCCGGCTTCCGGCCGTATCTGCCGGACCATCTGCCCGCGATCGGCGCGGATCCGAGGGCGCCCGGGCTGTTCCACGCCTGCGGGCACGAGGGCGCGGGCATCGGACTGGCAACCGGCACCGGGCATCTCCTCGCACAGGTGCTGAGCGGACGGACGCCCGATCTGGACCTCGTCCCCTTCCGGCCCGACCGCTTCACCGAGGAGGCCGAATGAACCCGCTGGAGCTCGCGGGGGCCAGGCCCGGCCCCGCCTTCACGGTCACGTTCGACGGGCGGCCCGTCGAGGCGCTGCCCGGACAGACGGTCGCCGCGGCGCTGTGGGCGGCGGGCGTCACCTCCTGGCGTTCCACCCGCTCACAGGGCCGTCCGCGCGGGGTGTTCTGCGGGATCGGCGTCTGCTTCGACTGCCTGGTGACCGTCAACGGCCGCCCCAACCAACGCGCCTGCCTGGTGCCGGTGCGGCCCGGGGACGAGATCGGCACGCAGGAGGGAACGGGCCACGGGGAGACGGGCACGCAGGGCGGGACGAGCCGCAGGGAGACGGGCTCGCGGGCCCGGACGGGCCGTGGCGAGACCGGGGCACAGGGCGGCGGAACCGGCCGCGAGGAGGCGTGTCATGAGGACTGACCTCGCCGTGATCGGCGCCGGACCGGCCGGGCTCGCCGCCGCCCTGGCCGCCTCCGCGCGGGGTGTGCGGGTCACGCTCGTCGACGCCGCCGCACAGCCCGGCGGGCAGTTCTACCGGCAGCCCGCCGCCGGACTGGGCGCAGGCCGGCCCGGGGCGCTGCACCACCGGTGGCGGACCTGGGAGCGGCTGCGGAACGGCCTCGCCGCAAGTGCCGTACGCGTGCTGACGGACCACCACGTCTGGAACGTGGAGCGCACCCCCGACGGCTTCACCGTGTACGCGCTGCTCGGGCCGGAGCAGGAGCAGCCCGTCGAGGTGCGCGCCCGCGCCGTGCTCCTGGCCACCGGCGGCTACGAGAAGGTGCTGCCCTTCCCCGGCTGGACCCTCCCCGGAGTCGTCACCGCCGGCGGCGCCCAGGCCATGCTCAAGGGCGGACTGGTCCTGCCGGGGCGCCGAGCGGTCGTGGCCGGCTCCGGGCCGCTGCTGCTGCCCGTGGCGACCGGACTCGCGGCCGCCGGTGCCGAGGTCGCCGCGCTCGTCGAGTCGGCCGGCCCGGCCCGTCTCGCCCGCCACGGCCGGGCCCTGGCCGGCAAGCTCCCGGAAGGCGCCGGGTACGCCGCCAGGCTGCTGCGCCACCGCGTCCCGGTCCTCTTGCGCCACACCGTCGTCCGTGCCCACGGCGACGACCGGCTGACCGGCGTCACGGTCGCCGCCCTCGACGCCGGGGGCCGGGTCCGGCCCGGCACCGAGCGGCGCCTGGACTGCGACACCGTCGCCGTAGGCCACGGCATGCTCCCGCACACCGACCTCGCCGAGAGCCTCGGCTGCCGCCTCGACGGGCTCACCGTGGCCGTCGACCCCGAGCAGCGCACGGACGTGCCCGGCGTATGGGCGGCCGGCGAGGCCACCGGCGTCGGCGGCGCCGACCTCGCCCTCGCCGAGGGGCACATCGCCGGCTGTTCCGCCGCCGCCCGCCTGCGAGGCACCGCCCCAGGCCCGGCGCCCGCCGCCCTCAAGGCCCGTACGAAGCTCGCACGGTCCGCCGCCGCCCTCGACTCCGCCTACGCGCCGCCCGCGCACTGGCCCGAGCGGATCACCGACGACACCGTGGTCTGCCGCTGCGAGGAGGTCACCGCCGGGGCCGTACGCGAGGCGCTGGATCTCGGCGCGAGCGACGAACGCACCGTGAAGCTGCTCACCCGCGCCGGGATGGGCTGGTGCCAGGGCCGGATGTGCGGCACCGCGGTCGCCGGTCTCGCCGGCTGCCCGCCCGCCCCCGGCAAGCGCCCGTTCGCCCGTCCCGTGCCGCTCGGCGTCCTCGCCCGGCAACACCCCCAGGAGGGACCGTCATGACCGAACCCCGACCCTGGCGCGGCGTGCTCGTCGCCACCGCGCTCCCCTTGAACGACGACCTGTCGGTGAACCACGACCGGTACGCCGAGCACTGCGCCTGGCTGGTCCGGAACGGCTGCGACGGCGTCGTACCGAACGGCTCCCTCGGCGAGTACCAGGTGCTCACACCCGAGGAGCGGGCCCGGGTCGTCGAGACGGCCGTCGCCGCGATCGGCGGTGAGCGGGTGATGCCCGGCGTCGCCGCCTACGGGTCGGCCGAGGCCCGGCGCTGGGCCGAGCAGGCCGCGCAGGCCGGCTGCCGCGCCGTGATGCTGCTGCCCCCGAACGCCTACCGCGCCGACGAGCGCTCCGTCCTCGCCCACTACGCCGAGGTCGCCCGGTCGGGCCTGCCGGTCGTCGCCTACAACAACCCGATCGACACCAAGGTCGACCTCGTGCCCGAACTTCTCGCACGGCTGCACGGCGAGGGACACATCCAAGGGGTGAAGGAGTTCTCCGGCGACGTCCGACGGGCCTACCGGATCGCCGAACTCGCCCCCGAGCTGGACCTGCTGATCGGCGCGGACGACGTCCTGGTGGAGCTGGCCGTCGCCGGAGCCAAGGGCTGGGTCGCGGGCTACCCGAACGCGCTGCCCCGCGCCTGCGTCGAGCTGTACCGCGCGGCCGTCGGCGGTGACCTGGACACCGCGCTGCCCCTGTACCGGCAACTGCACCCGCTGCTGCGCTGGGACTCCCGGGTGGAGTTCGTCCAGGCCATCAAGCTGTCCATGGACCTCGTCGGCCGCCACGGCGGCCCCTGCCGCCCGCCGCGGGTGCCGCTGCCGCCCGAGCAGGAGGCCACCGTCCGAGCCGCCACCGAGAAGGCCGTCGCGGCCGGATTGAGCTGAGGACCATGCGCAGCAGACTCGTCCTGCACGCCGTCGACTCGCACACCGAGGGCATGCCCACCCGCGTGATCACCGGCGGCGTCGGCACCGTCCCCGGCGCCACCATGAACGAACGGCGGCTCTGGTTCCGCGAACACCGCGATGACATCAAGCAGTTGCTGATGAACGAGCCGCGCGGCCACTCCGCGATGAGCGGCGCGATCCTCCAGCCACCGACCCGGCCCGACTGCGACTGGGGCGTCCTCTACATCGAGGTCTCCGGCTACCTGCCCATGTGCGGGCACGGCACCATCGGCGTGGCGACCGTCCTGGTCGAGACCGGCATGGTCGAGGTCGTCGAGCCGGTCACCACCATCCGCCTCGACACCCCTGCCGGGCCGGTCGTCGCCGAGGTGGCCGTCCAGGACGGGGCGGCCAAGGCGGTCACCCTGCGCAACGTGCCCTCCTTCGCCGTCGGCCTCGACCGCAAGGCCACCCTCGCCGACGGCCGGACGGTGACGTACGACCTCGCGTTCGGCGGCAACTTCTACGCCATCCTGCCGCTGGAGCAGCTCGGTCTGCCCTTCGACCGGACCCGCAAGGACGAGATCCTCGCCGCGGGCCTGTCCCTCATGGCCGCCGTCAACGCCGAGGATCCGCCCGTCCACCCGGAGGACGCGTCCATCCACGGCCTCCACCACGTCTACCTGGCCGCCCCCGGCTCGACGGCCCGCCACTCCCGGCACGCCATGGCCATCCACCCAGGGTGGTTCGACCGCTCGCCCTGCGGTACCGGCACCAGCGCCCGCATGGCACAGTTGCACGCGCGCGGCGAACTCCCGCTGCACACCGAGTTCGTGAACGAGTCCTTCATCGGTACCCGCTTCACCGGCCGGCTGCTCGGCACCACCGAGGCCGCCGGCCGCCCGGCCGTCCTGCCCAGCTTCACCGGCCGCGCCTGGATCACCGGTACCGCCCAGTACCTGCTGGACCCGGAGGACCCGTTCCCGGCCGGGTTCGTCCTGTAGCAGCCCCGCACCGGAGAGGAACCCCGAACGGTCATGGCCCCGCAGCACACCCCCGCCCTGCCCACCCTGGGCAGCAGGAAGCCCAGCCACCGGGAGCGGGTCGCGGACGCGCTGCGGGCCGCCCTGATCGCCGGTGAACTGCGGCCCGGCGAGGTCTACTCGGCCCCCGGACTCGCCGCCCGCTTCGGCGTCTCCGCCACACCCGTGCGCGAGGCCATGCTCGACCTGGCCAAGGAGGGCCTGGTCGACACCGTGCCCAACAAGGGCTTCCGGGTCACGGCCGTCTCCGAGCGGCAACTCGACGAGTACACACACATCCGAGCGCTGATCGAGATCCCCACCACGGCGGAACTGGCCCGCACGGCCGACCCGGTGGCCCTGGAGGCACTGCGCCCGGCCGCCCGGGAGATCGTCACCTCCGCCGCTGCCGGGGACCTCATCGCCTACGTCGAAGCCGACCTGCGCTTCCACCTCGGTCTGCTGGCCCTCGCCGGCAACGGCCACCTCGTCGACGTCGTCCGCGACCTGAGGCGCCGCTCCCGGCTCTACGGCCTGACGGCACTGGCCGAGCAGGGGCGGCTGGAGGCGTCGGCGCAGGAGCACCTGGAGATCCTCGACGCGCTGCTCGCCCGCGACGAGGAGGCCGTCCGCGCCGTGATGACCCGGCACCTCGGACACGTCCGGGGCCTGTGGGCAGCGCCCTGAACGGGCCGCGACGGCGGCCGGGGCCGGCCTCTCACAGATCCAGGACGAGCCGCTTTCCGCGGCAGCGGGACACACAGATCATCATGGTCTCGCCGGCCGCCCGCTCGTCGTCCGTCAGCACCGAGTCGCGGTGGTCCGGCTCGCCGTCGAGGACGTCCGTCTCACACGTGCCGCAGGTGCCCTCCGTGCAGGAGTACAGCACCTCGACCCCGGCCGCGCGCACGGCGTCGAGCACGGACACGTCCGGCGTGACGGTGAGCCTCGTGCCGCTCCGCGCGAGTTCCACCTCGAACGCGGTGGCGGCCCTGGTCTCCTGCTCCTTCGGACGGAACCGCTCGACGCGCAACGCCCCCGACGGGCACCGGGCCTCGACCGCGTCCAGCAGCGGCCCCGGACCGCAGCAGTAGACGAGAGTGCCCTCGGGCACGTCGTCCAGCACGGACGCCAGGTCCAGCAGACCCGACTCGTCCTCGGGAGCGATCGTCACCCGGTCCCCGTAGCGTGCCAGTTCCTCCGCGAAGGCCATGGACCCGCGGCTGCGCCCGCCGTACAGCAGCGTCCAGTCGGCGCCCGCCGCCTCGGCCGCCGCCAGCATCGGCAGGATCGGTGTGATGCCGATGCCGCCGGCGACGAAGCGGTACCGGGGAGCGGGTTCCAGACGGAAGTTGTTCCGGGGCCCGCGCACCCGTACCTTGTCGCCCTCGCCCACCCGCTCGTGCACATGGGCCGAGCCGCCACGCCCGGCGCTCTCGCGGAGCACCGCGATCCGCCAGGCCGACCGGTCCGCCGGATCCCCGCACAGCGAGTACTGGCGCTCCAGACCGGGCACCGGCACGACGTCGACGTGCGCGCCCGGCTCCCACGCCGGGAGCTGCTCACCCAGCGGATGGCGCAGGGTGAGGGCGAGCACCCCGTCGGCGGCGAACTCCCGCTTGTCGACGACAAGTTCGGTCTCGTACGTCTTCATGAACCGGTCCCTCGCGGCTCGTCCACCGAGTGCCCCCGCGGGTGGGCCAGCATCCACTCCCACATCTCGACCGGGTCCTGCGCGACGTGTTCGCGGCCGCAATGGCACGTGCCGTGCAGGGTGTCGGTGCCGGGCAGCCAGGCGATGCGGTAGATCTCGCCGGTCGGAGCGGTCACCGGAGCTTCTCCTCGGGCTTGGCGCCCTGCTCCACCAACCGCGCGAGGATGCGGCGGGCGGCCAGACCACCGGTGTCGATGTTGATGCTCAGCTCCTGGTAGCCGGTGCGTTCGGTGCCGAGCGTCTTCTGCAGCAGGTTCAGCGCGGTGACGTCCTGCATCACGACCGTGTGGTTGTTGCCCCGCAGGAACTCGGTGACCTCGGCGTCGTCGGTCGCCCAGTCGCGGGAGACGGCCCAGAAGTCGTACACCGTGCCGTCACCCGAGGGCGTGATGGCGTACGTGATCTCGGTGTGGAAGCCGTTCGGGTCGCGGCCGTCCGCCTCGGGCAGCACCCCGACCGGGGCGATCCGGCTGTGCAGCAGATACAGGCAGGGCGCGTGGTACTCGATGTCCTGCCAGCGGGTGATCCGGCCGTCGATGCCGGTGGACTTGGCGTAGAACGGCGGGCATGCGGCGTCGTCCATGTGCCGGCTGACCCGGACGATCCCGGCGCCCTCGTCGACCTCGGTGGTGATCGGCGTCTCGGCGACCTCGGGGGTGCCGATGTAACCGCCGTGCAGATACGTCTCGTGGGACAGGTCGAGGAGGTTGTCGACGAGCAGGCCGTAGTCGCAGTCGATGGGCTCCATGCCGCGCACCGTGACCCAGCCGGGGGCGTCCAGGTGCCGGGCCCGGGGGATGGACCGCGGGTCGGCCGACGCCGGGTCGCCGATCCACACCCAGATCAGCGAGTCCTGCTCGACGACCGGGTAGGAGGCGACCCGGGCGGTGCGCGGCACCCGTTTCTGCCCCGGAACGTACACGCACGTGCCGGTCGGGTCGTAGGTGAACCCGTGGTAGCCGCACACGATCCGGTCCCCGTCCAGCCGCGTCGGCGCCTCGGACAGCGGGTAACGCCGGTGCACACAGCGGTCGTGCAGCACGACCGGCGTCCCGTCCTCCTCCGTCCGGTAGAGCACGAGCGTCTCACCGAGGATCGTCCGGCCGAGCAACTCCCGCCCCACTTCATGGCTGTAGGCGGCGACGTACCACTGGTTCCTGGCGAACGCGGTCATGTGAGGCATGGGCGCTGGCTCCCGTCTCTCTGTCGTGGCGACCATCGTCGGGAAGCGCTTCACGGGGGCGCAACACCACTTCCGCCCGGTGGAAGGACCGGTGTGACACGCCTGTTCAGCGTCTTTCCTCGCCTCCACGCGTCCGGGCCCCGGCCGCGGTGGCGCCCACCGCCTCGCGGACCGCCTCGGTCACCTCGGCCGCGGTGCGGCCGCGGCAGTCGACACGGTGGACGGCGACCTCCGGCCGGGTGCGCGCCAGCCAGGCCAGAGCTGTCTCGTAGTGCTGCCGGACCAGCGACAGCAGGTCCGCCGTCTCGTGCAACTCGCCCCCGCCGCGCCGGTCCCTGGTCCGTGCCAGCGCGTCCTCGACGGGGAGGTCGAGCAGTACCACCGCGTGGGGCAGTGACACGCCGCACGACCGGCTGAAATGGTCGAGGACGTCCTGCGGCGGCCCCGTCGCCCTGTGGAGGAGATCGGTGCCCAGCGGTCTCGGGTCGGCGCTTCCGGTACGGGCCACGAGCCAGTCGCGCACCGCCCCGGCGGCCCGGGGTTCCTGTCCGCGCCAGAAAGCCTCGACGTCGGCGTCGGGAGTGTCCTCATGATCGGCCCGGACGAACATCGGCAGGTACGCCAGCGGATCGATCAACGGGTGCCGGTCGGAGACGAGGATCCGGCCCTCCCGAGCCGCCCGCCGCTCCGTCGGGCCGTACAGACACAGCTGCAGGTACAGCACGGCCAGCTTCAGCTGCACCCGGCCCAGGGCGTCCGCCGCGGCCGACGCCCCGGCCAGCGCCCTGGACAGCGCGGCGTACGGACTGCCCGGGTCGTCATGGGCCCGGATGGCGTGCACGACCGCGATGTCGCCGCGCTCGCGCATCCGGCGCAGCACCGTGGTCTTGCCCGTGCCGTCGATCCCCACGACAGCGGCCCGCACCTCAGTCCTCCTCCCGGGCCGCTTCGAGCTGCCACAGCCGGAACGAGGTCTGCGCGAGGCGCGGCAGGAAGCCGAACTCGCGCTGGCTGTGCCCGGCGAGGTACAGCGCCAGCCGGGTCGTCATGAACGTGCGCAGTGCCAGCCGGTAGCCGCGGCGCCAGTCGCATCCGGCCACCAGCGCGGCCGCCTCCGGCGACACCGCGGCCACGGCTTCTGCGTGCACGGCGAGCGCGTGCTCGACGTCGTCCGCCGTGGCGTCGGGACCCAGGGTGGACGCGAGCAGCTCCACGACGTCCCGCTGCGGCACGTCGACCGTGGCGAGCTCCCAGTCGTACACGACGATCCGCTCTCCCCGCACCGCGATGTTGCGCGGATTGAGGTCGTTGTGCACCAGCGTCCGGGGCAGGGAGTGCACCGCGGGCACCCACTGGCCGGCATCCTCCACCAGACCCGTGAGCACGTCCGCCCGGGCGGGGCCCAGCAGATCGGGCTGCTCCTGCGCGGCGTGCCGGACCAGCGCCCCCCACAGCTCGTGCGCCTTGGCCACGTCCGCCGGCTCCGGCACCCGCTGCAACCAGCCCTCGGCGAGCAGTTCCTCGTCCCGGCCGAGCCAGTGGCCGTGCACCCGCCCGACGCCGCGCAGCACGCCGTCGATCCGGTCACGCGTCCACGGCCGGCCGTCGTCGGACAAGCGCTCCATGAGGACGACGTACGCCTCCCGCTCGTCGTCCTCCAGGATCCCGTAACAGCGCGGGAGGAGCTCCGTCAGCGCGCTCTCCGGCCGCCGGTACACGGCCGGTTCACGGCGGTGCGCGTCACCGAACCCGGTGACCGCGCCCCAACGCTCCCACGCCGCGGCCGGTTCCGGGCCGCACAGGGACAGCACCATCGCGATCCCGGCGACGATCTCCTCGCCGCGGGGTTTGACCTTGGCGACGAGGTCGGCCGCGGTGGGGGAGCCGTCACCGGCGGTCCACTCGACCCGCAGCGGGTGCAGCCCGCTCAGTCTGCGCCGTTCGGCGAGCGCCCCGAGTTCGCCGGCGATCCCGTCCCCGCGCAGGGGCGGCGACGGCTCCACCCGGGTGACGTGCAGGCCGGGGTCGTCAAGACCGCGCGTCAGCATCGGCTGCAGCAGCGCCGCGTCGAGATCGCCTTCCCGCAGCCAGTCCACCCGCCGGGCCCGCCCCAGCCGTTGGTGCGCCTGGGCGAACTGGCCGCTGACCAGCGCCGCCATCGTCGACAGGTCCAGGGCCAGCGCGAACCCGGCGACGATCTCGGCGAACCGGCGGCCGCCACCCTCACCCGCGCAGCCGAGCAGGTCGAGCAGTTCACGCTGGTGCGGCAGCCCGGTACCCCCGCCGACCGTTCCCACGACCAGGTTGGGCAGCAGGATCGTGGCGACCAGATCGTCGCCGTCCTGCTCCATCGAGAAGATCGACACCCCCGACTCGTGGACACAGGCCACGTCCTGGCCCGTGGCGACGAACAGGGCCGCGACGATGTTCGCCGCGTTGACGCCGTGCCCCGGCATGCCGATCTGCTGGGCGCCCAGAACCGTGGAGACGTGGTTCTTCACCATGGCCTCGGGCGTGGTCTTGAGCACCGAGGCCACCGTGTCGCGGCTCAGGCGGCACTCGGCGGTCACCCGGGTGCCGCGGCCGGCCAGCATGGAGCCGACGGTCGCCTTCTTGTCCCCGCTGAGATTGCCCTCCAGCAGCAGGTTCCTGGGCCTGAGCCCTTCCTCGGCGGCGAGCGCGTCGGTCAGCCAGCGGCAGATCTGCCAGGTCGCCGCCGTCGTCATGTTCTGCCCGGCCGCGTCGGCGGTCTCGAAGACGAACCGCACATGCAGATACCGGCCGATCTGGTGCGGCTCGACGTCCACCAGCCGGGTGTGCCGGGACACCAGAGCGACCTGTGCCTCCAGCGCGGGCCGCCGCTCCCGCAACCACTCGGTGAGACGGTGGGCGGCGGCGATGTCGGCGCACTCCAGCACGGGAGCCCGCGTCATCCGCTGCGACAGCACCCTCGTCGACACCCCGCCGGACGCGGTCACGGCCCGGGCGCCCCGGGACGCCGACGCGACCAGGGCGCCCTCGGTGGTCGCCAGCGGGGCCACCACCTCCCCGCGCGCCGCGTCCCCGACGAACAGCAGTGGCCCCGCCAGGCCCACCGGCACCTCGACCGAACCGATGAAGTTCTCCACGTTGCCGACCAGGTTGTACGCGTCCAGGCCGGTCCGCTCCAGCGACGTGAGCGCGGCGCCGCTGTGCCCGCGCAGCCACTCCAGCCGCTGTCTGCGGGCGTCCTCCGTGTACTGCCCCCGGCCGGGGACCACGCCGGCCGTCCCCTGCCCTGCCTTCTCCGGTGTCACGCCGCCACCTCCTGCGCGGTGGCGACGATCCTCGCCCATCTCTCCTCGTCGGGCATGAAGACCCGGTCCTTGATGCGGGGCGGGCGCTGCCCGGAGCGGGCCGCGCGCTCCCATTCCCGCAGGAACGCGTCCGGGTGGACAGGGATCACCTCGACCGGTCGGATCGCCCCGGTCCCGCGGCCGGCGGCGTAGCCGGGACACTCCCGCGACAGCCGCCGGTCGAGCGCGGCGGCCAGTCCGGGCACCGCGGGCCCCGCGAAGGAGACGGCGATCCGGTAGCGCGGGCCGGCCCCCTCGCCCCCGGGGCACAGGCGGAACGTCGCGTTGCGCAGCTCCGCGCCGGTGTCGCCGCACGCGGCCCGCAGGGCGCGCAGCGCGACGGCCTCCGTCAGCCGCTCCCCGGCCGCGGACCGGACGAGGTCCCGCCCGGCGTACTCGATGCGCGGGGTACGGCCCACCCGGCCGACCACCGTGACCACGTCCGTGACGGCGCACCGGTACAGCCCTCCGACGTGGCTGAGCACCAGGTGGTAGTCGCGCCCCTCCTCCACCTCGGTGGCCGACAGCGTCTCACTGCCGGCGGTGACAGGCCGCTCGGCGGGCACGAACTCGTAGACGCAGCCCGGCAGATACAGCGGGGCTCCGTGGGGATGCCCGTCGACGGGCACGGCCGCCGGTCCCTCGCAGGACGCGATGGGCGCCGGGAACAGCCGCACACCCGGCCCGTACGTCTCCCGCACGCGGGGGAGGTAGGACCGCGCGAGGCCGCTGTTCCACACGAACACGGCGGCCAGGCGCGGCCACAGGTGGTAGGGGTGGACCGTGCCGAACGTCTTCGCGTACTCCTCGATCTGCTCCGCGCGCTCCGGGTTCGGCGTCGAGTGCCGGTGACCGCCGAGGGTGCCCGCCCGGATGTCGTCCACCAACCGCGGCCACATCTGCCGCAGTTGGTACGGCAGCCCCGCCACCATCGCGGGATTGACGCCGATCACCACCCGGATGTCCTGCTCGGCGGCCAGGCGCAGCTTGTAGTAGCTGCGCTCCCAGGGGTCGTCGCCGGCCAGCGCCTCGGGGATGCGGCTCCACGGAGCGTTGTTGCCGAGGCCCACGGCGGAGTCCTCGCCGAACTTGCGGTAATCGACCTGACTGGCCCCGATGTGCGGTCGGCCCTGCGGGGTGCGGGTGATCGGCGAGGTGGGATCCTGCCAGAGGTTCAGCACACCACCGGGTGCGGCCGGTGCCTGCGGCAGTGCCTGCAGCAGCGGCGCGAAACTCGCGTGGTAGAAGGGCAGGAACGTCTGCCGCATGTAGGTGCGGGTGATGGGGATGTGCTTCTCGCGGCCCGTGCTCCCGCTGGACGAGAAGTAGACGACCGGGTCGTCGGTGGTCAGCACCTTCGGCTCGCCGGCCATGGCGCGTTCGATCCACGGCATCATCGCCTCGTGGGTGCGGATCGGCACGGCCCGGCGCAGCTCGTCCAGCGTGCGGACCGAGGCCAGCGCGTGCTCACGCCCGAACGACGTGTCCGCGTTGCGCTCCAGCATGTCCCGGAGCAGGTCGTGTTGAGCTTCCTCGGGGCGCTCCAGGCACTCCAGGAACCGTCGGTGCTCCGCGAGCACCCGTTCGGCCTGCACGTCAGTGGTCTCCTTCGCTGCGGTCCGACGTCAGCACGCCGAACAGGGCCAGTCGGTCGGGGTCGGAACCGCTGCCGGCGATCCGGGTCTGGACCGAACCGGCACGGGCGGGGTCGAGGGCGTCGTGGAACTCCGCCGGGTCGAGGCACCGCCGGTGGCCGACCCGCAGGGTGTCACCGGGGCCGACCAGTCCGCGCAGCACGGCTTCCGCGATCAGATGGTGCACGTGGACGAGGTAGGCGCTGGTGCTGACGCCGCCGACCGCGACCGACACCTGTGCGGTGCGGCCGGAGGGCGGTCCCGGCACGGTCACGGTCAGGGGCCCGGCCGGCACCTCGACCGGCCGGGGGCCCTCGAAGGAGCGCAGCAGCCGGGACAGCGGCAGCAGCGCCCCGCGTGCGGCCGGGCCGTACCACGCGAGGTTCCCGTCCGGGGTGACGAGCCGGTGCGGATGCCGGACCGCCACGGCCGTCGGCCGGCCCGCCAGGAACACCGTTCTGGTGAAGGTCCGGTACCAGCCTTCCCGCAGGTCGTCCGGGAGGCCCACGGTGAACTGAGCGGTGCCCCGGACGAACGCCGCGACGTCGAGGTCGGCCACGACCACGGCCACCCCCAGCCCCCTGGGCACCGGTCCGGCGCCCAGCCCCGCACGGACCGCCGCCACCCGGGACAGTGCCGCGGCCCGCAGAGCCGGCACACCCGCCGGCGCCCCGGCCGGTAACCCGCTCACGTGTAGATCCTCAGCACCCGCGGGTCCGCAGGCAGCGGGCGGAGCAACGACGTCGTCAGCCGGTAGGGGTCGACGAAACCGTTCGGGTCCCGGGACCGGGAGAGCGCCTCCGGCAGCCCGCGCCCGTCGACGTCGGCCGGGGCACGCGCGAGGAGCCGGGCGGCGCGTCCCACGCACCGGCGCAGCACCGACATGCGGAACGGTTGCACGGAGCGCCGGGGCAGCACCCCCGCGAAGTACAACCGCATCCCCAGCCGGTAGGCCGCCCGGTCGGCGGAGCCGGAGACCGCCGACAGGTCGGAGAGGGTGGAGCCGCGCCAACCGCCGTAGCGGCTGGAACGCACCGCCCCGGCGACCGGCACCCTGCTGAACGGCAGCCGTACCGAGTGGCCGCCGAACGCGGTCAGCACCCGGTCGAGCAGCAGGTAGTCGGCGGCCAGGCCGTCGTCGAAGACCAGCAGGAACACCCGGCCCGGGCCGATCGCCGGGATCAGCTCGCGCAGGATGGGCAGCAGATAGTTGGGATGCCCGTCGCTCCCGATCAGCTGCCGCAGCGGCAGGCCCCAGCGCGTGCCGTCCAGGTGGACGGGACCGCCGAAGCGGCGGTGGTCGACCAACAGGCCCCGCTCCGCCAGCGCTTCGAGCATCGGGTCCGCCGCCGCGGCCAGCGGACGGTCCGCCCCGAGGCCGAGATCGGCGACACCCAGCAGCTCCAGCTCGGCGCGCCACGCATCCAGCACCCGCCGGCCGGCGGGGTGGATCCACCCGGACGTGTCGACCCGCTCCAGGTAGGCGCCCACACCCCGGGGATCGCTCCTCGCGCCCTCGGTGTGGAAGCGGACGTAACGCTCACCGATCGCAGCCGCCGACTCGCGGCCCCAGTCCGTGTCCGGCTCGACCCGGTCCAGGTACTGCCAGAACGCCGTCGACTGAGTCGTCAGGGTCGCCATGCGGTCGTTCCAGAGCAGCCGCACCCGCCCGGCCGGCGCGCTCGCCTTGACCAGGATGTCCGTCCACAGCAGGCCTTTGACATGCGTCGGCGTGAGCGGCTTGGTCGGCGTGATCGTCACCGGAGCCACCACGAGTTCGTCGAGGACCACGTGATCGACCCTTTCTGCGCAAGGAATTCGGCGGCAATTCACGGGCGGCGACGGAAGAGTGCGCGAAGAATGAGGCAACCGTAACAATGGCCCACGGGTGTTCAACTGCCGCTGGTGCACGGTTGAACGGACGAGCCTTTTCTGCCCGAATTACAGAGGGCTTTCCGGACGTTCAACTGCGGCGAGGAAGCAGTTGAACACAACGCCGTGAAATCTGTTGGACATTGATCGGCCAGCCCCGTCACGCCTAGCTTGAGGCCGCACCCCCGCCTGTTCAAAAGCTCCAAGAGATGGGAAACCCATGGCTGATCAGCAGCTGTTCCTGCGCTCGAAAGTGATCGTCGAACCGCTGATCGACAGATTCTTTGCGTGGCCGTACACCACGGCACCGGTGCAGTCGGCGATGAACCTCGCATTCCTCCAGGTACCGCTGCTCGAGTCCTACTTGCAGTCCCCCCAGGTGCACGTGGCGGCCAGCAACAACCCTGACCTCCGCGGCGGCTACTTCATCAACATCCCGGAGGAGCGCGCCGACGAGGTACGCGATCTGCTCGCCGCGATCAAGCGGGACCGCGCGCACATCCTGCGCTTCGCCGACGCGATCGTCGCCGGCCAGGAACTGCTGCGCGCCAACGCCACCGGCTTCGACCTCACCCCGCTGTACCCGAAGCTGCCGCCGGAGCTCGGCGGTCTGATCGAGCTCGCCTACGACACCGACAACCAGGCGCAGCTGCGCTTCATGGAGCCGGTCGTCTACAAGAGCGACATCTACCAGGAGTCGCGGCAGTCGGTGCAGCTGTCCTTCGAGACCGGCATCGAGCGCCCCTTCGTCCTGAGCACCCCGCGCCTGCCCTCCCCGGACGTCCTGGAGCTCGACATCCCCTTCCGCCACGAGGGCCTCGCGGCACTGTTCCGCACCCGCGTGCGGCCCACCACCCTCGGGCACCTGCGCGAGGCCCTCGGCCTCGACGACACCCAGGCCGGACAGCTGTCGCACATGCTCAGCGAAGAGCCCTCCCTCGCCGAGGACCGCCACATCGAGTCCGGCGGCCGCATCCGCTACTTCGGCCACGCCTGTCTGGTGATGCAGACCCCGCAGGCGGCCATCGTCACGGACCCCTTCATCAGCGCCGACAGCACGGCCGGCGACCGCTACACCCTGGACGACCTGCCCGACTTCATCGACCTCGTGCTCATCACCCACGGGCACCAGGACCACATCGTGCTGGAGACCCTGCTGCAACTGCGCGGCCGCGTCGGCGCGATCGTCGTGCCCCGGTCCTCCCGCGGCAACCTGGCCGACCCCAACATGGCGCTGATGCTGAAGAGCCAGGGCTTCCCGGTGATCGAGGTCGACGACTTCGACGAGATCGAGTTCCCCGGCGGCAAGGTCACCGCCACCCCCTTCCTCGGGGAGCACTGCGACCTCGACATCCGCGCCAAGTCCACGTACTGGGTGCGGCTCGCCGACAAGAACGTCTTCGCCGGCGCCGACTCCTCCGGCATCGAGCCCTCCCTCTACCGCTACATCAAGCAGGAACTGGGCACCGCCGACTACGCCTTCCTCGGCATGGAGTGCGACGGCGCCCCCCTCACCTGGCTCTACCAGGCCCTGCTCACCATCCCGATCACCAAGAAGATGAGCAACTCCCGCAAACTGTCCGGCTCCAACGCCGAGCAGGCCGCCGCGATCATGACCGAACTGGGCGCCAAGGAGGCATACGTGTACGCCATGGGCGAGGAGCCCTGGCTCGGCCACGTCATGGCGACGACGTACACCCCCGACACGTACCAGATCAAGCAGATCGAGGAGTTCATGACCTGGTGCGCCGACCGCGGAATCAAGGCCGGCCACCTCTACGGCCAGCAGGAATGGCGCTGGTAGACATGGCACCCGCCACCCTGCGGAGAGCCGAACTGCACGCCAGCGTCGGCGACCCGGTCCTCGACACGATGAACTTCCTGAACGAGATCACCCACCGCTACCCCCGGGCGGTCTCGTTCGCACCGGGCCGCCCGTACGACGGCTTCTTCGACGTCGAGGAGATCTTCCGGCACATCCGCCGCTACCTCGACCACCTGGAGGAACGCGGCGCCTCCCCGGCGGAGATCCGCGACGCCCTCTTCCAGTACGGGCCGACCGGCGGGCAGATCCGCGAACTCGTCACGCGGTCACTGCGCGAGGACGAGGACATCGACGTACCGCCCGAGGCCGTGGTGGTGACCGTGGGCTGCCAGGAGGCCATCCTCCTCACCCTGCGCGCCCTGCTGGCCGGCCCTCGGGACACCCTGATGGTCTCCAGCCCGTGCTACGTCGGCATCACCGGGGCCGCCCGGCTGCTCGGCGCCGAACCGACCCCGGTGGCGGAGGGCCCGGACGGCTTCCGCAGCGCGGACCTGGAGGCCGCGGTCGCCGCCGAGAAGGCGCGCGGCCGACGCCCCCGCGCTTTCTACGTCGTCCCCGACCACTCCAACCCGTCCGGATCCACGATGCCGTTGCCGGAGCGGCACGCCCTGCTCGACCTGGCGCGGCGTGAGGACTTCCTCATCCTGGAGGACAGCCCCTACCGGCTGGTCAGCCCCGGCCGGCAACTGCCCACCCTGAAGTCCCTCGACCGCGACCGGCGTGTCGTCCACCTCGGCTCGTACTCCAAGACCCTCTTCCCCGGCGCCCGGGTCGGCTTCGCCGTCGCGGACCAGGTCGTCGTGGACGACGACGGCGGGCAGGGCCTGCTGGCCGACGAACTCATCAAGATCAAGAGCATGGTCACGGTCAACACCTCGCCTCTGAGCCAGGCCGCGGTGGCGGGCATGCTCCTCGCCGCCGACGGACGCACCTCGGAACTCAACACCGAGACCTCGGCGTACTACGGGGAGGCGATGCGGGCCATCCTGAAACGGCTCGACGAATGCTTCCCCGAACCCGAACGCAGCACACTCGGCGTTCGCTGGAACGAGCCGGACGGCGGGTTCTTCCTCACCCTGGACGTCCCCTTCCCCGCCGACAACGCCGCCCTGGTGCGCTCGGCGGAGGACCACGGCGTGATCTGGACGCCCATGTCCTACTTCTATCCCCGGGGCGGCGGCGAGCACAGCCTGCGCCTGTCCGTCAGCTACCTGACCCAGGCCGACATCACCGAAGGCACAGCCCGGCTGGCCCGGTTCATCACGGCCGAAGCGGCCCGGGCCCGCTGAAGCACCGCCCTTCCCTCCCGTCACTCACAGAAAGCGAAGTTCCGTGTCGACAGCACGACGTCTCATTCGCAGCAAGCCACGCATGTGGGGGTGGACCTTCCGATGACCGCCGACGCAGACATCCACGGCACCACCCTCCTCGACACCCCCGTCACCACACCGTCCAAAGGCCTCGGCAGCCCACGGATCATGGGGGTGGGCACCGCCGTCACCGACCACTCGTACTCCCAGCGGGAAGTCCTCGACCTCTTCGGCATCACCGACCCCAAGGTCCGCTCGGTCTTCCTCAACAGCGCCATCGAACGCCGCCACCTCACCCTCCCGCCCCGGGACACCGACGGCGCCGTCCTCACCGAGGCCCAGGGCGAACTCCTCGCGAAGCACAAGCGGACCGCCCTCGACATGGGCGCCCGAGCCGTACGCGCCTGCCTGGAGAACACCGGTCTCGACCTCGCCGACATCGACTACCTCTGTTGCACCACCACCACCGGATTCCTCACCCCCGGCCTCAGCGCCCACCTCATCAAGGACATGGGCCTCCTGCCCCGCACCAGCCGGGTCGACGTCGTCGGCATGGGCTGCAACGCAGGCCTCAACGCCCTCAACGCCACCGCCGGCTGGGTCACGGCCAACCCCGGCAAGGTCGCCGTGATGCTCTGCACGGAAGCCTGCTCCGCCGCCTACGTCATCGACGGCAGCATGCGCACCGCCGTCGTCAACAGCCTCTTCGGGGACGGCGCCGCCGCCGTCGCACTCACCGCGGACCCACCCGACGCCGCCTACGGCCCGGCCGGCACCCCACCGGCACAGGACGGCCCCCGCATCCTCGCCTTCGCCAGCCACCTGATCACCGACGCCATCGAAGCGATGCGCTACGACTGGGACGACGACCAGAACAAGTTCAGCTTCTACCTCGACCCGCTCGTCCCCTACGTCGTCGGCGCCAACGCCGAGCAGATCGTCGACCGGCTGCTCACCGGCGCAGGCCTGCGCCGGCGCGACATCGCCCACTGGCTCGTGCACTCCGGCGGCAAGAAGGTGATCGACGCCGTACGCGTCAACCTCGGGCTCACCCGCCACGACGTACGGCACACCACCGGCGTCCTGCGCGACTACGGCAACCTCTCCAGCGGATCCTTCCTGTTCTCCTACGAGCGACTGCTCCGGGAGGGAGCCGCCCACGCCGGCGACCACGGCGTGCTGATGACGATGGGCCCGGGCTCGACCATCGAGACCGCGCTGGTGCAGTGGTGACCACGGAACAGGTGAGAGAAGCGATGAAGAGCAACCCGACGGCCGCCGCACACCCCGCGCCCGAGGAGATACCCCTGCGGATCGACGGGCGGCAGCCCCTGTCCGCCGACACCGTCGCCGCCGTCACCGCGGTGTGCGAGGCGGCCGAGGACCTCGACGGCCTCGCCAGCGTCGTCGTACGTGTCTCCGGAGCCCCGGGCGGACCCCTCCCGGGCGACCTGACCGTCTCCCTCGTCAGCAAGTGGGAGCGCGTCCTGCGCCGCCTGGAACGACTGCCCGCCACCACGGTCGCCGTCGCCGACGGCGACTGCGGAGGCCCCGCCCTGGACGTGCTGCTGGCCACCGACCACCGCATCGCCACCACCACGGTGCGCCTGGTCGTCCCCGTGGAGGGCGGGGGGACCTGGCCGGGCATGGCCCTGTACCGGCTCGCCGGACACGGCCCCCACGCGGCCCCCATCCGCCACGCCGTCCTCTACGGCACCCCCGTCGGCGCCGCCGACGCCCTGGCCCTGCACCTGGTCGACGAGCTGACCGACGACGTGCCCGAGGCCCTCCGGCTCGCCGCGCAACGCGCACGCGCCGTCTCGGGCACCGAACTGGCCATCCGCCGCCAACTGCTGCACGAAGCGGCCGGCACCAGCTTCGAAGAGGCGCTCGGAGCCCACCTGGCGGCCTGCGACCGCGTCCTGCGCCGCGCCACGACAGGAGCCGAAGCATGACCGCCACCGCGGAGCCCACCGCACCGCACACCGGCCCGGACGACGTCCGCGCACCCCTGCCCCGGGCCCGGCAGGCCCTGGAACAGGCGGCACGCCACTGCCAGACCCTGCTGGACGGCCTGCCCCCGCACGGCGAACGCTCCGTGCGGCAACAGACCCTCGCCGCCACGGCCGCCGACACCGCCCGCAACCTGCGCGCCGCGTTCCTGGACACCCACACCGACGCGGTCTACGACGAACTCACCGACCGCCGCACCCGCCCCCTGCGCATCGACGCACTGGCCAGGGCCGCCGCGACCGCCTTCCCCGGCCTCGTCCCCACCGACGACCGGCTCGCCACCGAACGTGGCCGGCCACAGGCCCGCAAAGAGGGCCACGAGATAGACCAGGGCATCTTCTTCAGCCGGATACTGCGCTCACCCCTGGCCGGCGCCCACCTGCTCGACGCGATGCTCCGGCCGACCCCGCGTGCCACCGCGCTGCTGCCCGAGTTCACCCGCACCGGCAGCGCCGACCTGGGATCCGTCCGCCTGGAGCGCACCGGCGCCGTGGCCCGGCTGACCATGTGCCGCGACGACGCCCTCAACGCCGAGGACAACGCCCAGGTCGACGACATGGAGACAGCGGTCGACCTCGCCCTGCTCGACCCGGCCGTCGAGGTCGGACTCCTGCGCGGCGGCGAGATGACCCACCCCCGCTACCGCGGACGGCGGGTCTTCAGCGCGGGCATCAACCTCAAAGCCCTGCACAGCGGAGACATCTCCCTCGTCGACTTCCTGCTCCGTCGCGAACTCGGCTACATCCACAAGCTGCTGCGCGGCATCCGCACCGACGAACCGGGCTGGCGGTCGGGAAGCACCGACAAACCCTGGGTCGCCGTCGTCGACTCCTTCGCGATCGGCGGCGGGGCCCAGCTGCTGCTCGTCTTCGACCACGTCATCGCGGCCGCCGACGCCTACGTCAGCCTCCCCGCCGCACAGGAGGGCATCGTTCCCGGCGCCGCCAACTTCCGGCTGACCCGCTCCGCGGGACCACGCCTGTCACGGCAGGTGATCCTCGAAGGAAGGCGGATCTTCGCCACCGAACCCGAGGCCCGGTTCCTCGTCGACGAGGTCCACGACCGGACCGATCTCGACCTCGCGGTGGAACGCAGTGTGGAACGACTGCGCGGCAGCGCGGTACTCGCCAACCGGCGGATGCTCAACCTGGCGGAGGAGTCACCGGACGACTTCCGCCGCTACATGGCCGAGTTCGCGCTGCAACAGGCCCTCCGCCTCTACAGCTCCGACGTGATCGACAAGGTCGGCCGCTTCACCACGGCCTCGGCGCCCGCAGCCGGGCGCACACCGTGATCGGCGGCGGGGACTCGGGCGTACGGTACGAGAAGGACGGCCGGATCGCCCGGGTCACCCTCGACCGGCCCGAGGTGCTCAACGCGATGAACCAGCGCATGCACCGCGAACTCGCGCTCGTCTGGGACGACATCGAGGCCGACGACGACATCCGGGCCGCGGTGCTGACCGGCGCCGGCGATCGCGCGTTCACCGTCGGCCAGGACCTGCGCGAGCGGGCCCGGCTCGACCGGGAGGGCACCCCGCCGACCAGCTTCGGCAGCCGCGGCCAGCCCGGCTCACCCCGGCTGACCGACCGGTTCGACCTGACCAAGCCCGTGATCGCCCGCGTCAACGGCTACGCCCTCGGCGGCGGCTTCGAACTCGCCCTGGCCTGCGACCTCGTCGTCGCCGCCGACCACGCCGTGTTCGCGTTGCCCGAGGCCACGCTGGGCCTGGTCCCCGGCGCGGGCGGCGCTTTCCGCCTGGCCCGGCAGATGCCCCTGAAACAGGCGATGGGATACCTGCTCACCGGACGCCGCATGAGCGCCGCCGAGGCGTTGCGCTTCGGCCTCGTCAACGAGGTCGTGCCGCTGCACGCTCTGGACGCCGCCGTGGACACCTGGACGGACGCCCTGCGACGCAGCGCCCCGCTCTCCGTAAGGGCCCTCAAGGAAGCGGTGCAGCGGTCTCTGCACCTGCCGCTGGAAGAGGCCTTCACGGCGACCTACCCGTGGGAGGAGAAACGACGCCGCAGCCATGACGCGGTCGAGGGCCCGCGGGCCTTCGCCGAGAAACGCACTCCCGTCTGGCGCGGCGCCTGACACCCACACCGGCTCACCGGTACCGCCGGCCCACACCGCACGCACGCCGGTGCTCGCGCCGGGCCCGGCCCCACCGCGCCGGAAGGGGAGCGGCGCGGCCCGGGCCACTCGGCAACCCTTGATCGCCGCCGAGGTGCGATGCCATCGTGAGCCGTGACGGAGCCCGCGCGCTCCACCGAGCACGACACCCGGCCCCGAGCCGGGACCGACGGGGGCCGAGGGCGGGGCGGCCACCCGGACCTCTCCGTGGTGACCGCACGGAGAGCGCCTGTTGCCCCCTACGAGAACGGGCTCGACATGCCATTCGTGAACACCAACGGTGTGAGGCTCTCCTACCAGCGATCCGGCAGCGGCACGCCGGTCCTGCTGATCATGGGCTCGTCCGCGTCGGGCCGGGTATGGACGATGCACCAGACACCGGCACTGAACCGCGCCGGATACGAGACCGTCACCTTCGACAACCGGGGCATCGCACCGTCGGACGCCCCCGCGGGCGACTACCGCCTCGCCGACATGGTGGCCGACACCCGCGGCCTCATCGAGCAGCTGGGACTGGGCCCCTGCCACATCGTGGGGACGTCCCTCGGCTCCATGATCGCCCAGGAACTCGCCCTCGCCGCACCCGAACTGGTGCGCTCCGCGACCCTGATCGCGTCCCGGGCCCGCTCCGACGCCTTCCGGCGCGCCCAGAGCGCCGCCGACCGCGCGCTGCGGGAGAGCGGCGTACGACTGCCTGCCGGCTACGACGCCGTGAAGACCGTCACCGAGATGTTCTCCCCGACGACCCTCAACGACGACACCGCCGTCACCCCCCTGCTCGAGCTCTTCGAACTCACCGGCGGCGGCCACTCCTCCGCCGGCCAGGCCGCCGCCGTCGACGGTCTCGGCGACCGGCGCGCGTCACTGCGCGGCATCACGGTGCCGTGCCGGGCCGTCGCCTTCAGCCACGACCTCGTCTGCCCGCCCCACCTGGTTGCCGAGGTGGCCGACGCCATCCCCGGCTGCGACCTCGTGGAGATCGCGGACTGCGGTCACCTCGGCTACCTGGAACGCCCCGACGAGGTCAACGCGGCCCTGATCGAGTTCCTCGACAAGTACTGACCACGCGGCGGCTGGCACCACCCTTTCCCGACCATCCCGCGCAGGAAGGATGACCCATGGCAGGGCACGGCATCGCGTACGTCGAGTTGTACGCCAAGGACAAGCAGCGGACCGCCCGGTACCTCGTCTCGGCCCTGGGATTCGAGTGCGTGGCGGACTCCGTCGCCCCCGACCGCAGCTCCCTGCTGCTGAAGCAGGGAACCGCCTCCCTCGTCGTCACTTCCGGACCCGCCACCTGGGGATTCCTGAACGCACACGGCGACGGCATCGCCGACATCGCACTGCACTGCACGGACGTCACCGCGACAGTGGAGCGGGCCCTGCGGGCCGGCGCCCGTGAGGTCGGCTCCGCACGCGGCAATCCGATCCTCGCGGGGGCCGGCGGCATGACGCACACCTTGCTGCCCGCCGGACACACCCGGCCGGGCCGGCCGGGCGGCCACCGCTGGGCGCGGCTCCCGCAGAGCCCCGGCCGCGAGATGTTCGCCACCCCCGTCGCGCGACTCGACGGTGTGACGACCGGTGTCGGGGCGACGAACCTCCAGGAGTGTGTCCGCCTGTACGAGGAAGGGTTCGGGCTGATCCCGCGCAGGCCACGAGGGGACGGCGCACCCGACCGGACGCCCCGCGTGGTGGAACTCGCCGGACTGCAGGGCGGCATGACCCTCACCCTCGCGGCCTCGGAGCCGCACACCGACCTCCGCCACGAGGCGTCGCCGCAGCCGGCCGCCGCGCACCGCCCGGAACAGCGACTCAGCCTCCGCGCGGACGACATCGCCCGCGCGGCCCGCGAACTCGCCGAAGCAGGCGTCGAGTTCGAAGCACCGGTACCGCTCGAACAGTCCGCGGGACACCCCACGCGACCGCTCCTCGTGGGCACCGCGGCACACTTGGGCGACACTCTGCGCATCGAACTGGCCGGGTACGGAGGCGGCCCGGACGCGCTCGGCGGCGACGACCTCCAGGCCCTCTGTCAAGCGGTCGGCCGGCACAGGCTGGCCGCCCGATGAGCCACCCGACGTGCCCGCAGCGGAACAACTCCCGCCCCTGATGGGTACCGGCACGAAGGGCCCCGCCCCGAGGCGTACGCCCCGGGGATGACACACCCAGGGGAGGACACCCTCCGGCGGTCCCGGACGGGAGGACGTGGCGCCGCGAAGGACACGGGGTCGTCACCGCGGGGGACGCGGTCCGGCGGGGGAGGAACCTAGCCTCGAACCGTCAACGGGCCGCCCGGTCACGACGCCGGCGCGGTGACACGACCCGGAAGGAATGATGAGCAGTGGCAGACCACGGAGGGCCGGGGCGCGAGGGCGCCGACGGGCCGCCGACCGAGGCATCCGAGCTCCCCACAGCGGATGACCCGCGCGGTTCCGTCGTCGCGCTGCCAGGGCTCCGGCACTCCCGGGAACCGGGAGACGTCTCCCCGGTCGCCCAGGGTCGGCCACACCGGCCGGTGCCCCATCCAGAGGCCCCGGGACTGGATCAGCTCGTGTCACCCGGCGCGGTCTGCGTGGACGTCGGGGCAGGCTGCGCGCGGTGCACGGCGGCACTGAGGAACCTCACGGGCCCGGACGGCCAGGTGCACCGTCTCGTGCCGGGACGTCCGGGCGGCCCACGGGCGGCCACCGTGGACGATCTCTGCCGGCGGAAGGACCTGACACGGGTCGACTTCATCCGGATCCAGTTCGGCCAGGACGAACTGGACGTCCTGCTCGGGGCGTTCGCGACACTGCTGCGCGACCGCCCCGCTCTCCTCCTGCGGTGGGGGCGACGACGTCCCGACCGGCGGCGCACGGCCGACACCGTCCGCAGCCTCACCGTCTCCCTGTCGTACACGATGCACGGCTGGCAGGAAGGCACCTGGCGGCCGGTGACGGACGCCCTGCCGGGATGGGGCGGTTTCCTGTTCCGGCCTCAGCCTGTCCCGGGCCGATTACCGTGACGGCGGCAGCCGGATCACCCGGGCCCAGGCTCCTCACCGGTTGCGAGCCGAACCTGTCCGCGGCCGTCGGAGTGTGTCCCCTGCTCCCGGGCGGGCGAGCGTCCTCACCCGCTGGCGAGCAGCCCGGCCCGGAGACGCTCGTCCAGCTCCTGCGCGAAGCCGAGCCATGTCTTGGCGTACTCCCGGGCGAGACTCGCCACCGTCTCCCTGGAATGGTCCGGCAGAGAGGTGCTCAGCGCGGGCCATTCCTGCGTGGCGATCGCGTGCTGCTGGAGCAGCCGCAGCAGCCGCCGCCCTTCCTCCCTGTGACGCAGGGACGGGTCACGCGACAGCTTGTCGAGAACGACCCCGGGATCCTGCGCCACCAAACGCATCCGGCGGTGCGGCTTACGCCCGGTGGGCTGGGGAGGTACGGCGCCGGTCCGGGCGGCCGCCGGGCCCTTGTCCGACTGGCTCCTGCTCCCCGAGCGCTCCGGGGCGGGCGGTTCGCCGGAGGCGAGACGTCTTCGGACGTCGCTGACGGTGGCCGGTGAGACGCAGGCGAGCCGCGCCAGTTCACGCAGGGAGGCCTCGGGACGCTCGGCCAGCAGCTCGGCGACCCGGTACCGCGCCTCGGCGCTGTTGAGCGGACGGACCTTGCCGTCCTGGCCGACGCGGGCGTTGAGTTGGGGTGTCTCGTCCATCCGGCGGCGGATGGTGGCCACGGCCTTGGCACCCAGCCCGGCCGCCTTGGCGATCGCGCGGTCGGACATGTGGGGCAGTGACGCGATGATCCTGGCGGCTGCCGCTTTGCGTTCGGCGGGGGAGAGCGGAAGTCCGTGGGCCGAGTTCGCCTGCACGGCCCGGAGGTACGCCTCTTCGGTGGTTCCGTCGAAGAACTCGACCTCGATAGTCTTCTGGCCGTTCGAGAGTGCCGCCAGATAGCGGTGCATTCCGTCGATGACCCGCATCGTCGGTCGGTGCACCAGCACGGCGGGTAAGGGCCCTTCGATTTCGGCGAGACGTGCGATGTGCTGGGCGTTCACGCCCTCGGTACGAGGCGAGTCACCCGGCAGCAGCGACGCGGTGGGTACGGTCGTGATCCGGCTGCCCGAAGTCCTGGATCCGTGCTCCGGTCTTGATATGGCCCTATCACTTCCGGATTGCGTCAAGATCTACCCCCTGATTAATCAGTGTCTCGGAACTGCTGTTCGTGGGTCGTGCCGTGCATGGGCCGGGTCGTGCCACGTACTTTTGCGAGAACTTGGAGCAACGGGGTGAGTGGGACCGGTGTCTCTACGGCCGTTAACGGCCGCTGGGCGGCCGGCACGCGACCGTACAACGATTGCCGGACGCTCTTCGGCATCCAGCCTACATTCACATCTGGGCGGCCACAGGCGGGTTTATCCGGAGTCGAGTATTCCGCATTTCGGGCGTTACGAGGCGTGAGTATGCGTGCATCCAGGGTAAAAACAGTGACGGGATGAGTACGTCAAATCGCCGTTTACAGTGCCAAAACGGAAGCTCCACCCATGTCCGGCGCGCACCCCCCGGAAAGCCCGGAATCTCAAGCAGAGACGCCTCGACGGCAAGCGGGCAATGCCTCGTGGGGGCCGGCCACGCCTGTTCAAGTGCGGTCGGGGCGCAGTTGAACGATCAGAGAATTCGATCACCGGCATTGATCAGACATGCGGCCTGGACCATAGTGAACTGGCTCCGCCCACGGCCGCCCGTGGACACGTCTTGTAAGGGATGACGGATGACCGACCCGTTCGACGAACCGACCGCCCCGTCTTCCGGTGCCGGTCGACGGCGAGGAACAATGCCGTCGGCGGGTCGCCTTCGCCTCGACCACCCGAATGCCGCCGCGCGACCGGTGAACGGACCTGACTTTCCTGCTCGCATTCAAAACACTTGCTGTTCTTGACGAAAACGGCAGTTGAATATCAAGCCGCTCATGCGGAGGCTGCGAAGGCATGCCCTTCAGGTGCGCCACCTTCGAATGGGGAACGTGATCCCCGCCGCGGTCACGCGTAAACAGGAGGAATCCCGATGATCCCGTTGTCGTACGCGCAGCGCCGGCTGTGGTTCTTGACGCAGCTGGAAGGTCCGAGCGCGACGTACAACATTCCGATGGCCCTGCGGTTGTCGGGCCGACTGGACCGGGATGCACTGGAAAGCGCGCTGCGGGACGTGCTGGAGCGCCATGAGGTACTGCGCACGGTGTTCACGGAGACGGACGGCGAGCCGTACCAGCGGATCCTGCCGGTCGAGGAGACCGACTTCGCGCTGACCGTCGCAGACGTGCGACCGGAGGAACTGGACAGCGCGGTGGCGGAGGCGGTGCGCCATGTCTTCGAGCTGAGCTCCGACATTCCGTTGCGGGCGTGGTTGTTCGGGGTCGGTCCGGATGAGCATGTGCTGGTGCTGGTGGTGCATCACATCGCGGGTGATGGCTGGTCGATGGGTCCGTTGGCGCGGGATGTGTCGGTGGCGTACGGGGCGCGGTGTGATGGGCGTGTGCCGGGGTGGGCGCCGTTGCCGGTGCAGTACGCGGATTACGTGTTGTGGCAGCAGGAGGTGTTCGGGTCCGAGGAGGATCCGGAGAGTGTGCTGTCGCGTCAGGTGGAGTTCTGGCGTGGGGCGTTGGCGGGGGTGCCGGAGGAGTTGGCGCTGCCGTATGACCGGTCGCGTCCGGCGGTGGCGTCGCATGAGGGGCATGCGGTCGGGCTGGAGGTGCCGGCTGGGGTGCATGCACGGTTGCGTGAGGTGGCGCGTGAGCGTGGCGTGACGGTGTTCATGGTGTTGCAGGCGGCGCTGGCGGTGACGTTGTCGCGGGTGGGTGCGGGCATCGACATTCCGATTGGTTCGGCGGTGGCGGGGCGTACGGATGAGGCGCTGGACGAGCTGGTCGGGTTCTTTGTGAATACGCTGGTGGTGCGTACGGATCTGTCGGGTGATCCGACGTTCGCGCAGGTGCTGGAGCGGGTTCGGGAGACGACTCTGGCGGGGTTCGGGCATCAGGATGTGCCGTTCGAGCGGCTGGTGGAGGAGCTGGCGCCGGCTCGTTCGCTGGCCCGGCATCCGCTGTTCCAGGTGATGCTCACCCTGCAGAACAACGCCCAGGCGGTCGTCCACCTCCCGGGCGTCGACGTCGAAGGACTCGCGACGCAGCCACTGTCGGGCTCCAGGAAAACGAAATTCGACCTGGACGTCATGCTCACCGAAATCCTCGACACGGACGGCAGTCCGGCCGGCCTCACCGGCCGGCTTCTCGTCGCCGCGGATGTGTTCGGGGTGGGGGCGGCTGAGCGGTTTGCGGAGTGGTTGGTGCGGGTGGTCGAGGTGGTGGTGGGGGCGCCGGACATCCGGGTGGGTGCGGTGGATGTGCTGGGTGCGGCTGAGCGGGCGTTGGTGGTGGAGGAGTGGAACGCGGCGGCTGCGGGTGTGGGTGTGGTGGAGGGGTTGGTTCCGGAGCGAATTGCGGAGTGGGCGGTTGTTGATCCGGGTGCGGTGGCGGTGGTGTGTGAGGGGGTGGAGTTGTCGTATGGGGAGCTGGATGCGTGGGCTAGTCGGTTTGCGGGGTTGTTGAGGGCGCGGGGTGTGGGTGCGGAGTCGGTGGTGGCTTTGTGTCTGCCGCGGGGTGTGGAGATGGTGGCGGCCATTGTGGGTGTGTGGCGGGCTGGGGCCGCCTATGTGCCACTTGACCCCGAATACCCGGCGGAACGACTGGAGTTCATGCTCGCCGACAGCGGCGCCCGCATCGTGGTCGGACGCGGCGACAAGGCGGCCGAGCTCCCCGGTTCGGCAGCGCACCTGGTGAACCTTGACGACACGAACGTGGCACATGAACTGGCGGCTGCGCCGGTCACAGCCCCCGAAGTCATCCTTCGTGCGGAGGGTTTGGCGTATGTGATTTATACGTCGGGTTCGACGGGGCGGCCGAAGGGTGTGGCGGCTACGCATGGTGGGTTGGCGCATTTGGTGGGTGCGTTGGGTCCGGTGTTGGGTGCGGGGCCGGGTGTGGGGGTGTTGCAGTTCGCGTCGTTCAGTTTTGATGCGTCGGTTTTGGATGTTGCGGTGACGTTGTCGTCGGGTGGGTTGTTGGTGGTGGCGTCGGCGGCGGAGCGGTCTGATGGGTCGTTGTTGGCGGGTTTGGTTCGGGGGCGGGGTGTGGTGGCGGCGAGTGTGGTGCCGTCGTTGTTGGGGGTTTTGGATCCGGGTGAGTTTGCGGGTGTGTCGAGGGTGGTGGTGGGGGCGGAGCCGATTGGGGTGGGGTTGGCGGGGGTGTGGTCGGCGGGTCGGACGTTGGTGAATACGTATGGTCCGACGGAGACGACGGTGATGGTGACGGCGGGGGAGGTGGATGGGTCGGGGCCGGTGGTGTCGATGGGGGCGCCGGTTGCTCATTCGCGGGTGTATGTGCTGGATGAGGGTTTGCGTCCGGTGCCGGTGGGTGTGGTGGGGGAGTTGTATGTGGCGGGTGCGCAGGTGGCGCGGGGGTATGTGGGTCGTCCGGGTTTGACGGGTGAGCGGTTTGTGGCGTGTCCGTTCGGTCCGGCGGGTGGGCGGATGTATCGGACGGGGGACCGGGTGCGGTGGTCGGCTGAGGGCCGGCTGGTGTTCGCGGGGCGTGCGGATGAGCAGGTGAAGATCCGGGGGTTCCGGATCGAGCCGGGTGAGGTCCAGGCGGTGCTGGCTGCGCATCCGGCGGTGGCACAAGCTGCGGTGGTCGCCCGCGAGGACGTCCCCGGGGACAAACGCCTGGTGGCGTATGTCGTTCCGGTTCCTGGCGAGGACGTGACGCCCGAGGGGCTGTCGCGGCAGGTGCGTGCCTTTGTCGGTGAGCGGCTGCCGGAGTACATGGTCCCCTCGGCGGTCATTGTGCTGGATGCCTTGCCGTTGACTGTGAACGGCAAGCTGGACCGCAAGGCGCTGCCCGCGCCGGAGTATGCGAGTGGTGGGGGCCGGGGTCCGGCGACGGCGCAGGAGGAGATCCTGTGCCAGGCCTTCGCCCAGGTCCTGGGCCTGCCCGCGGTCGGTGTGGACGATGACTTCTTTGCCCTCGGCGGGCATTCGCTGCTGGCGACTCGTCTGGCGAGCCGGGTGCGCGCGGTGCTGGGCGTGGAAGTGGCCCTGCGGACTCTGTTCGAGGCGTCCACGCCGGCCGGGCTCGCCGCACGGTTGGGCCAGGCAGGTGTGGCACGTCCGGCTCTCGTGGCCGGGGAGCGCCCGGAGCGGGTGCCGCTGTCGTACGCGCAGCGCCGGCTGTGGTTCTTGACGCAGCTGGAAGGTTCGAGCGCGAACTACAACATGCCGATAGCGGTGCGACTGACCGGGGCGCTGGACCGGGATGCGCTCGAGGGTGCGCTGCGGGATGTGCTGGAGCGTCATGAGGTGCTGCGGACGGTGTTCGCGGTGGTGGACGGGGAGCCGTATCAACGGATCCTGTCGGTCGAGGAGAGCGGTTTTGCGCTGGCTGTCACCGATGTGCGCGCGGAGGAGCTCGGTGGGGTGGTGGCGGAGGCGGCGCGGTATGCCTTCGACCTTGCGGAGGAGATCCCTGTCCGGGCCCGGTTGTTCAGGGTCGGTCCGGATGAGCATGTGCTGGTGCTGGTGGTGCATCACATCGCGGGTGATGGCTGGTCGATGGGTCCGTTGGCGCGGGATGTGTCGGTGGCGTACGGGGCGCGGTGTGAGGGGCGTGTGCCGGGGTGGGCGCCGTTGCCGGTGCAGTACGCGGATTACGTGTTGTGGCAGCAGGAGGTGTTCGGGTCCGAGGAGGATCCGGAGAGTGTGCTGTCGCGTCAGGTGGAGTTCTGGCGTGGGGCGTTGGCGGGGGTGCCGGAGGAGTTGGCGCTGCCGTATGACCGGTCGCGTCCGGCGGTGGCGTCGCATGAGGGGCTTGCGGTCGGGTTGGAGGTGCCGCCTGGGGTGCATGCGCGGTTGCGTGAGGTGGCGCGTGAGCGTGGCGTGACGGTGTTCATGGTGCTCCAGGCGGCGCTGGCGGTGACGTTGTCGCGGGTGGGTGCGGGCACGGACATTCCGATTGGTTCGGCGATTGCCGGGCGTACGGATGAGGCGCTGGACGAGCTGGTCGGGTTCTTTGTGAACACGCTGGTGGTGCGTACGGATCTGTCGGGTGATCCGACGTTCGCGCAGGTGCTGGAGCGGGTTCGGGAGACGACTCTGGCGGGGTTCGGGCATCAGGATGTGCCGTTCGAGCGGCTGGTGGAGGAGCTGGCGCCGGCTCGTTCGCTGGCCCGGCATCCGCTGTTCCAGGTGATGCTCACCCTGCAGAACAACGCCCAGGCGGTCGTCGACCTGCCCGGATTGCAGGCCTCCGGAGCACTGGCCGGGTCGGTGAAGTCCACCGGGACGGTAACGGCCAAGTTCGATCTGGACGTCACTGCGACCGAGGAGTTCGACGCGGAGGGTGCTCCCGCCGGCTTGCGGGGTGTCGTGACCGTGGCTGCGGATGTGTTCGGGGTGGGGGCGGCTGAGCGGTTTGCGGAGTGGTTGGTGCGGGTGGTCGAGGTGGTGGTGGGGGCGCCGGACATCCGGGTGGGTGCGGTGGATGTGCTGGGTGCGGCTGAGCGGGCGTTGGTGGTGGAGGAGTGGAACGCGACGGCTGCGGGTGTGGGTGTGGTGGAGGGGTTGGTTCCGGAGCGGATTGCGGAGTGGGCGGTTGTTGATCCGGGTGCGGTGGCGGTGGTGTGTGAGGGGGTGGAGTTGTCGTATGGGGAGTTGGATGCGTGGGCTAATCGGTTTGCGGGGTTGTTGAGGGCGCGGGGTGTGGGTGCGGAGTCGGTGGTGGGTTTGTGTCTGCCGCGGGGTGTGGAGATGGTGGCGGCCATTGTGGGTGTGTGGCGGGCTGGGGCCGCCTATGTGCCACTTGACCCCGAATACCCGGCGGATCGTTTGCAGTTCATGGTGGAGGACAGCGGGGCTGAACTCGTGGTGGGCCGGGGCGGCTTGTTGGGGGATTTGTCGGCGGCCGGGCTGGCGGGCGTCGATCTGGGCGACCAGGCCGTGGTCGAGGAATTGGCCGGGCTGCCGGGAGACGGCATTTCCGGAGTGGTGCTTCGTGCGGAGGGTTTGGCGTATGTGATTTATACGTCGGGTTCGACGGGGCGGCCGAAGGGTGTGGCGGCTACGCATGGTGGGTTGGCGCATTTGGTGGGTGCGTTGGGTCCGGTGTTGGGTGCGGGGCGGGGTGTGGGGGTGTTGCAGTTCGCGTCGTTCAGTTTTGATGCGTCGGTTTTGGATGTTGCGGTGACGTTGTCGTCGGGTGGGTTGTTGGTGGTGGCGTCGGCGGCGGAGCGGTCTGATGGGTCGTTGTTGGCGGGTTTGGTTCGGGGGCGGGGTGTGGTGGCGGCGAGTGTGGTGCCGTCGTTGTTGGGGGTTTTGGATCCGGGTGAGTTTGCGGGTGTGTCGAGGGTGGTGGTGGGGGCGGAGCCGATTGGGGTGGGGTTGGCGGGGGTGTGGTCGGCGGGTCGGACGTTGGTGAATACGTATGGTCCGACGGAGACGACGGTGATGGTGACGGCGGGGGAGGTGGATGGGTCGGGGCTGGTGGTGTCGATGGGGGCGCCGGTTGCTCATTCGCGGGTGTATGTGCTGGATGAGGGTTTGCGTCCGGTGCCGGTGGGTGTGGTGGGGGAGTTGTATGTGGCGGGTGCGCAGGTGGCGCGGGGGTATGTGGGTCGTCCGGGTTTGACGGGTGAGCGGTTTGTGGCGTGTCCGTTCGGTCCGGCGGGTGGGCGGATGTATCGGACGGGGGACCGGGTGCGGTGGTCGGCTGAGGGCCGGCTGGTGTTCGCGGGGCGTGCGGATGAGCAGGTGAAGATCCGGGGGTTCCGGATCGAGCCGGGTGAGGTCCAGGCGGTGCTGGCTGCGCATCCGGCGGTGGCACAAGCTGCGGTGGTCGCCCGCGAGGACGTTCCCGGGGACAAACGCCTGGTGGCGTATGTAGTGGGGGATGCGTCGGAGTACGAACTGCGTGACTTCGTGGGTGCGCGGTTGCCGCAGTACATGGTTCCGTCGGCGGTCGTGGTTCTTGAGGCGTTGCCGTTGACGGTGAACGGCAAGCTGGACCGCAAGGCGCTGCCCGCTCCGGAGTATGCGAGTGGTGGGGGCCGTGGTGCGCTGTCGGTGCAGGAGGAGATCCTGTGCCAGGCCTTCGCCCAGGTCCTGGGCCTGCCCGCGGTCGGTGTGGACGATGACTTCTTCGCCCTCGGCGGGCATTCGCTGCTGGCGACTCGTCTGGTGAGTCGGGTGCGCGCGGTGCTGGGCGTGGAAGTGGCCCTGCGGACCCTCTTCGAGACGCCGACCCCGGCCGGACTCGCAGCCGGGCTGGGCCAGGCCGAAGCATCTCGTCCGGCTCTGGCGGCCGGGGAGCGCCCGGAGCGGGTGCCGCTGTCGTACGCGCAGCGCCGGCTGTGGTTCATAGGGCAGTTGGAAGGCCCGAACCCGACGTACAACATCCCGATCGCGGTGCGATTGGCAGGGGCGCTCAACCAGCGAGCGCTTGAGGAGGCACTGCGGGATGTGGTCGGGCGTCATGAGGTGCTGCGGACGGTGTTCGCGGTGGCCGACGGGGAGCCGTACCAGCGGATCCTGCCGATGGAGGAGAGCGGTCTTGCGCTGACGGTCACCGATGTGCGCGCGGAGGAACTGGACGCAGCGGTGGCAGAGGCGGCGCGGTATGCCTTCGACCTGAGCGCAGAGATCCCCGTCCAGGCACGTCTGCTCAGGGTCGGTCCGGACGAGCACGTCCTGACCCTTGTGGTGCATCACATTGCGAGTGATGGGTGGTCGTCTGCTCCGCTGGAGCGGGATCTGACGTCTGCTTATGCGGCGCGATGTGAGGGGCGTGCTCCGGTGTGGGAGTCCCTGCCGGTGCAGTACGCGGACTATGCGTTGTGGCAACGCGAGATGCTCGGGTCCGAGGAGGATCCGGAGAGTGTGCTGTCGCGTCAGGTGGAGTTCTGGCGTGGGGCGTTGGCGGGGGTGCCGGAAGAACTGACCCTGCCGTATGACCGGTCGCGTCCGGCCGTGGCGTCGCATGAGGGGCATGCGGTCGGGCTGGAGGTGCCGGCTGGGGTGCATGCACGGTTGCGTGAGGTGGCGCGTGAGCGTGGCGTGACGGTGTTCATGGTGCTCCAGGCTGCCCTCGCGGTGACGTTGTCGCGGGTGGGTGCGGGCACGGACATTCCGATCGGTTCGGCGATTGCCGGGCGTACGGATGAGGCGCTGGACGAGCTGGTCGGGTTCTTTGTGAACACGCTGGTGGTGCGTACGGATCTGTCGGGTGATCCGACGTTCGCGCAGGTGCTGGAGCGGGTCCGGGAGACGACTCTGGCGGGGTTCGGGCATCAGGATGTGCCGTTCGAGCGGCTGGTGGAGGAGCTGGCGCCGGCTCGTTCGCTGGCCCGGCATCCGCTGTTCCAGGTGATGCTCACCCTGCAGAACAACGCCCAGGCGGTCGTCGCCCTGCCCGGGTTGGAGACCTCGGGGGTGCCCGTCCGTCGGACGGGAGCAGCGGGGTCACCCGGGGCGGCGACGGCCAAGTTCGACCTGGATGTCGTGGCCAGTGAGGTATTCGACGCCGATGGCGCTCCGGCTGGTCTGGGGGGTGTTTTGATCGCTGCCACTGATGTGTTTGATGCGGGGACGGCTGAGCGTTTGGTGGGTTGGTTCGGTCGTTTGTTGGAGGGTTTGGTTGCGGATCCTGATGTGCGGGTGGGGGGTGTGGAGTTTCTTGGTGAGGGTGAGCGTGGGTTGGTTTTGGGTTGGGCTGGTGGTGGTGGGGGTGTGCCGCTTGATGGTTTGTCGGTGGTGGAGTTGTTTGAGGCGCAGGTGGTGCGTGATCCGGGTGCGGTGGCGGTGGTGTGTGAGGGCCGGGTGTTGTCGTAT